>CAKTOB010000011.1 GCA_934589525.1 uncultured Oscillospiraceae bacterium | reverse complement strand
CTTCATGGTGATCTCAAGGTGTTCATAGGAAGCGATAATGGATATTGCTTCTTTTTCTGAGATAGGCTCCAATGTAATATCCTGTCCAGTCAAATCCGGGCTGCGAAACCACGGATTATCAGGACTTTTATCCACATCGTAGCGCAAATACTCGATTAACTCAGCCTGATCGCCTTTCAACTGATAATAGCGATATGTTTTATTAACCGGACCATAGTGCTGGACTGCTTCAATAATACCATTCTGGCACGGGGCGATACTGCCATCACTCACCATTCTGTAAGGACGAACCCCACCATCAACCATGGTATAGATTGTAACGCGTCCGTCTTCGCTCCAAATCAGTTCATCTATGCCATCATCATTCAAATCCTGAATATTATATTTCCAACGGGGCCACTGTTCTTCTGGAGAAGTTAAGCGCAATAGGATTTTCTCTTCGTAATTGTTGAATTCCTCAACATAGTTTCCATTTCCTTCAGAGAACTGTACTTTCTCATTCAGGGGATATTCTGTCAGAGGCAGGAAGGTGATCGGTATTCGTACGAAGGAGTTCATAATGCTTTCAAATTCTTCCTTCGTGATAACCTCGTACTTGTTCCAAGACTCCATATCACCCTTTTGGTATTCTCCCTCTGGATGACCAGGAACATATTTCAAGTGTGCAACACCATTCGTAGTCCCGTTATCGGCATGGGTAAAGAAATAATTGGTGCCCCAGGGTACCAGAACATAACCGACTGTCTGATTCTCGCAAGGGAATAGAATCGCAGCCGCATTGACAAACTGTTCTGTTTCTCCATCTACTTCCCAGTAAATTGATAAGCAGTAGCCATCACGACCAATCAGCAGATCGTCTACACCATTGCCATCAATGTCATAAAAAGCATACCCTAAATCATTTACTTCTTCGTAGGTTCTACCTTCGATGGCTTGCCGAACCCATGCAGAGAAATCTCCTTTCTTCAAGGAATCTTTCCACTGGGCTTCCATTTTGAGCCATTCCTGATGTTCTAACGCATCTAATCTCTGAATTTCATTTTTCGCAGATTGCCACTCGTCTGGCGAAAGTGTATGAGGAACAATGGAGAAATCAAATAGGTCTGCAACCATTTCTATGGTTTCTTGTGTCATAGTAAAGATACCCACATGGGGATCAAAATGTACGCAGAATGTGCCGTTTTTGCGCTCTGCTATGATCAATGCATCATCTTCACCCAACGCCAAAAGTGCGGTTTCTCCATCGGGCATTGTATATATCCACTCTTGGAAGCTATCTAGATTTTCAACGCAAATATAATGATATTTGAAATATCCTTTTTGGTAATACTGGAAGTCAGCGTGGATGGTGTAAGGCCACTTCAACAGTTCGTTGTCTGGTTCAATATCTACGCTGATATCAAAGGTTCCCTCCGGATGGAAAGTACCACCTTGATACTTTATTCCAGCATAAGGTTGGGACTTACAAACACCGGGAAGATGCAAGGATTCCAGCAGAACATATCCTTGATTATAGCTTACATCAATACCATCGCTTAGCATTTTCAAGCCGTATTTTTGTGCAATCTCCTGCATTTTTTCTGTATTGGTTATATTATCTCCACTCGTGGAGTCGATATAGTCCCTGAATTCCTTCACCGCTTGTTGATTTGGACTGTCGGAATAACCTTGTACAGATAGAACTTCAATCGTTTTCTCTTTTGCCTCAATAACTTCCCAGTTGGGACCATAGTGTTCTGGCTTTGTTACAGAGTACTCACCGATCTTCATATCATGCAAGCTCAACACATAAACGACAGCACAGCCCGCCAAAAGTAGCGTCAGCGCAATCACAGCGGCAATCAACCATATCTTCCGTGTGGACAGACGCTTGATCTGTGCTTTCTGCTTACCCTGACGGAATTCCTCCGCACTGATTACATACGAATCGTTTACGCTTCCAAAGCCAACCAGCAAATCCATTGCTTTCATAAATATCCCTCCTCACTGAGCTTTTTCCGCAGTTTCCCACGCAGCCGATGGAGCATGGAAGTCACCTTGCTCTGGCTGAAACCGGAAACCTCAGAAATGGTCTGGATGGAATCCAGATACCAGTACCGGCACAGAAACACATTCCGTTCTGTCTCCGGCAGGGAAGATAGGAACGCATTCAGAACCCGTGTCAATTCCTTTTTCACCAGTTCGGTTTCCACATTGTGGGTGTCCACGCATTCTTCCAATTCATCCAGTGCGAGAATGATCTCCCCGCCGCCCCGCTTTTTTGCGCTGAGCTTGCGCCAGCGGTCAATGGAAATGTGCCGGGTCATTTTGGCAAGAAAAGCGTTCAGAAAGTTGGGACGCCGGGGCGGAATCGTATTCCACGCCGCCAGATATGTATCGCTGACGCTTTCTTCAGAATCCTCCCGGTTGGAGAGAATGTTGTAGGCGATACTGTAGCAGTACCCGCCGTACTTTTTGTCTGTTTCTTCAATGGCCTGTTCAGACCGCTCGAAGAACAAGGCAATGATACCCTGATCCTCCAAGGAATCACCTCCAGTGTTTTTTCGTTTCACTTATATAGGCGTAAAAAGGGAGAAAGATATTGCATGGGATTTGGAAAAATTTTGTGAGAGTATTTTACCACCGAAGCGCAGGTTCTTCAAGCATGCTTCACCACAGAAGATCGGCAGTCAAGAGGAACGGGACACCTGAAGTCCCTTAGGATACTAAGGGCGCACTTCTATACGGGTATTCCCCGTATGTGCGCTCTGCGAGACCGAACAGCCCGGACACCGGAATATCCGGGCTGTCAACAAAGCGAAGGGCAAACGGGGTGTTCCGCTGACCACCAATGTTCCCTATGTGGGCATTGAGGAGCTTGACCCCTATGCCCTGAGAGAACTGGTGAAGGCAATCTATGTGGATGCTCCGGTGAAAGTCAACGGCAAGCGCACCCAGCACATCCACATCCAGTATGACGGTATTGGATTCATCCCTCTGGACGAACTTCTGAAAGAAGAAACGGCGTGACCGAAGCCACGCCGTCCCTCGAAAACCAACGGTTTTCAGATTTTTGAATTTAACTGTCTTACGAACACCCCGCTAAAACCGGGGGCTTTATGTAATGGTTTAGGCTTCCAGGTTGATGCCGGTCTCCTTGTTGAAGACGTGGCAGACGTGGCCGGCGAAGTTGTACTTCACGGCGGAACCGCTGGTCAGAGCGGCAACCTCGGCACCGGTCATGTTCATGGTGGAAACTACCAGAACCACGTCACGGCCCATGGAGGTCACGTGCAGGTGGACGGAGGAACCCATCATTTCGGATACGTCCACAACGGCGTCAATGCCGTCGTTGGTCAGCTCGATGTGCTCAGGACGGACACCCAGAACGATGCTCTGAGGAGCCACGTTGTTCTTGGTGAGGTTGGCTTGCTTCTCCTCGGACAGGGTGACGGTGATGCCGCCGACCTTCACGGCGTACTTGCCGTCTTCCTTCACCAGCTCGGCATCGAACAGGTTCATCTGAGGAGTGCCGATGAAGCCGGCAACGAACAGGTTGTAGGGGTGGTTGAACACTTCCTGAGGAGTGCCGATCTGCTGGATGAAGCCGTCTTTCATAATGACGATCCGGTCGCCCAGGGTCATGGCCTCGGTCTGGTCGTGGGTAACGTAAATAAAGGTGGTGTTGATGCGCTGGCGCAGCTTAATGAGCTCGGCACGCATCTGGTTCCGGAGCTTGGCATCCAGGTTGGACAGAGGCTCGTCCATCAGCATGACCTGGGGATTCCGGACGATGGCGCGGCCGATGGCCACACGCTGCCGCTGACCGCCGGACATGGCCTTGGGCTTCCGGCCCAGGTACTGGGTGATGTCCAGAATTTCGGCGGCTTCCTTGACCTTGCGGTCAATTTCTTCCTTGGACTCATGGCGCAGCTTCAGGGCAAAGGCCATGTTTTCATAAACGGTCATGTGGGGGTACAGCGCATAGTTCTGGAAAACCATGGCAATGTCGCGGTCCTTGGGGGCCACGTCGTTTACCAGGCGGTCGCCAATGTACAGCTCGCCATCGGTAATATCTTCCAGACCGGCGATCATACGCAGGGTGGTGGACTTACCGCAGCCGGAAGGACCGACCAGAACGATGAATTCCTTGTCCTTGATGTCCAGATTGAAGGCCTGAACAGCAACAACGCCCTCATCCGTGATCTGCAGGTTGGTCTTCTTGGCGGGTTCCTCGCCCTTCTTTTTCTTCTTGTTCTTCTTGGCGTCGTCGCCGTTAAAGGGGTAGACTTTCTTGATGTTCTTCAGGGATAAGCTTGCCATAGTTTTCTGACTCCGAACATACTGAATCCTCAATGTATGTTCTCGCACACTGCCGAGCAAAACGGCAGAGGCATTACGACAGGTCTCCACACTGCCGCACCGTGAGTCTGACGGGGGGTTCCTCCTTTATTTTAGCGGAATAGAGCCTATTTAGTGGAGTAGTGCCCATTCCACCGGGATGATACAATGATACCATATTTCGTGCCCCCAGGCAATCGGACATATTGACGGAATTGAACGCCCAAAATTGGTGATTTTGCCCAGGGCGGCACCGATGCAAATAGAACCTGTGCGGATGAACGGTATTACGCACTACACGGTACACCCAATGTAGCGGCGATGAGCCATCGCCAAGCAACGTGGCAAATAGAATCTGTGCGGGTGTATGGTATCACCTATCGACATGTCATCCCGACCGAGTGAAACGAGTGGAGGGATCTACTCAAGCAGCAATCATTCCCTTACGCAGGTTATTGTTGCTACTTGAGAAGATTCTTCCGCTCGCTGACGCTAAGGCCTGAATGACAGACGTTTTTTGCGTTGGTTGTTACAAATTCAAATGTACAACGTATATGGCGGCAGATTGCCGCCGCTACACAGGTATTTTTAACGCAATACCGTTTGGCCGGTACGGCTCAATGTCGAAACGCCTGAGATTCCTTGTATCCCGCTTGCATTTTGCCCTATATTGTGTTACGCTGTCTTCGGTGCTACCAGCACCCCGGCAGGCGGTCCCCCCAGATGTTATTCGGGGGTATACTTCTATTTTGCCCCCGTTCATATAGAGAGGGGGTGGTACACTTGGTTACATGGCCGAACCTTATTGAGTTCTGTTCATTCCTCGTGGCTTTGATCACCCTGATTATCGGGATTCTTGATCATAAAAATAAGAAGTAACCGCCGACTTTCCACGGACGCGGTTACTTCTTAAACCATACTCTGGGGGAGCCGACCTGCTGGTGGCACCCTTTGTATCTATACTATACCCCAGTTTCCGGGTTTTGTCAACAGGCACGGAGCGCTGCCCCTGCATGCGCAATACCTTTGCGCCCGCTGCTTGTGCATTGGCTTGCGCTGTACCGCATCCCGACTGCACCGGTTTTTTGAAAAACCCCGTTTCCGTTTCCGGAAAATCATGCTATAGTAAGGGTAGCGACCATTGCCCCTATGGGGCTGAAAGGAATGAAGGTTTTATGAAGCGTTCGGAGATCAACAAGGCCCTGCGGGAGTTGGAGGAGATGTGCCGAGAGTATCGGTGCTATCTGCCGCCGTTCTGCAATTTTACGCCGGAGGAATGGAAGACCAAGGGCCATGAGTATGACGAGGTCCGGGAGTGTTGTCTGGGCTGGGACATTACGGATTACGGCCAGGGGAATTTTGACAAAATGGGCTTCTCCCTCATCACCATCCGCAACGGCAGCCAGACCCTGCGGGAAAAATACCCCAAGGTCTACGCCGAAAAGCTGCTGTATCTGAAGGAAGGACAGTATTCCCCCAATCATTTCCACTGGTACAAGACCGAGGACATCATCAACCGGGGCGGCGGAAACGTGCTGATCCGGGTGTACAACTCCCATGAGGACGAGTCCATTGACTACGAAAGCGACGTGACGGTCCATACCGACGGCAGGACCTACACCGTCCCCGCCGGGACACAGATCCGGCTGACCCCCGGGGAGAGCATTTTCATCCAGCAGCGGCTCTACCACGATTTTGAGGTGGAGCCCGGCACCGGCAATGTGCTGCTGGGGGAAGTAAGCCAGTGCAATGACGATGCCAAGGACAACCGCTTCAATCCCCCCATGGGCCGCTTCCCGGCGGTAGAGGAGGACGAAGCCCCCTACCGGCTGCTGTGCACCGAGTATCCTCCCGCAGCTGACTAATAAAAACAGCCCCTGGGAAGTGACCGTTCTGGCCGCTTCCCAGGGGCTTTGTCATGTTATATCAGCACAGCTTTGCGCCGGCGGGGATGGCATCGGAGAGCATCACCAGGTTCAGCTTCTCTTCACCGTTTTCCTTGTGGACGGCGCTGAGCAGCATCCCGGCGGACTCCCGGCCCATCATCTTCCGGGGGGGCAGGTTGGTAATGGCCACCAGGGTCTTGCCCACCAGCTCCTCGGGCTTGTAGAACTTGGCAATGCCGGAGAGGATCTGGCGGTCCGTGCCGGTGCCGTCGTCCAGGGTGAATTGCAGGAGCTTGTCGCTCTTCTTCACGTTCTGGCAGGCCTTGACCTTCACGGCCCGGAGCTCGTTCTTGCAGAAGGTGTCAAAGTCCACGTTCTCCTGGGTATAGGGCTCGATCTCCATGGGGGGCACGGCGGGCTTGTTCAGCTCTTCCAGGGCCGCCAGCTCCTTTTCCATGTCGATCCGGGGGAACAGGGCGGGGCCCGCCAGAGTGGCGGCTTCCCGGCCCAGGGTGCCGAAGACATTCAGGGTTTCCCAGCTCAAAGTGGCGCCGCCCAGCCGCTTGGCGATCTCCGCGGCGGTATCGGGCATGAAGGGCTGGAGCAGGCCAGCACAAATCCGTACCGTCTCCAGCAGGTTATACAGCACTCTTGCCAGCCGGGGCTTCTGGGCCTCATCCTTGGCCAGCACCCAGGGGGCGTTTTCGTCAATGTATTTGTTGGCCCGGGAAATGACCTTAAAGACTTCACTCAGGGCATTCTGGAAGGCGTACTTTTCCATCTGCTCCTCATAACGATCCCGGAGGGCAGAGACCATGGCCAGCAGTTCCGCATCTTTTTCCGCATCCTCGGTCTGCTGGGCGGGCAGGTGCTCTCCAAAGTACTTCTGGGCCATGGCCACGGTGCGGCTCACCAGATTGCCCAGATCGTTGGCCAAATCCACATTGATGGTGGAAATCAGGGCCTCATTGGAGAAGTTGCCGTCGGAGCCGAAGGGGAAGGTCCGCAGCAGGAAGAACCGCAGGGCATCCACGCCGAAGCGTTGGGCCAGCACGTAGGGGTCTACCACGTTGCCCTTGGACTTGCTCATCTTGCCGCCGTCCAGCAGCAGCCAGCCGTGGCCGAAGACCTTCTTGGGCAGGGGCAGATCCAGGCTCATGAGCATGGCGGGCCAGATGATGGAGTGGAACCGGACGATCTCTTTGCCTACAAAGTGGACGTCAGCAGGCCAGTACTTTTCCAAATCGTGATACCGGTCATTTTCAAAGCCCAGGGCGGTCATGTAGTTAAAGAGGGCATCGATCCACACATAGACCACGTGGCCCGGGTCGAAGTCCACAGGCACGCCCCAGGTGAAGCTGGTCCGGGAAACGCACAGGTCTTCCAGGCCAGGCTTGATGAAGTTGTTGACCATTTCGTTGACCCGGCTCCGGGGCTCCAGGAAATCCGTGTTTTCAAGCAGATCCCGCACCCGGTCGGCATACTTGGAGAGCCGGAAGAAATAGGCTTCCTCCTCTGCATCCTGTACCTCCCGGCCACAGTCGGGGCACTTGCCGTCTACCAGCTGGCTTTCGGTCCAGAAGCTTTCGCAGGGCTTGCAGTATTTGCCCTTGTAGGTTCCTTTATAGATGTCACCATTGTCGTGCATCTTCTTGAAAATCTTCTGGATGGAGGCCACGTGGTAGTCGTCGGTGGTGCGGATGAACCGGTCATAGGAGATGTTCATCAGCTTCCACAGATCCAGCACGCCGCCGGGGCCCTCCACGATCTCGTCCACAAACTGCTGGGGGGTGACACCGGCCTCTTTGGCCTTGTCCTCGATTTTCTGGCCATGCTCATCGGTGCCTGTCAGGAACATGACGTCGCAGCCCTTCAGCCGCTTGTAGCGGGCCATGGCATCGGTGGCCACGGTGCAATAGGTGTGGCCAATGTGCAGCTTGGCAGAGGGATAATAAATGGGGGTCGTAATGTAGAATTTTTCTTTGCATTGTTCGCACATAGTTGTTTCCTCCTCTTAAAATATAGAAAGCCGCCCTCAGGAAAACCCAAGGGCGACAAAAATTGACGCGGTACCACCTTGATTTGCAGATGCTCTGCCTCATTGGCGCGGTAACGGGCGCACCCGGAAGGGCCTACCTATCGACCCAACGGCTCCGAGACCATGTTCCGCCTTTCCATCCGCACCCCTTCCCACCAACTGGGGCTCTCTGACCGGTATCCGGGCGTACTCTTCTCTTCATTGCCGGTTTGACCACTTATTATATGCACAAAAGCACCCTTTTGTCAAGGGAAATCAAATTGATTTCCGTCCATTACCGCCACCGCCGCGGCATCTGCCGGGGCATCCATGGCAAGTTCCGCGGCGGCTGGTCCGGTCAGGAGCAGCACCGCCTCTCCCGGGGCCGCCCCCACCAGGTCCGCCGCCACCAGCTCCTCCGTGGGGGTACGCACCAGAAGCAGGGGCCGGTCCCCCAGGCAGGGGGCCCGTTTGGAAACCTTAAGAGCCGTGACTACTTTTCCGATTTTCATAGCTTCCCTCCAAATGTTCCTTCAAAAATAACGGTCAACACGCACTACCCCGGCCTGGCCACCTCCTCTAAGATTCTGCGGATCTGAAAATCCTCCACTTCCAGAGGGTTCGTTCTGCAGCAGGGGTCTTTTAGGACCGCTGCCACGATCTCCCCGGTCTGGGACCACAAAGACCCCGGGGAGATGCCCGCCTGGGAAAGGGTTTGGGGCAGCCCCAGATCCCGGCGCAGCCGTACAAGCCCTTTTTTCAGATTCCCCAGGGCCAATGTGTCGGTGCTGCCCCCCAGGCCGCCGAATCGGGCCAGCCGGGCATACCGGCTTCCGGCGGCCTGGCCGTTGCTGCCGATGACCGCCGGAAGCAAAACGGCGCTGAGCCGCCCCTGGGACAGGGAGAACCGGGCCCCCAGCGCCTTGGACAGGGCATGGCACAGCCCCAGACCGGTGGAACCGTAGGCCATGCCCGCCAGGGTGGATGCCATCAGAAGCCGGGGCCCCACGGAAGCGTCCCCGGCAAAGGCGGCGGGGAGACAGGCGTAGGCCGTCCGGAAGGCCTCCCGGGCGAAAATGGAAGGAAGAGTCCCGGCGTTCCGGGCGGTGTAGCTCTCCAGGGCGTGGGCCAGCAGCATAAAACCCGCTTCCCCCGCCAGGGCCGGGGAGGGCTCCTCCAGAAAATCCTCTTCCAGAACGGTGAGAGTCGGTTGGAGCCGGGGGCTTTCCAGGGTATAGCTGTGGTGCTCGTGGGTCAGCTCCAGGAGATCCGTGACCTGGGTGCCGGAGCCAAAGGTTCCGGAAATGGTGACAAAGGGAATGTCCAGGCCTCCAAAGTACAGTGCGGCCTTGGCGCAGTCGATAGCGCCGGCGCTTCCCAGGGCTACCAGCAGGTCCGGGCCGAAGGCGGCGCATCGGGCCGTGACCTCCGCCGCCAGCGTTACGGTGGGCTCCGGGGTGACGGCATCATAAATCTCCGCCTCCCGGCTGCCCGCCGCTTCAATGACTTTTTGGGCCCTGCCGTTTTCTGAAAAGGGGGCTTCCGTCACCAGAAAAAGCCGATGGGCCCTTAAGCTTTTCAGGGCGGCAACGGCCCCGGGCCCTGCCGCGATCTTGGTTCTGAACACAAATTCTTCCATCCAAGCACCGCCTTTTCCCTTTCAGTATGGCCTTCTTGCCGGAAAATATGCGGCTTTTTGCCCGGCGGCGGTAAAATCCCGGCGGCTCTCTTGCTTTCTTTTCCGGTATTTGGTATAATGAGCAAAATTATGGGTTTTTGCGCATTTTTGCGATATGGAAGGAGAAGCTATGTATCAGAAGTCTGGACTGCCCTGGACCAAATATTGGGACTTTATCCTCTTGGATATGGCCTCTATGTTCCTGTCCCTCATTGCGGCCTATTATGTCTATATCCCTACGGACTTTAAGCTCACCGGCAGCCCGGAGTATCTGCTGCTGCTCTTCGGCATGCCGCTACTGGACTTTGTGGTCATCGTGCTGAGCAGCACCATGGACGGGGTGCAGAAGCGGGGACTTTTCGCGGAGTTCTGCGAGAGCATCAAAAACACCGCCGTGGTCTTCGCCGTGGAGGCCCTGCTGTTCTTCGTGGTGAAAATGGGCGGGTTTTACTCCCGGAAGAATTTCCTGTACTCCTGCTCCATTTACTTTGTGGTAAGCTTTGTGACCCGGTGCCTGTACAAGTGGTATTATGTAAAACACATCGTCCCCAAAAACGGCACATCCCTGCTGGTGGTGGCGGCAAAGAAGGACCTGCCGGAGCTGGAAAAGCGGGTGCGGCAGGGCCAGTACAGCACCTACCGGCTGGCAGGCGTGATCCTCACCGACGGAACCCAGGCCGATACGGACCTTTCTGTGGTAACCGCCTACGATGATGCCGACAGCTGGATCCGGAAAAACTGGGTGGACGAGGTGCTGATTTTGCTGCCTCCGGAGGAACAGGTTTTAGACCTTGCCAAGGCCGTGTCTTCCATGGGCATTACGGTACACCTGAACCTGGACTATCTGCGAAACCTCTTCGGCGGCAACAAGACCGTGGAAGAGCTGGGGGGCTATGACGTGCTGACCTCCTTCCGCAACCGCATTGGCTTCGGCGCCGCCGCCATCAAGCGGGTGACGGACATTTTGGGCGGCCTGGTGGGCTGCGTCATTACGGCGGTGCTGACCCTCTTCATCGGTCCGGCCATTTATATTTCCTCTCCCGGCCCCATTTTCTACACCCAGGAGCGCATCGGCCGCAATGGCAAGATTTTTAAAATGTACAAGTTCCGCAGCATGGTCACCAACGCCGATGCCATCAAGCAGCAGTATATGAAGGAAAACCGGGTTTCCGGCGGCTATATGTTTAAACTGGACTGGGACCCCCGGATCATCGGCAACAAGGTTCTGCCCGACGGCACCAAGAAAACCGGCATCGGGGAGTTGATCCGCAAAACCAGCCTGGATGAATTTCCCCAGTTCTTGAACGTTCTGAAGGGCGATATGAGCCTGGTGGGCACCCGGCCTCCTACGAAGGACGAGTGGGCCATCTATGAAGACCACCACCGGGCCAGAATGGCCATGCGCCCGGGCATTACCGGCATGTGGCAGGTTTCCGGCAGAAGCAACATTACGGATTTTGAAGAGATCGTCCGGCTGGACACCCAGTACATCGACCAGTGGTCCCTGGGGCTGGATCTCAAGATATTGGTCAAGACCGTGCTGGTGGTATTAAAGCACGAGGGCAGCATGTAAGGGAGGACGCCATGAACCCCAAACTGAAAGCCAGGATCAAGGGCCTGCTGAACATTCTGTGGCACATTCCCCCTTGCAGCGATATTTATATGTTCCACCATGTGACATTGCACCCGGCGGTGGAGCGGAGCTGCTGCAAGCTGGACACCGCCGCCTTTGAAAAATTTTTGGACAGCCACGGCCCCTATGCCACTCTGGAGCAGGTGGCCCTGGACAAAAGCTACGGGAGGCTTTCGGCCATCACCTTTGACGACGGCCTGGAGGACACCTACACCCTGGCCTACCCCATTTTGAAGCAGCGCAGCATCCCCTTTACGGTGTTTGTGCTGAGCCATATGGTGGGAACGCCCGGGTATCTCACCCGGCAGCAGCTTCAGGAGCTGGCGGCGGACCCCCTGGTGACCGTCGGCGTCCACGGCTCCCGGCACCGCATCTTAACGGAATGCGGCCCGGAGGACCAGGCGGAGGAGATTTTTAAAAGCAAGGAAATTCTGGAACGCCTGGTGGGAAAGCCCTGCGACCTTTTTGCCTATTCCCACGGCCAGTACAACGATACCGTCCGGAAGCTGACGGCCTACGCCGGCTACCGCATGGCCTTTGCCGTGGCGGGCCGGCCCCTGAACCGGCGCTTCGATCAGGGCCCCTACGCCTTCCCCCGGGAATCCGTAGAGGAGGACACCCGGGCCATGTTTGGCCTGTAAAGAAAGAAGGACCCGTATGACGACTGTTTTGGCATTGTTTACCTGCTTTAACCGAAAAGAAAAGACCTGTCAGGCCATCAAGACCCTGGTGTCGGGAAACCCTGACATCCGGTTTTCCTTCCTGGTGGTGGACGACGGCAGCACCGACGGCACCGGCCAAATGCTGGAAACCGGGGACTTTGGGGCGGACATTCGGGTGCTTCATGGCGACGGAAGCCTCTTTTACTCCCGGGGCATGGGTCTCGGCATGGAGGCTCTTTTAAAAAGCGACACCCAATATGACTATTTGCTGATGATGAATGACGATGTGGCCTTTTTCCCGGGGTGCATCCAGTCCATGGCGGTCCAGAGCCAAAAAAGGGGGGACGCAGTCATTATAGGGGCCACCCGGGACCCGGATGGGAAACTCAGCTACAGCGGCATCGTCTATGAAAAAGGCATCCACTACCGCTTCCAGATGCCGGGAGAAACCACTCCCGCCGACACCATGAACGCCAACTGCGTCCTGATCCCCTACGCCCTCTTCCGGAAGACCGGAGGCATGGACCCCCATTATCACCACTCCCTGGGGGACTTTGACTACGGCTTCGCCCTGGGCCGGGCCGGTGGAAAGCTCTATGTGTCGGAAGAATACGTAGGCCTGTGCGCCGACAATCCCCCCACGGGCACCTGGCATGACAGAACTCTTCCACGGAAAGAGCGGCTCCGGAAAAAGGAGCAGGTCAAGGGCGACCCGGTGGGCCCCTGGTTTTATTATCTCAAAAAGCATTTTGGCCTCGTCACCGCGGTAAAGAGCAGCCTTACCCCCTACCTGCGGATATTGCTGGGCCTGTAAACCCACAAGACAAGAGAGGACCATATGAAGAAACGGAATACGGGGGTGCCCGTAGGCACCCATGCACTGATGCTCATGGGCTATGACCTGGTGATGCTGGCCCTGGTTTCGGTGCTGCTGCTGTTCTTTTATCCCAGCAGCTACTACCCCATCACCAAGGTGGAGGCCCTGCTGCATTTTTTGCTGGCGGCGGCCTGCATGCTCATGGCCCGGGCCCTGGGGAACTCCTATAACAACGTCTGGCGCTACGGCGGCAGCAACCTCTACGTCAATCTCATTTGCTGGGATGTTCTGGCCGGTGGGGTCTACTTTGTGCTCCAGCGGCTTCTGCCTCTGCGGGACGTGGAATTCCTCCGGGCGGTGACCCTGTTCTCCCTGAACCTGCTGGGAGACATTCTCATGCGGCAGATCTACCAATACCTCTACGACGCCAACAGCCGGGGCTCTAAGGTGGCAGACGCCTTGCGGCTGGTGACCCAGAAGCTCACCGGCATCCGGGTGGAGCCTCTGGACAAAGCCCAGCTGGATCGGCGCATCAACATTGCCATCATCGGCGCGGGCCGGGTGGGAGCGGGCTTGGCGACGGACCTGGCCAGCAATCCCCAGGCGGCCTATACCGCCCGGTTTTTCGTGGACATCGACCGGAACAAGATCGGCCGCTCCATCAACGGCGTGCCGGTGTTCTCCGCCCAGGAGGCCGACGACCGGGTCTTCCGGGATTACCACATCCAGGAGGTGGTCTTCGCCATCCCCGGCGCCACGGCGGAGCGGAAAAAGGAACTGTATACCCGGTACCAGAAAACCGGCTGCAAGCTGAAAACCTATGACTTCCCCACCACCCAGGCCGTGGGCGGCAAGCGGAGCTTGCGGGACTTTAACCCGGAGGAGCTGCTGTTCCGCCAGGCCACGGAGATCCTCACGGAGGAGACCAAGGCCTATTACCGGGGGAAGACCGTATTGATCTCCGGCGGCGGCGGCTCCATCGGCGGAGAGCTCAGCCGCCAGATCGCCAAAATCGGCCCCAAGCGACTGGTAATTCTGGACGTGTACGAAAACAACGCCTACGATGTGCAGCAGGAGCTTCACATCAAGCACCCGGAGCTGGACCTGAAGGTGGAGATCGCCACCATTACCGACCGGGGAGAGCTGGACCGGATCTTTGGGCGCCACCGGCCGGACCTGGTGATCCACGCCGCCGCCCACAAGCACGTCCCCCTGATGGAGACCAACTGCTGCGAGGCCATCAAAAACAACGTCTTCGGCACCCGGAACCTGCTGGAGGCGGCAGAGACCCACGGCTGCGGCAAGTTCATCATGGTCTCCACCGATAAGGCTGTGAACCCCACCAACGTCATGGGGGCCACCAAGCGGATGTGCGAACTGGAGGTTCTGGGCCACCGGGGCAATATGCGCTGCTCCGCCACCCGGTTTGGAAACGTATTAGGCAGCAACGGCAGCGTGATCCCACTGTTCAAGCGGCAGATCCAGTACGGCGGCCCGGTGACACTGACAGACAAGCGGATCATCCGCTACTTCATGACCATCCCTGAGGCGGCCCAGCTGGTGCTGACCTCCGGGGCCTTTGCGGGCAACGGAGAGCTCTATGTACTGGACATGGGCAAGCCCGTCCACATTCTGGAACTGGCGGAAAACATGATCCGCCTCAGCGGCTTCGAGCCCTATAAGGACATCGACATCGTTGAAACCGGCCTGCGCCCCGGAGAAAAGCTGTACGAGGAGCTGCTGGTCAAATCCGAGGAGCTGGATAAAACGGAAAACGACCAGATTTTCGTGGAACGGGACAAGCCCCTGCCTCCGGAGGCCATCGCCCGGAAGCTGGCCATCCTCTCGGAGGCCCTGGAAACCAACGACGACGAAGTCTGCCGCCGGGCTCTGAAACAGGCGGTAGAAACCTACCAGGACCCGGAAGAGGTCAATGCCAAGGCCGCCCAGGCCAAGGAAATGCAGGAAGTCCAATAAAGGATCGCCCCCGGTTTTGCGCACTGCAAGCCGGGGGCGATCACTTTGTGATTTTATCGGCAAGGTTGCTGCTGCTTCATCTGCATGGTCCGGCGTGGACGATCTATAACAAATGCACCACCCAGCACAGCGCCGCACCGACCGCTGTGGGGACCAGGAAGGCCAGGGTGGTCCACAGGGGGCTGCCGGTTTCCTTGCGGACCGTCAGCAGGGTGGTGGAGCAGGGCCAGTGGAACAGGGTGAACAGCAGCATACACACCGCCCGCCGGGCAGTCCAGCCCTGGGAGAGGAGAATGGGCAAGAGGGAGCCCAGATCCAGAGGGGTCAGGGCCCCTTGGGCCTGATAGGTCATCAGGGCAATGGGCAGCACGATCTCGTTGGCGGGGAAGCCCAGGAGAAAGGAAAGCAGCAGCACCCCATCAAGCCCCAGGGCGTGGCCCAGAGGGTTCAGAGCCGCCGACAGCCATTGCAGCAGGTTCCCGCCACCAACGGAACAGTTGGCCAGACACCAAAGAAGCATCCCTGTGGGGCAGGCCACCGCCAGAGCCCGACCCAGGACGAATACCGTCCGGTCCAGCAATGACCGCAGCAATACGCTTCCCACCTGGGGCATCCGGTAAGGGGGCAGCTCCAGGGCAAAGGCCGAGGGCTCCCCCCGGAGCACTGTGCGGCTCAACAGCCAGGTCACGGCGAAGGTCATGACCACCGCAAAGAGAATGGCCCCCGTGAGCAGCAGGGCCAGAGAGAAGGAGCCCAAAGTGTGGGAAAAGAACAGGGTCAAAAGGGTGATGATCAGGGGAAAGCGGCCGTTGCAGGGCATCAAGCTGTTGGTGAGGATGGCCAGTAGACGCTCCCTGGGGGAGTCGATGATCCGGCAGCCCACCACCCCGGCGGCGTTGCAGCCCAGGCCCATGCACATGCTGAGGGCCTGCTTGCCGCAGCCGTGGCACAGGGCAAAGGGCCGATCCAACAAAAAGGCCACCCGGGGAAGATAGCCCACATCCTCCAGCAACGTGAACAGGGGAAAAAACACGGCCATGGGCGGCAGCATCACGGCGCAGACCCAGGCGGTGGTGCGGTAGGCTCCCAGCACCAGCAGCCCCGTGAGCCACTGGGGAGCCCTGAATCGGGAAAACAGCCATAGAAGCCCGGCTTCCCCTTGATTCAAGACCCATTGGAGCCCATCGGAAATGGAATTGGTGCCCACAATGGTGAGCCAGAACACCAGGGCCAGAAGCAGCATCATCATGGGGTAGCCCAGCAGCCGGGAGGTCAGCAGCCGGTCCATCCGCCGGTCCCGCCGGGCTCCCGGGGCGGCGGTTTGAGTGACCACCCCCTGGGTCAGGGCCTGGGCGGTGGACAGGGCGGCGGAAGTAAACACATCCGGCAGCTTCCCGGGGCCCAGGGTCTCCTCCAGGGTCTGTTGGGCCTGACGGGCGGCTTTTTTTGCATCTTCCGTCACATAGGCCTCCAATTCTTGCAGCAACTCCGGGTCCCCTTCCAGAAGCTTCAGGGCCAAAAACCGCCGGGGGAGGGGGCCAGGGGGCAGCGCCGCCTCAATGGGCTCCAAGGCCCGCTCCACATCCCCGGGGTAGGCGATGGCTGCGGGGTGGGCCTCGAATGAAGAAGTCTCTATGGCATCCATCAGGGCCCGGGCGCTGTCCCGGCTCCGGGCCTCCACGGCGTATACCGGGATGCCCAGCCGTTGGGAAAGCAGCTCCAAATCCAATTTTCGCCCTCTGCGCCGGGCTTCCTCTAATAGATTGACGCAGACCGTCACATGGGGGGTGATCTCCAGAATTTGCAGCACCAGCACCAGATTCCGGGCCAGGGTGCTGCCGTCGCAGACCACCAGGACCTGCTGGGCCAGCCCCCGGCACAGAAAGCTTCGGGCCACCTGCTCCTCCGGGGAATGGGACAGCAGGGAGTAGGTCCCGGGCAGGTCCACCAGGGTCACGTCCCGGCCCCGGCACCTCCCCTGGGCCAGGCCCACGGTTTTTCCGGGCCAGTTGCCTGTGTGCTGCCGCATGCCGGTGAGACTGTTAAACAGGGTGGTTTTTCCCACATTGGGATTCCCGGCCAGGGCCATCACCGTGCCGTCCATGGGCCCCCGGGAAGAGTCCGGCCTCCTCAAGCCGGTGTCCTTTCCACAAGGACGCCGGCCCCATCCCTTTTTCGCAGGGCTATGACGGCCCCCAGGACCTCATAGGCCCCCGGGTCCCCCAGAGGAGAAAAGCCCAGGCAGGTCACGGCGGTGTCCTCCACCAGCCCCAGCTCCCGCAGCCGCCGCCGCATGGGCCCCAGGGTTTGGAGTTGCGTGACACGGCAATGCTCCCCCGGTAAAAGCTCATCCAAACGAACCATATACAACACCTCAAGTTCGGAATTTTTCCCATTCTATGCCTCTGCCACCACCGGGGTGACAGATTCCGGCCTTGGGGCATTCGGTATGAATGGTTCGAATACAAAAACAGCGGCTCTACTTCGGCAGCAAGGGGTATTCTTGCACTGTTCACAAAGATTAGCTTGTGCTAACCACTACAATTCGTCAGTTTATATGCAATTTTGGGCAGAGCCCCTATGGTTGCGCAATTGACATTTGAAAAAATCTCGTGTATAGTGATGTATAAAAGAGGGTATTTCCCGGAGTTTTCCCGGAGAAAGCCCGGAAAAGGAGACTCCTATGGACCCATACCGTATTATTGAGGTAAAG
This sequence comes from uncultured Oscillospiraceae bacterium, assembly GCA_934589525.1. Taxonomy (GTDB): domain Bacteria; phylum Bacillota; class Clostridia; order Oscillospirales; family Oscillospiraceae; genus Faecousia. Next base: position 54,632 of record CAKTOB010000011.1, on the reverse strand, counting down.
CAGAGCGTCTTTGCCGACAACAATCAGGACGCGGACAAGCTGCGCCGGGAATTAAAAGTGCAGGGAACCTTCCTTGTAAACCTCATGTCCTCCCCCGGTTCCGGAAAAACCACCACCCTGACAAAGCTTCTGAAGGCCTTGCCGGAGGACCTGCGGGTGGGCATTATGGAGGCGGACATTGACTCCGATGTGGATGCCGAGACCATTGCGGCCACCGGCACCAAGGTCATCCAGCTCCATACCGGCGGCATGTGTCACCTGGATGCGGACATGACCCGGCAGGGTATCCGCCAGCTGGGCACCGAGGAGCTGGATCTGGTGGTGCTGGAAAACGTGGGCAATCTGGTGTGCCCTGCGGAATTTGACACCGGCGCCGCTATGAACATGATGATCCTCTCCGTGCCGGAGGGCCACGACAAGCCCCTCAAGTACCCCCTGGTGTTCCAGGTCTGTGATGCCATGATCGTCAATAAAATCGACGTACTGCCCTACTTTGATTTCGACATGGACAAGGTCACGGAGTTTGCCAGACGGAGAAACCCCAATATCCAAATCTTCCCCATCAGCGCCAAAACCGGCGAGGGCGTGGAGGCTCTGGCCCAGTGGCTCCGGCAGCGCATTGAGGATTGGAAGCAGAAATAAGACAATAAAAAAGGATTAAATGGGAGAAATTTATGATCGATCAGGAACTGAAACGCCGGGCCTTTGAGCCCAAGGCCAAGGGTGACCCCGCTCCCCGGGAAAAGGTATTGAAGGTCGGGAAAATGATCACCGACGTGGTGGCCCACAAGCTGGGAAGCGTCAGCTCCAATGACCCGGAATACTGGGGCCTGGAGGCAATCCTCACCGACGAAATGTGCGACATCATGCTGGCCATGAAGGTCCGCAAGCCCCACACCGTCCCGGAGCTGTGGAAAATGTGCAAGGTTCAGGAGGAAGACAAGGCGCATTTCCAGGAAGTCCTGGATGAACTGGCCTTCCTGGGCCTGCTGGAATATGACTACGGCTACCACTATGACCACAACGGCCGCACCGCCCCCCAGTCCGAGCGGCGGTACTTTGTGCCCATGTTCGTCCCCGGCTCCGCGGAGCTGCTGAACATTGACCAAAGCGGCAGCGGTGAGATCCCCTGCTATGACGAGCGGGGAGAGATCCCCTATAACAAGCGGCTCCAGGACCATCCGGAGCTGGCCACCTTCTTTGAGCGCATGACCTACATCCCCCTGGCGGGCAAGACCCACCTGATGCCCCCCGGTGGCGGCGGCGTGGGTATGCATGTCATCCCGGTGGAGAAGGCCATTCCCATGGAAAACGAGAGCCTGGATATTGAGCATCTGTCCTACTGGCTTAAAAAGTACGAGGGCCACATCGGTGTTGCCCAGTGCTCCTGCCGGGCCAGCCGGGGCGTTATGGGAGAAGGCTGTGCCGATGACCCCGCCTCCTGGTGCATCGGTGTCGGCGACTTTGCCGACTACTGCCGGGAAACCGGCAAGGGCCACGACATTACTTATGAAGAGGCCATGGAGATCCTGCGGAAAGCCGAGGAAAACGGATTTGTCCACCAGATCACCAATATTGACGGCGAGAATAAGATTTTCGGCATCTGCAACTGCAATGTGCAGATCTGCAACGCCCTGCGAACCTCTCAGCTGTTCAACACCCCCAACCTGTCCCGGTCCGCCTATACCGCGGAGGTAGAGCGCAGCAAGTGCGTGGCCTGCGGCAAGTGCGTGGAGTATTGCCCCGCCGGTGCCGTGAAGCTGGGTCAGAAGCTCTGCGACAAGCAGGGGAACACCGTGGAGTACCCCAAGCACGAGCTGCCCAACGCCATTTCCTGGGGCCCGGAGCATTGGGACCCGGACTACCGGGACAACAACCGGAAGAACTGCTATGACAAGGGCACCGCCCCCTGTAAGACCGCCTGCCCCGCCCATGTGGCAGTCCAGGGCTACCTGAAGCTGGCGGCCCAGGGCAAGTATCAGGAGGCCCTGGCCCTGATCAAAAAGGACAACCCCTTCCCGGCGGTCTGCGGCCGGATCTGCAACAAGCGCTGCGAGGAAGCCTGCACCCGGGGCACCATTGATGAGGCCGTGGCCATTGATGCCGTCAAGAAGTTCCTGGCGGAACAGGATTTGAATGCGGAAACCCGCTACATTCCCCCGGTGGTCATCGCCTCCAGCCGCCTGGAACAATGGGCCCAGAAGATCGCCATTATCGGCTCCGGCCCCGCGGGCCTGTCCGCCGCCTACTATCTGGCCACCAAGGGCTACAAGCCCACGGTGTTTGAAAAGAGCCGGAAGCCCGGCGGCATGCTGACCTACGGCATTCCATCCTTCAAGCTGGAAAAGAACATCATCGACGCCGAGATCCAGGTCATCCGGGAGCTGGGCGTGGAGATCCGCTGCGGCGTGGAAGTGGGCAAGGACGTGACCATCCAGCAGCTGCGGGATCAGGGCTTTGAGGCCTTTTATATCGCTATCGGCTGCCAGGGCGGCCGCCGTCCCGGCGTGGCCAATGACCAGGCCCTGGGCACCTCCATCGCCGTGGAATTCCTCCACAAGGCCCTGGAAGACGAGCACCAGACCATGGAAGGGGACGTGGTGGTAGTCGGCGGCGGCAACGTGGCCGTGGACTGCGCCAAGACTGCCAAGCGTTTCGGTGCTGCCGGAGTTTGCATGGTCTGCCTGGAAGACCGGGCCACCATGCCCGCCTCCGGCAACGAAATTGCCGAGACCCTGGAAGAGGGCATCGACATCCAAAACAGCTGGGGCCCCAAGGAGCTGAAGGTGGACGAACAGGGCCGCGTCAGCGCCATCGTCTTTAAGAAGTGCCTGCGGACCATCGAGCCGGAAACCGGCCGCTTTGCACCCATTTACGATGAAAACGAAACCATGGAGCTGAAAGCGGACCATGTGGTCTTCGCCATCGGCCAGGCCATCCAGTGGGGCGACCTCCTGGAGGGGACCAAGGTGGAATTCCATAGAGGAAATTATCCTGTGGCGGACCCCCTGACCTATCAGACCGCCGAGCCGGACATCTTTGTAGGCGGCGACGTGTACCACGGACCCAAGTTTGCCATTGATGCCATCGAGGAGGGCAAGTGCGCCGCCGAGTCCCTGCATCGGTATGTCCATAAGGGCGCGGATTTGAAGATCGGCCGGAACCGTCGGGACTTCATCATGCTGGATAAGGACAATTTCTATGTGGAGTGCTACGACCACGCCGGCCGTCAGGAGGCGGGGCTGGATGAGCGCATCCCCAAGCATTCCTTCCGGGATGCCCACAAGACATTGACCGCCGAGCAGGTGAAAATCGAAACCGCCCGGTGCCTGGGCTGCGGCGCCAGCTGGGTAGACCCCAATAAGTGCATCGGCTGCGGTGTGTGTACCACCAAGTGCGTCTTTGATGCCATCCACCTGAAGCGGGACCACCCGGAGTGCTCCAAGATGATGAAGGCCGAGGACAAGATCAAGGGCATCCTGCCCATGGCCGGAAAGCGCCTGGGCCAGACCATCGTCACCAAGCTTGGCGGAAAGAAAGACTGATGCACGAGCTGGGCGTTGTATTCCACATTGCGGACAAGGTGGTCAAGATCGCGGAGGAAAACCAGGCCAGCCGGGTCTGCCGGGTGACACTGATGATCGGAGAGGTCTCCACCGTGATCCCCGATTACCTCATCGACGTGTGGAACTGGAATTGTAAGCGGACCCCCATGCTGGAAGGCTGCCAGCTTCTTTGGGAGCCCATCCATGCCGTAACCTATTGCGAAAGCTGCGGAAAAACCTACGATACGGTGCCCCAGGGCAAGATCTGCCCCCATTGCGGCAGCGACCGGACCTATTTGCAGCAGGGAAACGAGCTGGAGATCAAGGAAATTGCCGTAGAATAAGCGTTGAGCGCACCGCCCGAAACCGGGCGGTGCGCCAGAAGAAGGAGCGAGGATATGAAAATCAGAGGCCTCATCATGGGCTTTTTGGGACTGGTGTGTCTGCTGTTCCCGGAGCTGCTGACATCCATCCTGGGCAAAGACCGGGAAGACGAGGCGGTGCTGCTGCGCCTGAACCGCACCATGGGAATCGTCCTGGTGCTCATCGGCGTTTTCCTGGTGGTGGTGGACAATTAGAGAAGTCTGCTTTTTTACAAAAACCACTTGACTTTTGCCGAATCCATGGTATAATACAGGGGCTTTCAGTGAGCGGAACGCCTGCCGGTATAGCTCAGTTGGTAGAGCAGCTGATTTGTAATCAGCAGGTCGGGGGTTCGAGTCCGTCTACCGGCTCCACACGAAGGCAAAAGTAAACATGGGGGAATTCCCGAGTGGCCAAAGGGGACAGACTGTAAATCTGCTGCTTATAGCTTCGGTGGTTCGAATCCACCTTCCCCCACCAACAAAAAGACACCGCCAAAGGCGGTGTTTTTTTTGTTGGTGAAAGGTGGATTCGAACCCAATTAAATCAAACAGGCCAGTGGCCTGTTTGAAAAACCAGTTCGCAAACTGGTTTTCTCCTTATTGCTTTGCCATGCAAAGCAAGCTATCGAATCCACCTTCCCCCACCAAACATAAGAAATCCGAACTTCCTCCCTGTGGGGATGGGTTCGGGTTTTTGTTTATATCAGAGATATTTCATACTGTATTACAATTTATCCGGATACCGATAAATTGGAGGTTTGTATTATGGAATATGGGTATATCCGTGTTTCTACAAGAGAACAAAACGAACAGCGGCAGTTTCTTGCAATGCAGGAGTTTGGAATCCCCCGAAACCGGATCTACATGGATAAGCAATCCGGGAAGGACTTTGAGCGGAAAAACTACAAGAGGATGGTCCGGAAGCTGAAAAAGGACGATACCCTGGTAGTAAAGAGCATCGACCGGCTGGGGCGGAATTATGAGGAGATCCTGGAGCAGTGGCGGATCATCACAAAAGAAAAACAGGCGGCCATTGTGGTGCTGGATATGCCGTTGCTTGACACCAGGCAAAACCGGGACCTGACCGGAACGCTGATCGCGGACATTGTTTTGCAGCTTCTGTCCTATGTTGCCCAGACGGAGCGGGAGTTTATCCGGCAGCGCCAGGCGGAGGGGATCGCCGCGGCAAAGCGAAACGGTGTTCGCTTCGGCAGAAAACCCAAAGAACGGCCCGCGGCATTTTGCGAAATCCAAAAGCAGTGGCAAGACCGGAAAATATCCGCCAGGGCGGCAGCCAAGCAGCTGGGAATCACCCACAGTACCTTTTTGCGGTGGGCGAAGGAATGCAACGGATGAAAAAGCACAGTTTGCTAACCGCACAAAAAACAGATGATATATGCGCTTTCTATTATAGCTATTTGACAAACAAATTACAAGTACCTGGTGGATGATAAACTGTACATAATGCGCCAGAATAATAGTCAGCAAGTGTGGAGGGCATGAGGTGCTCCTTGAACAGATCCAGGCCGGCCGCATTCTATATTTTGCGACAGAACGACAAATGTGATGCTTTTTGGGTTGCAAAAGCGGGAGCGGTGTGGTATAATGGCACTACTGACAGTATGACCTTAAAAGTGCAAAAAAGGTAGAAAATACTGCTTGGAATTAGCTATTTTGATGAAAACTCCCGGAGGGCTTCTGTTTTTTCGGGGGGAAAGGCTTGAAGGAGGATGGGCGGCCGGATGCAAGAGGAGAAAAAACACGGCGTTTGCGCGGTGGTGGTCACCTATAACCGCTTGGAGCTTTTGAAGCAGTGCGTGGAAGCTCTGCGGGGCCAGAGTGCGGGGTGTGACATTCTGATCGTGGATAACGCCAGCACGGACGGTACGGCCCAGTGGGCCGCCGGGCAGCAGGATTGCCGTTACCGGAATACCGGCAGCAACCTGGGCGGCGCCGGAGGCTTCAACCGGGGCATGCGCTGGGCGGTGGAGGCAGGCTATGAGTTCGTCTGGGTCATGGATGATGACACCCTGCCTGAGCCCCAGGCCCTGGAAAAACTCCTGGAAGCAGACCGGGCCCTGGGCGGAAACTACGGCTGGCTCAGCAGCGTGGCCTTGTGGACCGATGGCGGCGAGTGCAAAATGAACCGACAGAAGCTCGAAAAGAATTGCTGTGAAAATAAGAGCCTTTTGAGAAATGGCCTTGTTCGGGCAAAACAGGCGACCTTTGTCTCCCTGTTCCTGCGGTCGGACGTGATATGCCGGTTTGGGCTGCCCATCACCGAGTTCTTTATCTGGGGCGACGACCTGGAATTCACCCGCCGCATTGCGATCCGGGGGAAGATGCCCTGTTTCCTTGCAGGCCAAAGCCAGGTGGTCCACGCAACCAAAAACAACGAGGGCTCCAACGTGGCCCTGGACGCACCGGAGCGGATCGGCCGCTATTTTTATGCTTTCCGAAATGAAGCCTATCTCTACCGGCAGGAGGGGATGAAAGGCCGATTGTATTGTTTCGCAAAACGTGGTAGAGATTTTTTGCGGATCATGAAAAACGGCAAACCCAGGCTCCCGAGATTTGGGGCTTTGGCCCGGGGAACTTGGGCCGGGGCTTTTTTCCGGCCCCGTATAGAATATCTGAATCGAAATGAGGAACAAAAATGAAAGAAGCATGGCAGCACTTCCTGCAATATAAGCCCCTCCTGAAGGAGTTGGTCGGGCGGGATTTAAAAGTAAAATACCGCAGAAGCCTTCTGGGCTATGTGTGGAGCCTTTTGAATCCGTTGTTGATGATGTCCGTGATGACGGTAGTATTCAGCTATATGTTCCGGTTTGACATTCCAAATTTCCCGTTGTACCTGATCACTGGACAAACGCTATGGGCATTTTTCAATGAAAGCACCAATATGAGCATGTATTCTGTCTTGCAGAACGGCAGCTTGATCAAAAAGGTATATATCCCCAAGTTCATTTTCCCCATCAGCCGGGTACTTTCCAGCTTTGTGACCATGAGCTTTTCCTTGGCGGCAATCGTCATCGTCATGCTGTTTACAAAAGCACCGTTTTATTGGACAATTCTGCTGTTCCCTATGCCGCTGCTGTTTCTGCTGCTGTTTTCTATGGGTATTGGGATGGTGCTGTCCGCCCTTAGCGTCTATTTCCGGGACATTACCCACTTGTATGGAGTGCTGACCTTGGCCTGGATGTATCTGACTCCGATTTTCTATCCGGTCAATGCCTTGCCGGAGGAAATCATACCTGTGGTTCAGGCAAATCCCATGTGCTCCTATATTACGTTCTTCCGGGAGCTGGTGCTCTATGGCACGGTGCCGGAGGCAGCTATGTGGTGGCGATGTATTTGGGTCAGCGTGGCGGCTCTGGCTGCGGGAATGCTGGTCTTCCGCAAAATGCAGCGCAACTTCATTTTGTATATCTAATGGGAGGAAAGTATATGCAGAAAACAGAACCCATTATTGAAGTAAAGAATGTGTCCATGCGCTTTAATCTGGCAAAGGAAAAAACCGATACTTTTAAAGAATATCTTGTCAAGCTTGTGAAACGTCAACTGATGTTCAACGAATTCTACGCATTAAAGGGTGTAAACCTGACCGTCAACAGGGGGGAATCCGTAGCCTTGATCGGTGCCAACGGGAGTGGCAAAAGTACTCTGCTGAAATGCATGGCAGGAGTGCTGTATCCCAGTTCTGGAAGCGTCAAGGTTCATGGAAGCATTGCGCCCTTGATTGAGCTTGGCGCCGGTTTTGACCCCGATTTGACGGCACGGGAAAATATCTATCTGAATGGTGCGGTGCTGGGCCATGACCGAAAGTTCATGGATGCCCATTTTCGGAGCATTGTGGATTTTGCGGAGCTCTGGGAGTTTATTGATGTGCCTGTGAAGAATTTCTCTAGCGGTATGGTGGCGCGGTTAGGCTTTGCCATTGCTACGGAGGTCCGTGCAGATATCCTCGTTGTGGACGAAATTTTGTCTGTTGGCGACTATCGTTTTCAGCAAAAATGCAAGGAACGTATGGCGTATATGATGGAGGGAGGCACCACGCTCCTGTTTGTAAGTCACAGTGAGGAGCAGGTAAAGGAATTATGCCAGAAAGCAGCTTGGTTAGACCATGGTAAGCTAATGTGCTTCATGCCCTCGGAAGATGCTTTTAGAATGTATCGACAGGCCAATGGGTAACATGGATAAATCCCCTTTGATTACGGTTATAACACCTCACTATGAGAGTAAAACACTTTTTTGCTCTGTCGATTCGGTTTTGATGCAGTCCTACCCGAATGTTCAATATATCATCGTTGTAGATGGCGATGTTGGCTTCTCTCCGGAGAAAATCAGGGAGTATTTAGATTCTCATTCCCGGGAAAATGTGCATTGGAGTATTATTGCTCTGAAAGAAAATGTGGGCACTGTAAGGGCTTTGAATGCTGCTCTTGCAGAAACAAGAGGAGATTTTGTATTCAATCTGGCAGATGATGATGTTTTTATGGGACCGGAAGTTCTTTCGGGCTGGACTGCATATATGGTTAAAAGCCAATCTGTGATTTGCACAGCTAAACGACAGCTGATTACTAGCAACGCTGTAGGGGGAGCTCAGTGCAAACCAGAATTATGGGAAGTAAAGAAAATTAAGACATTAACGCCACAAGAACTGTTTGATGATTTGGCGGTGACCAATTATGTATTTGGTGCTGCCACAGCACAGAGTTGGAGCAGCTTTGAGACATACGGTTTTTATGATGAATCCTATCGATTGACAGAAGACTATCCCAGAGTTATGAAACTATTACGAAGCGGAGTAAGGTTGGATTTTTTCTCGGAGGAAGTAGTGTGTTGCCAGTCAAACGGAGTTAGCTCGCCTGGGAAAATTCTAAAATTGATGGAAGAAAATGAGCGTATTTTCCGGAGAGAAATACTTCCTTATTGCTCAAAATGTTGGAGAGTTCGACTCTTACACTGGGGATGGAAGATAAAAACAGTAAGATATGGGAGATTTCTATCTAAGCTTTCTTGTACTACTAAATGGTACAGTCGATTAGCGTTATATTTGATTTACCCAGAAAATATAATTCGACAGATGAAGAATAGTAAGGGGGTACAAAATGGCAGTACTGAGTCCACTGATAAACGGTGTTGATCGAATTACCATGGCTGTCCACGGGGACGAACGAGGGAATCTTGTGGCCATTGAGGAAGGAAATGGAATTCCGTTTCAAATAAATCGTATTTATTATATCTATAATGTTTCTCCAGAGGTAACCAGGGGAAGACATGCTCACAAGGACTTGCATCAAGTGTTACTGTGCCTAAATGGTAGCTGTGATATCTTAGTCGATAACGGGAAGGAGAGAAAATGTGTTCATTTGGACAAGCCAAATGATGGAATTTATATTCATTCATTTGTCTGGCGAGAAATGTCTAATTTTTCTCCAAATACCGTTTTACTTGCCATTGTGGACAAGAAATACGATAAGAACGACTATGTATTTGACTATGAGGCTGTATTAAACCAGCACACATAATAATGGAGGTAATAATGAAAATGAATGTTCCATTTGCTGATTTCAAACCTATGCACAATGAGCTCCGTTCTGAATTGAATGAGGCGTTTGTTAGAGTTGTAGATAACAGTTCCTTCATTCAGGGACCGGAGTGTGCGGCTTTTGAAAAAGAGTTCGCTGACTATTGCCAGGCAAAACATTGCGTTGGTGTTGCAACTGGACTGGATGCAATTTTCTTGATTTTGCGTGCCATGGATATTGGGCAGGGAGATGAAGTAATTGTTCCTAGTAATACCTTTATCGCTACGGCACTGGCAGTGACTTATTGTGGAGCAACTCCTGTATTTGTAGAGCCAATCCTGGAAACCTATAACATTGATCCGGCACGAATCGAAGAAAAAATCACACCCAGAACGAAGGCAATCATTGCCGTTCACCTACAGGGGCGTGCTGCTGATATGGATCCAATTAACGAGCTTGCAGCCCGTTATCATCTGAGGGTCGTTGAAGATGCTGCCCAGGCCCATGGTGTACGATACAAGGGACGGAAAATCGGAACGTTGAGTGATGCTGCCGCTTTTAGCTTCTATCCCGGCAAGAATCTAGGAGCTATGGGGGATGCGGGCTGCGTTGTAACCAATAATAAAGAGATTGCGGATAGAGTTCGAGCGCTTGGAAACTATGGTAGCGATCGCAAGTATCATCATATCTACCAGGGCACTAACAGCCGACTGGATGAAATGCAGGCAGCGCTGCTTCGGGTGAAGTTGCCGCACCTGGATGCCTGGAACAATGACCGGAAGAGAATTGCAGCACGCTATCTCAGTGAGATTACCAACCCTTTGATTCAGCTCCCCTTGCCTGTGGATGAAGTTTTTGACCATATTTATCATGTCTTCGTCATTCGCTGTGATAAGCGGAATGCGCTGGAGACTTATTTGAAAGAAAAGGGAATCGCAACTGTGATTCATTATCCGGTTCCCATGCACATGCAGCCCTGTTATGAATCGCTAAATATCCATAAGGGAGCACTACCGCTGGCAGAAAAAATAAGTAATACGGTGTTAAGTCTACCTATGTTCTATGGTATGACGGATGAGCAAATCAGCTATGTGATTGACGCTATAAATCAGTTCAAATAAAACAAAGGAGGCCATTTATGCAAAAAGGAAATAACTGTAATATTGGAGAACGAGTAACCTTTGGTGAAGGCGTGGTTCTGGGGCATAATGTAATTGTTGAAGATAACGTATCGATTGGAAACAACGTGTATATTGACAGCAATTCAATTATTCGTAGCCACGTTACATTGGGAGATGATTCGTTTGTGGGTTCCAATTGCATTCTTGGTGAGTATTGGATGGATTTTTGCTTGGAGCGAACTGCTCATGCGCATCCCTTGACGATTGGCAGTAATGCCTTGATTCGCAGTGGCTCCATTCTATATGCTGGATCGACCATTGGCAATGAATTCCAAACTGGTCACAGAGTTACAGTCCGTGAGTGCTCTGAAATTGGTGATCATGTAAGTGTTGGCACGCTGTCCGATATTCAGGGAAATTGCAGAATCGGGAATTATGTTAGAATGCACAGTAATGTCCATATTGGCCAGCTGTCCACAGTTGAGGATTTTGTCTGGATATTTCCTTATGTTGTCCTAACAAATGACCCAACACCTCCTTCGGACCATTTTATAGGAGTACATATTAAGCCATTTGCGGTAGTCGCAACTGGGACTGTTGTTATGCCTGGCGTTGAGATAGGACAGGATGCACTGATTGGTGCATGTTCAAATGTTACAAAAAATGTCCCCTCTTATGCCGTTGTGGTGGGAAACCCCGGAAAAGTAGTTACGGACGTCAGAAAACTGAAGCATAAAATCACGGGGGAGGCTGCGTACCCTTGGCGGAATCACTTTTTTCATTATATGCCCTGGTCTGAGAGCGATTTTAAAACATGGTATGAAAGTTTGAACATTCCGCAAAGAGAAAAATTCCATATTGACGATTTGGAGGATTGACATGAAGAAAGTATATTTAGTAAGTGCATGTAGGACGCCAATCGGTAAAATGGGAGGCAGTCTAAGCGGAGTGCCTGCAGCTGAAATGGGAGCCTTGGTCATCAAAGAGTCTGTAGCCCGGGCAGGAATAAGCCCAGAAGAGGTAGATCATGTATTTATGGGTTGCGTGATTCAGGCTGGGCTTGGACAGAATATTGCTAGACAGGCATCAATCAAAGCGGGTTTGCCGGTTGAGACAACCGCAGAAACCATTAACGTTGTCTGTGGCTCCGGATTGGATAGTGTAAATAATGCCGCAAGGATGATTCGATGCGGAGATGCGGACATCGTTGTTGCGGGCGGTGTGGAGAACATGTCTTCGGCTCCGTATCTTTTAAAGCAGGCTCGCTATGGCTATCGCATGGGAAATGCTTCAATGATGGATGCTATGGTAAATGATGCGCTGTGGGAAGCCTTTAATGATTATCACATGGGCGTGACTGCCGAAAATGTGTGCAAAAAGTGGAATCTGTCCCGAAAAGAATTAGACGAATTTGCTGCGAAGAGTCAAAGTAAGGCAGAAGCGGCGGTGCTAGATGGACGCTTCAAGGATGAGATTGTCCCCGTTGTAATTAAGCAGAAGAAGCAGACTGTTGTATTCGATGCTGACGAGGGAATTCGCTTTGGTACTACAGAAGATGCACTGGGGCGTTTACGTCCAGCCTTTCAGGAAAATGGTCTGGTGACAGCTGGAAATTCCTCTACTATTAATGACGGTGCTGCAGCGGTAGTATTGGTGAGTGAAGAAAAGCTTCGCGAACTGGAACTAACACCTATGGCAGAGTGGTTAGGCGGTGCTTTAGGAGGGGTGGCCCCGGAAATTATGGGAATCGGACCAGTGGCATCAACAAGGAAAATCCTGGATAAACTTGATATGACGGTAGAAGACTTAGATCTTATTGAGGCAAACGAAGCGTTCGCAGCCCAGTCTATAGCTGTTGCACGGGAATTGAATTTCCCTGAGGATAAATTAAACGTCAACGGTGGTGCAATCGCATTGGGACATCCGGTAGGAGCCTCGGGTTGCCGTATTCTAGTTACATTGTTGTACGAAATGAAGAGACGAAATGCAACTTTTGGACTGGCCACGCTGTGTATTGGAGGCGGGATGGGCTGTTCTGTGATTGTAAAGAGAGGAGACGACAAATGAATGTAGGCATTGTTGGCGCAGGTACAATGGGGAGTGGAATAGCTCAGATTTTTGCACAGCATGATTTTAACGTGATTCTGTGTAGCCGCTCAAAAGCATCTGCCGAAAAAGGAAAAATAGTTATTTCAAAGCGGCTTTCTAGCAGAGTAAAAAAAGGAAAAATGACCCAAGAGGATATGACTTCGGTGTTGTCCAACATTACAATTGGGACATATGATGAACTCACAGAGTGTGAACTTGTCATTGAATCCATTGAAGAATCTCTAGTGGCAAAGCAACAATTGTTCAGACAACTTGATGCCGTTTGCCAGGAGAAGTGCATATTCGCTACAAATACATCATCATTGTCGATTACTGAAATTGCAAATGGTATTCAGCATAGTGTTATTGGAATGCATTTCTTCAATCCAGCGCCAGTTATGAAGCTGGTTGAGGTTGCTCCTTCTCTGAATACCTCTCGTGAAATAGTTAATAGAATTATCCAGATAGCACGGGAACTGGGTAAATGCCCGATAGAAGTGAAGGATCATTCCGGTTTTGTTGTGAATCGGGTGCTGATCCCTATGATTAATGAGGCAATCGGCTTATATGCAGATGGAATTACTTCTGCGGATTGCATTGATTCGGCTATGAAGTTGGGTGCAAATTATCCTATGGGGCCGTTGGAGCTTGGGGATATGATAGGACTGGATATTTGCCTCGCAATTATGGAGGTCTTGCAGTCTGAAACTGGAGATACCAAGTATCGCCCTCATCCTTTGCTGAGAAAGATGGTTCGAGGCGGATGGCTGGGAATCAAAACTGGAAAAGGATTCTATGTGTATGACCTGGACGGAAAACATCCGTCCAACGTGGATAAATAAGGCACGTAATTCTTAGTAAGCGACGTAGGTTATGACTGTATAGAAGTAGCATTGTAATGAAAGAATAAGAGAACGGGGAAAAATGATAAAAGAAAATAGTTTCGATAGAATGTCAAATCAGATAGTTAAGGTAGGCAAAAGAAAATATCCGCTGGTTTCTATAATCGTTTTGACTTATAACCAGCAGGAGTTTTTAAGGCCCTGCCTCAAGTCAATTTTAAAGCAAGACTACCCTTATCTTGAGCTAATTGTGTGCGATGATGCGAGCCAAGATTTTGATGTAGAAAAAACAATAAAGTTGATCGAAGAATTGAAACAGCCGAATCTAAAGAACTATGTTGTGTTTCAACAGGAAGAAAATGTTGGAACAACAAGCAATGCAATGAAGGGTATTGCACTATCGTCTGGAAAAATCTTTAAACTCCATGCGGGTGATGATATGCTTTATAAGTCATCGACTGTGAGTAGCATTGCACGTCGCTTTTTACGAGATGAGAATATACGGATTATTGCGGGGCGGTCGGTGGCTTGTACTCAGGAAGGCGTATTGACGACAGATTATTATCCTAGCGTTCAGTCTATTCAGAAGATGCAGTCTAGTAACTGTGTTGGACAGTTCAACTTATTGAGTACGCAGGCGTGGTGCGAACATATCAATGCACCAGCTGTGTTTTGGACAAGAGAGTTATACGACGAAATAGGCGGATTTGATGCAGAATATAAATTTACAGAAGATTGGCCCACATGGCTTTTAATCACACAGAGAGGAACAAAGATTACTTGTATTGACGATACTGTAACGATTTACCGGTATGGTGGCATATCGAACAGTCTCAGCAACATCAATGAAACATTGGGCATACAGCACTATGAAGAGTGTGTTCGTATGCTGGAGAACATTTCCATACCGGAACTGCAAAAAAATCGGGACAAGAAGAATTTGAAAAAGTGCAGGCATTGCACGGAAGCGATTCGAGCGAGAATTGTAAGCGAATTCGAATGGGAGTATATGTCGTATTATGACCGCTTGATGTGGAAAGTCAAGCATCTACGATTTTTACTGCAGTCAAAATTCTATCGTCAGCATGCAAGTGGGTTTAAAATTAAATATGACAATCGCACTTTAGTGACGCTGTTATTAGTACTTTTGCTGTTTTATTTTGCCCAGCAAATTCCGGAAATGAGACTGTTAACCACCCTTATTAGTGCGGTAGTTTTGTTGTATTTTTGGCTATACAAGAAAAAAACCTCACCGAGTTTGAACGCTGTGTATACATTGTGTTTCCTGTTTTATGGGATACAGGTGAGAATATTGCCAATACATAATGCTTCATTGCTATGGGCTGTGCTGTTTGCGGTTGCGGCGGGTGGATACGTGTTGCTTCGTTTAGTTTCTTGTGTTATGACTGTTTCCTTGTCACTTAAGGAAAGGAGGGATTTGTAATTATGGCTAGTCCTCTGTTTTCGGTTGTTGTTTTAGTATACCGACACTTCGAACATCTCAAAGCAGCAGTTGATTCTGTGCTTTCTCAGGATTACGATAATATTGAACTGATTGTATCCGATGATGGTTCACCTAACTTCCCATCTGAGAAAATTAGAAACTATATTGAGAAGCATAAGAAAGAGAATATTCAATCAGTTATCATACGGCAGGAACCTAAAAATGTCGGGACCGTTAAACATCTTAATCATGTAAAGGCCTGCTGTAGCGGTGATTACATCATTTTCCTCGCTGGAGACGATGCATTATATAATACGCAGGTTTTGCACCATTATCATGATGGGTTTATGGAGGCACCTGAGGAATGTGGCATTGAAATGGCACAAACAGCCATGTGCGATCAGAAACTCCGTAAGGTTATGAGCTATTACATGACATTGCCCGTTCAAAAAGCCTTGATGGAAACAGCAGTCAGCACTGATTCTCTAAAAAAAATGTTAGCCCGCTATGGTGCGTGTTTGCCAACTACAAGCACTTGTTTCAAAAGAACCTTCTTCGATTGTTTTGGCGACTTTGACGAAGACTATAATTTGGTCGAGGATTTTCCGATGCATTGTCGTCTGGCAAATGAAAACTACATTATTCATTATGTGAATCATGTAACTATTAGGCATCGGGATGGCGGAATCAGTCATGGTCAGAGTGATACGCTATCAGCGTCTGCTAGAATGTATTATTCAGATTTACTTAAAATGGATAAAGAACTTCTCATGCCAATGTTGGAGGCATTGTCGCCGCAGGAAAAGAAAAAGTATCGTCGTCGATGGATGAAGGACATTCTGTGGCTGGATATGAGTTTGCGGCGTGACAATCATGAAAGTGGCCTTCGAGCATTCGTATACCGGTTCTTATATTTTATCAAAAATGATTTTAAGGCGCTTGAAGCGCAGCGCTATGTATTTCTTAGGTTATTTGTATTATTATGTATTACCAAAGACCTTATTAATCTGATGTTTTTGCAGGCATTTTCATTTTCAATGGCAGGATTTCTTTCTGCAGTTTCCTGGACATTCTTTTGCTGCTATGTACTGCTGTCCATGATGAATGGTGTCAGAATAATCAAACGTAAAATCCAAAGATTCCCACGAGAGACAATAGCCCTTGGATAAAACTATAGAAAGGATTCAATTTTCATGAAGGGTATTATTCTTGCGGGTGGAGCTGGAACTCGGCTATATCCTTTGACGCTGGTTACATCCAAGCAGCTCCTACCTGTGTACGATAAACCTATGATTTATTATCCGCTGTCAACATTGATGCTGGCGGGAATCAGGGACATTCTGATTATTTCTACGCCTACCGATACACCACGGTTTGAGGCAATGCTGGGAGATGGAAGTCAGTTTGGAATTCATCTGAGTTATAAGGTGCAACCTAGCCCTGATGGGTTAGCCCAGGCATTTTTGCTGGGAGAGAAGTTCATCGGTGACGATGCCTGCGCTATGGTGCTTGGAGATAATATTTTCTATGGGAACGGCTTTAGCACTGTGCTGAAAGAGGCAGTTCAAAATGCGGAAAACAACCTTCGTGCAACTGTTTTTGGGTATTATGTCAATGACCCTGAACGATTTGGCATAGTGGAGTTTGACGATACTGGCAAAGTTCTTTCAGTTGAGGAAAAACCACAGAATCCCAAAAGTAATTATGCAATCACTGGTTTATACTTCTATCCCCAGGGCGTTTCTCAAATGGCACATGACGTAGTTCCGTCAGCCCGGGGTGAGTTGGAAATAACCACGCTAAATGAGATGTATTTAAAGCAAGAGCGGCTGGATGTGCAGTTACTTGGCCGTGGCTTTGCTTGGCTGGATACCGGTACTATGGAAAGTCTGGTGGAGGCAGCTGATTTTATTCGCATGATGGAAAAACGTCAAGGAATTACCATTTCTGCTCCGGAAGAAATCGGATATAAAAATGGATGGATTTCGCAGGAGAAGCTGCTTACGGCTGCTGATCGATATGGGAAGAGCCCGTACGGGGCTCATCTGCGGGCTGTATCTGAAGGTAAGGTTCGTTACAAATAAATTTTTTACATAGGTGGAATTGGAGGCAATTATGACCATTATTGTTACCGGCGGCGCCGGATTTATCGGAAGCAACTTTGTATTCCATATGCTGAACAAGTACCCGGACTACCGCATTGTCTGCCTGGACAAGCTGACCTACGCCGGAAACCTCAGCACCCTGGCCCCCGTGATGGACAACCCCAACTTCCGCTTCGTGAAGCTGGACATCTGCGACCGGGAAGGGGTCTACAAGCTCTTTGAAGAGGAGCACCCGGACATCCTGGTGAACTTCGCCGCAGAGAGCCATGTGGACCGCTCCATTGAAGACCCCGGCATCTTCCTGCAGACCAACATCATGGGCACCGCCACCCTGATGGATGCCTGCCGGAAGTACGGCATCACCCGCTACCACCAGGTCTCCACCGACGAGGTCTACGGCGACCTGCCCCTGGACCGGCCGGACCTGTTCTTCACCGAGGAGACCCCCATCCACACCAGCTCCCCCTACTCCTCCTCCAAGGCTGCCGCGGACCTGCTGGTCATGGCCTACCACCGGACCTACGGTCTGCCCGTGACCATTTCCCGCTGCTCTAATAACTACGGCCCCTATCACTTCCCCGAGAAGCTGATCCCCCTGATGATCGCCAACGCCCTGGCGGACAAGCCCCTGCCCGTCTACGGCGAAGGCCTGAACGTCCGGGACTGGCTGTATGTGGAAGACCACTGCAAGGCCATCGACCTGATCATCCACAAGGGCCGGGTAGGAGAGGTTTACAACGTAGGCGGCCACAACGAGAAGCAGAACATTGAAATCGTGAAGATCATCTGCAAAGAGCTGGGCAAGCCCGAATCCCTCATCACCCATGTTGGGGACCGGAAGGGCCACGATATGCGCTACGCCATCGACCCCACCAAAATCCACAATGAGCTGGGCTGGCTGCCGGAAACCAAGTTTGAGGACGGCATCAAAAAGACCATTCGCTGGTACCTGGACAATAAGGACTGGTGGCAGACCATCATCTCCGGGGAGTATCAGAACTACTACGAAAAGATGTATGGCAACCGCTGAGTGAACCAGCTCTATTAGAAAGAATTCAGAATTATTGAACCCGGTAATGACCAGGCAAAATCGGCATTGCCGGGTTTAGCCAATCGATATACGGTCTTGTATTTCCGAACAAAAGGTGATTCCCGGCAATTATCTTATCGGAATATGGCCCCCAAGGAGACCCCCTATGAATAAAAAAATCCAAATCATTGTCGCCTGTCACAAGCCCTATTGGCGGAGCGAGGAGCCGATGTATCGATATGTAGAAGTGGGCACGGCCCTGCGGCAGCGGCCTATGGACGGGTTTCTTCATGACAACACGGGAAGCCATATTTCCCCCAAGAACGAAAGCTTTTGTGAGCTTACCGGCCTGTACTGGGCCTGGAAAAATCTGGACTGCGAGTATTTAGGGCTCTGCCACTATCGGCGGTATTTTTCCGAAAAGCCCTTTGGAAGTAGGAAAAAGCGGATTTTAACGGAGAAAACCCTCCAAAAGCTCCTGGAAACCACCGATGTCATTCTGCCTAAAAAGCGGCACTACTGGATCGAGACCAACTATTCCCAGTATGCTCACGCCCACCACAAAGAGGACCTGGACAAGACCCGGGCTCTGCTGGAGGAGCGGTACCCGGAGTATCTGCCCGCCTTTGACCGGAATATGGCCCAGCGCTCCGGCCACCGGTTCAATATGTTCATCATGCGCCGGGACCTGATGGACCGGTACTGCGACTGGCTTTTTGACATCCTCTTTAGGCTTGAGGCCCAAGTGGACATTTCCGGCTACGATGCCAGAAACCGCCGGGTATTCGGATACCTGTCGGAGCGCCTTCTGGATGCCTGGCTGGAGACCAACGGCATTACCTACCGGGAGTTGCCGGTGGTAAACCTGGAGCGTCAGAACTGGCTGAAAAAGGGCGGAACCTTTTTACTGCGAAAGCTGGGTGGTGGCAGATCATGATCAAACAAAATCAAAGAATCTTAAATATCCTGAATCTGCTCAGCGACGTGGTTCTGACCTTTCTTTCCTACTTTGCCGCCGTCGAGATCCGCTTCCGGCTGCTGGACGGCATCTGGTCCGTGAACCTGCTGAGCCCGGAATTTCTTCAAATCATCCTGGCCTACTGCTTCGCTCAGCTGCTGCTGCTGTACATGCTGGGAGTCTATGTGCCCCAGCGCTACCGCAAGCTCCGACAGGAGCTCTTTGCCGTGGTTTATGTAAACGCCCTGTGCCTGTTGCTGGTAATGGCCTGGCTGTACATACGCCACATCCACGATGTCTCCCGGGTGATGATGGCCTGGTTCTATGGCCTGAGCACCTTCCTGATCTGCGCCAAGCACCTGGCCGTCCGCTGCTTTATGCGCTATGTCCGGGGCATGGGCTTCAACAAGCGCCATGTGATCCTGGCCGGTGACGGCCGCCTGGCAAGGGAATACGCCCAAAATGTCCTGTCCAACGCCAAAATGGGCTTCTGCATCGACGGCTACATCGGAGAAAAACGCGGCGACACCCTGGGGCCCTGGTTGGGGGAGCTGTCTCAGGTCCATGAGATCCTGGAGCGGCACGGGGACATTGACGAGCTGGTCATTGCCCTCTCCGGCAGGGAGCAGGATTATCTCCACCCCCTGGTAGATGCCGCCAACCGGTTTGGCATCCGGGCCAAGATCATCCCTTTGTACAACGACTACATCCCCTCCAACCCCCGCATCGACGTTTTGGGGGACATCAAGCTCATTGATTTGAACGCCTCCCCCTTGGATAACCTGGTGAACGCCGGGGTGAAGCGGCTGATGGACATTGTGCTCTCCCTTCTGGGCATCCTCATCGCCAGCCCCCTGATGGTGGCCATCGCCATCGGTGTCAAGCTCAGCAGCCCCGGCCCCGTGTTCTTCGTCCAGGAGCGCATCGGTCGGAACAAAAAGGTCTTCCCCATGCTGAAATTCCGCAGCATGCGGGTGAACGCCGACAGCGACACCGCCTGGACCACCAATTCCGACCCCCGAAAGACCGTTTTCGGCAGCTTCATCCGCAAAACCAGCATGGACGAGCTGCCCCAGCTCTTCAACGTCCTGGTAGGCCAAATGAGCCTGGTAGGCCCCCGGCCGGAGATCCCCTATCATGTGGAGCACCTGCAAGAGGAGGTCCCCAGCTACCTGGTCCGCCAGCAGGTCCGCCCCGGCATCACCGGCTGGGCCCAGATCCACGGCTACCGTGGCAACACCGACATGAAAAAACGCATCGAGCTGGACCTGTGGTACATCCACAACTGGTGCGTCCGCCTGGACGTGGAGATCCTCTGGCGCACCGTCACCGGCGGCTTTATGAACCAAGAGACCATTGCCACTGGCAAGTGACCTCATTCCCTCAGAAAGGAACAAATTCGGATGATCGAGAACCGTGAAACCCAAATGCGCCGCAGCACCCAGGCCGTGCTGATCTGCCTGTGCGTCTTCATTCTCATGAGTGACGTGCTGCTGCCCATGATCCCCTGGGACCTTCAGCGGGAATTTCTGACCCTCCGCCGGGTGCTCTGCTTTTCCCTGCTGAGCCTGGTTCTGGCCCGGCTGCCCAAAAACGCCGGCCGCACCGGGGCGCTGCTGCTGGCGGTCTACTGGATCTGGCTGATGATCGCCCGGCTGCTGGTAGGCGGTCTGTCCGATGCCCTCCCCAATGAGATCACCCGGGCCGGTGTCCTGTGCGCCGTCTTCTACCTGACCCGCTCCCTGGATGCCCGGGGCAGGGGGCGTCTCTCCGGCTGGTTCTGCGGCGTGCTCTTCCCCGTGCTGGCGGTATTGTCCATACTGGGCTTCCTGGTGGTCCTCAATATGGTTCCCAAGATCCGCATTGGGGATGAGTACATCTTCATCGCCCTGGAGCCCCAAAGCACCGGGATGCTCCGCTCCCTGAGCTACTTTAACCTCCACAGAAACGCCACAGCCTCCTGGTTTATGATCGCCCTGTGGCTGGCGGTGGCCCAGTTCCTCCGCACCCCTAAAAAATGGCTCCGGGCGGTGCTTGCTCTGTTTGCCGCCATGATGTACACGACCATGGCCATGCAGCACTGCCGCTCCATTTACGTCTCCTTCAGCGTGGGCGTGGGCCTGCTGACCCTCCTTCTGACAAAGGACCGGCTGCCCATCCAAAAGAAGGCCGTGAAGACCCTCTGCATTCTGCTCCTGGCCGCTGCCACCACCTTTGTCTCCTATAAGGGCTTCGGCCTGTGCAACACCCTGGCGGCCCAGTTGGCCCGCCCCGCCGCCCAGGAGACCCTGGACGCCGCCCAGCCCGCCGAAGAAGCCCCCCAGCCCGACGTCCTCCCCGAGGAAACTGCCCCGGCAGAAACCGAAGCGGAGACCGCGGTAGAGGGCCCGGCGGAGACTGAAGCAGAGACCACGACAGAAGCAGCGACAGAAGCTCCCGCGGAAATTCCCGCGGAGACCCCCACGGAAGAACCCGCAGCAGAGGTCGGCGTGGCCGACAACCGGAATTTCCTCCGGGACCTGCTGACCTTTACCTCCCGCACAGAGATCTGGGCCGCCTGCCTCCGGGTGGTGCTGCGCCGAAAGAAATTCCTGCTTCTGGGCCAGAGCGTGGACATGATCACCATGAACATGCTCTACTACGGCGACATGGACCGGGTGGTGGGCCATACCCATAACGCCCTCCTCCAGGTCCTGGCCCTCAGCGGCATCATCGGCCTCATCGTCATGCTGGCCTTCCTGTTCCTCCAGATCCGCTCCGCCCTCCGCATCTACCGGGGAAAGCACCCCCTCTGCCGAAAAATCTACCCCATCCTCCTGGCGAGCCTCCTGATCTACAGCATCGGCGAACCCCTCTTCGACGTCCAATTCACCTCCCTGGCCTTCATGCTGATCTCCGGCATGCTGGAGGCGTCTGACGGCGCATCTGCGTAAACACTCCTCCACAATACAAAAACGCCTTCCGCAGTCCGATTATGATCTGCGGAGGCGTTTTTCAATTTCCAAGGTTGTGCTTCTCTCGATAGGCATGCCCTTTGTGACAGGGGGGCGTATTCTCTATTCCGCCAGGACCAGCATCTCATTGGTGATCTCCGTGCGGGGCGGAACGGTCAGATAGTGATCATCCGGATGGGTCTGAGAAAATAGGCCAGCGAGGACGGAAAGGGTGGCCGGGACCTCCTGATAACCCAGGTGCAGCGCCTCGGCTGTGCGCCGGGTTTCCTCTTCAGCTTCCCGGAGATCGAAGCACCCGGTATTCAGCAGGGCCACATCGGTATAATGCTTAAACATGGTATTAAAAATCTCCTGCCCGAGCTTTGCTCCGTATTTCTCCTGGGTATACCTGTATTCCGTCATCAAGTTTCGTTCTCCCCGAATCCAGCCTGCGGTCATGAAGTAGATGCCCCGGTACTGTCGGTTATGAACGGCGGAAGATCCCAGCAACAGTGAGATGCAGTCATCCATTCTGGGAATGACCAGACTATAGTCTCCGGTTCGCACGCCCGCCAGTGCGTTACCACAGTAAGCCATAGCCATCAGGACCTGGTCCGTAGGAGGCAAGTTGTCCAGCGTTTCCTGTACGGTACGGGTCAGCTTTGCGGGAATATTGTGAAGACCAGAGGGTATCAAGGTAATGGGCAGTTGTATCTGCTTTTGGGCGAGAATGGCATTGATTTCATCCTGCAGTGTTTGGCAGGCCACGATTTGCTGACGCATGAAGAACCTCCAAATTGATTTTTACATCATTATAGTACGAAAACCCCCGACCGTGTCAAGGGGTTTTCGCCGGAATTATTTTGAATACCAGCCATTCTGAGCAATATATTCGCAAGATACAATCATATTCTCAGGTGTGCCATCGCTAAAGGACATCAGGGTCTTATCCGTAGAGAAAATGTAGTTTCCGCCAGGGGCCAGGGTGTCCAGCAGTTCCTTACATTTATCGATGACCTGATCCCGGGTGCCCAGCAAGAGCAACTCCACGGGCATGCCTCCCATAATGACCATCTGCTTGCCGATGCTCTGCTTGATCTTGACCAAATCACCTTTCTCAAACAAGCCCACAACCTTCGCGTTCTCCGGGAGCTCCTGCACCAGTTCCAGATACGGCATCCAGTCGTTCTCCATAAAGAAATATAGGGAATATCCACGCTTTACAGCCATTTCCTCCACATATTTCTTCATGAAAGGCAGATAGAGCTTCTGGAAATCTTTAGGCCGCAGATAGGTGGGCAGGTGCAGTGGGGAGAACAGGACCTTGCGGTTCGGCGGTGTGGCTGTATCATCAAACATCTCCAGTACAAAATCATACAGCGACATGCAGGCGGCAAGCAGCTCATCGGAGTGGCGACGCACATCCAGGGAAATGCCTACGAAATCCCGGAGATAGTCCAGCACGATGTCAGGGGCCAGGAAGTTTGTGCCTCGGACGATGATGGGCAATCCCAGCTCCTTTTCGATGCGGGAATTGGCAGAGTTGTTGTACTTAATGTAGTCCATGTAGTCCCTGTATGCCTGCTTGATGATGTCAACCTTTTTTTCAATGGGAGCCTGGAAGACGGAAAACTTCCGGGGGATAAGAACGTTTGCGAAGAATTCCATAGGGTTTTCTGCCAGCAGGGGGTATTCCTGAGGCTCCATCAGATGGCCGTGGCCCCCCTTGATCTGTACGCCTTTGTCAGAAACGGTATAGATACCCTCACCAATTTTTTCAGCCATACGAATGGGCAGCGTGTTGGATGTACTCAGTAAGCCGTCCATAGGGACATTGTCATTCAGGTGCTTCGCAGCCTGGAAAATTGCATCCGGCTCTTCCACAAAGGCCTTTTTAATGCTGATGTCCGCATAGTGATACATCCAGGTGTTCATGTTGGGGATGATCGGAACCCGGTCAGGAATCCTGCGGCTAAGCACATCGTCAAAGCGAGTCAAACGCTGCTCGTAAAGTTTTTCCGTATTCATGCGGTCACACTCCCTTTCAGATTCGAGTGATGATCAGGTAGATCAGCTTCTTCATGGTTTTCATAACGGCCTCTTCTTCAATACCCTTTTCTTGGGCGATCTGCTTTGCGGCGGTTTCAAAAGCTTTCAAGGTATCGCCCTTCAGGGAATCAGCAATTTCTGCCATAGGGATATCTCCTTTCTTACATGGAAAAAATGGACGGGATCAGCGGAATAGCAACTGAGCCATAGGCCAGAAAATCAGCATAACGCTGAGATACATCATCAGGATCAACAGCAAACTGTATTTCATGGTTTCGCTGCCGGTGACAACGCCGTCCTTCTGTGCCAGGGCAACAAAGCCGGAGCCACCGGGGGTCGCAATGCCCATGTTGCAGAGCATAGCCACCAGAACGCCGTAGGCAGTGACATAGCCAACAGAGGAAATGCTCAGTAGTGCCGGAACGCAGACGGTAATGCCTACGATACCCGTAACACCGTTGGAAACAAAATTTGTTGCAAAAATAACCAGGAACAGGAACACTGCCGCCAGAACGCCAGCAGAAAGGCTGTCCGTCAGCGGGGCTACCAGTGCTTTCAGGAAGACGTTGATGCCGCCGGATTCCATGCTGAAAACAGAGGCGTACAGGAAAATGCAGGCGATGAAAATAACGGTTGACCAGTGGATTTTTTTAATAGCGCTTTCATACTTCAGCACAGGCTCACCGTCTACAGTAATGGCGCAGACAACGGCTACAGCAATAAGGGAGGGCACGGAAGCGCCTACGGCCTTGAATTTAGCAGCAAGCTCTGGGAAGGGCCCGAGAAAATCTGGCAGCAACCAAAATATGATCAGTGCGATATAGACGGTTAGGGATATCTTACCTTTGGCGCTTAACGGCTGCAATTCCTTGCGGCGCTCCCCTACATCATAGGCGTCAAATTTGGCGCAGTCGGGCTTGATAACAAAGCGAATAATCAGCAGCGTCAGCCCCAACGTGACCAGAGAAAGGGGAATGCCAATTGCCATATAGCGCAGCCAGGAAACGGGCTGCTCCGTGATCTTCGCCATGGAGTTCAGCATCAGCAAGGGAACGGGATGACCGATCGGCGTAGCAGCATTACCCACGCAAGTTACCCACAGTACACCCAGGTACAGTGATTTGGAGAATCGGTCCTCTTTGGTATAACCCAGGCTGTCCAGAATGGATTTTGCCAACGCCCAAAAGATAATCGCCACAGCGGTAGCTTCCATAAAGTAGGTGATGAGCAGATTGGCCAGCAGGAACATAAACAGAAACATATAGGGACGCTTGCTGACAATGCTCCGGCTGATAAACCAGTTCGCAATAAGCTTGGTAACACCGTTTTCTTCCAAGGCGACGCACAGAATCAGTGTACCGATGACAATTACAGCGGTGGAGTTGCCGAAGGAATTTCCAAGAATGGTATTGGCAGGAGCTATTCCTGTAAAAGCTAATAGGCCAATGGAAAGCATGCTGGTCCACCCGGAGCCATAGGTGATCCACAAGTAGATGGTGGCAATGAACAGCGACAACGCAGAAGCACCGGCGGCTGTCAACCCCATATCCAGACAGTTCCCCAAAATCAGACGAAAGACCAGAAATACCAGTACTGCAATCAGAATATGGATTTGTTTCGATTTGGTTTTCATAATTTACTTCTCCCTCCTATTCTGGCAGAAATCTTATTTTCCGTCAGCCCACGCTCGGCATACCTGAACGGTCTTCTGGGGACTGTGAGCCCACTCGTCCGCCCCAGTGAGCTGGCATGCAGCTTCACTGACGGGCGCACCGCCAATAATGACCTTTACATCGTCCAATCCTGCTGCCCTTAGTGCGTCAACAGTGGCTTTCATAGAATCGATGGCCAATGTCAAGACGCCGGAGAGCGCCACAATTTTGATATTTTCCTCCTTGACTGTATCCACTATTTTCTCCACGGGGGTATCAATTCCCAGATCCAGCACTTCAAAACCGCCAGCCTCCAGCATGGAGCGAACAATATTCTTGCCAATGTCATGCAGATCATCTTTGACGGTACACAGAATCATCCGGGTCTTCTGACCGCTGCTTTCGCTGCTGACCAGGGCAGACTTCAGGATATCCACAGCCTCGGTCATAAGCTCGCCCGCATAAATCAGATCCCCTACAAAATACGCACCGCTCTCATACTGGGCACCCACCAACTCCATGCCCTTCTGGCAGGCCTCCATGGCCTGAGGCGCATTTTTTCCGCCTTCCTCCATCACCTGGCGTAGAGTTTCCATAACAGTATCTTCGTCCAGATCTCCCATAGCGGCTGCCAATGCTTTAAAATCTACCATAATAAAGGCCTCCTTATCCTTTTTTCACGCCGATTTTTCCGGCGCGGTATGCACGATTGTATTTCCTTCCGCCCTTGTCCTTCATACAGAGGGCCTCACAGGCATAAATGGTACTCATCATGTCCACATTGCAGGGATCTAAGATTGCAGAATCCAAGCCAGCGGCAATGGCATAGGCCATACAGTTGGCATTGATGTACTTCCGTGCAGGCATCTCAAAACTGATGTTGGAAATGGCACCGGTAACCTTGACTTCTGGAGCATAAGCATGAATGCCGGCAATGCAGGCCTCAAAATCCTTCATAGCGGAGGGAGTGGTGGACAGTGCCATGACGCAGGGGTCGATATGCAGATTGGAAAGCTTGACGCCGTAGCGAACCGCTTTGTCAATGATCCGTTTAGCAATGTCCAATTTTTTCTGAGGATCGGCGGGAATGCCGTTCCGGTCGCAGGTCAGTCCTACCACGCTCCAATCCGTTCCGGCAATAATAGGAAAAATCGTCTCGCACTTTGTTCCTTCCTCGTTGACGGAGTTTACCATTCCGGGTCTTAAAACGTGTCCCTCCTCCAGGATTCGGGCCAACAGCATGGCGTTGGGGCTATCGATACAAATAGGGACCTCAGTAACAGCTTGGATCTCCCGGATCATCCAGACCATGGCATCGTATTCCTCCTCCGGAGAAGTGCTGGGAGCACAATCCAGAAAATGGGAACCGGCATCCGCCTGGGCCTTTGCCCGGGTTCGTATCAGCTCACTGTTTCGTTCGGAAATGGCGGTCTTGACAATGGGAATAGCGCCATTCAGCTTTTCGCCAATGATTATCATTTCTATCACTCCCTGGTATGCAATTCAATATAGTCAAACATCTTGAACGAACAACTTGTCCGTACAAGAAGATTGTAAATCAATCAAAGTCATTCGTCAATGAGAAAAGTGAAAAATCAAAAAGTTCTACATTTTATAAAAAATCATGTCAATATTTTTGTGCGTTTTAACGAAATGTGTAAAGAATCCTTTCTTGACTAATCCCGTCGGACCTCCTATAATATCATTAGGAGGGGAAATTATGCTACAAAATGAGTTGATAGAAGCGATCGCTGCTCTGGATGAAAGCCGCTGCATCTCTATTACGGAGGCTCTGGTGGCGGCCGGGGCGACCGCAGAAGAGATTTTTCCTCTGGTCAGCAGGGGCGTTGCATTGGTGGGCAATAAGTTTGCCACCGGTGAGTTCTTTATTGGGGATCTGATTGTTTCCGGCATGCTGGTTCGAACGATCATCTCTCTACTGCCCTCAAAGCCTCATGTGGCGACCGCAAACTGTCTGGGCCGTGTCGTGATCGGTGTAGCTGAAGGAGATATTCACGATATCGGCAAGGACATTGTAACCAGCATTCTTCGGGTCGAGGGGTTCGAGGTAATTGATCTTGGTGTGGATGTGAAACCCAGCAGGTTTGTGTACGCAGTAAAGAACTACAGGCCCAATATTCTGCTTATCAGTGGTCTGATGAACTGTACACTGGAATGTATGCGCACAGTGATCTGGCTATTGGAGGAAGACGGTCTGCGAGACCATCTTGCCATTGCGGTAGGCGGTGGCGCAGTCCGTGAAACCACCGCTGTGCTGGTAGGGGCAGATGCCGCTTACTCTGATCCGATCGATACACTACAATTTTGCATAAACGCTATTGCAAAGGGGCGTGGAACCGGTGAGTAAAGGAAAGCTTCCGGTATATCTCCAAATCGCCGGACAGTTCCGGGAAAAAATTGTAAGCGGCAACCTGAACCCGGGGGATATGCTGCCATCAGAGAGCAGTCTGTGCAGCGAATACGGAATCAGCCGGGATACGGCCCGGAAAAGTTTACAGGAGCTGGAAAAAGAGGGACTGGTATTTGTCCGGCCCAAAATTGGCTATTTTGTCTGTTCCCCAAAACATGCAGACGTGGCCTTGCGCTTTCCAGAGGCCATTCCCGGGTGTACGACCTCCTATCTGGATATTAACGGCAGGGTGCCGGACAGAGAAGTACAGGAAGCGCTGGGTCTAAGTGAAAACAGCAAGGTACTGGAATTTACGCAGTTGATCCGCAGTGCAGAGGGAACACCGGTGGGCATAGATGTAAAATACATGCCTTACCGACGGTCCTACCCGTCCGTTGAAAGCGAAATGCGTTTTGCGGTGTTCCCGGACATTACCATGCCTCATGTAACACCCTATGCTTATTACACAGAATTCACGATTTCTGCAGCTTCTGCCGTGGGAAAACAGGCGGAACTTTTGCAGTGTGTGGAAAAAACACCGCTACTATTGATACGACGCCTGATGATCGAGCGCAGCGGAAAGCGGATCGCCTATGCCCTGCGCTATCTACTGCCGGAATATGGCTGCCTGTTTGGCAGTTCCGGCTATGTGAACGAGGACGGGGGCTTTCCCAAAAACGAACCCAAATCATAAAGGGGCTGTCTCAAAATGATTTTTCAAAACCATTCGAGGCAGCCTCTCTTTTTGGAATATGTCGCAAACGCTCAATAACCACCCACCTATAAAACAGGCAGACCCAGAGGTGTGGGGCCTGCCTGTTTTATAAGTGAGGTGGTTGCTGAGCGCTTCCTTTTTTACCGCCAAGGGCAGCCATACGCCCCCGGTTCCTGGTTTGAGAGGGCCTTGTTTACGTCCTTTGGACTCTTTTTTTCTCCCACTGCCACAGCATCAAAAAGCCGATTCCCGCGGCGAGCCAGGAGGCGATGTAGATGTCGATGATACATTCCATGGTATGCTGTCTGGGAAGCAGCAGGAGGATGCCCAGGACGCGGAGGAGGCAGATGGTTAGAAGCGTCAGGAGCATGGGCCTTACTGTGTCGCCCGTTCCGCAGCAGGCGCCGGAAAAGCTTTCGGCCAGGGCGTAAAAGAAGAAAAACGGGGCCATGCGGCGCATGAAGGCCACCGCCAGGGGGACCACCGCCGGAGCGTCCGTTGCGGGGACGAACAGGCCGCCCAGGGGGGCCGTCAGGAAATACAGGCCCAGGCTGACCGCGGCCACCGCTGCCCCGGACATGGCGGCGCCGATGCGGTTGCCCGCGCAGACCCGGTCCCAGCGGCCCGCGCCGATATTCTGGGCGGTGTAGGTGGTCAGCGCCGGGCCCATGGAATCCGCCAGGAGCCAGATGAGCATATCCAGCTTGTCGCAGATGCCCCAGGCCGCAATGGTATCGGTGCCCATGGTGTTCACCGCCGCCTGGACAATGGAGTTGGCCACCGGGAACAGCACCGATTGCAGGGCCAGCGGGATGCCGAGGCGCACCATATCCCACAGGTGCTCCAGCCACCGCCGGGGCTGCCGGAGGCCCTGTCGGTTCGGAAGTATTTTCCAAACCATCCACACAGCCACGGCCGCGCTGACCGTCTGGGCAAACACCGTAGCGATCGCCGCGCCTTCGGTTCCCAGGTCCAGGGCACCCACCAGCAGAAGGTCTCCCACAATATTGATCAGCGAACTGACCAGCAGGATATACAGGGGGCTTCTGGAGTTTCCGAAGGCCCGCAGGACGCCGGAGGCCATGTTGTATAAAATCATGGCCCAGAGGCCCCCAAAATAGATTCTTGTATAGCCCAGGGTCTGGCCGTAAATCTCTTCCGGCACCTGCATGAGCTGCAGCAGCCTGGGGGTCAGCAGCACGCCTCCGACGGCGCACAGGATTCCAAGCAGCGCCGCCAGGGCGACCGCGGAGAGCATACACGAGCGCAGGCCATCCCGGTTCTCGGCGCCAAAGTGCCGGGAAATCAGGATCGTGGCCCCGGCGGCAAGGCCGTTCATGAAATTAATGGGAAAACGGAAGAGGGTATGGACAGAATCAATGGCCGCCAATGCGCTTTTGCCCGCAATGCGCCCGACGATCACCGCGTCCGCCGTCACATACAGCTGCTGCACGAGAGAGCTTAGCATCAGCGGCACCACAAAGGCCAGCAGCGCCGGGCCGATGGAACCGGAAATGAGACTTTCGTTTTTCTTCACGGCAGCCTACCCTTCTTCGGGAAACAGATGACAGGCCACTCCGTGGTCTTTGGATAGCCAGCGCATCTCCGGTTTTTCCCGGGCACAGCGTTCAAAGCACCGGTCGCAGCGGTCCCGGAAGGGGCAGCCCGCCGGAACATTCAGGGGGCTGGGGGGCTCTGCGTCTATGACGGTGATGGGCTTTTTGGGGTCTGTGTCCAGGTCCAGCACCGCGTCGATCAGCGCCCGGGTATAGGGATGCCGGGCATTGCTCCGCAGCTGCGCACCGGGCAGCACCTCTACGAGGCTTCCCAGATACATGACCGCCACCTGATGGGCCACGCTCTGGACCAAAGCAATGTCATGGCAGATAAAGCCCATGGTGAGCCCCTGCTCCCGCTGAAGCCGGACGATCAGCTCCATGATGTTTTTCTGCACGGATACATCCAGTGCCGCCGTGGCCTCATCCAGGATCAGGATTTCAGGCCGGAGGGCCAGGGCCCGGGCGATGGCGACCCGCTGACGCTGGCCGCCGCTCATGCTGTGGGGATACCGGTCCGCAAAATCTCCCGGCAGCTCCACCGTTTCCAGAAGCCTTCGGCACACCGCATCCTTTTCTTTTGAGGAAATCAGACCAAAATTCCGCAAGGGCTCACAGACGATGTCCCGGACCTTCATTTTGGGGTTGAAGGAGGCACCGGGGTCTTGGAACACCATCTGAATGTGCCGCCGTGTCTGCCGCAGCCGCTCGCCCCGAAGGACCGTAATATCCTGGCCCCTATAGAGGACCTGCCCGCTGTCCGGCCGGTCCAGGGCCACCAAAAATCGCATCAATGTGCTTTTGCCGCAGCCGGATTCCCCCACCAGGCCCAGGGTTCTCCCTTTCACCAGCTGCAAGGATACATCGTCATTGGCACGGAGCCACCGGCCGTCGGCGGCGGGATAGCTTTTGCAAACATGCAGGGCCTCCAGAATCACTTCCGGTTCAGACATAACGCACACCTCCCATGGTGGGAACGGATTCCAGCAGACTTTTTGTGTAGGCATTGGCAGAAGCGCGGAGAATGGTGTCCCGGTCTCCCGCCTCCTCGATTTTTCCCTGGCGCATTACGAGAATCCGGTCCGACAAATAGGCGGCAACCCCCAGATTATGGGTGACCAGCAGAATGGCCGTTCCGTAATCCCGGCGGAGCCTGGCCATTTCTCCCACGATCTGGGCCTGGGTCGTCACATCCAGGGCGGAGGTGGGCTCATCCGCCAACAGCAGCTTGGGCTCATAGCTCATGCCCATGGCAATGCCCACCCGCTGCTGCATGCCGCCGGAGAGCTGGAAGGGGTAGGAGCGCATGATATTCTCGGGGCTTGGCAGCCGCATTCTGGCAAGCATCCGGGTTCCTTTTTCCCAGGCCTCTTTTTTTGTCAGCTTCTCATGGGTCTGTAGATATTCGGCAAAAACGGTGCCGATTTTCCGGGTGGGGTTCATCATGGCCCCGCTGTCCTGAAAAATCATGGAGATCTCCCGGCCCCGGATGGCCCGCCACTGATCCTTTGTCAGATTCAGAAGATCCTTTCCGTCAAATCGGATGGCTCCTTCAGTAACGGCACCGCCTCCCGGAAGCAACCCCAGGATGGCGCGGATCACGCTGGTCTTCCCGCTGCCGCTTTCGCCCACCAGACTGACGATCTGGCCGGGCTCCATACGCAAAGAAAAATCCTCCACAGCCCGGGTTTCCCCGTAGGTGATGGTTACATGGTCCAGTTCCAGCATTTTTTACGCCTCCTTGGGGTCAAGAATATCCCGGACGGAATCTCCCAGCATGTTAAAAACCACCACCACCAGGAAAATGGCCAGCCCCGGGAAGATCATCATCCAGGGGGCGGACTGCATACAGGCACGGCCTTCGTTCAGCATATAGCCCCATTCCGGCGCGGGGGGCTTGGTACCGAAGCCCAGGAAGGACAGGGCCGCCAGCTCCAGCATCATGCCGCCTAAGTCCGTGGTGGCCGTAATGATCAGCGTAGGCAGGGCATTGGGGAGCATATAGGAAAACAGCAGATGCCTTGCTTTGGAGCCCGTTACGATGGCCGCGGACACATAATCCCGGTCCCGGATCTTCAGGACCAGGCTTCTGGCGAGTCTGGCGTATTTTGTCCAGTTGACCAGGGCAATGGCAATGATGGCGTTCCGGCTGCCCGCACCCATAATACCGGCAACGGCCAGCGCCAGCACCAGGCCGGGGAAGGCCAGCATCATATCCGCGATACGCATAATGACCGCGTCCACCCAGCCCCCAAAATACCCCGCCGTCACCCCCGCCGCGGTGCCCACCAGGAAAATCAGAGCCACCACGCCGAAGGTCGCGCTGAGAGATGCCCTTGCGCCGTAAATGACCCGGGTAAAGATGTCCCGGCCCATTTTATCGGTACCGAAAATATGGGCCCGGCTGGGGGCCTCCAGGGCCTCTGTCAAAGAGCCCTTCAGCGGATCTGCGCCGCCGGTCACCACCGGGGCAAAGACAGCCCCCAGGATGATCAGCACCGCGAGAATCAGAAAAACCGTAAACTGCTTATGGGCAAGGAAAAAATTTTTCTTTTTCATTTTGTATGCTCCTTTGCCCGCATTCTGGGGTCTACCGCCCCATAGGAGGCATCCACCAGAAGATTGATGACCATGTAAATCAGGGCCAGCCACAAAACGTAGCCCTGGATCAGATTGTAGTCGCTGGAGGTGATGGCCGAAACCGCCAGATTGCCCAGGCCGGGATAGGAAAAAATCACTTCCACCACGCTGGTGCCGCCCAGCAGACTGCCAATGGACAGCCCGAACATGGTGATGAGGGGCAGCAGGGCGTTGGGGAACACGTTCCGCCACAAAATCACGGATTCCCGAACCCCTCTGGCCCGGGCCCCTACCACATAGTCCTGGTTCAGCTCCTCCAGCACCGCCGTGCGGACCTGCCGGGTATATTTGGAGGACATGGCCAGGGCCAGGGTCAGGGCCGGCAGGAAAATACTGCGCAGATCCCCGGCAGAGCTGATGACGGGAAAGACCTTGATATGGACGCAGAAGGCCAGCATCAGCAGCAGGCCCACCCAGAAATTGGGCATGGCGCAGCCCACAAAGGTCAGCCCCCGGACCAGGTAATCGATCCAACGGTCCTTATAGACCGCGGAGAGCATCCCAAGGGGCACCGCCAGAAGCAGCATCAGCCCCATGGAGAGCAATGTCAGCTTCACCGTGGGCCAAAGCCGCCCCAGAAGCAGCTCCGTCACCGGCTTGTTCAGCGTATAGGATTTTCCGAAGTCCCCCCGCAGGCAGTTCCGCAGCCAGCGGAGATACTGGGTCGGCAGCGGATCGTTAAGGCCCAGCTCCTGCCGGGTCTCCGCCACCAGTTCCTCCGTGGGCATGATCCCCGCGGCGGTATACATATTGCGCACGGGGTCTCCCGGGGACAGGTAGGTCAGCAAAAAGGTCACAAAGCTGATTCCCACCAGCACCACCAGGATCTGCGCCAGCCGAAGGGCCAGTTTTTTCTTCTTCAAGGCCCATCCTCCTCTCTCTTACATACACAGCCAGGGCCGAAGCCCCGGCTGTGCGAGAACTGTTTTTCTTTATGCGGGGACGATCTCCGTGGTCAGCCAGTAGTAGTCCGCCGTATGGATGTGGGCGTAGCCTACCTTCTTGGAGTAGATCATGGAGGAGTTGTAGTAGCCGTCCACAATGACCAGGGCGTTGTCGATGACGATCTGCTGCATCTGACGGATCAGCTCTGCCCGCTTTTCAACATCCATTTCGCCCTTGAGCTGCTCATAGAGGGCATCGTATTGGGGGTTGCTGTAGCCGCAGTAGGTGCCGTCTGTTGTCCAGTTGGCCATATACTCAAAGGGGTCGCCGGTGCCCACCGTGGTCCAGTTGTTGTTGCTGAGATCGTATTCTCCCGCGGCCAGCTTGCTCCACTGGTCGTCCGAGCTGCCGAAATCCGCGGTGCAGGCAATGCCGATTTCCGCCAGATACTGCATATGCGCATTGGAAAAATCATTGAGCATCCGGTTTTCATAGGAAACATAGCGCAGGTCGATTTTCTTTCCGTCCAATTCCCGGAAGCCGTCGCCGTCGGAGTCCACGATGCCCGCGTCGTCAAGCAATTTCTTGGCCCCCTCCGGGTCATACTTATAGGGGTTTACCAGCTTGTCGTAGCCATAGTTCAGGGTAGAGGGCAGAACGGAGAAACCGGCGGTGTAGAGCCCCCCAATGGTCTTGGAGGAGCAGATGGTGTCATTGTCAATGCCCATGAGGATGGCCTGCCGGAGGGTCTTGTTGCCAAGAACGCCGTTCAGGTTCATCCAGCTGAAGCCGCAGCGCACACCGGAGGCAATGTCCACGGTGTAATCCGCGCTTTGCTGGAAGTTCTGGATGTCGGAAACATTGGTGATGTTCTCCACCAGGTCCACCTGGCCGCTTTGCAGCGCCATGGTCTTGGCGGAAGCGTCACCCATAAAGAGAATGTGGACCTTGTCATAGGGCACCTTTTCCCGGTAGTTGGGGTTGGCCTTCATGTCGTAGCCCACACCCACGCCGTTGAATTTGTCGATCATATAGGGGCCGGTGCCGATGGCGCCGTTGTCAAAATCCGTGATATGCTCCACATCCAGGATCGCCATGACAGGATAAGCCAGCTGACCCGGCAGATTGGCGTAGGGCTTGGAGGTCACAATGGTGACGGTATTGGCAGCGTCATCGGCGGTGACCTCCGCCTCATACTCCAGGTATTTCTGGGGCTTGGCAGAGCCGCCGGGGCCCACTTCCTTCAGGTAATCAAAATAGGCCTTGACGCTGGAGGGGGTCAGGGGACAGCCGTCGGAGAATTGGATGTCCTTTTTCAGGGTGATGACCCACTGGGTGTGCTCATCGTTCACCGTATAGCTCTCCGCCAGCCAGGGCTCTACATTCATATTGTCGTCAAATTTAAACAGCGCTTCACTGATGCCATAGCGCATGCAGTTCCAGGAGGAGCTGATGGCTATGGCCGTGTTGACAGACCCGTCATCGTACATCTGACAGCCGAAATTCAGGACCTTTTGGGATGCGTCCCCTTTAGCCTCTCCCTGCTTCCCGGCACAGCCGGAGAGCACCAGCACGGCGCACAGAACCAGCGCCAACCATGTTTTCCCATGTTTCATACCTGTTCATCCTTTCATAATTTGTTCCCAAAATACGGCGCAAAAAAAGCCGGACTTCCGTCCGACTAAAAAACATACGCAAAGGAGACGCCACCAAAAATGGCAACAGCTACATTTTGCAGAATGATCCCTGTCCGACGCAAGTGCATTCTCAAAAATAAGCAGGTCTCCTGACTTAAGTTACGTCCGCAGCGCCTTCCCAAAAAATCAGTGGCATCATGCTGCATCCTGGCTATCACAGTGACGGGATCGTCCCGGAATCACACCGGCTTCCCTTTTCATCGGGCAAACGCCCGAACTTATTTTCAGCGGCCAAAGGCCGACTTTGTGAACTTTTTATTATTATTGCATAGTTTATTCGGTCTGTCAATAAAGGAATTGTAGGATTAAGTACATTTTTAATTGAAAATGTCAAAACATGGGAAGCCCCTCATGGCGGTGGATGAGGAGCGGTATCACGTTCCACATTGTAGGAACAATGGGCGCAGAAGTAGAACCACCCAGAGAAACCGTAGGGAACGGCCTGCGTGCCGTTCCGGGAACGTGGCAAATAGAACCCGTATGGTTGAACGGTACCACTCAATGTAGCGGCGACGACGCCTTCCGGCCCCGGCGGCGGTTAAACTTCTGCCGCGGCATTTTCTTGGAAAAACAAGGACCGGTGTTGCAAAATGGGCGGAGGAACGTTATAATGGAGCAATAACAACCTACGGAGGTGTCTTCAAGGTGTGCCAGTCCTGTGTGCCCCATAACCATGGGGGCGTTTTTGAACATGAGAGAGAAAAGATGCCCCCCACCTCAGATTTTTCCCTGGTGGCGGACGTTTTCAAAAAGCTGGACGACCCCAGCCGTCTGCGGATATTCTGGCTGCTGTGCCACTGTGAGGAGTGCGTCATCAACCTGTCCGCCCTGATGGAAATGAGCAGCCCCGCCGTGTCCCACCACTTAAAGATCCTCCGTGCTGCCGGTCTCATCGTCAGCCGCCGGGAAGGCAAAGAGGTCTACTACCGGGCCGCCGACACCGCCCAGTGCAAAACCCTCCACGAGACCATCGAACGGATCATGGAGATCTCCTGCCCGTAAAGGTGCGTTCCGAAAAACCTGGGAAGGGTTTGAAAATTGACAATTGACAATTATCTGGGCGACGGACGTGTCCGTTTCTGTAATACGTTGGTTCAAAAATACACCACCCAGCGAAACCGTAGGGAATGGTCCGAATATAACCTGTGTGGATAATGGAACCACGCCTGGTGCAAAAAATGTCAAGCCCTTCCCCGGTGGGGAAGGGCTTTTGAAATTACCGCTCGGTGCCGTAGAAGAACAGCGCCAGCATGCCGGGGCCCACGTGGGCGCCGGAGAAGGGTTCGTGGGGGACGATGAGGAGCTCCTGGGGCTGGGCGATGGACCGGATGCGTTGGGCAAGGGCTTCCGCTTCCTCCGGGCAGTCGCCGTGGGAGATGGCCACCAGCCGGTGTTCTGCACCCACCTGCTTCTTTTCGTACATTTCCGCCAGGGCTTCAATGGCTTTTTTCCGGCCCCGGACTTTGCCGCAGGAGACGATGTGGCCGTCGGCGGTGCCGTAGAGGATGGGCTTGATGTTCAGCACCGTGCCGATCATGGCGGTGGCCCCACTGACCCGGCCGCTGCGCTTGAGGAAATTCAGGTCGTCTACGGTAAAATACTGGCACATGTGGGGTACTTCCTCATCAAGGATCGCCCCGGCCTCTTTGGAGCTGAGGCCCTGACGGCTCAGCTCCGAGGCCCGCATGGCCAGCATCCCGCTGCCGAAGCCGCAGCCCCGGGAATCCACGATGTGGACATACCGGTCCGGAAATTCCTCCGAGAGCTCCTCCTTGGCGTTCATGGCCGCCTGATAGGTGCCGCTGATGCCGGAGGACATGGAAACATATACGGCGTCCTGCCCTTGGGAGAGCACCTCCCGGAAGTGCTCCAGGAACAGATGGGTGTTTAATAGGCTGGTGGTGATCTTGCTGCCCTGGCGCAGGGCATCATAGTAGCTCTTGGCATCAAAATGGTCCACGTCTCCAAGGTACTCTTTCTGGACGCCCTCCACGCAATAGTTGCAGGGCAGCAGGGTGATGCCCTCCAGGCAGGATGCGGGCAGGTTGGCGCTGCCGTCAGCAAATACAGTAAAAGACATTGGTCTACCTCCGAAGTTTCTTTTTATTCAGTATAAGCCTTTTTTGCCCCATACGCAAGGAAAACCGTGCAGTCTCCATTCGACTGCACGGTCTCTACGCTCTACTCTACGGCTCTACCCCGACTCTACCGGGGGTAGAGTCAACTTATTCCACAGAATTTCCTTGATTATTTCCGGGTGTGCCCTTGTTTTTGCGGTAATTCCGGTAGTTTCCACGGCGGCGAGGCTTTTGCTCCGTCCGCTTCTCCCCGTCCTGGGGGGCCTCCTGGGCTGCCGGGCGATTTTCCTTGGGAGGGCGGTCGGTGCGGGGCCTGCGGCGGTCGGGGCGGCGCTCGCCGGTGTCCGGTTGGGGCTTTGCCTCGGGCCGGGGCGCCTCTTTGGCATCCCGTTGCTCCTTTCCCTCGGGCCGGGGGCCTCTGGGCTTCCGCTTGGGCCTCTGGGGCCGTTCGCCAGTCTCCCGCTGGGGTCGTTCGGTATTCTCCCGCTGGGGCCGCTCTTCCGACTCCTCCACAAGGGACTCGGTGCTGTAGCGGAAACGGATGGGCTCCAGAACCATGGCCTCCTCCTCTTTCCGCTCGGGCTTTGGCCGAATGCCGGAGCCCGAAATGGGGGCCAAATCGCTGGGGATGGGGGGGTCACTCTTTTTGGCCTTGCCGCTGCGGAGCACCGCCACCTCCTCATTGGGGAAGACGCTGACGGTTTCCGGATTGCTCTCCATCCGGACCTTCACCCGCTGGCGAAGGATGTCCGCCTCAACCACCGTGCCCCGGCCCTCGGGGGTATCCACGAAGGACTCGGGCTTCGGGCTGGTGCGGATCAGGGCCTCGTAGGTATCCTGCTCGTATTTGAGGCAGCACATGAGCCTGCCGCAGGTGCCGGAAATCTTGGTGGGGTTCAGGCTCAAATTCTGGGATTTGGCCATTTTGATGGACACGGGCTGGAAATCGTCCAGGAAGCTGGCGCAGCAGAAAGGCCTGCCGCAGATGCCAAGGCCCCCCACCATCTTGGCCTTGTCCCGGACACCGATCTGCCGCAGCTCGATGCGGGTATGGAAGACGCTGGCCAGATCCTTTACCAGCTCCCGGAAGTCCACCCGCTCGTCGGCGGTGAAGTAGAAGAGGATCTTGCTGCCGTCAAAGGCGCACTCGGCGCAGACCAGCTGCATGTCCAGGCCGTGGGTCTGGATCTTCTGGATGCACACCGCCTGGGCCTTGGCCTCCTTGGCCCGGTTGTCGGCCACGATGCGCTCATCCTGGGCCGTGGCCTTGCGCAGCACCTTCCGCAGGGGGGCCACCACGTCCTTCTGGGGGATGCGGTGAATGCCGCTGGCGCAGATGCCGTATTCCTCGCCCCGGGCGGTGTCCATGATCACATGGTCCCCCTGGGCCAAGGTAAACCCGGCAGGGTCAAAGAAGTAGATCTTCTGCCCGGGCCGGAACTGAATATCCACCACGGAAACCGTTTCCGGGGTGTCTTTGGAGAGTTCTTCCATGATAAGCTCCTAACTGTTATTCTGAAAGATGGATAAAAACCGTAGGGAACGGTGGGGAAATTGACAATTGACAATGGACAATTGACAATTATTCTTAGTTGAACAGCCTATATTTTAGGGAAACGTTTCGAAAA
This sequence comes from uncultured Oscillospiraceae bacterium, assembly GCA_934589525.1. Classification (GTDB taxonomy): domain Bacteria; phylum Bacillota; class Clostridia; order Oscillospirales; family Oscillospiraceae; genus Faecousia. The sequence continues at coordinate 15,360 of CAKTOB010000011.1, read as the reverse complement.
GGCGACCTTGGCTCTCCCTCTGGGAGAGCTGGCTCGGCGGAGCCGAGACTGAGAGGGCCTTACGGTGTTTCTTTTGAATGATAACGTCCATTAAAATCCTCAACGTAGACCCTCTCCGTCCTCGCTGCGCTCGGCCACCTCTCCCATAGGGAGAGGCAAGAGGGACGTTTCTACGGATTCGCCTTTTGTTTCTGGAATGTTTCACGCCGCCCCGCCCTCATCAGTCTCGGCCTTTGGCCGAGCCAGCTTCCCCGGAGGGGAAGCTTTTGTACCGTGCTTTCGTCCGTTGCTACCGCAGCGCCCAGACCAGATTGCCGCAGACGGCGGCGGGGGAGACGTTGGAGAGGGTGTATTCCCGGGATTTTTTGAGGATCTCGTAATAGCGGTACAGGCTTCGGCTGTCCCGGGCGGCGGCCAGACGGCGGGCGGGGGTGGAGACCGTGGGGATGCCGCAGGCGGCGGTGAGGGCGTTTTCCATCAGTTCCTGCCACTCCCGCAAAAGGTCTGCCAGTTGGTCCCGCTTGGACTTTTCCAGGGGCACCAGCAGCTGGGTCAGAAGCAGGCCGTCCTTGCGGCACAGGGCCTCCACCAGTTTTTCCGTCTCCTCCCGGGTCTTTCCGTCCTCTTCCAGCAGGGCTTTGGCCTGGCCCAGGAAGCCGCCGCTGCGCTCTGCTGCCGCCTGGATGGCATCCGGGGTCTGTCCCGGATATTCCCGGGTCAGGGCGGCCTCCAGAAGGGGCCTCGGCAGGGGCTGCATTCTCAGCTCCGTACACCGGGAGCGGACCGTGGGAAGCAGGGCATCGGCGTTGGTGGTCAGCAGCAGGAACACCCCGTAGGCGGGAGGTTCCTCCAGCACCTTTAAAAGGGCGTTCTGCCCCGGAAGGCCCATATCCTGGGCTCTTGGAAATAGATAGATCTTATGCTCGGATTCGTTGGGCTGGACGTAAATATCCGCCCGGGCCTGACGGATCAAATCCACGCTGACGGTTTTCTTCTCCGGGTCATCCACGGTGATAAAATCCGGGTGGAGCCCCTCCCGGACCTTCCGGCAGGGGGTGCAGCAGCCGCAGGGCTTGTTTTTTCCCTGGCAGAGGATGGCGGAGGCCAGGAGCTTTGCCAAGGTCCGCTTCCCGGAGCCCTCCGGGCCGGAAATCAGGTAAAAGTGGGAAATATGGCCCTTTTCCAGGCTGCGGGCCAGATTTTCCTTGATGTGCTCGTTGCCAAGCAGGGTATCCATTCCCATAGTTAGCCCCACAAAGCGGAGAGCATGGGGATGATCTGCTTCTTCCGGCTCATGACCCGGGGCAGGAACACCGTGTTGTCCTTGGGGGTCACGCCGAAGGCCTGCTGGATGGTGTCGTCATCGCCCACATAGAGCAGCTGGGTGCCTTCCAGCAACACGTCCGTCAGCATGAGAATCACCATGGTAAGGCCTTCCTTCTTGGCCTGGCGGTTCATGTGGTCCAGGAACTCGGTTTTCCGCTCCAGCATGCTGGGGCTGTCCACACAGGTGATCTGGGAGACGGCAAAGTCGTGGCCCGCAATATGAAATTCCTTATAGTCCGTAAACAGCAGCTCCTGGGCGGTTTTGCTGCCCAGAGAACCGGAGAAAATGGCCTTGCCCAGCTCGTCCAGGGAGATGTCCGCCATCCGGGCCAGCCGCTCCGCCATTTTCCGGTCCCGCTCCGTACAGGTGGGAGATTTGAACATGACGGTATCCGAGAGGATGGCCGCCGCCATCATGCCCGCCATGCCCTTGGAGGGCATGAGCCCCCGGTCCTGGTACATGCCGGCCAAGATGGTATTGGTAGAGCCCACGGGCTCATTGCGGACGTAAATGGGGTTGGTGGTCTGAATATCCGCCAGACGGTGGTGGTCGATGATCTCCAAGATCTCCGCCTCGTCCAGCCCCGGTACCGACTGGGCAGCCTCGTTGTGGTCCACCAGCACCACCCGCTTCCGGCGGGGCCGCAGCAGATGATACCGGCTGAGGACGCCTACGATCTTCTCGTTTTCATCCAGAATGGGGTAGCAGGATTCCCGGTGCTTCAGCACGGTTTCCTTCACGTCGTCCACCCGGTCCTCCAGGTGGAAGCACACCAGATCCTCCTTCCGGCAGATCCGGCCGATGGGGGTGGACTGGAAGATCACCCGGGTGGCCCGGTAGGCGGCATAGGGGGTGGAGATGATGCAGGTGGTGGTGGGCAGGTTCCGCAGCTCCTCGTCCAGCTCCGCCTGACACAGCACCACGGCGGTGACGTTCATTTCCAGGGCCCGGCGGATCATATCCGGCTGATGGCCGCAGAAGACGATGGAATCCTTCCGGCTCCACAGCAGGCTCTCCCGGTTCTGGGGCAGGGCAATGGTCACCTTGCCGGAAATGGTATCCACCTGGTCTCCGGCTTCGTTGAGAACCCGGCCCTCCAAAACGGACAGCACATTAAAAAGGGGCACGTCCGCCAGCTCCGCACCGGCGATCAGATCCATATTGTAGGTGGCAATGTAGTCCCGGGACAGCATGCCGTAGAGGGTGCCGTCCTCATTGGCAACGGGCAGGGCGGGAATGCTGGGCTGGGCCTGAAAGGTCTTCCAGGCCTGGGCCACGGTCACGTTGGCATCCAGCACCGGGGGGGTATCAAAATCCAGGTCCTGGACCTGGGTATACATACTGTTGATGCGCTTGGGGGCCTCAAAGCCGAATCGGTCCAGCACCAGCTGGGTCTCGTCCGACACCCGGCCCAGGCAGGCGGCCTTGTATTCCCGGTCTCCCAGAGCGTTGCGTAGGGCGGCATAGGCCATGGCCGCCACAATGGAATCGGTATCCGGGTTTCTGTGCCCGGTCACATAAATTGGGTCCATAATCTCCTCCTTTTAAGGGTTCAAAGGTAAATCCTGTTATTTTTCCAGGGTGATCTCCCCGGCCAAATCTTTTGCGAAGAGGGCGGTGATCTGCTTCTGGTCCAGCCCCTGGCCCAGGCCCCACATGAGCTTGGTGTAGGCGGCTTCGGAGGTCATGTCCAGGCCCTGGATGACCCCCAGCTCCAAGAGCTTCTTGCCCACCTGGTAGACCCGAAGGTTCGCACTGTCGTAGAGGCATTGGGTGGTGACCACCACGGAAATGCCGTCCTCCACCGCCCGGCGGATGCCCCGCAGGCCCTTGTGGAGCACATTGACCCCGCCGAGACCGAAGGCCTCAATGACGATGCCCCGGTAGCCCATGGCCGCCAGCATGTCAAACACCGCCGGGTTGAGACCTGGGGTCAGCTTTAAAAGGAACACGTCCCGGCAAAGGGCGGTTGCGAGCCTTGGCTCCCCTGTGGGGTCACGGAGTACGGTTTCGTCTACCAATAGCCCCCGGTTTGATACCGTGGCCACATATTTGGCGTTGATGCTTTCAAAGGCAGAAAAGCCCGAGGCCCGGACCTTCACCGCCCGGCAGCCCAGCATGACCTTCCGGTCAAAGGCCAGAAACACCCCGGGATACCCGGAGGCCGCCATGGCAAAGGCCGTCCGCAGATTGGAGGGGCCGTCGGAGAGAAAATCCGTCAGCGGCAGCTGGGAGCCGGTAAACACCACGGGCACATCGATCCCCGGCAGCTGAAAGGTTACGGAGGAGGCGGTGTAGGCCATGGTATCGGTACCGTGGGACACCACGATGCCGTCAAAGCCCTTGCGGTTTTCAAAAATCGCACCGGCGATGAGCTGCCATTCCTCCGGAGTAATGTTGGAGGAATCCAGGCAGATCACGTCTTTTACGGTAATGTCATAATAAGACCGAAGCTGCTCCAGCTCCCGCTCCATAATGCCGCTGTGCTGGGGCTCCAGCCCCTCGCCCCCAGGAGCACAGGCAATGGTTCCGCCGGTGGTCAGCAGCAGAATGTGTTTTTTCATAATTCCTCCAACAAACAGAAAGACTCTGTGTAACATTATATCCCTAGCCATGGGAAATAGCAAGTATTTTCTGCGAAATTGAACCTGTGCGAAAGGGCAAACCGGTTGAAAAAAATTCCCGGAGGAACATCCTCCGGGAATGGATGATTACTTGCTGGAAATGTCTGCGCCGAAGTACTTGCCCGAAAGCTCCGTCAGGGTGCCGTCATTTCGCAGGTCCTCAATGGCCTTGTTGACGGCTTCCCGCAGGGCGGTGGCGGAGTCGCTCTTTTGCATGGGGATGGCGATCTCGTTGGCGTCCGGGGCGAAAGCCACGATCTGAATGTCCGCATCCGGGTGCTGGGACAGGTAGTCGTAGAATGATACGTCGGCATTCAGGGTGGCGTCGGCACGGCCCTGGAGGACCATCTGGATGGTTTCATCCAGGGTGTCCACCCCGGAGCAGGTGGCGCCGTATTGCTCCGCCAGCTCCATATAGGTGCTGCCGATGGAGTTGGCGGTGGTCTTGCCCTTTAGGTCCTCAAAGGAATGGATGGTGTCGTTGTCCTTCCGGGTCACCAGGGCGGTGCGGATGTAGGCGTAGGGGGTGGAGAAGTCATAGGACTGCTTCCGGCTGTCGGTAATGTCCACGCCGTTGATGACCATGTCATACCGGCCCGCTTCCACACCGGCCAAAAGTCCGTCCCACTCGCCCTCTACGAAGGTGGCTTTCACGCCCAGCTTTTCGGCAATGGCCTTGCCCACTTCCACGTCATAGCCCACCAATGCGCCTGTGTCATCGTGGAAGGACCAGGGGGCCCAGTTGCCTTCCAATGCAATGACCATTTCGCCCTTGGCCTGAATACCCTCCAGCCGGTCGGCGGTGGTGTCTTTCTTTCCGCAGGCGGCCAGAAGGGCGGCGGCGGACAGGGCCAGGGCGGCCAGACGAATCAACTTTTTCATTGCGGTTCCTCCTGTTGTTTTTGGGGATGTTCCCCCAGAATGGTTTGCAGGAAGGCCCGGGAGCGCTCCTGCTTGGGGTGTTCAAAAAATTCCTCCGGGGTGCTTTCTTCCAGAATTACCCCGTCCTCCATAAAGACCACCTTGGTGGAGACGTTTCTGGCGAACTGCATTTCGTGGGTCACCACCAGCATGGTCATGCCCTCTTTCGCCAGCTGCCGCATGACGGAGAGCACCTCCACCGTCAGCTCCGGGTCAAGGGCGGAGGTGGGCTCGTCAAAGAGGATGATCTCCGGCTCCGTGGCAAGACCCCGGGCGATGGCCACCCGCTGCTGCTGGCCGCCGGAGAGCTGACTGGGATAGAAGGAGGCCCGGTCGGCCATGCCCACCTTTTGAAGCATTTTCATGCCCAGGTCCTCGGCCTGGGCCTTGGGCATCTTCCGGGCTACGATCAGCCCCTCGGTGACGTTTTGCAGGGCGGTTTTGTTCCGGAACAGGTTGTAGTTCTGGAACACAAAGGCGGTTTTCTTCCGAAGCCTTGCAATGTCCCCTTTGGAGGCCCCATGGAGGGGGAAGACCTGGCCGTCAAAGACCAGCTCCCCACAGTCGGCGGTTTCCAAAAAGTTGATGCACCGCAGAAGGGTGGTTTTTCCCGAGCCGCTTTTGCCCAGAATGGCCACCACGTCCCCTTTGTTCACCTCCAGGCTCACGCCCTTCAGGACCTCCAGGCCGTCAAAGGCCTTGTGTACATTTTTGATTTCCAGCATTGCCATGGCTTACACCGCCCCGTAGGAATTGAGTTTCTTTTCTCCGATGCTTTGCAGCTTGGTCAGCACCGTGCAGAACAGCAGATAAATAAGGGCCACCTCGATGTAGAGGGCCAGATGCTCATAATACCGGGAGGCGATGCGCTGGGTCACCATGAACATTTCCATCACCGTAATATTGGCGGCCAAAGACGTGTCCTTGACCATGGAAATCAGGTTATTGGACAGCGAGGGGAAGGCCGTCCTCAGGGCCTGGGGCAGGACGATGCGCCGCATGACCTGCATATAGCTCATGCCCACGCAGTACCCGGCCTCCAGCTGCCCCTTGGGAACGGATTCCAGAGCTGCCCGGATGGTCTCGGCGCAGTAGGCCCCCTCGTTGACGGAAAACACCAGCACCGCCGAGGGGAAGGGGGACAGGAGAATGCCCAAGTTCGGCAGACCGTAAAAAATCACATACAGCTGTACAAGCAGCGGCGTTCCCCGGACCACCCAGATGTAAAATCGTGCCAGTTGCTTCAGGACCTTCACATTGGCAAACTGCACCATGGCAGTGACCACCGCAATGACCATGGCCAGAGAAAAGGAAATCACGGTCAAAGGGATCGTCATGGTAAGCCCCGGCAGCAGAATTTTGGGGAAGGAATCCAGCAGGATTCCCAGCAGTCTCTGGTTCAAAGAATGCCTCCTTTTTTACAGCCGGTCCGACAGATCCCGGTAAAATTCTTGCATTTCCGCTTCCGTATCGAAGTTGCCCACATACATCTGGTTGGCCATGGCCCCGGAAAGGGCATCGGGAATGCGGCCGTTCATGACGATGTGTCCTGCGTATTTCATCATGATCTCGTAGTCGTCCAGCCGGTAACGGTTCCCGTCCCGGCGGCCGTAGAAGGCGCAGAAGTGGTGCTTGCCCGTGGGCTTGGTGTTTGTGTCAAAGCAGACCATGTCCGCCCAGATCTTATACACGTCCGTCTCCTGGCTGTAGTTGTACATATCCGGGGTGTAGCCACCGGCGGGGCGCATGTTGACTTCCAGGCCCAGCACGTCCCCGGCCTTGCCCAGGCCCTCCTGGTCCTCCGAGAGAATGAAAAACTCCAGGTGGATGAACCGGCTCTTGACCCCGAAGGCCCGGACTGTCCGCAGACCGGCGGAGCGGATGTTCTCCGGCAGATCCTTCACCAGGTAGTACACGGAATCCAGATTGTCATTCACCGTGTCCATCAGGGAGAAGGGGGTGATGTTGCCGGACTCAAACAGGGGCTGGCCCTTGGAATCTACAATGGCGTCATAGGTCTGGACATAGCCCCGGACGTACTCCTCCATGATGTAGACCTGGTCGTCCTTGTGCTCTAAGAAAAAGGCCAGATCCTCGTCGGAGGAGAGCTTGTAGGTGTTGTTGGCCCCCACGCCGTCGTCTGGCTTCACCACCACGGGGTAGCCCACGGTGTGGGCAAACTCCAGGCTGTCTTCCAGCCCCTCCACCAGATGATACCGGGCGGTGGGGATACCGGCCTTGGCGTAATATTCCTTCATGGCGGACTTATACTTGATTTTCCGCATATCAGGAATTTTGGGGCCGGTGGTGATGTTGAACTCCGTCCGCAGCCGGGCATCCCGCATGAGCCAGTATTCGTTGTTGGATTCCAGCCAGTCGATTTTGCCGTATTTGAAGGTGAAGAAGGCCACGGCCTTGAAGACCTCGTCATAGTTTTCCAGGGACGATACCTTATAATATTCGTCCAGGCTGTCCCGGAGCTCTTGCAGCAGGTTTTCATAGGGGCTGTCACCGATGCCTAAGACCCGCATGCCGTTCTTTTTCAGCTCCGCGCAGAATTTCCAGTAGGTCATGGGGAAATTCGGGGAAATGAAAATGAAGTTTTTCATCTGTGATCGTCTCTCTTTCTCGTTAAAGTTTCCTTATCCCAGCAGCCAAGGAAGGTAGACCTGTACCATTTTGTGCCACCAGGGCCAGTCGTGGTTCACGTCATACCCCCAGTATTCAAACCTGGTGTGGATGCCCTTCCGGCAGCACACCTCGTCCAATCGCCGGGTGGATTCCAGCAGCACATCTTCCCAGGCCCCCTGGCCTACCACGATGAGGGATTTCTGGCTGTTATACAGCCCCATATAGGGGTGGTCGGCGGGCATGTTGTTGAGGTAGAGTACCGGGCAGTTGTTATAAACCAGGTCGTCACAGTAGTCCCCAAAGAATTCCTTGTTGTCATACAGGCCGGAAATGGCGAAGCAGCTGTCAAACAGGTCCGGGCGGCGGTAATAGAGGTTGGCGGCGTGCATGGCCCCCATGGAGCAGCCGAAGGTCATGATGCCCTTCTGCCAGGCACCGGCCTCCGTCTGGAGCCGCCAGATCTCCGGCACCAGCTCATCTACAATATAGTGATACCACCGCTCGTGGTTTTCGATGCGCCAGCGGTTGTCACAGCCCAGGGCCGCCCAGGCTTCATTGTCAATGGAGTCGGCACAGTAGACGGTGCAGCGGCCGCTGTCGATCCAGGGAGACCAGGTGGCGGGCATGTTGTTGCCTCCAAAGTCAAAAAACCTACCTCCCTGGCAGGGGAAAAACAGCACCGGCTTTCCGCCGGAGCCGAAAACCTGGAACTCCATGTCCCGGTTTAAGCAGTTGCTGTAATGCTTGAATGTTCGTACTTCCATAATTCAGACTCCGTATTAAGAATGTATATTTATACGTTTTATACCCCCAGGCACTCCATGAAAATGGGGACCTGCCGGGCCCAGCTGGCCTCGCAGTGGGTGCCCCCGGGGACGATGCGCATGGTCAGGTCCACCCGCTTGGTCATGAGCAGGTGGCTGGTGGAAAAAATGGACTCGGCGTTGGCGGGATGGTTGAACATCTCCTTGGCACCGTAGTCTAAGTAAATGCAGGTATCCCGGCGGATGTTGGACCGGGCAATCAGTTCCAGCATTTTCCCCGGGGCCACCCAGATGCTGGGGCTGAGGCAGGCCGCCCGCTGGAAAACCTGGTTAAAGGCGGTGACGGCGTAAAGGGCCATGAGCCCGCCCATGGAGGAACCGGCGATTAGGGTGTTCTTCCGGTCGGGAAGTGTCCGGAATTCCCCATCGATCATGGGTTTCAGTTCCTTGATCAGCCACTGCATATACTGCTTTCCCTTACTTTTCACATGGCCCAGTTCCGGCGCGTCAAAGGGAAAAGGAGCGTATTCTTCCAGCCGTCCGTTGCCCTCCCGGTTGCACTCGATGCCCACCAAAATCAGCTCTTTTTGGCTTTGCTCCATGTAGTCGTTCATGCCCCAGGAGGTGCCGTAGGTGGCATCCTGGTCAAAAAAGACGTTGTGTCCGTCAAAGAAATACATGACGGGGTACCGGCGTTCCGGCTCCCGGTCATAGGAATCAGGAAGATAGACATAGCCCCGGCGCAGATTGTCGCCGGAGAGCTGGGGAATGGTCAAATCCCAAGTAATCACCATAAAACAGGCCTCCCGGGAAAACTACCGGGGGAACGCCCCGGGAATTTTCCTAATTAGTATAGTTTCAAAAAATTTGTTTGTCAAGGAATCAGAGAAAAGTTGTATGTATACAGTGTGCAAACAGACACGCACGGCGGACAGCTTGTGAATATTGTCCAAATCGGATGATCACATTTTGTGGAAGATGGGGGTGCGGTCCTGGAAGGTGCAGACGTAGCCGAAGATGTCTGCCAGCATTTTGGCGGCATCGCTGCAATACTGCCCCACCCGGTCCGCCCGGTGGGCATCGGAGCCCACGGTGACGATCTCCCCGCCCAGCTCCTTAAAGCGCCGGAAGAAGTCGATGGTGGGGAGAAACCCCACGCTGCGGTCCACGCCGCTGGTGTTCATTTCCAGGCCCTTGCCCTTCTGGGCCAGGGTTTTTAGAATTTCATCCAGCACCTCCCGGTGGGCGTCAAAAGACAGGGGCGCTCGGACGGGATTGTAGGGGGACTTCATGAGAAAGGTCAGGTGGGCCAGCACGTCAAAATCCCGGTGCTCCCGGACCTGCCGCAATGTGGTCTCCAGGAATCGCCGCTGGGCATCAAATGGAATTTTATCCATCCAGTATTCTTTAAAATACACATCCACGCCGTCTACAAAATGGATGCTGCCCAAAACATAATCATAGTGCCGCTGGCTGAGCCTTTGCAGCAGCAGAGACTCGTTCCCCTCCGTCAGTCCGAACTCCATGCCCCGGCGGATCTTCAGCCCGGGGATCTCCAGACCGTCATATTCCCGGCTGTAGGCCTCAACGTCAAACATCATGGTCTGCACCGGGGCCAGAGGGTCAAAGTCCACATGGTCCGTAAAGCAGATCTCTTTCAGCCCCCGGTCCGCGGCGGCCTGGGCAAGCATCCGCCCAGAGTCATGGCCGTCAAAGGAGACGACCGAGTGCATATGATAGTCAAACATGGTCACATTCCTCCCAGAACAGGCGGAAGGCCGTGGGCAGCGCCGCCTGCTCTTCGATTTCTTCGGGGGTCATCCAGGTAAATCCTTCCCGGGGCTCCTCCACGCTGGCGTAGACCCCCTGCATCTGCCAGATGATGTGGGTAAAAACATGCTTGCGATTTGTGATTTTTTGAATATCCCGGGGGTGGAGCCCCCACTCTTCCAGCCGCTCCAGGGCCTGCTGGGGGGAGAGCAGCCCCTCTGCATTGGGAAACTCCCAGAGCCCTGCCAGAAGCCCCTTGTCCCCCCGGCGGCCCAGGGCATATAGGCCCTGACACTCTAAAATAAAAACCGTCTTCTCCTCCAGCCGCTTTTCCCGCTTGGGGCTCTTTTTGGGCAGCCGCTCCGGGTGCCCCTGGGCGTATCCCTGGCAAATGCTCTGACAGGGGCAAAGGCCGCACTCCGGAGCCCGGTCCGGCCCGCAGACCGTGGCCCCCAGCTCCATGAGGGCCTGGGTAAAGGTCCCGGCGTTTTTAGGGTAGATGGCTGCAAGGGCTTCCGTGACCCGGTTTTTCATCACGGGGGTGTCAATGGGGGTCTCGTCATCCCACAGCCGGGAAACCAGACGCAAAACGTTTCCGTCCACCGCCGGGGTGGGCAAATCGTAGGCAATGGAGCAGATGGCCCCGGCGGTGTAAGGCCCGATGCCGGGCAGGGCCAGAACCTCCTCATAGGTTTTGGGGAAGTGCCCGCCGTAGTCCTCCAGGATCACCCGGGCCGCCTTTTTAAGATTCCGCACCCGGCTGTAATACCCCAGCCCCTCCCAGAGCTTGTGGAGCTGTAAGTCATCAAAGTTTGCCAGGGCCTGCACATCCGGCAGCTGCCGCAAAAACCGGGTATAGTAGCCCTTCACTGCCTCTACCCGGGTCTGCTGCAACATAATCTCCGACACCCAAATATGATAAGCCTCCCGATCCACCCGCCAGGGCAGAGACCGCTTGTGTTCTTCATACCACTCCTCCAGCAGCACCGGAAGACAGGCAGGCAACGTATTGACCTCCATGGGGACATCCTCTCTTGGAACATAAAATCTATACCTTTATCATAAGCTATTTGTCAAGTGCCCCGGAGGCCTTTTTAAAATTGACAATTGACAATGGACAATTGACAATTGGGGGGAGCTGATAGTTGACAGATGACAGTTATCGGGGGACGGACGTGCCCGCTTTCAGAATACGTTGGATAAAGAATACACCAATCAGCGAAACCGTAGGGAACGGCCTATGTGCCGTTCCGGGAAACCTCCCGAATACAACCTGTGCGGTTGAATGGAATTACGCAAGACCTTCCCCTTCGGGGAAGGGGGACCGCCATAGGCGGTGGATGAGGCGCGGTACTACGTTCCGCATTGTAGGAACAATGGGCGCAGAGGTAAAACATATCGAAAAGGCAACCTTGGCTCTCCCTCTGGGAGAGCTGGCTCGGCGCAGCCGAGACTGAGAGGGCCTTGCGACGTTTTTTTAATGATAACGTCCACCTAAATCATCAGTGTTGACCCTCTCCGTCCTCGCTGCGCTCGGCCACCTCTCCCATAGGGAGAGGCAAGGGGGCGTTTCTACGGATTCGCCTACTGTTTCACGAGCATTTCACGCAGCCCCGCGGCCCTCATCAGGCTCGCCCAGGCGAGCCAGCTTCCCCCAAGGGAAGCTTTTGTACCGTGTCGGGCGGCATACCGGTTATTTCTTACGTCGTGATAACCGGAAGGTTCCCGGAACGGCACACAGGCCGTTCCCTACGGTTTTGCTGATGGGTGGTACCGTTTATCTACGCAGGTTGTATGTGCAACGTTTTATGGCGATGAATCATCGCCGCTACATTGGGTGTGCCATTTAATCACACGGGGTATATTCGTTACATCCCCCCGGCGGGAAAATCTTTACAACCCTGCCTTTTCCGGTTATAATAACGAAAAACCAAGACCGGAGGGGAATCATTTGCGGGGACTCAAAAAATTCATTCTGGCGGCATTGTTCCTTCTGTGCCTGCCGCTGACTGTCCATGCCGAGGCTGCCCGGGACATCAGTGGGCCGGAGCTGGTGACGGATAGCTCCGGCATTCCCAGCGTCAGCGCCCTTTTTGACGGGGACCGGGTTTCCGGCCGGAAAACCGGGGACGGGGCCTACCTGACCCTGAAATCCCCGGATGGCTTCGGCTCTGCCTACCTGATCTTCGACCGGGAATACGGGGCCTTTACGGTGACGGATGAGGATACCGGGGAAACCAAAACCGTGGGGGAGGAGGAATTTCTCCACACTTTTTTGAACCTGGATTCGATTTTCGGCTATTGTCCCCAAACCGTCACTTTCCGCTTTGAAAACGGCCCCGCGGCATTGCTGGAGCTGACCCTCTTCACCTCGGGGAAGGTTCCTGATTGGGTGCAGCGGTGGGAAGGCCCTGTTGAAAACGGGGCGGACCTGGTGCTGTTTTCCACCCACGCCGATGACGAGCAGCTGTTTTTCGCCGGTGTCCTGCCTTATTACGCCGGAGAGCGGGGGGACCGGGTGCAGGTGGTTTATATGACCAACCACCGGAACATCACCAAGGACGGCCACCTCCGCTGCCACGAGGCCCTGGACGGCCTCTGGGCGGTGGGCGTCAGGAATTACCCGGTGTTCGGGGCCTTTGCCGATTATTATTGTAAGAGCCTGAAGGATGCCGTGGCCCTCTACAGCTATATGGGGGTGGAGCAGGAGGAAATGCTGGGCTACGTTGTGGAGCAGCTGCGAAGGTTTGAGCCCCTGGTTGCCGTGGGCCACGATCTAAACGGAGAATACGGCCACGGGGGCCACATGCTCTACGCGGACCTGCTGACCCAGGCGGTGGAGCTGGCCACTGACCCGGAACGCTTCCCGGAGTCCGCCCAGGCCTACGGCACCTGGGACACCCCCAAGGTGTATCTGCATTTATATGAAGAAAACCAGATCACCATGGACTGGGATAGGCCTTTGGAGCACTTTGGCGGCATGACCGCCTTTGAGGTCACCAAAAACAAGGGTTTTCCCTGCCACAAAAGCCAGACCCAGGACTTTGCCTGGTATATGAGCGGCATTGACCGGGCGGCGGACATCCCCAAATACAGCCCCTGCCTCTACGGCCTCTACCGCACCACCGTAGGCCCGGACCAGGCGAAAAACGACTTCTTCGAAAACCTGACCACTTATACAGAGCAAGCCCGCCTGGAACAGCAGCGCCTGGAGCAGGAGCGTATGGAGGAAGAAAAACGCCTGGAACAGGAACGCTTGGAACAAGAACGTCTGGCGCAGGAAAACACCGCAGAAGAACCCACAGCTTCCCCAGCCCCCCAGCCCATAGATCCCAACGCCCACCCCCTGCTGCCTCAAATCGCCCTCCCCATAGCCCTTCTCCTGGCCCTGGCGGCGATTTTCCTGGGAATATGGCGAAAGAAAAAATAATTCCTCGAAAACCAAAAAAGAACTTGACAAACATTCCCCTCTGTGCTACTATATCTAAGCGTTCAGCGAACGTATGCGCCGGTAGCTCAGTTGGATAGAGTGACTGACTACGAATCAGTAGGTCGGGGGTTCGAGTCCCTTCCGGCGTACCAAAGATCAGGTCATCCAGTAGGATGGCCTGATTTTTTTGTACCGGAAGGGACGCAAAAGGGCGGGCGGCAGATTGCCGCCCCTACAATAAATTTGTTCAGAAATTCGGTGTATTGAGCGAATCTATTGCAGATTCGTGCCAGAAAAAATACGGAAACTGTGGTACATTGACGTAGGGGCGGCAACCTGCCGCCCGCCACGTTTCGAATATAACCTGTGTGTTGAACGGTACCACCTAACGACATGTCATTCCGAGCGAACGAAGTGAGCCGAGGAATCTACTCAAGTGGCAAATTTTATCTTGTGTTGGTTCCTATTCCAACGTGGTGGATTCCTCCGCTCGCTGACGCTCGGTCGGAATGACAATGGGGGCACGTTTTTACGGATTCGCCCATTGTTTGTACAATGTTTCACGCCGCCCCGCTGACCCTTGTATCAGTCAGGGCTACGCCCTGCCAGCTTCCCCTGAGGGAAGCTCTTGTACCGCGCGTTCGGGTGCCTATTTTATTGAAACGTCCATCCTCCAATAACTGTCAACTGTCAACTAAAGAAAAATTGTCAATTGTCCATTGTCAATTTAAAACCCCCGTCCTCCGGTGGTTTGGAGCCGCCGGGGCCGGGGGGCTATTCAGGAAGCTTGCTCTTCCGGCAGCAGGGTGTAGGAAAACTCTGCGGGCTTTCCAAAGTGGCAGTTGGAAATCTCCACGCAGTCGGGTTCAAAGTCGTGGATGCGGCTGTCGATGGTGAACACGGCTTCCTCGCCGCTGTGGAGGACCTTTTTCTCCCACTGGCCGGGCTGGGGGGGCAGGGACCAGAGGCCGATGTCGCCGTCGAAGCTCAGGTGGTGGATCTCAATGTCTCCGGCGTGGACGCGGAAGCGGTAGGTCCGCTTTCCGGCGGCGGTGGGCAGGTTCATGGCGTAGCCGTGGAGGGCGCATACGGGGTGCAGCAAAACAGTCTTTTCTTCCATTTTAAAGTCCTTTCCGCTGCCCCGACCCGGCCTTACAGGGAGGCGTCGATGGCGTCCTTGGTCCGGAGCAGCACTTGGTAAAATTCTTTTGAATACCCAGTAAAGGGGTGGTCTTCGTTAAAAATCAGGGTGTCCCGGTACCGATACCGGTTTTCCGGGCAGGGGAGCTGGACAAGGCCATGCTGCCGCAGGACCTTTTCCGGCAGGGGGGAGACCCACATATAGGTCTCCGGCACATTGCTGAGGAAGTCAAACTGGCTGCCCCGCTCGTAGAGGTAGATGCGCTTCCGGTCCCCGGGCTCGTCGGTGCGCTCCGGCAGGAAGGTGTTTTCCGCGTCGCCGTGGACCAGCTCCGTCCAGCCCTCCATGTCCTTCGGGTGGACCTGACCTTTTCCTGCCAAAGGGGATTTTTCCGACACCAGCAGCATATAGGCAAATTCCCAGATGGGCCTGGCCCGGAGCCGCTTCTGGGTCAGCAGCCGCTGCACCCGGTCCTCCATAAATTCCGGATATCGGATGATGCCCAGCTGGTAGCCTTGGTTTAAGATGTTGTCAATGGCCTCCTGGGAGTTGGTCTCGGAGAAACTGATTTGGATCTGGGGCCGGTCCTGAATGGATTTGAAGAATTCCGTAAAGGCATAGGTGATATAGGTGGCCCGGGGCACGGAGATCTTCATGGCGGCGAGCTGTCGGCTCTGCCGCCGCAGCCGCTGCTCCAGCAGCTCCAGCTCGTAGACCACCTGTCCGGCGGTTTCCAGGAAGAGCTGGCCCTC
>CAKTOB010000010.1 GCA_934589525.1 uncultured Oscillospiraceae bacterium | reverse complement strand
TGGTGGTCCAAGAGGGGAATCGAACCCATCTAAATCAGAGCGCCGGTGGCACTCTGGTGCATTTCGGCTAGACGAAATGCACACCATAATTTAATCGATTCCCCTCGGCTCGTACCACCTTTCAGTCCTCCCTAGGGGTGGTTTTTTATTTGGTGGTCCAAGAGGGGAATCGAACCCATCTAAATCAGAGCGCCGGTGGCACTCTGGTGCATTTCGGCTAGACGAAAGGCACACCATAATGTATTCGATTCCCCTCGGCTCGCACCACCTTTCAGTCCTCCCCAGGGGTGGTTTTCTGTTTGGTGAATCCAAAGAGGGGAATCGAACCCATCTCAACCAGAGCGCTTTTGGCGCTACCGCATCCACTCCCCAGGTTTTGGCAGCAATTCTTCGCCAAACCCCGGCATTGGGCGAATCGCCGCCATTTTTGGGATGCCGGTTCCGTCCAGGTAGATGACTTCGCAAATGTAAGAATCCCAGGAAATGCCGAATTCGACTTTCCACATATTGGTGTCCGAATCAAAGCTTACGGAATCCACATTGTAGTCGTTGCGGCTGCATTCCTGCTTGGCCCGGGCCAAAATAGATTTCCGGTTGGGGGAAATAAGGGGGTCAACATTTCCAAAATCCGAGGTTTTCTTTTCGTAAGCCAGATGCTCCAGGGCCTCCATTTCCTGCGCATAGGAAAAGAACACCGGTGTGTCCAGATCAATGGCATTGATTTCTTCCCTTATTTTGTCCGCTGTGTCAGAAAGAATTTTTGCGTTTACGGTATATTCGGGGCAGACCAGGGTCAGCTCTTGGAGACTTCCCTGGGCGTCATACTGGATATGCAGTTCCTTACCACTTAATTGAACCACATTGTCCTCCTCATCGTATATTTTTTGAACAATGGTTTCCGGATCCTTTACCAGAATGATCTCCGTTCCGTCAACTGTTACAGAGTCCACGCCTCTGCTGAAAAAGTCGAATTCGTCCAGATAGAGCGTAAAATTCCCTAAGGTTACATATTCTGCACTCTGCACGCTTTTGGGGATAGCTGTCGTTTGATCGCTGCCCCAGCGCAGATGTTTTTTCTGAGCCTTTCGCATGATATAACCGTAATCGGAAAGATAACGGTTATCTTTCGGAGAATAGGTTACAACGTGCAATAAATGATCCTGTCCTGCCTTCCACAAATCGGTGACGCTGTAGAGGTTTTTTGAAAATTCATCTGAAAGGTACTGCTCTTTGATGGAAATGTGGTAGGTATTTCTGTTGACAAGGTTTTGAAATGCTTTTACATAGGCATCCACATAGGGTTTGACCTCCAGGGTGTAGATTCTGAATTTGGCATAACAGCCCTTTTGGGAGTTGGTCCCGTTGGGGTTCGTCAGCGTTACCATCATGCCCAAACGGTAGTGCCCCGCTTCCAGCTGGCCATAGCTGGGGCCGTAATCTGCGGTCCAGTGAACATCGTCATTACAGGTCATGGTTTGCTTTGGCACATACCAGGGCTTTCCGTTTAATGTGGGCAATTCTTCGTAGGAAGTTCCGTTCCATTTTTCAATCCAGTATTCCGAGTCCGTCTCCAAAACACCCTCTGCTCCCTGGCTCCAGGTTTTTGCGGAAATGGACAGGGCGGAGGTTTCCGGCTGGGCAATGGACAAGGTGATGTCTACATCGTCAATATACCAATCGGCTGCCACGGCCCCGAGAACCGTCCCTTCATTGTACTCGGTCAGTACTTCCTGCTCCTCCGGTGTCCAATGCAGGTTTCGCATGACCACCCCGTAGGCAGTCGTGGCTATGGTGACCATAATGGCGGCAATCAACAGAAACCGGAGCGGCCGGTGGCGTCTAGATTCCTGCCGATAGGCTGCTGCTTCGTGGACATATTCTTCCGGAATACAATCCATTGCGGAAAAAAGGTCAATTGGTTTCATACAGAGCCTCCTTTGCAAGCTGCGCTTTCAGCTTTTCCCTGCACCGATGCAGGATGGACTTCACCTTCGGCTGGGAAAACCCCATTTCTTTGGCGATTTCCGGAACGGTAGAAAGGAAATAATACCGTTTCAGAAAAACGACCCGTTCCTGGGGAGAGATTGCTTTGCAAAAGGTCTGGATGGCAGATTCCAGTTCCTTGCGTGCGATCTCCTGTTCTAAGTCAAAGGGACCGGCGATACATTCTTCCAGTTCGTCTAAGGCTACGTTGATTTCTCCACCGCCCCGTCTTTGGGCGGACAGGCTGCGCCAACGGCTGATGGATAAATTGCGGGTGATCCGGCCCAGAAAGGCAGACAAGCTCTTAGGGTTTGTGGGTGGAATTTGATTCCACGCAGCAAAATAAGTATCGCTGACGCATTCCTCCGCATCCTGGGTGTTATTCAAAATGCGATTGGAAATTGAAAAGCAAAACCGACCGTACTTTAAATCGATGTTTTCAATTGCCCGCTCGGAACGCTGCCACAGAAGCTCAATGATTTTTTCATCCTCCAAGTAAATCCCTCCTTACAATTTAGGGCCCTCTACTGATTTAGTCGCAAACGGGGGATAAAAGGATTCATCTCTTTACAAAAATTCTATCATGGAAGCGGGAACCGCGCAACAAGCGAATGACAAATGGAGCGATTTTGCCTTGCAATCGTCCTTTTGGAATGGTAGAATATAAACAATCAAACTAGGGAAGTGCTGATTAAGAACGGTCCTGAACAGCCTGGTTCAGAAAGGGTATCTGACCGTTGATACCGCAAAAACCCCCTATCTTTACCGCCTGCATCAGCATTTCCCGTCTACCAATCTTCTGTGAGGTGCATACAATGACTTTTACACAGCATTATACGTCCCCTCTGGGCATTATGCTTTTGTCGGCGGATGAAATCGGTCTCACCGGGGTGTGGTTTGAGGGGGCGAAGTATTTCGCCGCAAATATTCCGGCTGAACACATGGAGCGGGAGACCCCGATTCTTCTTGAAACGAAGGAATGGCTGGATATTTACTTTTCCGGGAAAGACCCCGGTTTTCTGCCGCCGCTGCATCCGGCCGGTTCGACGTTTCAAAAAAGTGTCTGGGAGCACCTTTTGAAGATCCCTTACGGGCAGACCGAAACCTATGGTTCAATCGCGCGGCAACTGGCCCGGAAGCTGGGGGTAAGCAGGATGTCTCCCCAAGCCGTCGGCGGGGCGGTGGGACACAATCCCATTTCCGTATTGATCCCCTGCCACCGGGTGGTGGGGGCCCATGGGAGCCTGACCGGCTACGCCGGGGGAATCGGGCGGAAACGGAAGCTGCTGGAATTGGAACAGGCGGGAGCCGCGTCCTCCGGTCATAGACAGTGCTGAAGGGAAGGGTCCAGCAATTCCATATTCTGTGGCGGTAGGGGCATTATTGAGCGCCCATGCCGCTTTGCGCCCATTGATATTGACAAGCAGCAATATGCCTCTGTTCACGGAGAAAACGAGAATATCAGCCTGGACAAGCTCCATCTGGCGGTGGACTTCTATAAGGCGCTGCTTCGGAATTACCCCCAGGCCTGAAGCACCATGGCTTTGAAGGACAACTGAAAATACCAAAGATCCTCCGCTTCGGCGGGGGATTTTTGCGTAAAGTAGAAAACTGAAAAATTATTGAAGTGTATGCCATCTGTATATTTCTTTTTGTGAGCAAATATGGTAGAATAAAAACAAAAAGGGGAGAAGCGGACTTATGGCGATCGTAACATTTTATTGCGGAGACCCGAAAAACGCCCCCAAGACCACCCAGGGGGCCCATTTGGGGGCAAACGCAATACTGCTTTGGCAGGACAAGCTGCTGTTGGAGCGCCGGGTGGACGCACCGGTCTGGGGGCTGATCGGCGGCGGTGCCAAAAAACAGGAAACCGGGCGGCAGGCCATCGTTCGGGAGGTTTATGAGGAGCTGGGGCTGCGCATCCCGCCCCAGGCCTTTCAGAAGCTCCAGGTTTACGGAGACCCAGGCCGCATTGCAGCCTACAAAGACGGCAGCGTATGGCGGATGGTCATTGTGCTCTATGGCTATGAATTTACGGAGGAACCCGTCCTTCATAAAAGCAAGGAGTCTCGGGAGCTGCGCTTTTTTACCCGGGCCGAGGTAAGGGAGCTGCCTCTGGCTGTTACCCACCGGGACATTATTGAGGATTGGTTTCTGAACAGACGAGAATTTTGACTGAAAAAAAGTCTCCATTCCGGCTTGCCGCACGAATAAACTGTTGAAAATATACAGAAATTCAAATTATACTTGTATATTCTATTCATTTGTGATAGAATGTACCCTGACGGCGCAGTATCCTAGTCAGAGTGACCGTTTTCCAGGAAGGGCCTAAAAATCCTTTGAAGGGCACATCGGTGAAGTCCCTGGTGTCTGCTTTTTACGCCCAGTTTAGGGTGGATGCTGGGGGTTAAGGATTCCGGGCGCGCTCCAATGGCATGGAGCATACGACCCGTTTTCCGTGGAGACCTGGTATTGTGCGACGACGGACAGATCCTCTAGCGAGGCCCGCTCGCGTACGAGCCAGGAATAGAACCTGCAAGGCAGTGCACAGAATCGTGTTGCTGCGTGCAGCGTAGCCTGCCTTGAGTGAATATGAGGGGAAAGAAGATCAGGCGGCCGGCTTCCGTGGCCATGGGAGCTGCCGATATCGCTTCTGGAAACCATATTTGCAAAAGAGGCTAAGACCTCGGTTTTCTCTGCTGTGGAAAACACCTAGGCTGTCGTAACTGGGCAGACAGGAGATTGCGGTACGGACTAAGTGGCAATCGGGTACGTCCGCTGGCGACACGGACGCAATGGAATGAAACGGAAACGGCCTGCGCGGCAACGGCAGGTTTCCATTGGGGAAAACAAACCCGACCTAAGCCGTAAGATTTATCCTGTCTGCTGCCGTCATTTTATTTATAAACATAATAGGGGAGAATACCTGTGTCAAAAACCGATGGGGACAGTAGCAAAAGGCAGCAAAAACAGGCGCTTCGATGGGCTCTTACCATTTTTCTGGTGACCATCGCCGTCTCCGCTACCATCAGCTTTGTGTCCGGTGAAGTAATGGACCGCAGCTCCATGGCAGTGGCTTTTTTGATTTTGCTGGTCATTGTGGCTGTGGGTATTGTATTTGATATTGTAGGCGTGGCGGTGACCTCCGCCGATGAAAAACCCTTTCATTCCATGGCATCCCGGCGGGTTTCCGGGGCCAGGGAAGCAATTCGACTTTTGCGCAATGCCGAGAAGGTCAGCTCCATCTGCAACGATGTGGTGGGGGACATCTGCGGCGTTGTTTCCGGTGCGGCCTCGGCAACCATTGCGGCCAGAGCCATTGTGTACCTGGATTTTTCCTGGCCTCAGCTGGTGAGCCTGGGAATGTCCGCCCTGGTTGCCGGGCTTACCGTCGGCGGAAAAGCCATTGGAAAAACCGTGGCCATGAACTCCTGCACGGAAATCGTATTCCTGGTGGGAAGAATACTGGCGACCTTTGACCGGTGGAAAAACTGGCCGCGGAAAAAGATAACAAAGAAAAAAGGATGAAGTGTGCTGTGGGGATCTTACAGGATATTCATTGCCAGCAGGATCTGCTGAACCTTACCGAGCCGCAAAAGGCTTGCCTGTGCCGGGAGATCCGGGAGTTTTTGATTGAAAATGTGGCAAAGACCGGGGGCCATTTGGCCGGAAACCTGGGCGTTGTAGAGCTTTCTGTTGCCATTGAAACCGTATATAATACACGGAAGGACCGCCTGGTTTTTGATGTCGGTCATCAGTCTTATGTCCATAAGCTGCTGACAGGTCGCCAGGCGGATTTTCCCAGCCTGCGGCAGTATGGCGGCCTTTCCGGCTTTCCAAAGCCCTCGGAAAGTGTCACCGATGCCTTTGTGGCAGGTCACGCTTCCAGCTCCGTCTCCATCGCCCTGGGCATGGCCCGGGCCCGGACCCTTTTGAACCAGGACTACAATGTGGTGGCCGTGGTGGGAGACGGCGCTGCCACCGGGGGGATGATCTATGAGGCCCTCAACGATCTGGCGGTCAGCAAGGAGCCCATGGTGGTCATTCTCAATGACAATGAAATGTCCATCAGCAAGTCCATCGGCGGCCTGTCCCGGCACCTGTCCCGGGTCCGCAGCAGTCAGAATTACCTTCACGCCAAGCGGTACTATCGGACCGTTTTGAAAAAAATACCCGGAGGCAATGCCGTCTATAAGGCTACCTCCCATGTGAAGAACCGCCTGAAACGGATGCTGATGCCCGGCACCATGTTTGAAAATATGGGCATTACCTATTTGGGCCCGGCGGACGGACATGATTTGCCCGGAATCACGGCCCTGATCAATTCCGCTAAAGAAATGCGGGAGCCGGTGCTGGTCCATGTGATCACCAAGAAGGGCTGCGGCTATCCTCCCGCCCAGGAGGACCCCACCAGGTTCCATGGCATCGGGAAATTTGACCCGGTGACGGGCAAGAGTCTGGGCTCCAATGTGCCCACCTATTCCGGCTCCTTTGGCCAGACCATGGTGGACCTGGCCTCCAGAGACAGCAGGATCTGTGCCATTACCGCGGCCATGTCCTCCGGCACGGGGCTTACAGAGTTTATGCGCCGGTTCCCGGAGCGGACCTTTGACGTGGGTATTGCGGAGGAACACGCCGTATCCATGGCGGGGGGCCTTGCGAAGCAGGGCATGATCCCGGTGGTGGCCCTTTATTCCACCTTTTTGCAGCGCTCTTATGACCAACTGATGCAGGACGTGGCTATGCTCCACTTGCATGTGGTGCTGGCCATTGACCGGGCCGGGCTGGTAGGAGACGACGGCCCCACCCATCACGGCGTATTCGATGTGGGCTTCCTGGGCCAGATGCCGGGTATGCTGATTTTGAGCCCGGCGAGCCTTGCGGAGCAGCGGGATATGCTGCGCTGGGCCATTGAAGTCTACGACGGCCCTGTGGCCGTGCGCTATCCCCGAGGGGGCCAGGGGGCCTATACGGGCTCTGCCTGGCAGGAGACCATGGACATCCATCAGGGGAATCTCTGCTGCCACCGTTCCGGCAGTGATGTGACCCTGGTGACCTATGGGAGCCTGATCAACAATGTTCTGGAAAGCGCCCAGATGCTGGAGCGGCAGGGGATCCAGGCGGCCGTTCTGCGGCTGATGGACCTGAGCAGATTTCCCGCCGAGCAGATTTTAAAGGCGGGCGCAGGCCCTGTTGTGGTCATCGAGGAGACCTGTACCGGCAGCGGCATTCGGGAGCGTCTGGCCTGGGCGCTTCGGGCCCTGGACCCGGAGCGAATGGTCAGCGGCATTGATCTGGGGCCGGATTTTGTACCCCATGGCTCCCAGGAAAAGCTCTATGGACTCTGCGGCCTGGACGCGGCATCGATCACGGAATTTGTAAGAGGGGTGACCCGACATGAAGATTAAAAAACGGCTGGATGTGCTTCTGACGGAGCAGGGCTATGCGGAAAACCGCACCAAGGCCCAGGCCATTATTATGAGCGGAATCGTCTACGTAGACGGGCAGAAGGCGGACAAGCCCGGCACCTCCTATGAGGAGTCGGTTTCAATCGAGGTCCGGGGGGCGGTATGCCCCTATGTAAGCCGGGGCGGCCTGAAGCTGGAAAAGGCCCTGCGGGACTTCGGAGTGAAGCCGGAGGGCTTTGTATGCTCGGATTCCGGTGCCTCTACCGGCGGGTTTACAGATTGTCTGTTACAGCAGGGGGCCAGCAAGGTCTTTGCCATTGATGTGGGCTACGGTCAGTTGGACTGGAAGATCCGTTCCGACCCCCGGGTGGTGGTCATGGAAAAGACCAACATCCGCTATGTGACCCCGGAGCAGCTGGGGGAGCCCCTGGATCTTTCCGTGGTAGACGTGAGCTTTATTTCTCTGAAAATCGTTCTGCCCGCCATTGAGAAGCTTTTGAAGCCCACGGGTCAGGTGCTGTGCCTGATCAAGCCCCAGTTTGAGGCCGGACGGGAAAAAGTCGGTAAAAAAGGGGTCGTCCGGGAGAAAAGTACCCATAAAGAGGTGCTGGACGAGTTTGTCTCTCTGGCAGACAGCCTGGGCTTTCGCATCCTGGGTCTGACCTTTTCTCCTGTGAAGGGGCCGGAGGGCAATATTGAATTTTTGGGCCATCTGAGCCTGAACCCCGATGCCCAGGGCATTCGCCCGGATACCGGGGACGTGGTGGAGCAGGCCCATGCCGCTCTTGATAAAGGAGCGGACCTATGAAGAACGTGATTCTGACCCCCAATCCTTACCGGGATCGGAATTTTCAAACGGTGCGCAGCGCCATGCAGATTCTGAAGGACGCGGGCCTTCGGGTCAGTCTGTGCCTGCCCTTTGATGTAGACCGGAGCTATGAGCTGCCCAAAGATCTGCGCTTTTCCCGGCTGGAGCGGGAGCTGAATAGTGCCGACGCGGTGATTTGCTTTGGCGGTGACGGTACCATTTTGCATACGGCCAAGGCGGCCACCAAACGGGGCATCCCCATTCTTGGTGTGAACATCGGCACCATGGGTTTTCTGGCGGAACTGGAAAGCGCGGAGCTCAGCCAGCTGCCAAAGCTCGCCACGGGGGACTATCGCTTAGACCCCAGAATGATGCTGGATGTAACGGTCCAGCGGGACCGGGATATTATATTCCACGATATTTGCCTCAATGACGTGGTGGTCACCAAAGGAGCCGTGGCCCGTATCGTCTATTTAAGCGTGGAGTGCGACGGTGTGCAGGCCCTGACATGCGGCGGCGACGGTGTGATCATCTCCACGCCCAGCGGTTCCACGGCTTATAATCTTTCCGCCGGAGGGCCTATTGTTGAGCCGGATGCCCGGAATATGATCATTACCCCCATCTGCGCCCATGATATTTGCAGCCGGTGCGTGGTGACCTCGGACCGGCGGGTGATTACGGTCCGCATGATTCAGAACGCCCGGAGAAACGCCTTCCTTTCCGTAGACGGGGGAAAGGCTCTGCGGCTCAATATGGGCGACGTGGTGACCATCCGCAAATCCAAATATGAAACAAAGCTGCTGAAGCTGAACGATCACAGCTTTTATGATGTGGTGAATGCCAAATTTCAAAGGAAGTAAGAGGAACTTGCCATGAAATCCAAAAGACAGGCCAAGATCATCGAGATCATCTCCAACGCAAACGTGGAGACCCAGGAGCAGCTGCTGAAGGCCTTGGAGGAAGAGGGCTTCACCAGCACCCAGGCCACTATTTCCCGGGACATTAAGGAGCTGCGCATCGTCAAAGAGCTGACCAGTCTGGGCTCCTATCGCTACAGCGTGCCGGAAAAGGATGTGCCTCCGGCCCTTTCCGATAGGCTCAATACCATTTTCCGGGAATGCGTCATCAGCATTGACTATGCGGAAAATCTCATCGTCATCCATACCCTGCCGGGCCTTGCCAGCGCCGCAGGATCTGCTCTGGACGCCATGAAGATCAGCGTGGTCCTGGGCACCCTGGCCGGTGACGACACGGTCATGATCGTGATGCGGGATGCCGCCGCCGCGGCTGCCTTCAGCGGAGAGATCAAAGCGGTGATCCGCTAAAAGGAGAGAGAACCTTGCTGAGCCTATTGCACATTGAGAATATTGCGGTCATTGAGCAGGCGGACATCTCTTTTGACCCGGGCTTTAACGTGCTCACCGGCGAAACCGGTGCGGGCAAATCCATTGTCATCGATGCCATCTCCGCCATTCTGGGCAAACGGGCCTACCGGGATATGATCCGGACCGGAACCAACAAAGCCTCCGTCCGGGCGGTGTTTACCAAGGTCCCGGCCCTTCCCTGGTTTGGGGAGAATGGTGTAGACTATGATGAAGAGACCGTGATCCAGCGGGACATCTTCATGGACGGAAAAAACGTCTGCCGGGTAAACGGCACCCTGGTGACCGTGTCTATTTTGCAGAAGCTGGGCCTCCAGCTCATCAACATTCACGGTCAGCATGACTCTGCCACTCTGTTTGACGAAGAAAACCACCTGCGTTTTCTGGATGCCTTTGCGGATAACGAGGCGTTGCTGCTTGATTATCGGGAAAAATTCTCCGCTGTCAGCGCCCTTCGCCGGGAAATCGACCGGATGACCATGGACGAGGGGGAGAAGCTCCGCCGGATGGAGACCCTCAAGTATCAGGTGGAGGAAATCGAAAAGGCGGATTTAAAGGCCGGGGAGGACGAGGAGCTGGAGCAGCGCAGAAAGCTGCTGCAAAATTCCGAAAAGCTTTCCCAGGGCCTGGAAGAAGCCTCGGAATCCCTTTTGGGCGGCGATGACTCTGACGGCGCGGCGGCCCTGCTTGCCCAGGCGGCCTATGCCCTCAGCCGCATCGCCCGATACAGTGACGACTATACCGCCTTTCAGGAGCGGCTTACGGACCTCAAGTACCAGGTCCAGGACATTGCCGACGAGGTCCGGGACGCACTGGAGGAACTGAGCTATTCCGCCGACGAGTTAGAACAGATCGAGGCCCGGCTGGACATCATTCACAGACTCCGCCGGAAATACGGCACCACCTGCCAGGAGATCCTGGAGTACCTGGAAAACGCCCGGAAGGAACTGGACGAGATCGAGTTTGCGGACGACCGGGTGGAGCATCTGAAAAAGCAGCTGGCTGCCAAGGAAAAAGACGCTTGGCAGGCGGCCATGCTACTGCGGAAGGACCGGCAGGAAAAGGGAAACCTGTTGTCGGAAAAGATCCTTTCGGAGCTGCGGCAGCTGGATATGCCCCGGGTGCAGTTTCAGTGCCGGTTCCGGGAAACGGAGCTGGGGGCCGACGGTGCGGACCTGGTGGCCTTTTATCTGTCCGCCAACGCTGGTGAGGACTTAAAGCCTTTGAGCAAGGTGGCCTCCGGCGGTGAGCTGGCCCGGATCATGCTCTCCATGAAAAACGTTCTGGCGGAAAAGGATGCGGTGGACACCCTGATTTTTGACGAGGTGGACACCGGCGTTTCCGGCAGAGCCGCCCAGCGGATCGCGGAAAAACTCCGGGCGCTGGCGCAGCACAAGCAGGTTTTGTGCGTGACCCATCTGCCCCAGCTGGCAGCTTTGGCGGATACCCATATGCTCATTGCCAAGTCCGAACACGACGGCAGAACTTTCACAACAGTGACCCCCTTGGACCGGGAAGGCCGGAAGCAAGAGTTGGCCAGAATAATTGGCGGAACCAGTATTACGGAAATTACATTAAAAAGTGCAGAAGAAATGCTGCCACGACCCTAAAATCTTCGGCATTTTGCTGCTTGACAAAGGGCTGGGCTTCTGCTACAATACGTCACAACGCAGAGATGGGAAAAAGTATGCTTAGTGAATCCCTTTCAGAGAGCCGCCGGAGGGTGCGAGGCGGCAGGAACCTATGCAGAAAATACCTCCCGGAGCGGCTTTCCTGAAGCAACAGTAGGGAAAGACGGGTGCGCCCGATACAGCGTCGCCGCCTGCGGGGCGGCATGAGGGGATGGGTCGTAAGGCTCTCCCAAACTGAGGTGGTACCGTGCTTTATGCGCCCTCTGTCTTTTTACGGACAGAGGGCGCTTATTTTTATCAGGCCGGATCCGAAAACTGTCGGTTGGCGTTTTGACAGCTTCCGGATAGGACCTGGGAAAGGAAAATGAAAATGAAAATTTATGATGAACTGGTGGCCCGGGGCCTGATCGCCCAGGTGACGAGCGAAGAAGAGATCCGGGAAATGGTGGATAACGGCAAGGCCACTTTCTACATTGGCTTTGACCCCACGGCAGATTCCCTGCACGTCGGCCATTTTATGGCCCTGTGCCTCATGAAGCGGCTGCAGATGGCCGGCAACAAGCCCATCGCCCTGATCGGCGGCGGCACCGCCATGATCGGTGACCCCTCCGGCCGGACCGACATGCGCTCCATGATGACCCGGGAGACCATTGACCACAACTGCGCCTGCTTCAAAAAGCAGATGGAACGGTTTATCGAGTTCGGGGAAGGCAAGGCCCAGATGGTGAACAATGCCGACTGGCTGCTGAACCTCAATTACATTGACTTCATCCGGGATGTGGGCGCTTGCTTCTCCGTGAACAACATGCTCCGGGCCGAGTGCTTCAAGCAGCGGATGGAAAAGGGCCTGAGCTTCCTGGAGTTCAACTACATGCCCATGCAGTCCTACGACTTCTACTACCTGTTCCAGCACTACGGCTGCAACATGCAGTTCGGCGGCAACGACCAGTGGAGCAATATGCTGGGCGGCACGGAGCTGATCCGCAGAAAGCTGGGCAAGGATGCCCACGCCATGACCATCACCCTGCTTCTGAACTCCGAGGGCAAGAAGATGGGCAAGACCGCCAGAGGCGCCGTGTGGCTGGACCCCAATAAGACCAGCCCCTACGAGTTCTACCAGTACTGGCGGAATGTGGACGATGCCGACGTGATGAAGTGCATCCGGATGCTGACCTTCCTGCCCCTGGAGCAGATCGACGAAATGGACGGCTGGAAGGATTCCAAGATCAACGATGCCAAGGAAATTCTGGCCTTTGAGCTGACCAAGCTGGTCCATGGTGAGGAAGAGGCCCTGAAGGCCCAGGCCTCCGCCAAGGCCCTGTTCTCCGGCGACGGTAATGACGCGAACCTTCCCACCACCGAGCTGACGGAGGAGCAGCTGACCGACGGAAAAATCGGCCTTCTGAGCCTGATGGTGGTCTGCGGTCTGGCAACCTCCAACGGCGATGCCCGGAAAAACGTGGCAGGCGGCGGTGTGTCCGTCAACGATGAGAAGGTTACGGACATCAAGTTTGAGGTCACCCGGGAAATGCTCCTGGATGGCGTGAAGCTCCGCAAGGGCAAGAAGGTATTCCACAAAGCGATCCTTAAGTAAGATTTTCCGCGCCGGAAGGATTATATCCGGCGCGGATTTTTTATAGCAGGGAAGCCAGGGCTTCCCTTGTTTCCGGGCTGGCTTCCCCCAGGGGCAGGCGGCAGGAGCCGCAGTCCAGGCCGATCCGCTTCAGCGCTTCCTTTACCGGCACCGGGTTTACCTCCCGGAACAGGGCCTGTATCAGGGGCAGCAGCCTGCATTGCAGGTCCGAGGCGGTGTCAAAGTCCCCGTCCAGCGCCGCTTTGACCATGGCCCGGGTCAATTCCGGCTCTACGTTGGAAACCACGGAAATTAGCCCCGCTGCCCCCAGGGACAGGGCAGGCACGGCAAGATCATCGTTGCCGCACCAAACGTAAAAATCCCGGGGGCATTGCTGCCGGATCCAGGCGATTTTTCGAATGTCGGAACTGGCTTCCTTTACCCCCACGATATTGGGGATCTCCGCCAGCTTTTGATAGACGGAAACGGGAATATCCAGCCCCGTTCGGCTGGGGACATTGTAGAGAATCACCGGTATGGAAACCGCCTCTGCAATGCACCGATAGTGCCGGTGCAGCCCATCCTCCGTTGCCTTATTATAGTAGGGGCTGACCACCAGCAGGGCATCTGCCCCCAGCTCCTGGGCGGCCTGACCCAGGGCAACGGCATGGGATGTGTTGTTGGACCCGGTCCCGGCGATAAAGGGAAGCCCTTCTGGGATGGCCTCCCGGGAAACCCGGAAAAGCTCCAGCTTTTCCCCGTCCGTTAAAGCTGCGGATTCTCCCGTAGTGCCGCAGATCACCAGGGCATCCACCCCGGATAGCTCCTGCCGCCGGATCAGCTGCCGGAGCATGGGGGTATTGAGCCTGTTTTCCAGAAACGGGGTCACCAGGGCGGTGCAGACCCCTGTAAAAATTGGCTTTGTCATGAAATCCCTCCCATGCAGTCTATGCGTTGCGGGCTCATTTTGTCTGTTGCAAAAGGAAGGAAAATGCACTATACTATAATGAACTACGATTCGGAGGAAACTGTATTGAAGACCCATGATTTTTATTATGACCTGCCGGAGGAGCTGATCGCCCAGACCCCCCTGCAGAAGCGGGATGCCTCCCGGCTCATGACCCTGGACCGGGTCACGGGAGCCGTGGAGCACAAACATTTTTATGATATTATCGATTATTTAAACCCCGGTGACTGCCTGGTAATGAACGATTCCCGTGTGCTGCCCGCCAGACTCCTGGGCCATCGCCCAACCGGCGGCGCGGTGGAGGTGCTGCTGTTGCGGGACCTGGGCAACAAGTGCTGGGAGTGCCTGTGCAAGCCGGGCAGAAAGATGCAGCCCGGTAACGAAGTGATTTTCGGAAACGGCGAGTTGACCGCTGTAGTAAAAGAAGTCCGGGAGGACGGCAACCGGGTGGTGGAATTCCACTACGAGGGCATCTTCCTGGAGGTGTTGGAGCGTTTGGGAAAAATGCCCCTGCCGCCCTATATCAAAGAGGAGCTGCAGGATCAGGAGCGTTACCAAACGGTTTACTCCCGTGAAGTCGGCTCCGCCGCGGCCCCCACGGCTGGCCTGCATTTTACCCAGGAACTGCTGGATAAAATCCGGGAAAAGGGCGTCAAAACCGCCTTTGTCACCCTTCATGTAGGCCTGGGAACCTTCCGCCCCGTAAAGGCCGATGACATTATGGAGCACCACATGCACAGTGAGCTGTGCATGATGAGCGAAGAGACCGCCAAGATCCTGAACGACACAAAGGCCTCCGGCGGCCGGATCGTCTGCGTCGGGACCACCTCCTGCCGGACCCTGGAATCCCTGGTCAAAGAGGACGGCACCTTCGAAGCCGCCTCCCGCTGGACGGAGATTTTCATCTACCCGGGCTACACCTTCAAAGCCATGGATGCCCTCATCACCAATTTCCACCTGCCGGAAAGCACCCTGGTGATGCTGGTCTCCGCCTTCGCCGGCCGGGAGCACGTTTTAAACGCCTACAAGACCGCCGTCGAAAACCGCTATCGGTTCTTTAGCTTTGGGGATGCCATGTACATTGGCAATATTGGAGGATAAAAGAGGGAAGCTATGTTTCAGTTATTAAAAACCGAAGGAAAAGCCCGCCGGGGTGTGTTTACCTGCGCCCATGGAACGGTGCAGACACCTGTATTTATGAATGTAGGCACCCAGGGGGCCATTAAAGGGGCCCTCAGTGCGGCGGACCTGAAGAATATTGGCTGCCAGGTAGAGCTCAGCAATACCTATCACCTGCATCTGCGGCCTACGGATCAGGTGGTGCGGCAGATGGGGGGCCTGCACAAATTTATGACCTGGGACGGCCCTATTCTGACGGATTCCGGCGGATTCCAGGTGTTCAGTCTGTCCTCTCTGCGGAAAATCAAAGAGGAAGGCGTGTATTTTGCCTCCCATATTGATGGCCACAAGATCTTCATGGGACCGGAGGAGAGCATGCAGATCCAGTCCAACCTGGGCAGCGACATCTGCATGGCCTTTGACGAGTGCATTGAAAATCCCTCTCCCCGGGACTATGTCCAGAAAAGCGTAGATAGAACTTACCGCTGGCTGGTCCGCTGCAAGGCGGAGAATGCCCGGCTGAACAGCCTGCCGGATACCGTCAATCCCCAGCAGATGCTCTGGGGCATCAACCAGGGCGGCACCTATGCCGATATTCGCGTGGAGCACATGAAGCGCATCGCGGAGCTGGATTTGCCCGGCTATGCCATCGGCGGCCTGGCGGTAGGGGAGACGGCCCAGGAGATGTATGACATTATTGATGCCGTAGAGCCCTTTATGCCGGCGGACCGGACTCGGTATCTCATGGGCGTGGGTACCCCCACCAACATTATTGAGGCGGTGGCCCGGGGCGTGGACTTCTTTGACTGCGTGATGCCCGCCCGGAATGCCCGCCATGCCCGGCTTTTCACCTGGGAAGGTGCCATCAACCTGAAAAACGCCAAATACCAACTGGACGACAGCCCTATTGATCCCAAGTGCGATTGCCCGGTATGTAGGCGTTACTCCAAGGCCTACATCCGGCATCTGTTTATTGCCGATGAAATGCTGGCTATGCGCCTGTCTGTGATGCATAATTTGTATTTTTATAACAAGCTCATGGAGCGCATCCGGGAGGCTCTGGACAATGGAACATTCGCCCAATTCCGTCAGGAATACTCGGAAAAACTGGCAAGAAGAATTTAAAAACTCATGGTCTCTAAATCAAATCTTAAACTTTTCAATTCTTAATTTTTTATAATTTTGGTTGAAAAGGCACGGCACCCTGTGGTATAATCCTGACAGTTTAGCGTGGGCTTACGGAAGCCCTGAAAGGAAGTTTGGAAAGCAATATGGGCATCTTTCCCAAAGTAAATACCAGACCGCGGATGCCGAAACTGCTTCCCTTTCTGCTGGCGCTGCTGCTGCTCCTGCAAACGGTCCCCTTCCTGGCACTGGCGGAGGATACACAGGAAACTCCGGAGGAAACCCTTCAGGAGGAGGTCGATCCGACGGAGCCTCCGGAGGAGCTTCCCCAGGAGAACCCGCAGCCGGAACAATTTTTCCCGGACTACACCCTGGAGGATTACGGGGATGTGATGTACGGCACCGGTACCATCAAGGATAACGGGTGCAGCGTCTGCTGTATGGCCAGTGTGGCGACATTCCTGACAGGGCACCAGTATTACCCCGATGAACTGGCCCGGTGGTTCGGTGCCAAGGCCGAAAACAATGTGGATCGCATCCGCTATATGGCCCAGGCCCTGCAGCTTCCTATGACGGAGGCGGAGAATTATATCTTTGTCAAGGAAGCGCTGTTGGAAGGCAAGGTCGTCATTCAGTTGATGAATGGCAGATCCCTGTTTACAAAAGCCCAGCACTTCATTATGCTGAAGGGATTTAATGAGGACGGGAAAATCATGGTCTATGACCCCTCCACCTCCAATCGAATCAGCTGGCGGCTGAAGGACGGCTTTGAAAACGGCTTTACCACAGACGAGATCTGCTGGGGCTATGACGGCGCGTTTATTTTTGACCCGGCAAAAATGCCGGAGGAACCCTTCATCTATGAGCCTCCGGTTAGGCCTTATGTGGAGCCCCGCTATGACGGGCTGAAGCTGACGGATGAAGAGACAAAGCTGCTGGCTAAGCTCGTCTGGGTGGAAGCCCGGGGCGAAAGCGAGGAGGGCCAGCAGGCTATTGCGGAAGTGGTCCTGAACCGCCTGACCTCCGGCAATTTTGGTACATCCATTACGGCCATGATCAACGATGAAAGCCAGTTTGTCCCCCACAAGCTGATCGTTGCGGCAAAACCCGGCCAGGCCCAGTATGAGGCCATTGACCGCGCCCTGTATGGGCCCTATGTGCTTCCCAAGGAGGTACAGTTCTATGGCCGTGTCCGCACCACCGACAGCGTCTGGGGCGAAATCGGCGGACATATCTTCTGCTACCCCTGGCATTATTTTGATGAATAATTCTATCAAGCACCGCTTCGGCGGTGCTTTTTTGAACTCAAATGATTTATAACCGGAAACAACATTCCGGCGCACTGTTGATGTTGCACAGTTGCACTGGAAATTTTTGTATATTCTATACAACAAAAAATCTCACAGTAAGCTTGTGCTAATTTTTTGAGAGAAAATTTAGCTCTAAAAATGTGTAGTTTGCATAAAAAAGAGACATATTCAACAAATTGAACATGGCTCATATTGCGAAAAGTCGTGAAATTTGTTATAATGAGCCTGCCTATATCAAAGGAGGAATATGATATGCTGGATGAATCCTACTACCGGAAGACGGATGAGATCATTGCCCACTACGGCAGAGAGGCCAAGGCATTGATCCCCATCATGCAGGATATTCAGGCGGAATATCGCTACCTGCCCGGTGAGCTCCTCGCCTACATTGCAAAGCAGATCGGTATCACCGAGACAAAAGCTTACAGTGTTGCAACTTTCTACGAAAACTTTTCTTTTGAAGCCAAGGGTAAATATGTCATTAAGGTTTGTGACGGTACGGCTTGCCATGTGCGCCACTCCACCCCTGTGCTGGAGGCCCTTTGGAAAGAGCTGGGCCTGAGCAAAAAGAAGCACACCACCGATGACATGATGTTCACGGTTGAAACGGTTTCCTGCCTGGGTGCCTGCGGTCTGGCACCTACCATGATGGTCAACGAGCAGGTCTATCCGGCCATGACGCCGGAAAAGGCCCTGGCACTGATTGCGGAATTGAGAGGTAAAGGCTGATGATCCAGAATATTGAAGATCTGTCCCATGAAAGGGAAAAAGCCGTTGCGGAATTGAACGGCTATGATTGCCGTGTGCTGGTTTGCTCCGGTACCGGTTGTATTGCCACAGGCTCTGATAAGATCCACAAGCTGCTGGAAGAACTGATCGCGGATGATCCTGAAATCGATCTGGTTTTTGCGCCCCATGATGACCACGACCGGCCCAATATCGGCGTGAAGAAGACCGGCTGCCAGGGCTTCTGCGAGCTGGGACCTCTGGTGCGCATCCAGAAAGGCGACAAGATGGTCCAGTACGTCAAGGTCCAGCCGGAGGACTGCAAAGAAATCTATGAAAAGACCATCCTGGGCGGCGATGTGATCGAGCGGCTGCTGTACCACAAGGGTGAACAGAAGTACGTCGGTCCTGAGGAAATCCCCTTTATTGCCAAGCAGACCCGCATCGTTCTGGAAAACTGCGGCAAGCTGGATGCCGAGTCCCTGGATGAATATCTGGCCTCCGGCGGTTTCAAGGCCCTGGAAAAGGCCATGTTCCAGATGGACCGGGATCAGGTCATTGAGGAAATCGACAAGTCCGGACTCCGTGGCCGTGGCGGCGGCGGTTTCCCCGCCGGCAAGAAGTGGAAGCAGGTGGCCCGTCAGAAAGACCCCATCCGCTATGTGGTCTGTAACGGCGACGAGGGCGACCCCGGTGCCTTTATGGACGGCTCCGTCATGGAAGGCGACCCCTTCAAGCTGATCGAGGGCATGATGATCGCGGGCTATGCGGTCCGCTCCTCTGACGGCTACATCTACGTCCGTGCCGAGTATCCCATGTCCGTTGCCCGTCTGCGCCATGCCATTGCGCTGCTTGAAGAGCGGGGACTGCTGGGTGACAACATCCTTGGCTCTGATTTCTCTTTCCATCTGCACATCAACCGGGGTGCCGGTGCCTTTGTCTGCGGTGAAGGCTCTGCACTGACCGCATCCATCGAGGGCAACCGTGGTATGCCCCGTGTGAAGCCGCCCAGAACCGTTGAAAAGGGCCTGTGGGAGCGGCCTACGGTGCTGAACAACGTAGAAACCTATGCCAACGTACCCAAAATCATCCTCCAGGGCGCGGACTGGTATCGCTCCATCGGTACTGCCGGAAGCCCCGGCACCAAGACCTTCTCCCTGACCGGTGCTATTGAGAATACGGGCCTGATCGAAGTGCCCATGGGTTCAACCCTCCGGGAGATCATTTTCGACATCGGCGGCGGCCTGAAAAACGGCGCCACCTTTAAGGCCGTCCAGATCGGCGGACCCTCCGGCGGCTGCCTGACGGAGCAGCACCTGGACGAGCCCCTGGATTTTGACTCCGTGAAGAAGTTCAACGCCATTGTGGGCTCCGGCGGCATGGTGGTCATGGATGAGCATACCTGTATGGTAGAGGTTGCCCGCTTCTTCATGTCCTTCACCCAGCGTGAGAGCTGCGGCAAGTGCGTTCCCTGCCGGGAGGGCACCAAGCGGATGCTGGAGATTCTGGAGAAGATCGTCAACGGACAGGGCGAGCTGGAAGACCTGGACAAGCTGGAAGAACTGGCCACCATGGTCAAGACCATGGCACTGTGCGGCCTCGGAAAGTCCGCGCCGCTGCCTGTTATTTCCACCCTCAGCACCTTCCGGGACGAGTAC
This sequence comes from uncultured Oscillospiraceae bacterium, assembly GCA_934589525.1. GTDB lineage: Bacteria > Bacillota > Clostridia > Oscillospirales > Oscillospiraceae > Faecousia. The sequence goes on along the minus strand of CAKTOB010000010.1, from coordinate 55,335 downwards.
ATTGAGCATATCGTAGATAAGAAGTGCCGGGCCAAGGTCTGTACCGCTCTGCGCAAGTATGTCATCAACCCTGATTTCTGTAAGGGCTGTGGCAAGTGTGCCCGGAACTGTCCTGTGAATGCCATCTCCGGCAAGGTCAAGAATCCTTATCATATCGATCCCACCGTCTGCATCAAGTGCGGCGCCTGTAAGGAAAACTGCGCCTTTGATGCCATCTATGTAGAAGCGTAAGGAGGGGCAGCCATGGGAACCATTACGATTAACGGAAAAAAAGTTGAATTTACCGATGAAAAAAACGTCCTGACCATTATCCGCAAGGCCGGTATTGATATGCCCACGCTGTGCTATCATTCCGAGCTCAGCACCTTCGGTGCCTGCCGCCTGTGTACCGTGGAAAATGACCGGGGCCAGTGCTTCGCCTCCTGCTCCGAGGAGCCCAGAGACGGCATGGTCATCTACACCCATACGGAGCGTCTGCGCCGCCACCGGAAGCTGATCGTGGAGCTGCTACTGGCTGCCCACTGCCGGGATTGCACCACCTGTGTCAAGTCCGGCGAGTGCGTGCTGCAGGACCTGGCCCACAAGATGGGCATCCGGGAGGTCCGGTTCCAGGACTACAAGGAGCTGAAGCCTGTGGATTACAGCTCTCCCTCCATTGTCCGGGACCCCAATAAGTGCATCCTTTGCGGCAACTGTGTCCGTGTCTGCTCGGAGATCCAGGGCGTTGGCGTTCTGGGCTTTGCCCACCGCGGCACCGATGCGGAGGTGACCCCGGCCTTTAATAAGAAGCTGTCCCAGACCCAGTGCGTCAGCTGCGGCCAGTGCCGTGTATTCTGCCCCACCGGCGCGCTGACCATCCGCACTCATATGGACGAGGTTTACGCCGCCCTGGGTGACCCCAATACCCGGGTCATTGCCCAGATCGCCCCGGCGGTCCGGGTGGCGGTGGGTGACGCCTTCGGACTGCCCAACGGTGAAAACGCCATGGGCAAGGTGGTAGCGGCCCTCCATGCCATGGGCTTTGATGAAGTGTTCGACACCAGCTATTCCGCCGACCTGACCGTTATGGAGGAATCCGCGGAATTCCTGGACCGTGTGAAAAACGGCGGCAAGCTGCCGCTGCTGACCTCTTGCTGCCCTGCCTGGGTGAAATTCGTGGACAACGAATTCCCGGAAATGAAGGAAAATGTATCCACCTGCCGGTCTCCCCAGGGAATGTTCTCCGCAGTCATCAAGGATTACTACCGTGATCCCGCCAATTCCGGCGGCAAAAAGACCTTTGTGGTGTCCATTATGCCCTGTACCGCCAAGAAGATGGAGGCCATTCGGCCCAACTCCTTCACCAAGGGTGAGCAGGATACAGACGTGGTTCTGACCACCACGGAGCTGACCCGGATGATCAAGAACTTTGGCATCGCCTTTGACAAGATCGAGCCCGAGGCCTGTGATATGCCCTTCGGCTTGAGCTCCGGCGGCGGCGTGATCTTCGGCGTCACCGGCGGTGTTACCGAAGCGGTGCTGCGCCGTCTGGCGGATGACCACAATGCCGCGACTCTGAACGCCATTGCCGCCTGCGGTATCCGTGGCGACGAGGGCATCAAGGAAGCCACCATTCCCTATAACGGCATGGATGTCAAGATTTGCGTGGTCTCCGGTCTGGCCAACGCCCGGAAGGTCATGGAGCAGGTGCAGTCCGGTGAGAAGGAGTACCACCTGATCGAGGTCATGGCCTGCCGTCGTGGCTGTATTATGGGCGGCGGTCAGCCCATTCCCGCCGGTCCCAGACACAAGGCCGCCCGTGCCCAGGGTCTTTACAAGGCAGACAAGGACCGCATCCTCCGGAAGTCCGACGAGAACCCCCTGATGGACGTGTTCTACAACGGTTACTTCAAGGGCAAGGCCCACGAGCTGCTGCACAATCCCGAATAAATTTCAAGGGGCGTGACCGCATTGGTCACGCCCCGATTTTTTATGTGGCAGGAAGATCACCAGTCCGGTGTGAGCCCAGGCCGCAAAGGACAGGTGCGAATGATTTCGTGGGTAATGGCTCTGTAATCGCTTAAATCGGTGGTTTTCTTCAAGCGTTTCCCTAATTTTTCCGCCCCGTCGAATCGGCACAGAAGATAGCGCCAGTTCTCTTTCAGCCGGAACATGGCATTCCGGGAGCCGCCGAAGAGCTCGATATACCGTTCCAGCAAAGCATCGTAAAACCCTTCCAGGGCGGCAGCGGTGGTTCCTTCCGGAGCAAGCATCCCTGGATCGCCGATAAGCCCCCGGCCCAGCATGACCTTTTCGATGGCAGGAAAGGCCTTGGAAAAAGCCTGGATTTGGGAAACGGAGTTGAGATTGCCGTTGTAGCACAGGGGATTTTTGCTGTTTTCCAGTGCCATCTGTACCATTTCCAAGTGGACCGGGCCGTTATAAAAGGCGGACCGCACCCGGGGGTGGAGGATCAGCAGAGAAACCGGGTATCGATTGTAAATTTCCAGCAGCTTTTCAAATTCCTCCGGCTGCTCCACCCCCAGCCGGGTTTTTAAGGAGATGGGCAGGGGCGCGGAGGCATAGATCTGTTCCAGAAACCGGTCCAGTGTATCCGGGTCCCGAAGCATACCGGAGCCCTTTCCTTTGGAGAAGACCGTACCGGAGGGGCAGCCCAGATTCAGATTGACCTCCCGGTAGCCCCGGTCCCGGCATTGCTCTGCCGCCCAAAGAAAATCCTCCGGGTTTTTGCAGAGGATCTGGGGCACGGCCCGGAAATTTTCGCTGTCCGCAAAGGGCAGCTCCCGGGCCTCTCTGGGGGTCAGGCTCCTGTGAACGGTGGGGGAGAAGAAGGGCATATAATATTTATCCACTCCGGGAAAATAGGCGTGGTGCAGGTGGCGGTATACGCTGTCCGTCAGACCCTCCATGGGGGCAAAATAGTATTCCATATCTGATTCCTCAAAAAAAGGGCGGCTCGAAAGCCGCCCCTCGATCTTTTAGATTTCCATGATCACGGGCAGGATCATGGGATTGCGCTTGGTGGTCTTGAACAGGTAGCCGCTGATGTCGTTCTTGATGGCGGACTTAATGGCAGACCAGTCCCGGACGCGCTTGCGCTGGCAGCGGTCAATGGCTTCAATCGCTACCTGCCGCAGCTCTTCCATAAGCTCCTCGGACTCCTTCACATAGATGAAGCCCCGGGTGATGATGTCCGGCCCGGAAACCACGCTGCCGTCCTGACTGCTGAGATTGACGCAGACAACGATCATGCCGTCCTGGGCCAGATGTTTCCGGTCCCGCAGCACCACGCTGCCCACATCGCCCACACCGGTGCCGTCCACAAAGACCTTTCCGGCGGGGACCGTGCCGTTTACCTTGCAGGACTTGCCGGTAAACTCAAAGACGGTGCCGATCTCTCCGATGTGGATGTTTCGGGGGCTCATGCCCATGGCCTGGGCCAGCTTGGCGTGGATCTGCAAATGCCGCTGCTCACCGTGGATGGGCAGGAAGAACCGGGGCTTTACCAGGCCGTGGACGATTTTCAGCTCCTCCTGGCAGGCGTGGCCGGATACGTGGAGGCCCTCGCTCTTTTCATAAACCACGTCGGCGCCCTTGCGATAAAGCTCGTTGATGATCCGGGAAATGGCCTTTTCGTTACCGGGAATGGCAGAAGCGGAAATAATGATCCGGTCCCCGGAGGTCACATCCACCTGCTTGTGGGTGGAGAAGGCCATGCGGTAAAGGGCGGACATGTTTTCGCCCTGAGAGCCGGTGGAAACGATCACCAGCTTGTTCTTGGGAATGCTCTTGATGGTATTCAGATCTACAATGGTGCCGGGCTTGACCTTCAGGTATCCCAGCTCCTGGGCGACCTTCAGCATGTTTTCCATGCTGCGCCCCGTAACGGCCACCTTGCGGCCATAGCGCTGGGCGGTGGCGATGACACTCTGGATGCGGTGCATGTTGGAAGCGAAGGTGGTGATGATGATCCGTTGGTCGCAGTTGCGGAACTGCCGGTCCAGGCTCTCCGCCACCACGTTTTCGCTGGGGGTGTAACCGGCCCGCTCCACATTGGTGGAGTCTGCCAGCAGGGCCAGAACGCCCTGATTGCCCAGCTCGCCAAGCCTTGCCAGGTTCATCATGCCGTCAGAAGAGGTGGGGTCAATTTTAAAGTCACCGGTCATGATCACGGTGCCCACAGGGGTCTTGATGGCAAAGGCCACGGCATCGGCAATGGAGTGGTTCACATGAATAAATTCCACGCTGAAGCAACCGGCCTTGACCACGTCACCGGGCTTGTGGGTCACCAGCTTGACGGTGTCCGCCAGGTGATGCTCCTCCAGCTTCAGCTTGATGAGGCCGTTGGTCATGGCGGTGCCATGGATGGGGCAGTTCACCTGTCGCATGCAGTAGGGGATGGAGCCGATGTGGTCTTCATGTCCGTGGGTGATGAACATGCCCCGGAGCTTTTTCTGGTTGGCCACCAGATAAGAAAAGTCGGGGATCACCAGGTCCACGCCGTACATATCCTCTTCCGGAAAGCCCACGCCGCAGTCTACCACGATCATGTCTCTGCCGTATTCCAGAACGGTAATGTTCTTACCGATTTCATCCAATCCACCCAGGGGAATGATTTTTAATTTTTCAGCCAATTTGTTTATAACTCCTTTCAAACGTAAAAAAATCAAAATTACATAGCAAACAAAGCAGCCGTATTGGGAAAAGAGGGCCCTGTAACGCCGTTTTCTCCGAAAAACGCCTGCATATATTCCAAATAAAGTCACCCCTGCCGTATGGACAGGCATTGAACATTCTGGTCTGACCGCCTGGGTGCCCGGGGGCAATCGCGGGGGACCAAAAGAAAAGGGGCTTCTTTGGGGCACGGAATGTGCCGGTCTATTTTGTCTGCCGGGTCTGCCTACCCGCGCAATTCGCCCCTTAGTATAGCACAGCTTCGCAAAAAAGTATACATTTATTTTTGAAAACTTTTTTGGAAGCGAAAAAGCGCAGAAAAACAGTTGCCAATAGACCGCTGGTTTGCTATAATAAAATAACCTATCATTGCATACAGGAAGGGGCCGGACAATGGAGAAGAAGCTGGAGCGACTGCTGAAACCCGGGAAGGGTATCTATTTTATAATTCTGTTTGGCTTTTGCGCCCTTGCTTTTTTGACGGGAAAAACCTGGATCGGCGTTGGGGAACTGGTGGTCGCATTGCTGACCCTGGTGTTTTATCTGGTGGAGCGGCAGTACCGCAAGCGGGCCTTGCAGCAGTATCTGCAATCGGACCCGGATTCCATGGAGAGCGTCTGCAAAGGGGACGGCCCGCTGCCGGCCCTGATGGTCCAGATGGACGACGGCACCGTCGTTTGGGAGAACTACCGGTTTTCACAGCTCAGCGGCGGCCTGAAGGCCCTGTCCGATGAAAAGCTGGAGGACGTGCTGCCCGGTATTACCTTGGATTTCCTCACCGCCGGAAAAAATGAGGCACCCCAGGATGTGGTGCTGGGCAAGGGCCGCTACCGGGTCTACGGGACCATGCTCCGCTCCGCCGGAAGCAGACTGGCGGCGCTGTACCTCAGCGACTTGACGGAAATGTATCAGGTGCGGGATGAGTATATTCGTTCCCGCCCGGTTGTTGCCATTATTCTCATCGATAACTACGAGGAAATGACCCAGAACCTGACGGAAAGTGCCATTTCCAAGCTGAACGCCAATCTGAATGACACCATTACCCAGTGGACAGAGGATTACCGGGGCCTTCTGCGCCGGTTGGAACGGAACCGTTTCCTGTTTATTTTTGAAAAACGGGATTTGGAACGGGCCAAAGCCGATAAGTTTTCCTTGCTGGAAAAAATCCACAAAATCGCCAGCCCCTCCGGCCTCGCCGCCTCTATTTCCATCGGTCTGGGTGTAGACGGCGCGGATTTTGAAGAGGGCTATAGCTTTGCGGCCCTGAGTATCGAAATGGCCCTGAGCCGGGGCGGTGACCAGGCGGTCATCAAGGACCGGTTCAACTTTGATTTCTACGGCGGCCGCAGCAAAGAGACGGAGTACCGCAGCAAGGTCCGGTCCAGAGTGACGGCCAATTCCTTGATGGAGCTGATTGCCCAGAGTGACCATGTATTTATAATGGGCCACCGAAGCGCCGACCTGGATTCCCTGGGTGCCGCCGTAGGCATCAACTGCCTGTGCCGGAAGAAGGGGAAGAAGGCCAGCATCGTTATTGACCTGGAAAACAACGCTTGCCCGAGACTGCTGGAAGAGCTCCGAAATGTGCCGGAATACCGGGATGCGTTTATTTCGGGACAGGATGCTCTGCTTGCCTGTGACAATAAGAGCATTCTGATCGTGGTGGATACCAACCGGCCGGACCAGGTGGAGTTTAAGCCTTTGCTGGAGGCCATTTCCAAGGTCTGCGTGGTGGACCATCACCGCCGGGCCGCGGATTATATCAATCCCGTGGTCGTAAACCTTCACGAAACCTACGCCTCCTCCGCTTCGGAGCTGGTCACGGAGCTGGTCACCTATGCAGTGGAAAGCCGGGACGTGCTGCCCATTGAGGCCAAGAGCCTGATGGCCGGTATCTGCCTGGACACCAAGTTCTTTAACGTCCGGACCGGGGAGCGAACCTTTGAAGCCGCGGCGGTGCTGCGGCGGCTGGGTGCGGACACCACGGAAGTGAAGCTGCTGCTGCAAAACGACTTCCACGACACCCTGGAAAAGTACCAGATCATCAAGGAGGCCAAGCTCTATCGGGATGAACTGGCCATTGCGGCCTTGGAGCAGACCACCAACAGAATTTTGGCTGCCCAGGCGGCGGATGAGCTATTGAATATTTCCGGCATCACCGCTTCCTTTGTGCTGTACCCCGATGGGGATGTGACCATTATTTCCGCCCGCAGTATCGGTTCGGCCAACGTGCAGATGATCCTGGAGCCTTTGGGCGGCGGCGGTAACGCAGCCACCGCAGGGGCCCAGATGCAGGGGGTCAGCGTGAAGGATGCATTGGATAGACTGATCGCGTCGATCGACGCTTTCTATGAAGAATAAGGAGAATCAGAAAAATGAAAGTTATTTTGCTGCAAGATGTTCGTGGAAAGGGCAAGAAGGGCCAGATGCTGGAGGTTTCCGACGGCTACGCCCGGAACTATATGCTGCCCAGAAAGATCGCCATTGAGGCTACTGCCGATGCGGTGAATACTATGCGTATGAACGATAAGGCCACCCAGGAGCGGATCGCCAAGGAAAAGGCCGAGGCCATGGAGACCTCCAAGAAGCTCCGGGAGCTGACCGTCACCGTCACCGCCAAGGGCGGCGGAAACGGCCGGCTGTTCGGTTCCATCACCAACCAGGAAATTGCGGATGCCCTGAAGGCTTCCGCCGGGATCACCCTGGACAAGCGGAAGATCGTCATTGCCGATGCCATCAAGAATGTGGGTACCTATACCGTGACCTGCAAGCTGGGCTATGAGATCACTGCACCTCTGACGGTTAAAATCGTAGAGGCATAATGCCCTATTCTAGTTACGCGAAGGAGAGAAGCTATGGATGAAGAATTGTTGGCCAGACAGCAGCCCCAGTCATTGGAGGCGGAGCAGGCCGTATTGGGCTCTATTCTCATCGATAGCCGCTGCGTAGCGGAGGTCATCGGGATCCTGAAGCCGGAGGATTTTTATCTGGAGCAGAACCGGGAGATTTATGAAACGGTCTACACCATGTTCAATTTCTCCGAGACCATTGACCCCGTGACCGTTCTGGATAAGCTCAAAGAGCTGGGCTACTATCACGACAACTCCAAGGAGTACGTGATGCAGCTCATGGAGATCACCCCCACCGCCGCCAACGTGGTGCGCTATGCAAATATCGTCCAGGAAAAGTCCATGCTCCGTGGCCTGGGCCAGGCGGCAGGGGATATTTCCGAAATGGTCTACGAGCAGACCGGCACCGCCGGAGAAATTCTGGAGACTGCGGAAAAGAAGATCTATGCCCTCCGGAAGGGAGAGCGGGGCGACAGCCTGGAGCACATCGGAACAACGCTGCACAAGGTTTTTGACCGCCTGGACGAGCTGTCCCAGTCGGATTCCGCCATTGCGGGCATGTCCACGGGACTAAAGGACCTGGACAGCAAGATCAACGGCCTGAACAAATCCGACCTTTTGCTGATTGCTGCCCGTCCTGCCATGGGCAAATCCGCCTTTGCCTTGAATATCGGTGCCAATGTGGCCCATACCTATAAGAAAACCGTGGCGATTTTCAACTTGGAAATGTCCCGGGAGCAGCTGGCCATGCGTCTGCTGGCCAACAAAAGCTATGTGGAGCTGCAAAAGCTGGCCACCGGCAAGCTTTCAGACGAGGAATGGACCAAGCTGTGCATGGCCTCCGATGAACTAAGCCGCATGGACATTCGCATTGACGACAATCCCACGGTTACGGTGGCGGATATTAACGCAAAATGCCGGCGTCTTGACAACCTGGGCCTCATTATCATCGACTATTTGCAGCTGATGCAGGGCTCCGGTTACGGAAAAAACAGCGAAAACCGTGTGGTGGTGGTGGGTGAAATTTCCCGTTCTCTTAAAATCATGGCCAAGGAATTAAATGTGCCGGTGATCTGTCTGAGCCAGCTTTCCCGTGCGGTGGAGAGCCGTACCGACAAGCGGCCCATTTTGTCGGACCTCCGGGAATCCGGCGCCATCGAGCAGGACGCGGACTCCGTGATGTTCATCTACCGGGACGAATATTATAATCCCAATACGGAAGACAAGGGCATTGCCGAGTGCATCGTGGCAAAAAACCGTCACGGTGAAACCGGGGCGGTAAAGCTTCAGTGGATCGGCCAGTATCAGTCCTTTGCGGACCGGGAGTGGAAGCATGCTGAGTAAACTCCGAGCCTTTTTGAAAAGCAACCGGATGCTCACACCGGGAGACCGGGTCATCGTGGCGCTCTCCGGCGGTGCGGACTCGGTGGCCCTGACCTTTGGGCTCTATCTTTTAAAAGAAGAATTGGACATTACCCTGGAAGCCGCCCACTTTAACCATCACCTTCGTGGGGAGGAATCCGACAGGGATGAAGCCTTTGTCCGTACATTCTGCCACAGCTATGGCATCCCCCTCCATGTCTCCGGGGGCCAGGTGCTGCCCGGGAAAAAAGGGTTGGAGGCTTCGGCCCGGGAGGCCCGATATGCCTTCCTGCGAAGCCTTCCTGGCAAGGTGGCCACAGCCCATACGGCAGACGACAACGCCGAGACGGTCCTTCTGCGGCTGCTGCGGGGCACCGGTCTAAAGGGCCTGGGGGCCATTGCCCCGGTCAGCGGAAATGTTATCCGCCCCATGCTTTCCATTACCAGAAGGGAAGTGGAGGCATTTTTGGAGGAATACGCCCTTTCCCATGTGGAGGACAGCTCCAATGGGGAAAATGCCTTTTTAAGGAATCGTATCCGTCATGAGGTCATGCCCCTTTTGCGGCAGGAGAACCCTAAAATCGGGGAGAATCTGTCTGCCATGGCCATGAGCTTGCGGCAGGAGGAGGCATTTTTGCAGTCCCTATTGCCGGAGACCATGCCGCCGGTATCCCAGCTGAAAGACCTTCCCGGGCCTTTGCGCCGCCGGCTTTTGGAGCGGTTTCTAAAGGACAGCGGGGTAAAGGAGCCGGAGCAGGTCCACATTCTTCAGCTGGAGTCGCTGGTTTTCCATTGGAACCCCTCGGCTTCCATGCAGTTTCCCGGCGGTGTTACCATCGGCCGGGAATATGACCGGCTGGTAAAGCGGGAACAGGCGCAAGCATTGCCCCTTTATCATCTGCGGTGCCCCGGACGAACGGAGATCCCGGAGCTTGACGGGGCGGTGCTCTGTACTCCGGTAGAGACGCTTGCTCCTTGTGAGGACGGATATTATGTCCGGCCCCAGGGGACGCTGATGCTTAGAAGCCGCATGTCCGGCGACTGCATGACCCTTTCCGGCGGAAGGAAATCTTTAAAAAAACTATATATTGACCGAAAGATCCCCGCATCCAAGCGCCTGATGATTCCTGTCCTGGCGGATGAAAAGGGAGTGCTGGCGGTTTTTGGCCTGGGGGTATCCGAGGATCGCCGGGCCGTGACGCCGCCCGCAATGTGGGTGCGACTGGTGCCAAACAATCAAGAGGAGAATTATGGAGGTACGGAGAATGGAAAATGATATTATGAAGGTCCTGCTGACGGAAGAGCAGATCCGTCAGCGTGTCCGGGAACTGGGCCAGGAGCTGACCCGGGACTACGAGGGCAAGTCCCCTGTGATCGTGGGTGTGCTCAAGGGCGTGGTGGTTTTCTATGCGGATATGATCCGGGAGATCAAGACCCCCTGCCAGATGGATTTTATGTGGATCTCTTCCTATGCGGGAACCGCTTCCACGGGAAACATGGAGGTCAAGCGGGATATTTCCTCTGATATTAAGGGCCGCCATGTGCTGATTCTGGAGGACATTTACGATACGGGCAATTCTCTGGACTTTACCTATCGGCATCTTCTGTCCAAGGAGCCGGCTTCCCTGAAAATCTGCACCTTCCTGGATAAGCCCGAGCGCCGGAAGCCCGGCATTACCCTGAAGCCCGACTATGTGGGCTACACCGTGCCCAATGAGTTCGTCGTAGGCTACGGTCTTGACTACAATGAATACTATCGCAATCTGCCCTATATCGGCGTTTTGAAGCCGGAAGTGTACTGCGATTAATAAGGAGTTTCTGATTTGAATTACAAAAAGCTGATACCGTCGGTGCTGTATTTGGCGGTGCTGTTTCTGGTACTTTCCTGGGCCAGCGGTCTTATGACCACCGGAGGCCCTTCGGTGCCCTACTCCCAGGTGGTGGAGCTGCTGCAGCAAGAGCAGGTCAAGAGCTTTGTGGTCAAGGACAACACCATTACCATGGAGCTGAACACCCCGGTCAAGGGCCAAACGGAAATCAAGGCAAACCTTGCCCAGCCGGAACGGTTCTTTGAGGAATATGAGGACCTGTTCCGGGAGCAGCAGGAAAAGGGTGTGCTGGTCAGCTACGACCTGATCCCGGGAAAGTCCTTCTCTGCCTATGATTTTGTGATGCCGCTGCTGATCGTTGGGGCGGTGCTGCTGGTGCTCTGGACCATGCTCATGGGCAAAATGAACGGCACCAATCCCATGGCCAACTTCGGAAAGGCCCGAACCGTTCTTGGCGTTCCAGACGGACGGAAGGTCACCTTTGCCGACGTAGCCGGTGCGGATGAAGAAAAAGAAGAATTGCAGGAGATCGTGGACTTCTTGCGGGCTCCCGAAAAATTCGCCAAGATCGGAGCCAGGATCCCCCACGGCATTTTGCTGGTGGGCCCTCCCGGCACGGGCAAGACCCTGCTGGCCCGGGCTGTAGCCGGAGAAGCCGGTGTACAGTTCCTGTCCATTTCCGGCTCGGATTTCGTGGAAATGTATGTGGGTGTCGGTGCCAGCCGTGTCCGGGACCTGTTTGAGCAGGCGAAAAAGCTGGCTCCCGCCATTGTGTTTATTGACGAAATCGATGCCGTTGGCCGCAAGCGCGGTACCGGACTGGGCGGCGGCCACGACGAAAAAGAGCAGACTTTAAACCAGCTGCTGGTGGAAATGGACGGCTTCGGCCACACCGAGGGCATTATTGTTCTGGCCGCCACCAACCGGCCGGACATTTTGGACCCCGCCCTGCTGCGGCCCGGCCGGTTTGACCGGCAGATCCAGGTGAACCGACCGGACGTGAAGGGCCGGGAAGAGATTTTAAAGGTCCACGCCAAGGATAAGAAGCTGGATGATTCCGTGAATCTGCGGACCGTCGCCCGGGCCACTTCCGGCTTTACCGGTGCGGATTTGAGCAATCTCTTGAACGAGGCGGCCATTATGGCAGCCCGGGCGGACCGGATGGTTCTCAACATGGAGGACATCAACGAAGCCCTGATGAAAATCGTGGCCGGTCCTGCCAAGCACAGCCATGTGCAGTCCCGCCGGGACCTGAAAACCACGGCGATCCACGAGGCCGGTCATGCGGTTGCCATGTACCGGCTGCCCTCCCATGACCCGGTGCGGCAAATCTCCATAGTGCCCCGGGGCAGAAGCCTGGGTGCCACCTGGTATCTTCCCAAGGACGACTCCTCCAATCTGACCCGCAATGAGATGTACGAGCAGATCGTGGGCCTGCTGGGCGGCCGTGTGGCAGAGGCACTGTATGTAGGGGATATTTCCGTAGGCGCCTCCAATGATATTGAGCGGGCCACCAAGCTTGCCAAGGATATGGTTGCCCGCTACGGCATGTGTGAAAAGCTGGGTACCGTGTCCTATCTGGATGACGGGGAAGTGTTTATCGGCCGGGATTACCAGAATACCAAGAGCTATTCCGAAAAAGTGGCCGGAACCATTGACGAGGAAGTGAAGGTTCTGATCGACCGGGCCTATGAGGACTGCAAGACCATTCTGACCCGGGATGGGGAGAAGCTCCACCAGGTGGTGGACTACCTGATGGCCAACGAGACCATGAGCGGCGCCCAATTTGCGGACCTGATGGAAGGCCGCCAGATTTCGGACACCTCCGCCACGGCCCTGACAGACGGCTACGAAGAGCCGGAGGAATAAAGAAAAGGCTGAATACAGAAAAACGAGATCGGGACGGCTTCGGCGATCCTGATCTCGTTTTTTTCTTTACGGAATGTATACCACCGGATTCCCGGTGCGGGGTTTGCTTTCGTGGAGGGGCAGCCCGTCCGGCGTATCCGGATAGCCCAGCGCCAAAGCACCAAAGGGCTTTTCCTGCGGGTCCATGCCCAGGGTTTCCAGATAGCGGAGAATGTCTTCGTCGGCATTGAGGGTTTTTAGCTGATTGATCCAGCAGCTGCCAAGCTCCAGGGCGTTTGCCATAAGCATCATGTTTTCCAAAGCACAGCTGCAATCAGCCTGGTTGTTGGGGTTATCCACCCGGTTGCAAACGACGATGAAGACAGCGGGGTCATAGTGAAATACATAGTCGTCTGGCCTGGAAACGCCAATCTTTTGAAATCCCTGGCGCACCAGCTCCGCAAGTCGCTCCATCACATCTTTGTTCTCAATCACCAGAAATCGGGTCTGCTGCAGGTTCATGCCGCTGGGAGCAAACCGCCCGGCTTCTACGACCTGGTCCCGCAGCACCTGGGGAACGGGTTTTTGAAGGAACTTCCGGGTGCTTCTCCGGCTCTTTAAAAAGTCCAATAGGTTCTCCATGGAAAATCATCCTTTCATTGGAATCTACCTTTACTTTACCACAAAAGGGAGTTCCTGGCTAGGTACGGGATGACAAAATCATGATTTCCGGCTCCAACAAAAATAAAGGGTAAAACCTTTCCTTTGCCGGTGTTGCAAAAGTCTTCCAAATCTGCTATGATAAGGAAAAATCGGATAGGGATGAAGACGGAATGAGAAAGTTGATTTGTTTTGTAATGCTGCTGTTGGCCCTGGCTGTGCCTGCATGGGCAGAAGGGGAGACGACGGAAATTTACACGCCCCAGGATCTGGCGGCCATGGCCGGTGATCCTTCCGGAAGCTATCGGCTTATGGCGGACCTGGACATGGAGGGATTCTCCTGGAATTGCTTCGATTTTTCCGGCACCCTGGACGGAAACGGCCACAGCATTTTGAACCTTTCTGTGACCCAGCCCGGGGAAAACACGGAAACCGCCCTGGATGGCAACCAAAAGGAGTACCCCGCGGTGTACGCCGGTCTCTTTGCCAAGCTGGAAGGGGCGGAGGTCAAGAATCTGAACCTTATCAATGTCCGGGGCCTGGTGGAGACGGACCAGCCCTGCTTCCTGGGGGGCATTGCCGGCTACAGCATGGACAGCACGGTTTCCGGATGCACCGTCACCGGTCAGCTGGAGCTCCGGGCCCATGAAGGTATTCTGGGCGTGGCAGGGGTGCTGGGCTACGGTGTAGGAACCATCGACGGCTGCACCGTGGATGTGACCCTCATCTGCGTGGACACCGATGCGGAAACCAGTGACGAGCAGTTTTTGGGCGGCGCTTTTGCCACGGGCTTTATGTCCGTTACCAATAGCAATATCCGGCTGGATGCCTATATTTCCGAGCACGGCTTTGTACACAGCGGCGGTGTGGCCGGTATGCTGCTGCAATACCCCATCGGCATGGGGAAGACCTCCCGAATCACCGACAATACCATTGATGCCGGGATCACCTTCTTTGAGCACAGCGCCAAGCGGCGGGCCTACTGCGGGGAAGTGGTGGGAGAGCTGCTGAAGACCATGAACTTCAACTACGGCATCAATAACAACACCAAGACCCTGCGGAAAAACGAAGTAAAGACCTATGACGCAGAGCTTCGGCCGGAACGGTGCGCCAACCCCCATTATGCGGAAACCGTGGTCCCTTCGGATTGTCAGAATTTTGGGTACACGGAATACACCTGCGATACCTGCGGCTATACATACCGGGACCATTATCAGCTCCGTGCCCATACGGTGAGCCAGTGGGACACCGAAAAGGCCGCTACCGAGTCCGAAACCGGTCTCAGCACCGGCGTTTGCGATGTCTGCGGGGAAACCGTAGAGCGGGTGGACCCGGTACTGACCGTGCCGAAGGAGACCCAGCCGGAGACCGAAGGCATGGACCTTCCTGCGGCAGGAGCAACTGCCGGAACTGTGAAGATTTACAGTGCGGTGTGGGTCTGGGCCATGGTCGGGGCCCTGGCGGCGGCAGTGGTCGCCATTATCGCACTGCTGATTTTTGGAAAGCCCCGGGAGAAGGCCAAGCACGAAAAGCGGTACAACCCCAAAAAGGGCGGGAAATATGCCAGATAACATGAAACAAGCGCCTCCTGTGCATTGCAGGAGGCGCTTGTTTTTAGCGAATATAGTGGGTGGATACCCGGGGCTCTTTTTCGGGAAGGCCGAAGACTTCCTTTCCCAGGGCAATGCTCTTCATCAGGAACACCATGTTTCTTGCCAGGGTACGCATGGTCTGCTTTCCTTCTTCATCCTGGTCCGCCTCCCCTGGAAGACGGCCGTGAATGCTGTTCCAATACTGGCTGGAGGCCAGGGGCATACCGGAAATGGTAAAATACTTATTCAGCTCGTCAAAGGTGGCGCTGCATCCGCCCCGTCTGGCACAGACTACGCTGGCCCCCACCTTCATGGTCAAATCTTGGTGGCAGCTATAGAACAGGCGGTCCAGAAAGGAAATCAGGGTGCCGTTGGCGGAGGCATAGTAAACAGGACTTGCTACGACCACACCGTCTGCCAGAGAAAGCAGCTGGGCCGCCTGGTTCACGCCATCGTCAAAGACGCATTTCCCCAGTTTTCCGCACTGATTACAGGCGATACACCCCCGGATGTTCTGCATGCCCACATCCAGCTGGGTGTAGCGCACACCGTTTTCATCAAAAATCTTCTTCATTTCCCCTAGGGCAACCTGGGTATTGCCGCCCTTTCGGGGGCTTCCGTTGAGAATCAAAACCTGCATTGATCAAAATCTCCTTTCACGCGCCCGGCTCACAGCAGCGGCGCAATGGCCTTGGCCAGATAACCGGTGAGCTTTACCGTCAGCTTTTCCTCCCGACAGGTCTGGAAGGTGACCTTGCGGCACTTCATAAAGGTATTTACAAAGTCCTTGCGAATGTCCTCCAGGCACCCGGTGTCCTTGAGATAAGCGGCACACTCAAAGTGGTGGTACAGGCTGCGGTAGTCTAAGTTGATGGTGCCCACCACGGCCTCCCGCTGGTCGCTGAGGAATACCTTGGCGTGAACAAATCCCGGCTCATATTCGTAAATCTTTACACCGGCGGCCAACAGGGCCTTATAGTGGGTTTTGGCCAGGGCATAGGGGATTTTTTTGTCCGGGAGCCCTGGGAGGATCAGGCGCACGTCTACACCCCGCTGGGCGGCGAATTTGATGGCGGATTCCGTTTCACCGTCCAAAATCAGGTAGGGGGTCATGATATAAACATATTGATTGGCCCGGTTGAGAATGTCAATATAGACCATTTCTCCCAGCTTTTGCTTGTCCAGAGGGTTGTCCGCATAGGGGATCACATAGCCTCCGGCAGCGGCAGGGCTGGGGGCAGTCAGCTTTTCCGGGAAATCGGGATACTTTTCATCGATGTTCCACATTTGCAGGAACATCAGCTGAAAGCTCTGAACCGCATCCCCCTTGAGCATAATGGCCGTATCCTTCCAGTGGCCGAACCGGACCTCCTGGTTGATATATTCGTCTGCCAGATTCACGCCGCCGGTAAAGGCGGTCTGGCCGTCAATGACCAGGATTTTTCGATGGTCCCGATAGTTGTAGTGGGAGGAGATCAGGGGCTCAATGGGGGAGAACATTTTGCAGCGGATGCCCAGGGCCTCCAGCCGCCGGGGATAGTCGTAGGGCAGGGTGGTGAGCTCACAGGTGCCGTCATACATCATCCGCACATCCACACCTTCCGCAGCCTTTTGCGCCAGAATTTCCAAAATCCGGCCCCACATCAGGCCCTCCCGGACGATGAAATATTCCAGATAGATGAAGCGTTCCGCTTTGCCCAGTTCTTCCAGCATGGCCGCCCACTTGTCCTCACCCAAGGGAAAATAGGTCACATCCGTATTGGAGTATACGGGGAAGCTGCCGCAGGAGGCAATATATCGGCTGAGCCCCGCAACCCCCGGGTCCTCTTTTTTAAGATGTTCCAGCACTTCCGGCTTCTGGGATACCAGATGGTGAGACATGGCTTCGCTTCGGTCAACCAATGCCTTCAGCGTCCGGCGGCCCCATTCACTTTGGGTCCACACATAGAAAAAGCAGCCGAACACCGGCAGCACATAGATGATCAGCAGCCAGGTGATTTTTGCCGAGGGGTCCATGGAGCTGTTGACGAGGATCAGCAGGACCAGCACGGTGAACACGGCGCCGCCTCCTAAAAGCAGGGGCATCTGGTCTTCAAACCAGAAGAAAAGCGCCAGCAGAAGGACGGCCTGTATCAGCAGCGAAAACAGCAGAATGGCGTTGCGCCCAAAAAAGATGCGCAAAAAGTTCTTCTTTCCCTTTTCCAGCAGGGACAGCCCCAAATCATTTCGGTCCTTTGGGTACATCCATACCGCCTCCTTCTTCTTCCGGATATTCCCTTTTATTATAGTCAAAAGAACATACGAATGCAATCAGTTTTTTCATGGCCCTACCAAAGAAAGCCGCCTCAAATTTTAAGCGGATGGTTTGCATTCCGGAAATCCTTATGGTATAATTTTCAAAGAAAACAGGAAAAGGGTGACGATATGAAAATCGGAATTTTTACGGATACATTTTACCCGGAGGTAAACGGCGTGGCCACCTCCTGTCTGAATCTTTACAAGGAGCTGGAGCACCGGGGGCACGAGGTCCACGTCTATGCCCCCAAGTGCAAGGGCTGGGAGAGCTTCCAGAGTGACCGTCTGCACTATCTGGAATCAGCCCAGTTTCTGCTGCTCAAGGACCGGAATGTGGCCCTTCCGGGATACGGCACCATTCGCCAGGCGCTGGAGATGCGCTTTGATGTGGTCCATACCAACAGTGAGTTTGTCATGGGTTTTCTGGGCAGATATGTGGCAAGGCATACCGGCTGCGCCCGGGTACACACCTACCACACCGTATGGGAGGACTATACCTACTATATTACCCACGGTGTGGGGGACAGTGCCGCGAAAAACCTGACCAAGCGCTACAGCGAGTGGTGGTGCGACCGGTTTGACCGGGTGGTGGTTCCTACGGCCAAAACGGAAAATCTGCTGCGGCAGTATGGGGTAGAGGCACCGATCGAGGTCATCCCCAGCGGCATGGACCTGCGGCGCTTCGCTCCGGAACGGCACAGTCTTCTGGAACGGGAAGCCACCCGGGAAGAGTGCGGCGTACCGGAGGGGAAGCGGGTGCTGCTCTACATTGGCCGGTTGGCCAAGGAAAAGAACATGGAAAAAATCCTCCGGGTTTTCCCGGCACTGGCGCGGCGATGCCCGGATGTGCAGCTGGTCATCATCGGGGAAGGACCCCTCAAGCAGACCCTGTGGAATCAGGCCCGGGAGCTGGGGGTGGAGAACAGCGTGTCCATCGTCGGGGCAAAGCCCTGGGAGGAGATCGACAAATACTACGCCATCGGGGATGTATTCGTCAGCGCCTCCCACTCGGAGACCCAGGGCCTGACCTACATTGAGGCGGCGGCCTCCGGGCTGTGTGTGTGCGCGGTGAATGACCCCTGTCTGCTGGGGGTTTTCCAGGATGGTGTCAGTGCCATTTTGGCGGGGGAGTCGGATGAGGACCTTTTGGTGAGCCTGGTGTTGGCATTCAGCCCAGTGGGGAAAAGTATTCGTTTTAATGCGGTGGAGGCAGCCAAGCCCTACAGCACGGAGCAGTTTGCCGAACGGATCGAGCATTGCTACCGCTCGGCCATAGAGACCCACAACAGCTGCCTGGCGGAGGCCTGATTCAGGGCTGGGACAAGGCGTGTTCAATGGCCTCCGGTACAAATACATATCGGTGCTCCGGTCTGCCTCTGCCTGCCCCTGCTGGGTTGGGCAGAGGCTTTACAATACCCAAATCATAGAGCTTCTGCAAAATTCTCCGACTGCTGCGCAGAGTCACTCCCAGAATGGGGCCCAGCTCCGAGGCGGTCAGAACGGTTTTGGGGTCTGTTCGGTACAGGCCCACCAGCCGTAGAAGATTGGTGTTGTCGATGCCCAGCCGGTGGGCAAACTGAATGGCGCTGCCGTCCTGATAGCTGTAGCGGACGGATTGGGCCCGGCTCAGGGGTCCGGTGAGGATTTCCGGGTCTCCGCTGACCAAAAATCCTTCGTTCAGCCCGTATCGGGTGCTTTCCAGCAGCGCCCGTTCGGCGTGATACTGGCTGGTCTGCTCACTGGGGTGGATGCCGATGCCTACGGAGAATGGGAAGGAAAGATTCTTCCGCAAAATGGCCATCATTTTTTGCAGGTTCAGGTTTTTGCAATCCTCGTTTGGCAGGGTGGCCCGGGCTACAAAGCGGTCAAAGCTGTGGTCAATGCTGAAGGACAGGTCGTGCTCCTTCCGGAAGTCCACCAGGAATTTATAGAGGGTGGCGGTCCTGTATTCCCGCTCCTGCTCGGAATGTCCCTCGTTTCCGGGCAGGTGAATGAGAACGGTCACCACGCTGCTGTCCCGAATGCTTTTCAGCCGTTCCTGATTTACAGCCTCTGTAATGGCACCGTAGACCATCTGCTCCGTGGGGTTTACCGGCTCATAAGGAATGCCCAGTTTCTCCCACTGGGAAAGGTTATTGATGCTGCGGCTCACCACATAGTCGATTTTCCCGGCCTGCCACAGCTGGGCCCCCCGCTGGGTGATGTGGGCATAGTCGTAATCCGGCTCTTCAAAGAAATAGGGCAGCTGCTCCTTTGGCAGATAGGCCTGCAAATTCATATAATTGTTCTGAGGTGTCAAAAAATCCAGGTATAGCCGATTGAGGGCCACGTCTTTGTGGCGCAAATGGAAATTCAGCAGAATGCTCAAAACATCGGCGGTGCTGTAGACCGTAAATACGCAGGGGATGGGGCAGTCCGGGTAGTGCCGGTGCATGTAGTGATATCCCAGTTCTCCGGAGAACAGAATAATGTCGCAGCTGCTCCGGCAGTCGGCGTAAATCTCGTCAATATCTGTCAGACTGTCGTAGGTGTAGGACCGGAACGCACAGTCAAAGTCGTGTTCTGTGATCACTTTTTGAATCGTATCCAGAAAACGAAACGGTGTAACGATGGCAACGGTGATCATCCAAAGGACTCCCTTCCTAAAGACAATGGAAACAATGCTTTCTGGTCCGGCCGGTCAGCAAAAGCGCTTCTTGCTGATGGGGGTCAGACGCTCTTGTGAAACAGTATATCATAATTATCGGATAGTTCAACAGTCCGGGTGTCAAATTTTTGAAAAATGGTCTAAAATTGTGATTTTATTCAGATTTCGTTGCAATAAACCGAGAAACGTGTTATAGTTATATCCGTAGAGAAGGAATGAAAATTTCAAATCGGAATGAAGAAGAGAGCAGGTGTTCACGGATCATGGCAATAGAATCGTCAGACGAGCATTTTATGGATGCGGACTGTCAAAGCTGGCTGGAAGTGATTCGGTCCCTGGGTGAGGACTATTCCCATATTATAAACCTAAACAGCCGTACGGGTATGGCGGTGGCCTATCAGGCGAAGCCCGTTTCTCCGAAGCTGGACCGGCTGATGGAAGGGGCATTTTCTTTTCGGGAAGCGGCGAGGACTTATTTGCAGGGATTCGTGCTTCCGGAGGACCGGAGCCGACTGGGCTTCCTGATGGATATGGAGGCGCTGCGGGAGCAGCTGGCAGGCACCAGGTCTATGGTGATTCATTACCGGGTCATGCTGGGGCGGGCGGTCCATTCCTACAGTGTGCGCTGCACCAGAATAGGGGAGGCTGAAACCTTCTCCAATGTGCTGATGGCGGTGGCCTGCGAGGATGACGATCTGCGTCGGTTTGACGCGGCCTCCAGAAACGGTCCCGGTCGGCGCCGCCAGATCTTGGTGGTGGAGGATAACCCCATCAATCGGGAGATGCTGGTCCAGATCCTCCAGGCGGACTATGATGTGCTGTTCGCGGAGGACGGGGAAGAGGGCATTCAGCTGCTCTCCCAGCATTACAGCGAGCTTTCGCTGGTGATTTTGGATGTATATATGCCCCGGTGTGACGGCTTCCAGTTTCTGGCTAGAACCCGGCAGGACCCGCTTCTGACATCCGTACCGGTGATCGTGGCCACGGGAAGCGACAATCCGGACGACGAGGCAAGGTGCCTGGAGCTTGGGGCTGTGGACTTTATCAGGAAGCCCTACAACCCCCGGGGCATCCAGGGCCGCATCCGGAATCTGATCAAAATGCGGGAATCCAGCGCCGTGCTCAGCGCCATTGAGTTTGATTCCCTGACCGGCCTTTATACCCGCCAGGCCTTCTTCCATCATGCGGCGGTGCAGCTGAGCAACAGCCCCGACGGGACCTATCAGGCCGTGGTGGTGGATATTCACAACTTCAAGCAGGTCAACAGCATTTACGGCGAAAAAATCGGTGATGACATTGTGCATTATCTTTCGGGGCAGCTGAAGGCTCTGGTGCCCAACGGCCTGGTCGCCCACTATGACGGAGACAGCTTTGTGTTTCTGGAGCCTGTGGCGGGCCACAGCCTGGAGGAGCTGGAGACCTCCGTTCGCCGTATCGCCAAAAACGCGCCCATTCGAAATCTGATTTTAAAGTGCGGCGTGTATTACTGTGACAACGCCGAAATGCCGGTAACAGTGATCTGCAACCGGGCGTTTCTGGCCCTTAACAGTATTAAAGACGATATGAACCGGGCGGTGGCCCGATTTGATGACCCCATCAACCAGCGCATCTGCCGGGAGCGGGATATGGAAACCGGCTTTGATGATGCGGTGCTCAACGGGGAATTTGTACTCTGGTATCAGCCCAAATTCGATGTGCATACCCAGCGCATCGTGGGGGCGGAGGCTCTGGTCAGATGGAAAAGGCCCGATGGCTCAGTGGTATCCCCGGGAGAGTTTATCCCGTTGTTTGAGCGGGATGGGCTCATCGTGCGGCTGGATGAGTATGTTTTCAGGCGGGTCTGCCAGATTCAGCAGCAGCTCATCGGGAAATATGGCAGCGCCTTCCCGATTTCCGTAAACCTTTCCCGGAACAGCCTCCATTATCCGGGCATGATCGAGCGCTATATCCGCATCGTCAAGGAGTTTAAGATCAGCGCCCAGGTGGTGCCGCTGGAGCTGACGGAATCCTCCGGTATGCAGATGACTCAGATCAGAGAGCTGGCCCAACGGATGGTTGCCATGGGCTTCCCGCTGCATATGGATGACTTTGGCTCCGGCTATTCCTCTCTGGGAAATCTGAATTCGCTGCCCTTCCATGTGTTGAAGCTGGACAAAAGTCTGGTGGACTACATCGGCAATTACCGGGGAAATCAGGTGCTGCGCCACATTACCTCCCTGGCCCACGGCCTGGGCATGGAGGTGCTGGCGGAGGGTGTGGAAACTGCCGAGCAGCTGCAATTCCTGCGGGAAGTGGGCTGCGATGTGATCCAGGGCTATTATTTTTCAAAACCCTTGCCGGAGGAAGTCTTCCTGAACGTGGTCGATGAATGGCATCGGGAACGTTCCGGCTGTCAGCTGCACGTGCAGCGAACGCTGCTGGTTTAAAAAATACGGTTGCTTGACCGTCAGGTTATGTGAACTATTTGACAAAACCGGCCTTTTTCGGTAAAATAATGGTCAAATGAAGGAAAGGAAGTACCTTGTTTTGCGCCGAGTATTTTACCGCTGCCTCCTGTGGCTGCTGCTCGTTACCTGCGGTGTGTCCCTGGTCCCCCGCGGGTCGGCGGAAGCCTTTCTGCCGGAGCTTGCTTCAGAGGCCGCCGTTTTGATGGATGCTCAGACCGGCCAGATCCTCTTTGATAAGAATGCCTACCTGGTCATGTATCCCGCCAGCATTACAAAGGTGATGACGGGGCTGCTGGCTCTGGAACACGGGAACCCGGAGCAGAACCTTACGGTGTCCGACCAGGTCATTGCACAGGTCCCCCGATCCTCCTCCCATATTGCCCTTCAACCGGGCGAAAAGCTGACATTGCAGGATGCGCTGTATGCCCTGGCCATTTCCTCTGCCAATGACGCGGCGGTGGCCATTGCGGAGGGCATTTCCGGCAGCGTGGAGGCCTTTGCGGAGCTTATGAATCAGGAGGTTTCGGAGCTGGGGACCCTGAATACCCATTTTGTAAACCCCAACGGTTTGCCCTCCGCTGAACATTATACCACGGCCTATGACATGGCCCTGATCACGGCCCGGGCCCTGAAGGAGCCGGATTTTCTGCGATACTTTGGCAGCGGGGCCTATGTGATCCCGGCAACTGATTTGTCCGCCCCCCGGGAGCTGACCTCTAAAAATCAGTTTATTGACGGCCAGCGGATCTGCCAAGGCCTGCTCTTCAGCAAGACCGGCTGGACCACCGCATCCCAGGGCACCCTGGTGTCTGCCGCCAGGCGGGACGGCACCACCCTGATTGCCGTGACGCTGAAATCCCCCATGCTGGAGGATAAGTACATCGACACGCAGAAGCTCTTTGATTACGGCTTTGATCATTTTCGCCGGTTTACGGTGGATGAGGAGTATGTGCTTGCGCAGCTTTCCGGGGAAGATTTTACGGATGTGACCCTGGAGAATTTTGAGCCGTTCTCTATTTTGATTCCCCAAGAGCTCCGGGATGAAGATGTCCGCCTGGTGATCCCCGGTGGCTTTGACCCAAGCTCCGGTGTTGCTACGATCCCCATTTCCGTGGTGGCCCGGAATGAAGCGGGCGAGGTCCTGTTGCTGCGGGAGGAGCTGCTGGATGTAAGCGCGGCGATCGCTTCCAATGTAGAACCGGAGGCTTTGATGGCTTCCGTTACCGGTCAGCCCCACGCCTTGGGCTGGATCCCCTTGGGGCTGGTGGGCCTGGTGGTTCTGGGACTGCTCGCCATGGCTGTCATGAAGAAAAAAACAGAATAAAGCATCCGCGGGGGCTTCCGAAAAACCGGAGGCCCCCTGCTTTTTTGCAGCATTGCCTCGGTGAACTTTTATTGAATTCCGGGATGCTATAAAAAAGATGTTGACAAAACAACAAATATGGTGTAGGATTTAGAAGTTGATTTTACAACAAGTGAGGAGGGCCTATGGACGGACGATTTGAAACCTTTACGGTGCTGATCGGAAAAATCAGCAGAAACATCAAACGATTAAAATCCTGCCAGATGGCGCAGCTGGACCTGAAGGGTCCCCACGTTTCCTGCCTGTATTATCTGTACCGCTCGGGACCCTTGACCGCCGCGGAGCTTTGTGACCGCTGCGAGGAGGACAAGGCCGCCATTTCCAGGTCTCTGGATTTTCTGGAACGGAACGACTATCTGGTCTGCCGGACGGAGAAAACCAAGAAATACAAGGCTCCTCTGGTGCTGACCCCCAAAGGAGCCCAGGCGGGGCAGGAGGTATCCGAACGCATCGAACGGGTTTTGTCTCTGGCCAGCCAGGGGCTTACCGAGGAAGAGCGGAAGATCATGTATGGAGCCCTGGAAAAAATCAGCAGCAATCTGGAGAAGATGGCAAATCAAAGCATTTAAGCAAGGAGATCAAACTTATGGCAGTTCGCATTATTGTAGATTCTTCTACGGACGTTTCGGAAACCTATCGGGATAAGATCCGGGAAGTGCCTCTGTCGGTCTGCTTCGGCCAGACCGAGTATCTGGACGGTGTGACCCTGGATAAGCAGGATTTTTACAGAAAGCTGGTGGAGAGTGATGTTCTGCCCACCACCAGTCAGGCGACCCCCGCAGCCTTTGATGCGGTTTTTCGGGAGGTGGCAGAGGCAGGGGATAGCGCTGTGGTGATCACCCTGGCTTCGCCTCTTTCCGGCACCTATCAGAGTGCCTGCCTGGCAGCGGAAAGCTATGACAACATCTATGTGGTAGACGGTATGACTGTGGCCGTCGGCACCGGCGTTTTGGCAGAGTTTGCCGCAAATTTGGCAGAGCAGGGCATGGAAGCCGAGAAAATCGCGGAGATGGTGACTCTGAAGCGGGAGGACGTCCGGGTGATCGCCCTGCTGGACACCCTGGAATATCTGAAAAAAGGCGGCAGAATTTCCAAGACCGTGGCCTTTGCCGGAGGGGTTCTGAATATCAAACCAGTGGTGACCTTTCAGGATGGCCAGGTGCAGCTGATCGGCAAGGCCAGAGGCTCCCGGAACGGCAACAATCTTCTGGTGGAGAAGATCAACGAAAGCGGCGGCGTGGATTTTTCCAAACCCGTACTGCTTGGATATACGGGCCTGTCCTCCGCGCTGCTTGATAAATATGAGGCAGACAGCAGCAGTCTGTGGCAGGGCCATACAGAAAAGCTGGAGCGCTGCCTGATGTGCAGCGTCATCGGCACCCATGCAGGCCCCGGCGCGGTGGCAGTGGCCTTCTTCCGAAAAGCGTGACCGGTTCCCGGGAAAGGGCAAAAGAAAGCCCCTTTCCTGGGCCTCTTTTATGCAAAATGGGGAATACGTGGAAAATACTTGATTTTTACAAAAAAACTGTTATACTAACCTAGGTACATACGGAGAGTTACTCAAGTGGTCGAAGAGGCGTGACTCGAAATCTCGTAGGGCGCGGAAGCGTCGCCAGGGTTCAAATCCCTGACTCTCCGCCAATTTTGTGAAAGCAAAGGATAATAGAGAATAGAGAATTGGATACTCCAGTTTCTCTGTTATCTGTTGTCCTTTGCTTTTTTAACAAAAAGAAAGAGGGAACATTGTGACACACCGTGCAGCAACCACCACAAGAGATATGACCAAAGGAAACATTGTCAGGCAGGTTTTGGAATTTTCCTTGCCTCTGATGCTGGGAAACATTTTCCAGATGCTTTACAATACCGTAGACTCCATCGTCGTGGGTCAGTTCGTTGGTACCCAGGCCCTTGCCGCTGTGGGCTCAACGACCATGATCGTGAACATGCTGGTGTTCTTTTTCAACGGCTTTTCTATTGGCGCCAGTGTGGTGATCGGTGTGCATTTCGGGGCAAAAAATATGGAGAAGCTCCATAAAGCCGTGGAAACCACCATGGCTGCCACCTTTATTATGAGCGTCCTGTTTACCTTGATCGGGTTCTTCGGGGTCCGGCCCATGCTGCGCTTCATGTCCACGCCGGAGGATGTTTTTCCGGAGGCCACCACCTACCTTCAAATCTACTTTGCCGGTTTCTCCGGCCTTTTGATCTACAACATGGGCAGCGGCATTCTCCGGTCTGTGGGCGATACTACCAGGCCGCTGTATTTCCTGGTGCTTACCAGTATTTTGAATATCATTTTGGATCTGGTGTTTGTGCTGGTGTTTAAAATGGGCATTGCAGGCGTGGCTTATGCCACGATCCTGTCCCAGTTTGTGTCCGCGGGACTGGTGCTGTTGCTGCTGAGTACCTCCAAGGATATTTACAAACTGACCTGGAAAGATTTGGCCATTGACGGCGGGATCATGGGCCATATTTTTTCCGTTGGTCTTCCTGCCGGCATTCAGTCGGTGATCACCGCTTTTTCCAATGTATTTGTGCAGTCCTACATCAATTTCTTCGGTTCCAGCTGTATGGCCGGTTGGAGCTGCTACAACAAGCTGGACCAGTTCGTTATGCTGCCCATGCAGAGCATGGCCATGGCATCCACGACCTTTGTCAGCCAGAACGTAGGTGCCCACCAGCCCAAGCGGGCGGAGAAGGGAACCTACACCACCATCGGCCTGACCCTTCTGATCACCGGAGTGATCATTGCGCTGCTGGAGATTTTTGCCGCCCCGGCGGTGGAACTGTTCTCCCAGGACCCGGATGTGATCTCCTACGGTGCAATGTTTGTCCGGATCAATGTGGTGTTTCTGCTGTTTAACTGCGTGAACCATGTGCTGGCCGGAGCCCTTCGGGGCATGGGAGACTCCAAGGGGCCCATGCTGATCATGCTCTTCGCCTTCGTGGCAGTGCGGCAGACCTATCTGTATTTTATGACCCGTTTCATCCAGAATACTGCGTTGATCGTTGCTTTCGGCTATCCCGTGGGCTGGATCGCCTGCTGCCTCATTGAGGTCACTTATTTCCTGCTTCGCAGGAAGAAGCTGCTGCGCCGGGCGGAGATCGTAGAGCTACACTGATGTAGGATGGCGAAGGGAGGACCCTATGACCTTTTCTTATAAAAAATTTCTTCGGCTTCCAAAACCCACCAAAGAGGACTTCCGGGGGGACCGGGAGCGGATATTAGATGCCTTAAAACCGATTTCCGCCCAGATGACCCTGGAGGCCCTGGGGAGCTTGTATCCGCTGGTGTCCCAGGCGGACTATGCCGTGACGGTGACCCTGTGCCCCGGAAGCGCGGGGTTAGAGGTCATTCGGGTGGAGCCCGGAGACACCACTTCCAGGCTTTACGGTCTTGCCCTGGATATTGGCAGTACGACGCTTGAAATGGAGCTGGTGGATATGAACACCGGCGCCGTGCTCCGGAACGTGGGATGTGTGAACAGCCAGGTTTCCTTTGGCCTGAACATTCTGGACAGGATTTTGGCGGTGAAAGAGAACCGGGAGCATCTGGAGGATCTGCGCCGCCTGGTGATCGGCGATGTAAACCGGCTCATTGGCCAGGTGACGGAGGGGCTGGCGGCACCGGAGGAGATCTCCGCATTGGTGATCGGCGGCAATACCACCATGATCCACTTCTTCCTGGGCTGCGACCCCTGGCTGGTGTTTCAGAATCCCTATGCCCCGGCGTTTTTTGACCCGGGGATCCACGCCGCAGCCGCACTGGGGTTGAATCTTGTGTGCAATGTGTTCTGCTTCCCGGCCAAGGCCAATTACCTTGGGGGAGATATTACGGCAGGGCTCCTGCTGACGGACCTGGACACGTCGGACAAGCCCTCTATTTTCCTGGACATCGGCACCAACGGAGAGCTGTGCCTTGGCTGCAAGGATTATCTATTGATGGGTGCCGGTGCGGCAGGGCCTGCCCTGGAGGGCTTCGGAAGCAAGTATGGCATGCGGGCAGAGACCGGAGCCATCCGGCATTTGAGCCTGGATGCTCAGGGAAGTTTTCATCTGGATGTGATCGGCGGGGGCGCGCCGAAGGGCATCTGCGGCACCGGTATTTTTGACCTGGTGGCCCAGTGCTATCTCTGGGGCTGGATCCGGGGCGATGGCACCGTTGATTTTGACCGGGCAGGGGACAATGCCATAGAAATTTGGGATGAGGCGAGCATGCGCAGCATTCCGGCAATTGTATATGCTCGCAAAGGGGAGGAAGCCCTTTATTTCACCCAGGCGGACATTCAGGAGTTCATTCGCTGTAAGGCTGCGGCCCACACCATGGTGGCGACGCTCCTGGACTACTGCGGTCTGACCCTGGAGGATGTGGGGAATGTGTACTTAGCCGGAGGCTTTGGAACCCATATTGATCTGGAGTCCGCCGTGACCGTGGGCATTTATCCGGATATTGACAGGAGCAAAATGAAGCTTCTGGGAAATACCTCTCTGGCAGGCGCCAAGAAGCTGCTGCTGGATGGAGCGTGCCTGGACCGGGTCCGCTGGTTTCTGGAAACCGGGGAATACCTCCATTTTGCGGAAATGGACATGTTCCTGGAAAATATGATGGCGGCCAATTTTATTCCCCATACAAACAAAAGCCTTTATCCCAGTGTGAAGCAAAAATTTCGGGAATAAATTTTATTTTCCCCTTTACAGAACCGTGGCTTTCTTATATAATGACTTTATCTGTGCAATCCATGAAAAGTGAGAGTATTTTATGAATATTGAGTTTGATACCTATAAGCAGAAACTGAATGACTGCCGTCCCGCCCTGGATGGACTGGCGGAATCTTTAAACCTTTCCGGCATGCGCAACGAGCTGGAGCGGCTCCATGCCATGCAGGAGGCCCCCGGTTTTTGGGATGACCCGGAAAAGAGTCAGAAGGTCGCCATCAAGGTCAAGCAGACCGAGGCAAAGATCGAGCGCTACGAGAAGATGCTCTCTTCCTGGGACGATATGATGACCATCTGCGAGATGGCCGCCGAGGAAGATGACGACTCCATGCTGGAGGAGCTGAAAGAGGGCTTTGAAGTCCTGGAAGAGCAGATGGAGACCTGCCGCCTGGAGACCCTGCTCACCGGCCACTACGATAAGAACAACGCCCTCATGAGCTTCCATGCCGGTGCCGGCGGCACCGAGGCCCAGGACTGGTGCCAGATGCTCTACCGGATGTACACCCGCTGGGCAGAGCGTCATGGCTTTACCTATAAGATCCTGGACTATCTGGAAGGGGACGAGGCGGGCCTCAAGTCCGCAGACATTATGATCGAGGGCGAAAACGCCTACGGCTTCCTGAAGGGGGAAAACGGCGTTCACCGTCTGGTCCGGGTCTCTCCCTTTGATGCCAATGCCCGGCGGCAGACCTCCTTCTCCGCCATCGAGGTCATTCCCGAAATCGAGGATGACAGCCAGGATGTGGACATCCGTCCGGAGGATTATGAAATGCAGGTCTTCCGCTCCTCCGGTGCCGGTGGACAGCACATCAATAAGACCTCTTCCGCCGTTCGTCTGATCCACAAGGCCACCGGGATTGTGGTGTCCTGCCAGACGGAGCGCAGCCAGTTCCAGAATAAGGAAACCTGTCTTAAAATGCTGCGGTCCAAGC
Source organism: uncultured Oscillospiraceae bacterium (assembly GCA_934589525.1). Taxonomy (GTDB): domain Bacteria; phylum Bacillota; class Clostridia; order Oscillospirales; family Oscillospiraceae; genus Faecousia. Next base: position 26,121 of record CAKTOB010000010.1, on the reverse strand, counting down.
TGGTGGAGATCAAGGAGCGGGAGCACCTGGATAAAATCTCTGACATCAAGGGCGTTCAGCAGAAAATCGAGTGGGGCAGCCAGATCCGCAACTATGTGTTCATGCCCTACACCCTGGTAAAGGATACCCGTACCGGCTGCGAGACCTCCAATGTAAACGCCGTTATGGATGGGGCCCTGGACCCCTTTATTGAAAGCTACCTTAATTGCCTGGCCACCGGCAACTGGGTGCAGAAGTAAGCTTTTTCCCGTATAAATTGGAATTGGTTCTTGCATTTTGCGAGAAGCTGTGCTATACTTGATAGGCTATTTGAGGCCCGATGGCCCAATACCGTTCGCATTCCGCGAATCTGCGGAGGGAGGTTTGTCACGATGAATGTTTTACAGACGATTCTGGTTGTCCTGGAAGCGATTGCAAGCATCGCTTTGATTGTGGTGGTTCTGCTGCAGTCCGGCAAGGAGGCTGGCCTGTCCGGTGCTTTGACCGGTGGTTCCGATTCCTACCTGAGCAAGAATAAGAAGGCTGGGCTGGACCATGTTCTTGCTTCTTCTACCAAGTGGATCGCAATTGTCTGGATCCTGCTGACCCTGGCGCTGAGCCTGGTGTGATCCCCAGAATAAATGAACATAAGACCATGGATTCGCTCCATGGTCTTTGTCATTTTTGCCCAGTGACTTTTGAGACCGCTTGTGGTAGTATAGAAGCGAACGACCAGGGAAGCTTCTGAATCCAATTCTGGGTCCACGGAATGATAAAAATATGGGCCCGATGCGGAAGCTTGATTTGGAGATCTCTAAGAAAAGGGGTTTGTATTTATGTCTGAAAGAAAGCTGGAGGGGCTGGAGCCCCAGGCGGTTTTTCACTATTTTGAAGAAATCTGCGCCATTCCCCATGGCAGCCGCAATACAAAGGCCATCAGTGACTACTTGGTGGCCTTCGCCCAGGCCCACGACCTTCGCTACATCCAGGATGAGAGCAACAATGTGGTTATGTTTGCCCCCGGTACCTGCGGCATGGAAGACCATGCTCCGGTGATCCTGCAGGGCCATATGGATATGGTCTGTGAGAAGGATACCACCTGCACCTTGGACATGGCCACTGACGGGCTGGATCTGGCCCATGACGGAGTCTGTGTTTACGCCAGGGGCACCACCCTGGGCGGTGACGACGGCATTGCCGTGGCCTATGCGCTGGCCATTCTGGATGATGCGTCCATTGCCCATCCGCCTCTGGAAGTGATCATCACCGTGGATGAGGAAATCGGCATGCTGGGCGCAGCGGCCATTGACCTGTCCTCCTTGAAGGGCCGGACCATGGTGAATCTGGACTCGGAGGACGAGGGCGTCTTTACCGTGTCCTGCGCCGGTGGTGCCCGGAGCACCATTTCCCTGAAGGCGGAGCGGAAAGCAGTTTACGGTCCCTGCGTCCGTCTGGCGGTAGAAAACCTCCGGGGCGGTCATTCTGGCCAGGAGATCGACAAGAACCGTGCCAATGCCAACAAGGTCATGGGTGAGTTCCTGGGCCGCATTCAGAAGCTCATGCCTCTGTGTCTGACCTCTTTCTCCGGCGGCAGCAAAGACAACGCCATTCCCCGTTCCTGCCAGGCCACGGTGGTTGCCATGGGCATCGGCATCGAGCGGATCAATGATATTGCCGCGGAGCTCCAGCAGGAGATCCGGCAGAACTATGACGAGCCGGAGGCATCCATCCAGGCTTTTGACGTGGACGCTCTGGGCGGAAATGCCCTGACCACCACCGCCACCGCCGATGTGATCTCCCTGCTGTGTACCGTTCCCAACGGCGTTCAGGCCTATTGCCCGGATATGCCGGAGCTGGTGCAGACCAGCCTGAATCTGGGGGTCGCCAAGCTGGGAGAGCAGTTCAGTGTGACCTTCTCCGTCCGCAGCTCCGTCAATCAGGAGAAGGACGCTCTGACCGGAAAGCTCCGGGAGCTGGCGGATTTCTACGGCGCTTCCTACAGCCAGATGGGCACTTATCCTGCCTGGGAGTACAAAAAGGATTCCAAGCTTCGGGATGTGATGGTATCCGTTTATACCAAGATGTTTGGCAAGGAGCCTCAGGTTCTGGCCATTCATGCGGGCCTGGAATGCGGTCTGCTGGGCGAAAAGCTTCCGGGACTGGACTGCGTGTCCATTGGACCCCAGATGCACGACATCCATACCAGCCGTGAAAAGCTGGAAATCGCTTCTACAAAACGTACCTGGGACTTCCTGCTGGAAGTGCTGAAGGAGCTCTAAATACACCTGGACCGGTGCCCTTTGGGTGCCGGTCCTTTTTGGCAGTATTTGATTTTTCTACTTGCAAAAGACCGGACTGTGCAGTAACATAGGGTTATATTTTTTGGAGGTGCTCATATGAACGCGAATGAGATCATGGGTATTTTTTCCGATACTGCCTATGTACGGACCGGCGGAAGTCCGGAGGAACTGAAAACCGCGGAATATCTGCTATCCCGGCTGCGTGCCTGTGGCCTGACCGGCTCCCTGGAGGCCTTTGACGTGGATATGGCAGACATTCTGGAGGCAGAGCTCACCGTTGACGGGAAGACCATCCCCTGCAAAGGCTATAAGAATGCCGGAACCGCTACAGTGGAGGCAGAGCTCTATTACCTGCGCAATACCGACGACTATTCTCTGAGCCTGTGCAAGGGCAAAATCGCGATGATCGACGGGCATCTTGGCTATTGGCGCTATCAGGATTTGCTTGCCAACGGAGCCCTGGGTTTCATCACCTACGACGGCAACGCCAATTATACGGACCGAGACATTGACCAGCGGGAGCTGCGCAGCTATGTGTCCCAGGGGAACAAGCTTCCCGGTGTGAACATCAACGCCAAGGATGCCATTGCCCTGATCCGGGACGGCGGCAAGACGGCGAAAATCGTCCTCAATCAGAACGAGTATACGGGGAAATCCCATAATGTGATTCTGGACTTGCCGGGAGAGCGGGAGGACGTGATCGTCTTTACCGCCCACTATGATTCCACCTCTTTGTCTCAGGGTGCTTACGACAATATGTCCGGTTCCGTAGGACTTTTGGCCATTGCGGAGTTCTTTGCAAGTCATCCCCACAGCTGCGGCCTGCGTTTTGTCTGGTGCGGCAGCGAGGAGCGGGGGCTTCTGGGCTCCAAGGCCTACTGCGCTCAGCACGAAGAGGAGCTGGAGAAGATCGCCCTGAATATCAACCTGGATATGATCGGCTGCATTATGGGCAAATTCATCGGCTGCGTCACCGGCGAGGAAAAGCTCTGCCATTACATCTCCTACCTGGGCTCGGAACTGGGCTTCGGCATTGAGGTCAGCCAGGATGTGTATTCCAGCGACTCCACGCCCTTTGCGGATAAGGGTGTTCCCGCGGTGTCCTTCGCCCGTCTGGCCCCGGGCAATACTGCCACCATTCACAATAGCTATGACACCATGGCGGTTATGAGTGGCAGCCAGATGGAGGCGGACATTGCCTTCATCATCGCCTTTGCAGACCGCTTTGCCAACGCCAAACGCTGCCCGGTGGCCAAAACCATGCCGGAGAACATGAAGCAAAAGCTGGATGAATACCTGCTCCGGAAGCGCCCGGAGAAAAAATGACCGATTTGTGAATTTTAAAGCGGAAAATGCCGGATTTGTTGGGAGAATCGCCTATATTCTTTTGCAAGAAGCCATGATAGAATGACAGATACTTGGTGAATGTGCCAAAGAATAGAAAGAAGAAGGGTCAAAACGAATGTTTGAAAAGCTATTCCATTTGTCTGACAACAAGACAACGGTAAGAACGGAACTGATCGCCGGACTTACCACCTTTATGACCATGGCGTATATCATCGCCCTGAACCCCAACCTGCTGACAGGCTTCGGCGCAGAGGGTCAGGAGCTGTGGAACGGTGTGTTTCTGGCCACCTGCCTGGCTTCCGCCGTGGGTATGTTTGCCATGGCGTTCCTTGCCAACAAACCCTTTGCGCTGGCTCCCGGCATGGGCCTGAACAGCTTCTTTGCCGTTGTGGTGGGCAACATTGTGGCCATGACCGGTATGACCTATGTGGCCTCCTTCCAGGCCGCACTGGTGATCATCCTGATCGAAGGCATTATTTTCCTGTTTCTGTCTGTGCTGAATGTCCGGGAAAAGATCGTTGATGCCATTCCTCTTGGGGTACGGCTGGGCATTTCTCCCGCCATTGGCCTGATGCTCATGAACATCGGTCTGGGCTCCAACGTGGGCATCTATGCCGAGGGCAACGGCTTTTCTACGCCTTTCTTTGTCATGCGGGACTTCTTCGGCGCCCTGACCCCCAGCGTTCTTCGGAGCAACATGGGTGACACCGGTTACGCCACCATGATCCTGACGGTGGTGACCATGTTTGCGGGCCTCTTTGCAATTGTGGCTATGTCCAAGAAGAACATCAAGGGCTCTGTGCTCTACGGCATGCTGATCGCCTCTGTGATCTACTGGGTAGGGGAGTCTGTGTTCCTGCACACCAATCCATTTGCTTCTCTGGCAACCGCTTCCTTTGTGCCGCCCTTTGCGGATATGGCAAAGACCACCCTGTTCCACTTTAATTTCGCCGGTTTCCTGGAAATCGGCTGGTTTACTGCCGTGACCCTCATCGTCACCTTCTGCATTATCGATATGTTTGATACCATCGGCACCCTGGTAGGCACCGCTTCCCGGGCCGGTATGGTGGACGAGAACGGCAACATGCCCAACATGAAGGAAGCCCTGCTGTCTGATGCCATCGGCACCGTGGCCGGTGCCTGCACCGGCACTTCCACGGTGACCACTTTCGTAGAGTCTGCCTCCGGCGTGGAGGCTGGCGGACGTACCGGCCTCACCGCCGCCACCACCGGCGTGCTGTTCTTGGCCTGCATGTTCCTGGCTCCTGTGGCGGCCATTATTCCCGCCGCGGCCACTTCTTCCGCGCTGATTTACGTCGGCGTGCTCATGCTCATGGGCCTGAAAAACGTGAACTTCGAGGATATGGACCAGATGGTTCCCGTATCCCTGATGCTCATCGGTATGCCCGTTTCCGGCTCCATCGGCCACGCCATCGGTATCGGCCTCATTTCCTATACCATCATCAAGGTCTTCGGCGGCAAGGCCAAGGAGGTCTCCCTGCTGACCTACGCCATCTCCCTGCTGTTCCTGGTCAAATTCTTCCTGGTGGTATAAGCCAACACTTCAAACCGCAAAATCCCCTGGAATCTTGAACGGACGAGATTCCAGGGGATTTCATTTTTTATTTGCGTCGGCTGTTTTGGCGAGGCCCTGTTTTGGCTTTTCCGGCGCTGCCTTTGGGGCCGGAGGAAGGCCTGGAGGAGTTGGAAGCCTTGGGCGCTTTTTGGGGAATCGTCTGCTTCCGGCCTTTTTGCGGAGGGGCTTTGGGGCCTGCTTTCTTTTCCGGGGCCCTGGGCGGGGCGCTGTAGCCGCCTTTCTTGGGGGGCACGGCCCGGATCAGGCACTTGGGGCCGGAACCGATCAGATCTTCCCGGTGGGCAGCCATCAGCGCCTCTCTTACCAGGTAATAGTTCTTGGGGTCCCGATACTGAATAAGCGCCCGCTGCATGGCCTTTTCGTGGGGGTCCGTGGGGACGTAGACCTTTTCCATGGTCCGGGGGTCCAGCCCTGTGTAATACATCACCGTGGACAAGGTAGAGGGCGTGGGATAAAAGTCCTGGACCTGTTCCGGGTTATAGCCCATATCCCGAATGTACTCCGCCAGCTCCACGGCTTCCTTCATGGTTGAGCCCGGGTGGCTGGACATGAGATAGGGCACCAGGAACTGGTTCATACCGTATTGTTTGTTCAGGGCGAAATATTTGTCCACAAACCGATTGTACACCGCATTCCGGGGCTTCCCCATGCGGCTGAGGACGGCATCGGACACATGCTCCGGGGCCACCTTCAGCTGGCCGGAAATGTGGTATTGCACCAACTCTTTAAAGAAGGTATCCTTTTTGTCCGCCAGCAGATAGTCAAACCGGATGCCGCTGCGGACGAATACTTTTTTTACGCCGGGAATCTTCCGCAGCTTCCGAAGCAGTGCCACATAGTCGGAGTGGTCCGCATTCATATTTTTGCAGGGAGTGGGGAAGAGGCACTGCCGCCCGCCGCAGGCGCCCTTGGTCATTTGCTTTTCACAGGCCGGATGCCGGAAATTGGCGGTGGGGCCGCCAACATCATGGATGTAGCCCTTGAAATCCGGGTCCTTTACCATTTTTTCCGCCTCGGAAAGAATGGATTCATGGCTCCGCACCTGAACGATTCGGCCCTGGTGGAAGGTCAGGGCGCAGAAGGAACAGGCACCGAAGCAGCCCCGGTTGCTGACCAGACTGAACTTGACTTCCTCAATGGCAGGGACACCACCCAGCTTCTCATAGCTGGGGTGATAGGTCCGGCAGTAGGGGAGGCTGTATACCCCGTCCATTTCCTCCATGGTCAGGGGCTTTTGAGGGGGATTCTGGACCACAAATTCCTTGCCGTAGGGCTCTGCCAGCCGCTTGGCGGTAAAGGGGTCACAATTGCCGTACTGGGTCTTAAAGGACTGGGCATAGCTGCGCTTGTTTTTCTGAATCTCCTCAAAGGTGGGCAGCACGATGGTTGGCAAGCTCTCATCCAGCTCTTTGGTCTTGAAAACCGTGCCGTCAATATAGGTGATGTCCTTTACATCCATACCGGCGTTCAGGGCATCGGCGATTTCCACGATGCTTTTTTCACCCATGCCGTACATCAGAAGGTCGGCCTGGGAATCCAGCAGGATGGAGCGCTTCATGCTGTCGGACCAATAGTCATAATGCCCCAGCCGCCGCAGACTGGCTTCAATACCACCGATGAGAATGGGAATATTCTTATAGGTTTGCCGGATCAGATTGCAATAGACGGTGGTGGCATAGTCCGGGCGCTTGCCCATGACACCGCCGGGGGTGAAGGAATCCGTTTTCCGGCGATGCCGGGTAACGGAATAGTGGTTCACCATAGAGTCCATATTGCCGCCGCTGACCAGGAAGCCCAGCCGGGGAGGGCCATAGACATCGATGGATTTGGGGTCACGCCAGTCGGGCTGGGAGATGATCCCTACGCTGTAGCCCCGGCTTTCCAGAATCCTACTGATAATGGCGTGGCCAAAAGAGGGGTGGTCTACATAAGCGTCACCGATCACGTAGACAAAATCCGGCTGCAAGATCCCTCGGTCCTGCAGCTCTTGCTTTGTAATGGGTAAAAAATCCATAGTATTCTCCATTTTTGGACTGGTTCGCTAAGGGGCGGACAAAGAGCGATCCCAATCAGTTTTTCTTTCTCTCGACCTTCTTTTTGGTGCCGTCGGGCTGGAGAATATAGGTGTTCTCCAACTGTCCTACGAGATTGGCCTTGACGGAATCAATATAAATTCTGCGCAGCCGGTCCCGTTCCTCGGTTTCCTCCGGGGTCAGGGGCCCTTGCTTTGCCTTTTTTGCCAGCACGTTGATCCGTGCAATCACATCCTGCATTTCCATAATAAACCTCACACATATTTCTGTATCGTTACACAGTAACGGTCTTTTTTACTTTTTCCACCGATTTGGCTCAACCGGATCTTTCCCAATCCCCGGACCGAGATTTTAGCTCCTTCCGCCACCTGCTTGTCAGGCTTTTCGCAGGGAAGTCCGTCAATGGCGGCCTTCCCGGTGGTCACATAGGTGGCGGCCAAAGACCTTCCAATGCGGAAGCCGGAGGAAATCACGCTGTCAAGGCGCAGGGAAGCCAGGGTATCCCGAATCTCCTGAAACTGGGGTTCCGGCATGCGGAGCTCGGTTAAAGGGACCGAACGAAGGTGCAGTGCGGTGCGCCCGGCAGATAGAAGATTGTCCAGCACATAGGGGGCGATTTCCGCCGTCACAAAGAACAGGCACCGTCCCGGCTCCATGCAAATATCCCCAACGGTCTCCCGGCCAATGCCCGCACCCATCAGCGCCCCCAGAATATCCCGGTGGGTCAGGGAATCTTCTGCAAAAAAGCTGGCTTCCAGGCACACAAGGGGGCCATCCGGCCAAAACAATGCATCTTCATCCATATAATCCGGAAGATAAACAAGCATTTTCCGCTCTGCGTCCTCATAGCCGCCGAACCGGTACAGCCCCGGGAGATCGCCAAACAGAAAATTGGAAAGCTCCAGCTCCCTGGGAGACAAAAAACAGGTATTTGCCGGAATGTTTTTCAGCACTCCGGTGTTGATTTTATCCCAGAGCTTTGCAAGTAAAAGCTTGTCCTCTCCGGTTTTTGCGATTTTATTGATTTGATTGCGGTCCATAGCATCACCAACTTCCATTATAGCATATCTTATCCCTTGTGAAAAGAAGTTTTTCTTGTGCCAAGGGGCGTAATCGTGTATAATACGAAAAAACGGAGAAAGGGAATCGATATGGTCATCGGAATTATTGGCGGCGGTGCCTCCGGTATGGCGGCGGCACTGGCGGCGGCGGAGAGCCCTCAAAATCAGGTGCTTCTATTAGAGCGGCAGCAAAGAGTTGGCCGGAAGCTGCAAGCAACGGGAAACGGCCGCTGCAATTTGACGAACCTTCATGCCCTGGAGGGGGGCTATCACGGAGAGAACAGGGAGTTTTCTCAATACGCCCTGGAACGGTTTTCTCCCGAGGAAACTCTAAAATGGTTTGAGCGCATGGGCCTTGTGACGGTGGCCGAGCCTTCAGGAAGGGTCTATCCCTTTTCAGATCAGGCAAATTCCGTAGTGGATATTCTGCGTTTTGCTTTGGACAAGCCCAATATCCGGCTTGAAACCGGGGTGGAGGTTCAGAAAGTAAAGCAGGAGGAAGAGGGCTTTCGGCTGGAAACCACCCAGGGTGTGTTTTACTGCCACCGACTGATTGTGGCCTGCGGGGGTCTCGCGGGCACCAAGCTGGGGGGCTCCATGTCCGGCTACAAGCTGCTGCGAAGTTTGGGCCACCGCTGCACCCGCCTGCGGCCCGCCCTTGTTCAAATCAAAACGGATTGGCCCGGGATCACGGCGCTGAAAGGTGTCCGGGCCCAGTGCAAGGCGGAAATCACCTGTGACGGTGCGTTCTGGTCCGGCAGCGTCGGAGAGATCCAGTTTACGGAATGGGGCCTTTCCGGGCCGGTGATGTTCGAAATATCCAGAGACGTCTGTCAGAAGAAGGGAAATTGGGTCTGCACCCTGGATCTGCTGCCCCAGCTTCAGGTGGATGCGGTCGTTTCCCTGCTGGAAGCTCGCCGGGAAACCCAGCTGCCTGCCGGGGAGCTCTTTACAGGGATCCTTCACAACCGCCTGGGCAGGGTCCTGACCCAGGAATGCGGGATTGCTGCCAACCGGAGAATCAGCGCGCTTTCCCCGGAAGAGCTGACACTGGCGGCGAAAACGGCAAAATCCTTCCAGGTCCATCTTACGGAAACCCTGGGGATGGATAGCGCCCAGGTCACCGCCGGAGGCATTGCAACCCAGGAATTTGACAACACCACATTGGAAAGCAGGCTCGTTCCGGGGCTCTATGCCTGTGGCGAGGTGCTGGATGTAGACGGGGACTGCGGCGGCTACAATCTTCAGTGGGCCTGGAGCTCCGGAAGATTGGCCGGACAAAGTGCCGGGGAGGAAGGAAACGATGCTTAGAATACGAGATATTTCCATGTATCCGGGGCAGGATGAGGGGACCCTGGTGTATGAGGCAGCCAGAGCCCTGCGGATCTCTCCTTCGGAGATCCGGACCCTTCAAATTGCCCGCCGTTCCGTGGACGCACGGAAAAAACCGGATGTCAGAATCATCTATACGGTGGATGTGACCCTCAAAAGCGGGGAGGGCAAGGTCCTCAAAAAATGCGGGAACAAGCGGGTGGCCTCAGCCCCTGTCCAGGGTTATCGGCCCCCCAAGTTCCGGCCTGGCGGAGAAAAACGGCCTGTGGTCATTGGCTTCGGCCCTGCCGGTATTTTTGCGGCCCTGATTCTGGCCATGGCCGGTCAGCGGCCCATTGTGCTGGAGCGTGGCGAGGACGCCGGGACCCGCCATAAAAAGGTGGATGCCTTCTGGAACACAGGGGCCTTGGACGTCCGGAGCAACGTGCAGTTTGGAGAAGGGGGCGCCGGTACTTTTTCTGACGGAAAGCTGAACACCGGCGTCAATAATCCAAGGATCCAGTGGATTTTACAGCAGTTTGTCTCCGCCGGTGCCCAGGAGGACATTCTCTATGATGCCAAGCCCCATGTGGGGACGGATGTGCTTCTGGAGGTGGTTCAGAACCTCCGGGGCAGAATTCAGGCTCTGGGCGGCGAGGTGCGCTTTTGCAGCCAGGTCACGAAGCTCCGCTTGGATGGGGACCGGCTTACCGGTGTGGAGTTGGACAGCGGTGAGGTGATCCCCTGTGACCATGCGGTGTTGGCCATTGGCCACAGCGCCAGAGATACCTTTGAATCCCTGCTTGCCCAGGATGTACCCATGGAGCCCAAGCCCTTTGCCATGGGCGTCCGCATCGAGCAGCTTCAGGAAAAAATCAATTTGTCCCAATATGGGATACAGAATGCCCATTTGCCTCCGGCGGATTATAAGCTGGTGCAGCATTTGCAGGACAGCACGGTGTATACCTTCTGCATGTGCCCCGGCGGCTATGTGGTGGCGGCGGCCTCCGAAGAGGGTAGGACCGTTACCAACGGTATGAGCTATTGCGCCCGGGAAGGCGAAAACGCCAATGCGGCGCTGCTGGTTACGGTAAATCCCCAGGAATTTCCGGAACCCGGCCCTCTGGGGGGCATGGCCTGGCAGAGGGAGATCGAAGAAGCGGCCTACCGCCTGACCGGCAGCTACCGGGCCCCGGCCCAAAGGGTGGAGGACTTTTTGGCGGGAAGACCCAGCGAGGGAAATGGCAGCGTGACCCCCACCTATCGCCCGGGGGTGGTTTGGACGGACCTGCACCGGTGCCTGCCCGAGAAAATCACAAAAGCCCTGGAGGAGGCTCTGCCGGAGCTGGACCGGAAGCTCCGGGGCTTTGGGGACCCGGATGCGGTTTTGACGGCCCCGGAGACCAGAAGCTCCTCGCCCGTGCGGATTTTGCGAGATGAGACCCGGCAATCCGCTATTCTGGGGCTTTACCCCACCGGCGAAGGGGCGGGCTACGCAGGCGGCATTATGTCCGCTGCCATTGACGGCATCCAGACCGCCGAGGCGATTTTGGAACAGATGTAAAATAGAATAGAAACATCCCGAATCTTCCTTTGTCGTGAAGATTCGGGATGCTTTTATAAAGGAAACGAAACCGTTCAGAAAAAACCTTTGTATTTTCCCAAGAGAAACAGGAATAGGCCGATCTGGGCCGCTAATATCAGGGGAATGCCCACGGTAAATTTGGGGTGCCGGGTTTTGTGCCGAACGGTGTACATTCCAAGCAATGCTCCGATACCGCCCCCCAGCAGCGCGGTGGACATCAAGGTGGCCTCGGAGATGCGCCATAGATTTTTCTTGGCCTTCCACTTGTCGATCAGCATAAGCAGGAAGGCTGCGGCATTGATTAATAGCAGATACAGGATCAGAATTTCTTTCATGGAATGGACCTTTCAGGAGGGATGTTTTTGAAAAAGAGTATGCTGTTGGGAATGCTTCTGCTGCTTTTGGCTGGATGCGGCAGTCAGGAGACCTTTGAAACCGTGGCGGATGTATTGGACGTTCCGGCGGCGGCCCAGCCCCGGGAGATCTTGGTGGATCTTCCCGGGGAAGAAGGGCAGGAGGTATTGGAAACGCCTACAGGGCAGTTTTACCTTACGGAAGACTATGAAATCGGGGTGGAGGTGCTGGAGGCTGGAGATCTGGACGCCACCTTCAAAACCCTTTGCGGCCGCAGGCGAGAGGACCTGACCGTCATGGAGACGGCGGCCGATGGGATCAAGCGCTACGAGTTTGTCTGGGCAGCCACGGGAGAGACCGGCGACCGGCTGGGGCGGGGGACGGTTTTGGACGACGGAAATTACCATTACTGCCTGACGGTCCAGTGTCCGGCAGAGGGCACCGGGGATGCCCAAATCGTTTGGAGTCAGGTTTTCTCCTCCTTTTCACTGGCCTGATACTGGGCGATGACCTGGCGGCAGAGGTCTTGACAGGCTTTTTGGACGCTGGCGGGGTAGAGGATCTTTGCCTTGTCCCCAAAGCCGATGACCCAGCTTAAAAACATGGGACTCTGGGCCACATCAGCGGTAAAGACAAAATGGTCTTCCCCATCTGGAAACAGCATCACGCTGGAGCCGAACCGGTCTACCACCACGTTGGTCAGACTTTTGTGAAAGCGCATTTTTACCTGAACTCTTTTGCCGTTAAACATATGGAATTGCTTCTGGGCGTAGTCGTTCAGGGCCTGACCTGTCAGCTCCGGGCAGGGCTCCCGCTGTTGGGGCAGAAGGGTGATCTGGCTCATTCGGTCCACCCGGTAATTGGTCACGCCGTGGCGGGGAGACAGGGCCAGAAGGTAACAGTTCTCATTGTCCTGGTAAATACCGTAGGGACTGGCGGTATAGTCCTTGTCCCGGAACCGGGGCCTGCCGTCCAGCCCCCAGTCAAAATAGCGGAAGGAAATCTGGCAATTGTTGACAATGGCCTCCTGGATGGTGTCCACCTCGTAGTAGATGGATTGGTTCATGCTTTTGATGCGCCCGGCCACTACTACATTCCGGCAGACCTGTTCCGCCTCCTGCTGGCTGGTGAGCTTGCAGAGCTTCTGGATGAGCTCCAGGGATTTTTCCTCCGTAAGAAACCGGCTGGACTGGACCGCGGAAATCAGCAGCTTCAGTTCCGGCAGCTGAAATTCCCGCTCCCCGATGTAATAGCCGCCGTTTTTTCCCCGATAGATCAAAATATCTACGCCAAATTCCTGTAGGACGGCGATGTTGGAGTAAATGGTCTTTCTGTCACACAGGATCCCTTTTTGTTCCAGCATTTCCTGCAATTCTATGGCTCTCACCGGATGATTCTGGTGGGAGTTTTTTTGCAGGTAGTCCCAAATATACAGGATGATCAGCCGCTGTTTATCGGATTTTGCCATGAATGCCACTTCCTCTCCCGGTTTTTCCCTTCTATTATAGCATAAGACCGTGACCAAAGAAAACGATAATTTGATTTTTTTGAAAAAATATGATACCATATGGCAAAAGTTCCTGAAAGGGGTGACCCGAGATGCTGGTGCTGGGATGCCATATGTCCTCTGTCAGCGGTTATGGGGTAATGATCCGGCAGTGCAAGGCCATGGATGCCAATACATTGGCCTTCTTTACGAGAAATCCACGGAGCGGCCGCTGCAAGCCCCAGGACCCCATTGATGTTTCAAACGCAACGCGGCTGATGCAGTACTGCCACATCGGGCCCTTTGTAGCCCATGGCCCTTATATCATGAATCTTTGCGGCAGAAACGAGGAGGTCCGGGGTTTCTCCCGGGAGATCCTGGAGGATGATCTACGGCGGCTTTCGGTGTTCCCCGGGAACTTCTACAACATCCATCCCGGAAGTCATGTGGGCCAGGGGGTGGAGCAGGGGATCGACTACATTGCCCAAGCGCTGCGGAAGGCCCTGGAGCCGGACTATCCCGTTACCGTTCTGCTTGAAACCATGGCAGGGAAGGGAAGCGAGATGGGGAGAAGCTTCGAAGAGATGCGCATGATTTTAGATGCCGTGGGCAGCCCCAAGGTGGGCATCTGTATGGATACCTGCCATGTATTCGATGCCGGATATGATTTGGCCGGGAACCTGGATGGGGTCCTGGAGGAATTTGACCGGGTGGTAGGGCTGGACCGACTGATGGCCCTGCATCTGAATGACTCTATGAGCCCCTGCGGCAGCCACAAGGACCGGCACGAGCGCATCGGCCAAGGTCAAATCGGAATAGAGGCCTTCCAGCGCATTGTGGACCATCCGTCCTTTGCCGGAAAGCCCATGATTTTGGAGACCCCCAACAACCTGGACGGCTACGAACGGGAAATCAAAATGCTGCGCAGGATGGGGAGCATTTACAAGGAGACGACATTTTGAACCAACTACACGAGGTATTGAATCTGGTCTTAGCGTCCAGAGATACATATGCGGCGGTATTCCTGGCCATTTCCCGGTATTTTGTACCGGCTCTGGGCCTGTGGCTGCTGCTGCACTGTGCGAGGCCTTTGATCTTTTTCCGCCGGGAGCCGGAGATCTGGGCGTGGCTGAAGTTTTCCGACGGCTCCCAGGTGGCGGTGACCCACTGGGAAAATGTCATTGGAAGAAGCAAAAGCAGCGATATTACCATTGCCCTTTCTACGGTATCCCGGAATCACGCAGTCTTGACCCGTTATGACGACGGCAGCTGGACCATCTCCGATGCCAGCTCCAAAACCGGCACCTGGGTCAACGGGGACCGGGTGGACATCTGCGCCCTTCACGAAGGGGATACGGTGTCCATCGGCGGCGTGGATATGACCCTGCAGCCCATTACCAAGCGGCAGGAGCAGCTCCAGTCTCAACTGCGGACCAAGGGCTCCAGCGGGTGGAGCGGCCTGTTAGGCCTGCTGATTTTGACGCTGCTGCAAATGACGATGGTGCTCGGCTTCCTGCTGAACGGACCGGCAGAGGAGTATCGGCTGTACCTTCTGGGCTTCGGCAGCGTGATGGTCTGCCAGTGGATGCTGTTCTTTTTCTATTTGATGATTCGAAGAAGCTCCTTCGAGGTGGAGACCCTGGCCTTTTTCCTATGCTCCATCGGCGTGGCGGCCATTGCCACGGTAAAGCCCGGAGAATTGGGGAAACAGTCTGCGGCCATGTTTATGGGAGTCATCATGTTCTTGGTGATCGGCTGGTCCCTGCGGGATCTGGAGCGGGCCAAGCGTGTACGGTATCTGGCTGTTTTGGCAGGCGTAGGCTTTTTGGTCATTACGCTGCTGTTCGGCAAGGAGTATTACGGGGCCAAAAACTGGCTGGTGATCGGCGGCATGTCCCTACAGCCTTCGGAGCTTTCCAAGGTGTGCTTTGTGTACGCCGGAGCCTCCACCATGGACCGGATCATGAACAAACGGAATCTCGTTTTGTTCATTGCCTATTCCATTGTGATTTGCGGGCTGCTTGCCATTATGAATGACTTTGGAACGGCCATGATTTTCTTCTGTGCCTTCCTCATTATCGCCTATCTTCGTTCCGGCAGCGTAGGTACCATTGCTTTGGCCTGTACGGCTCTGGCTTTTGCGGGGGTCTTGGCCATCCGGATCGCCCCCCATGCCATGAATCGGTTCGCCAGCTGGCGGCACATCTGGGAAAGCCCCTATACCTCTGGCTATCAGCAGACCCAGGCCATTATGTGCATTGCCTCCGGCGGCCTCTACGGTTTAGGGCCGGGGAACGGGTATCTGCAAAAGGTATTTGCGGCGGACTCGGATATTGTATTTGCCACCATTTCCGAGGAATGGGGCCTGCTGATGGCGCTGCAGGCGGTGCTGGCAATTTCCGTACTGGGCCTGTTTTCTATGCGCACCTCCCGGGTTTCCCGCAGCAGCTTTTACTGCATCGGCGGGTGTACCGCGGCGGGGATCCTGCTGATCCAGGCATCTCTCAACTGCCTGGGCACCGTGGATATTCTGCCCTTTACCGGCGTGACATTTCCCTTCCTTTCCAATGGCGGAACCAGTATGATCGGTGCCTGGGGGCTGCTGGCCTTTGTAAAAGCGGCGGATACCCGGCAGAATGCCAGCTTCGCCGTGCGATTTAACAAATAGGAGTATACCAATGAACAGAGTAACCAAAAGAACCTGGATGATGTTCCTTTTTGTAGGGCTGCTTCTGGGGGGCATGGGCTTTTTTGTAGGGGAGTATGTGCTGCAAGCCGACCGGTGGATCGTTTCTACGGGTTCCCCCCATATCTACAAAAACAGCAATCTGGGCAGAGGTACCGTGGTGGACCGGGACGGGGTGCTGCTGCTGGACATGACCGACGGCAGGGCCTATTCCGACAATGCCCAGACCCGGGCCTCGACCATGCACTGGCTGGGGGACCGGAACGGCAGCATCCAGGCGGGGGCCGTTACAAATTACGCCGCCATAATGGCGGGCTATGACAAGGTCAGCGGTCTGTATGACTACAATGGCAGCGACGGTGTGATCCGCCTGGGACTTTCTGCCGCCGTGCAGAATGCGGCCCTGGAAGCCCTCAACGGGCGCAAGGGCACCGTGGGCATCTACAACTATCAAACCGGCCAGATCCTCTGCGCCGTGACGTCTCCGACCTATGACCCGGACAATGTGCCGGATATAGCGGGGGATACCTCCGGAAAATACGAGGGCGTTTACCTGAACCGGTTTTTGCAGTCTACCTATGTGCCGGGCTCTATTTATAAAATCGTCACTGCGGCGGCGGCCCTTGAATGTGTGCCGGATATTGAAAATATGACCTTCTACTGCGACGGGGCCTACGAATACGGAACCGAGGCCGTTACCTGTGAGACCGCCCACGGCACCCTGGACTTAAAAGGCGCCCTGGCCCATTCCTGCAATTGCAGCTTTGCCCAAATCGCCAAGCTGGTCGGCAGAAAGAACATGGAAAAGTACGTTGCGAAATACGGCATTACGGACCCGGTGTTCTTCGACGGCGTGACCAGCGCCCGGGGAAATTACGATATTTCCAATACCGGCGGCGCTTCCTTTGCCTGGAGCTGCATCGGCCAGCACTCGGACCTTATTAACCCGGCACGGTTTATGACCTTCCTGGGAACCGTTGCCGCCGGAGGAAAAGGGGTGGAGCCCTATCTGGTAGCCTCCGTGGAGCGAAACGGGGAGACTGTATATGAAGCCCAGGCCAAGTCCACCGGGCGGATCATGAGCGAAAAGATCGCGGAAAAGCTGAAGGGCTATCTGCGCAACAATGTTCAGACCATCTATGGTGACGGCCATTTCCCCGGTCTCTCCGTCTGCGCCAAATCCGGCACCAGCCAGCTGGGCGGGGGACAGAAGTCCAACGCCATGTTCGCCGGGTTCCTGGCAGATGAAAACTATCCTCTGGCCTTTATTGTCGTCGTGGAAAACGGCGGCTACGGCAGCGCGGCCTGTGTGCCGGTGCTTTCCCAGATCCTTCCCGTGTGCAAGGCGGAATTGGACCAACAAAGATGATGAAAATCCCGGAGCTTTTCGAGGCTCCGGGATTTTTGCTACAGTGGGCGGACAGGTGTCCGAGAAGGAATGACAGATGACACATTGTGATTTTTGTACAAAAAATGAAGGAATTATAAAATAACATTAGTGGTGTTTACCTTGTTGACAAATGTCCTTGTGAGAGATACAATATGCTCACATTCAACAAGGAGGTAACGGAAATGTTTCAGAAAATGCACAATGAAAAGATGGAACTCCGGCAGGTTCGGTCCGTTGCCGCTTGCTTGATAATTCCCGTTATCCTACTAGCCGGTTTGCGGATCGCTGAGGTGTGCGCACTGAGCCTGCGAATTATGGGGTAGTTGCGCAGTCGGGGCTTCATGTTGTATGAAGAAGCGGCTGCGGATGCGGCCGCTTTTTTGTAGTTTTAAAGTTTCAATGTAAAGGAGAAAAGAAAAATGAAAAAGGTACTTGCATTCACCATGGCGCTGGCTATGGTAGCCGCTTCCTTCGCAGGCTGCGGCAACAGTTCCTCTACCGATGCTGCTGCGACCACAGCCGCTGCCGGTGAAACCACCGCTGCCGTACAGGGCACCGGTACCGTAAAGGTTGGCATGTCCGGCCCTCTGACCGGCGGTGCCTCCGCCTACGGCCTGGCTGTAAAGGCCGGTATGGAGATCGCCGTTGAGGAGATCAACGCCAAGGGCGGCCTGCAGTTGGAGTTCAATGCCCAGGACGATGAGGCTGACGGCGAGAAGGCCGTTTCCGCTTACAACGTTCTGAAGGACTGGGGCATGCAGGTCATGGCCGGTCAGGTTACCACCGGTGCCGCTCTGGCCGTTGCTCCCGAGTCCGTGTCCGACAACATGTTCAATCTGACTCCCTCCGCTTCCGCCGAGTCTCTGGCCACCACCGGTGACAACATCTTCCAGATGTGCTTCACCGACCCCAACCAGGGCGCCAGCGCCGCGGAACTGGTTTCCACCAAGTACGCAGGCTCCAAGGTCGGCATCATCTACGATTCCTCTGACGACTACTCCAGCGGCCTGTACAAGGGCTTCTCCGCAAACGCCGCCACCATGGGCGTTGAGATCGTTGCCACCACTTCCTACACTGCCGACAACAAGGCGGACCTGTCCACCCAGGTGACCAAGTGCCAGGAGGCCGGTGCGGACCTGGTGTTCCTGCCCATCTACTATACCGAGGCTGCCCAGATCCTGAGCTACGCCAATCGGATCGGCTATACCCCCAAGTTCTTCGGCTGTGACGGCATGGACGGCATCCTGACCGTAGAAGGCTTTGACACCGCTCTGGCCGAGGGTCTGGCTCTGATGACCCCCTTCGATGCCAACGCCTCCGACGAGGCCACCCAGTCCTTTGTGACCAAGTTCAAGGAGAGAATGAATGGCCTGGTTCCCAACCAGTTCGCCGCTGACGGCTACGATGTGATCTACGCCATCTACGACGCTCTGACCGCCGCCGGTGTCACCGGTACCGAGTCCGCTTCCGAAATCTGCGATGCTCTGAAGGCACAGTTCACCACCATGACCGTGGATGGCCTCACCGGCACCGGCATGCACTGGGACGAGAACGGCATGATCTCCAAGGCTCCTGCCGCGGTTGTCATTGAAAACGGCGTGTACGTCCCCATGGCTTAATTCAAAAACGTTTCTATCATTGGGATGGAGGGCGTTCCGCCCTTCATCCCTGAAAAGGAAATCAGCAGTCTATGAGAGCGGCAAGGCATTGGCGCTGTCATAGGCTGTTGAGGTTGAGAAAGAGGGGTTTTTATGAAAATCATTCAGTATCTGATCAACGGTATCAGTATCGGTTCTGTCTACGCCATCATCGCTCTGGGATATACCATGGTTTACGGCATTGCTAAAATGCTGAACTTTGCTCACGGCGATATTATTATGGTTGGCGCCTATATTTCCTTCTGCGTGACCAATTACCTGGGGCTGCCGGTGACGGTGTCCATTCTGGCAGCCATGGCGGTGTGTACCGTTTTGGGCATGCTCATTGAAGCCTTGGCCTATAAGCCCTTGCGGGGGACGCCCAGCCTGGCGGTTTTGATCACCGCCATCGGTGTCAGCTATTTCCTGCAGAACGCTGCCCAGCTGATTTGGTCCTCCAGCCCCAAAAACTATACCAGCATTGTGACCTTCCAGCCCATCCGGCTGCTGGATGGACAGCTGGTCATCACCGGCGAGGTCATCGTTACCATCATCGCCTCGGTCATCATTATGCTGGGCCTGACCTGGTTTACCGGCAGCACCCGCACCGGCAAAGCCATGCGGGCGGTTTCCGAGGACCGGGAGGCTGCAGAGCTCATGGGCATCAATGTGAATAGAACCATCTCCACCACCTTTGCCATTGGTTCCGCTCTGGCGGCCATTGCGGGCGTTCTGCTGTGCTCCACCGTTCCCACCTTGCAGCCCACCACCGGCTCGATGCCCGGTATCCGCGCGTTTACGGCGGCAGTTCTCGGAGGCATCGGTTCCATTCCTGGTGCTATGCTGGGCGGCATCCTGCTGGGCATCATCGAAACCTTCAGCAAGGCCTATTTAAGCCCCCAGTTCAGCGATGCCATCGTATTTTTGGTTCTGATTCTGATTCTCCTGGTGAAGCCGGCAGGGCTCCTTGGCAAGCAGGTCCAGGAAAAGGTTTGAGGTGAGTGCAATGAAAAAGCCAAATCGCAATAAAATCAAAGACGCGTCTACATATATTCTGGTGACCGTTGCCTTTGTGGTCCTCCAGCTGATGGCCTCTCAAGGGAAACTCAACAGCACCACCAAGGGCTTCCTGGTCCCTGCCTGCGCCTATATCGTGCTGGCAGTATCTTTGAATCTGTTGGTTGGTATCTGCGGAGAGTTGAGCCTGGGCCATGCGGGATTTATGGGCATCGGTGCATTTACGGGCATTATTGTAACGTCCCTTCTTGCCCAGACAGTGCCTAACGGCGTTGCGCGCCTGACCATCGGAATGATGGTTGGCGGCATGCTGGCCGGTGCCATCGCTTTTTTGGTAGGCATTCCGGTACTGCGCCTGCGGGGCGACTATCTGGCCATTGTGACCCTGGCCTTTGGCGAAATCATGAAAAACATCTTTGGCAATCTGTATCTGGGTGTTGACGAAAACGGACTCCACGCAACCATCGCTTCCGATGGCCTGACGCTGGCCGATGGCGGCAAGATGATCATCTCCGGCCCCCGGGGGGCCACGGGCATTACCAAGCTCTCTACCTTTGCCATGGGCTTCGTCCTGATCCTCTTTACGCTGTTTGTGGTGCAGAATCTCATCAATTCCAAAGAAGGCCGGGCCATCAAGGCCGTCCGGGACAACCGGATCGCCGCGGAATCCGTGGGCATCAATGTAACGGCTTTCCGCATGAAGGCGTTCGTCGTATCCGCATTTCTGGCCGGTATGGCCGGAGCCCTGTACGCCATGAACTACGGCTCCATTACCGCCTCCAAGTTCAATTTTAATACCTCTATCAATATTCTGGTATTTGTGGTTCTGGGCGGCATGGGCAACATCCTGGGCTCTATTATCTCTGCCACGGTGCTGTATATCCTGCCGGAGGCCATGCGGGGACTGCAGGATTACCGGATGATCATCTATGCGGTGGTTTTGATTCTGGTCATGCTCTTTACCTGGTCTCCCAAGGCCAAGGACCTGGTGTCCGTGGTAACGGACAAGGTCAAGTGCGTGTTCAGCAAGAACGGAAAGGAGGCAGCTTCCAATGAATGATTATTCCAAAAAAATTCTGAAGGTGCCTACCGTCACCTTCGTCCGGGAACAGGACCAGGGTAAGCAGCCGGTTCTGGATGTACGGAATCTGGGCATTGATTTTGGCGGCCTTACGGCAGTAGACAGCTTTAATATCACCATTGGCCCCACCGAGATCTCCGGCCTGATCGGCCCCAACGGTGCCGGTAAAACCACCATTTTTAATCTGCTCACCGGCGTATACCAGCCCACCCGCGGAAGCGTGCTGGTCAATGGCATTGACATCAAAGGGATGCCCGTTCACAAGGTCAACAAGCTGGGCATTGCCCGGACCTTCCAGAATATCCGCCTGTTTACGGATATGTCCGTGCTGGATAACGTCAAGGTTGGCATGCACAATGACATCAAGTGCGGCTTCTTTTCAAGCGTCTTGCACCTGCCCAGCTACTACAAATCCGAGCATATGGCCAATGATAAGGCCATGGAGCTGCTGGATTTCATGGGCCTTGCGGAATATGCCGACACCAAAGCCGGGAGCCTGCCTTACGGTGTGCAGCGCCGGCTGGAAATCGTCCGGGCGCTGGCGACCAACCCCTCTGTGATTTTGCTGGACGAGCCTGCCGCCGGTATGAACCCCAGTGAGACCACGGACCTGATGCACCAGATCCGCCGGATCCGGGACACCTTCCATGTGGCGATTTTCCTGATCGAGCATGATATGAATTTGGTAATGAATGTTTGCGAGGCCATCGCCGTGGTCAACTACGGACGGATCATCGCCAAGGGAACACCGGATGAGATCCGGTCGGACCCGGCGGTCATTGAGGCCTATCTTGGCAAGGAGGAGGGCGGGGACCATGCTTAAAATTGAAAACATTGATGTATATTACGGCGCCATTCACGCCGTTAAGAATGTTTCCTTTCAGGTAGGGGAAGGAGAGATCGTTGCCCTGATTGGTGCCAACGGCGCGGGAAAGAGTACGATCCTGAAAACCATTTCCGGCCTCATGCACCCCAGAAGCGGCAGCATCACCTTCTGCGACCAGAACATCACCCATACGGAGGCCTATAAGCTCCTGCGGACGGGCCTTGCCCATGTGCCGGAGGGCCGCCGGATTTTCCTGGAAATGACCGTGCAGGAAAATCTGGAAATGGGTGCGTATATCAAGAAATCGGTATCCCAGGAGGACCTGGAGATGGTCTTTAACTACTTCCCCAGGCTGAAGGAACGGCGGAAGCAGATCGCCGGGACCCTCTCCGGCGGCGAGCAGCAGATGCTTGCCATGTCCCGGGCTCTGATGTCCCATCCCAAGCTCATGATGCTCGATGAGCCCTCCATGGGCCTGGCGCCCATCATCGTGGATCAGGTCTTTGGAATCATCAAAGAGCTTCACAAATCCGGCACCACCATTCTTTTGGTGGAGCAAAACGCCAGAAAGGCCCTGCAAATTGCGGACCGGGCTTACGTTTTGGAAACAGGCTCCATTACCCTCAGCGGCACCGGCCCGGAGCTTGCCAAGTCCGATGCGGTGCGCAAGGCCTACTTGGGCGGATAACCTTCATAGTCAAACACTCCCTGCATAGGTTTAGGCAGGGGGTGTTTTTTACTTGTGCCGAAAAAACCAGATGCGTGGGGGATGTATGGTCTGCTTTGGTTTGGGGATATTGGCAGGCCAGTGTGTAGACTCCGTTTTCCTTTGTGTACTGGCAGGTCTTTTGCTGCTGGCGTTGGGCTGCTGCCTTGTTCGGCGGCGATAATGGCATAAACATTCTTGGGAACGCATAAAGTGTTCCAGAATCGAACTGTGATGATGAAGGAGTGCGTTTCATGGAGCTGCAATTAAAAAATAGGGAGATCTCCTATCTGGAGCCTGTGATTTTGGAATGCAGGAATTTGGAGCAGACCCAGGAGGTCCGTTTGCCGGAGGGACTGCCGGATGTTGACCGCATTTTAGGCTGCTGGGGGCAGCCGATCCTCCGGAGCAAGGAGTGGAGAACGGATACCGTCATGGTGTCCGGTGGGCTGATGCTTCGGGTCTTATATGGGCCGGAGGGGGAGGGGACACCCCGGATGCTGGATAGCTGGGTGCCCTTCCAGGCCAAATGGGAGCTGCCCAGGGACAGCCGGGACGGCAGCATTTTGGTGCAGCCTCTGCTTCGGTTCCTGGATGCCCGTTCTTTGTCTCCCAGAAAGCTATTGGTTCGCTGCGGCATCAGCCTGAATCTCCTGGCGCTGGCACCGGAGAGCCTGTCCATTCCGGAGCCGGAAACCGTTCCGGAGGATGTGCAGCTTCTCAAAAAAACGGTGCCCCTTCGGCTGTTTGACCAGGCGGGAGAAAAAAGCTTCGCCCTGGAGGAAGCGCTGTCCGCCCCGGGTGTGGACCTGACGGGACAAAAGGTGTTTTATAGTACCGCACAGCCGGTGCTGACGGAGCAGAAGGTCCTGGGGGATAAAATCGCTTTCCGGGGTGCCGTCAATCTGCATGTCTTGTTCTGCGGCCCGGAGGGGGAGCTGGAAGGTCGGGATTTTACATTTCCCTTTTCCCAGCTGGCAGAGCTGGACCGGCCCTGCGGCTCCGAGGCGGAGGCGGATATTCAGGTCTGCGTGACCAATTTAGAGCTGGAGGAGGGCGGCGACGGCAGCAAAACGGTAAAAGCCTCCTTTACCGCCCAGTATGCCGTCAGTGATGTGTCGAAGATCCAAGTGGTGGAGGACGGCTACAGCACCCTGCGGTCCCTGAAGCTGAACTTGCAGGATCTTCCGGTGACGGCCCTCTTAGACAGCCGGCGGGAGACCTTGGCAGGGGAGGCGGCGCTTCCGGAAGAGATCCACAGCGCGGCGGACCTGTCAGAACTCTGGGAGCTGCCCCTCTGGGATCCCATCCCCGGAGGATACCGCCTGGAAAGCACAGGAACCGTTGGGCTGCTCTCCCAGCAGGACCAGGGAACAGAGGGCTGTTGGGTCGCCTGGCATGGCAGCACCGAAGTGAAAACCGGGGAGGGGCTCCGGCTTGCGGTTACGGGGATGACCCCGGGAGCCCTCCAATTAAACCCCGGGGCCGGGAAAATCACCGTGGATTTTTCCGTTCATCTGATCATGCTTTCCAAGGATGGCCTCAGGGTGGTTTCCTCTATGGAGCTGGGGGAACCGGTGGCCAGGGACTTAGATCGCCCCAGTCTCGTCCTGCGCCGGGCCGGGGATGCGGGGCTGTGGGAGCTGGCCAAGGCAAGCGGCTCCACCATGGAGGCCATTGCTCAGGCAAACGGCCTCACGGAGGAGCCCGTCAAAGGCCAGATGTTATTGATCCCGCTTTCGTAATGCAACAAAGCGCCGTCCCGGGGGAGAGCCGGGGCGGCGCTTCTGGCAAACCTGTCGCATAAAAATTGGGGGAAGTCTGCCATCGACTAGAGTAGCGAATCAGACTGCTTTTTTACAAGGGGAACCTGTCGAATCCGGAAAAAATCTTGTTAGGAATTGTAGCGGACCTCGGTGGTTTCGTTGGGATTTCCCTGGAAGAACCGGGTCAGATTGTCAACGGTGGTGTTGGCAATGCTGTCCAGGGCCTCCTGGGTCAGGAATGCCTGGTGAGAGGTGACGATCACATTGGGCATGGCGATGAGCCGCACCAGCTTGTCATCCTGCACGATATGGCCGGAGAAGTCCTCATAGAAGAAGTCGCCTTCCTCCTCATAAACGTCCAGACATGCGGCACCCACCTTCTTGTCCTTGATTCCATTGATCAGATCCTCCGTGTTGACCAGAGCGCCTCGGGAGGTGTTGATGATGGTCACGCCCTTCTTCATTCTGGCGATGGACTCCGCATCAATAATGTGCCGGGTCTCCTCGGTCAGGGGGCAGTGGAGGGAAATGATGTCGGACTTTTCAAAGAGCTCCGGCAGCTCCACATAGTGCAGGCCGCTGTCTTTGACAGGGAACTTGTCATAGGCCAGAATGTTCATACCGAAGCCCTTGCAGATGTCGGCAAAGACCCGGCCGATTTTGCCGGTGCCGATGATGCCCACGGTTTTTCCGTGGAGATCAAAGCCTGCCAGGCCCTGGAGGCTGAAATTGAAGTCCCGGGTGCGGATATAGGCCTTGTGGGTCCGGCGGTTGATGGTCAGAAGCAAAGCCATGGCGTGCTCGGCCACGGCGTAGGGGGAGTAGGCGGGCACCCGGTAAACGGGAAGCCGTCCCTGGCAGGCCCGGATGTCCACATTGTTAAAACCGGCGCACCGCAGAGCCAGGACCTTAACACCCATTTCGCAGAGCTTGTCCACCACGGTGGCGGAAACCGTATCGTTTACAAATACGCACACGGCATCATAGCCCTGGGCCAGGGAAACGGTATCTTCATTCAGACGGGTCTCAAAATACTTGATCTCTAAATCAGACTCGGCGGCATAGTGGTCAAAACCGGGAATGTCATAGGGCTTGGTATCAAAAAATGCAACTTTCATTGTGTTTACCTCCATCAGTATTCATTTATCGATATAATAATAACGAATTCATTCTACTTTGTCAATAGTATTTTACGCCTGTATTTATTTTTGACGCAATAGGGAAAACTATACAATAATATTATTAGCTTTTTGTGAATAATCACGGATAAAAGAACAGCGGTTGCGTTTTTTAGAAAAAAGAGTATAATGTCTTTCATAAATAAAGACAGGAGACATGTTGAAATGCTCGATAAAATCCGTGATCTCATCAAAGCCCACTGGGACATCATTTCCTATCTCTTTTTTGGCGTTCTGACAACGGTGGTCAATTATATTGTTTACCTGCCGTGCCTGAACCTGCTGCACTTGTCCGCAGCTGTCAGCAATTGCATCGCCTGGGTGGTGGCCGTGTTGTTTGCCTATGTGACCAACAAGCCCTTTGTATTTAGGAGTCATGATTGGTCCATGGCCACGGTGATTCCGGAGTTCGGAAAATTCATCGCCACTCGAATTTCCTCCGGCGTATTGGAAACCGCGATTTTGTTCATCGCCGTGGATACACTGGGGGGAAACGGAAACATCTGGAAGCTCATTACCCAGGTCCTGGTCATTGTCATCAACTATGTGGGCAGCAAGCTCTTGGTGTTCCGTAACAAGCAGTAAACACACTGGGGCGGCGGGGAAATCGCTGCCCCAAAAATTCCCCTTGACATTTTCTGCCGGATATGCTAGTATATGCAGGCAGTCAGCTGAATAGCTATTGATTCGGAGTGATACCCAAGAGGCCGAAGGGGCTCCCCTGCTAAGGGAGTAGGCGTCTAAAAAGCGCGCGAGGGTTCAAATCCCTCTCACTCCGCCA
>CAKTOB010000009.1 GCA_934589525.1 uncultured Oscillospiraceae bacterium | reverse complement strand
TCTTGACATGAACAATGCTCCCTTCGTGATTGACAGTGTTTTTATTTCACTGTCTCTCATAAAGGGAGCATATCACTGGCCCGGGCAGGGTGTTTTCGATTGCTTTTTCGTTCCGGCTAAATCCCATGGCTTTTACAGGGAATAATCATCCTCATCATATTTTTTAAAATCCATAGCCTTGGGCTTGGAGGGGATCCGCTTAAAGGGATCGTACTGAAACCGGCGGCAGCTGCCCTCCGGACTGCGGATCCCTTTTTTTACACATAAAATCTGATCGTCGCACAAGGCCACTCCATGGCTGCAATAGGCGCAGGCCCGCTCTATTTTCTTTCGGAAAAGCATACTCTCCTCCTGGAATCTTTTTTACCAACAGTATACAACGATTCCTTGAAAAAAGCTACCTTCTTTCCAAACTTTTTCCATAGCAGCAATAGTCCTCCCGCTGTAGCCAGCCAGCCCCAGCTCCCATTCAGCAGCACCCAGCCCCAAAAGACAGCGGTCACAGTCTGAATGAGCTTCCCGAGACAATAGTACTTTAATGACAACCCCCGGGTGACCTGCCTGGTTTGCAGACCGACGCATAGACCACCCACGGATAAAAATGCCGCCGCCAGCAAAAACCGCACTTCCTCGGAGGTTACATTCAGCAGCCCGCAGCAGCCGTTGGTCAATTCCAGCAGTCCCTGCAGAACCACAAGGGCTGTGCCGTCCAAAGGGAAATAAGATGCCAAAAAATAAAGGCCGGTCCGAAATAAAATCACCAATACGCAGATGTTCCCCAACACCTGTGCCACCTGCGCCGGAATATCCCCGCCACCGCCTGTGACCCTGATTTCTTTTTCGCAGGAGGGCAGCAGCCGCGCTGCGGTCACAGCCCCCAGCAGCACCAGCCCCCACAGCGCCCAGGGTGCCAGCAGCGAAGAGAACTGCGTTCCCACGATTCCAAATATAAAGGCCGGTCCCGGATTGCTGCAAAAGCCCAAGAGCCGCTGGGCGTCCCCCTTTGTGATCTTCCCCTGGGCCCAGGCCCTGCCAACACAGGCAGCCCCGGCAGGGTAGCCCCCCAGAAGCCCCGGGATCAGCAGGGCTTCCGACCCGTCAGGCAATCGAAAGAGCCGCCCCAAGGGCCTGAGAAACCGATTGTTCCGCCCCCAGAGCCTGTCCGTCAGCAGCATGGATAAAAACAAAAAGGGCAGGAGGGAGGGAATCACCGCCGTCAGGCACAGCTCCACCCCTTCGGCCGCCCCGAACATGGCCCTTCGGCTATCCAGAATCAGCCCCAGCATCCCAAGGGCCAGCAATATCACCACGGAGCATCACCTCAGAAGATGGTATGCAATTTCCGGGGCCCGGATACATAGATTCTTTCAGGGAGGTGGACGCCGTGAACCGAAAGGAAACGCTTCTATCCTGGCTGGCAGGCGATCTGCCGGGAGAAATACTGCCGGGTCAAAGCCTTGTAGAATTGACAGGGGACAGACAGATCTTCATTGAAAACCACCGGGGCGTTACGGCTTACAACCGGGAGCACATCGGTATTCGGTTGAGCTTTGGGGAATTGCATATCTGCGGCCAATGCCTGGAACTGGCCCGAATGACCCGGGAGCATTTGGTGATCACCGGAAGCATCCGCACCCTGGAAATTCGCAGGAGGTGCCTATGAACCTGTGGCAGTCTCTGGAAGGACAGCTGGATTTAGAGCTTCTTACGGCAGACCCGGCCCAAGCTCTGGATGCTTTTTCGTCGATCCCGTTGCGGAACATCACAACAGACGGAAAACTGCTGCTCTGCTTTCAGATTCGAAGGCGGGACCGCAGGCGGGCTGCTGCTCTGGCCGAAAAGCGGGGAGAACGTCTGCGGGTGCTCCGCCACAGAGGACTCTTCTGGAAATTTTTAAAGCTGAAAGCCCATCCGGTTCTGGTTTTTGGCATGGCCCTTCTTGTAGGCCTGACGCTTTGGCTCCCCACCAGGGTTTTCTTTTTTCGGGTAGAGGGAAACAGCACCGTGCCCACCGGTGAGATTCTGGCGGCGGCAGAAAAAAGTGGCCTGTTCTTTGGGGTCAGCCGCCGCGGCATTCGCAGCGAGAAAATCAAAAATAACTTGCTGTCACTGCTTCCCCAGCTCAAATGGGCCGGGGTCAATACAAAGGGTTGTGTAGCTTTGATCCGTGTTGCGGAAAAGCAGCCCCAACCCCTCCGAGAGTCGGAGGCGTCCGCGGTTTCCAGCATTGTAGCGGCACGGGATGGCGTTCTTCACAGTCTGACCGTCACCCGGGGCACCGCCCTTTGCGCCCCGGGGCAGAGCGTTTCCAAGGGCCAGATCCTGATTTCCGGCTATACCGATTGCGGTCTGTGTGTCCTGTCTCAAGCGGCCCAAGGGGAGGCGGTGGCCTTTACCAAACGCTCTTTACAGGCACTTCTTCCGGAAAAACGGCTTCAAAAAGGGGATACGGAAAAAATCATTCGCCGCTGGTACTTGATTTTCGGAAAAAAACGTATAAAATTGTGGTTTGGTAGTGGAATTTTAGATGGAGAATGTGGTAGAATGTATCAGGAGTATCCGCTGACGCTGCCCGGAGGTTTTGTGCTTCCCCTGGGCCTAACAAAAGAAGATATTCCCCAAGTCCTTTTGACGCCCGAATCCCTTCCCCAAGAGGAAGCCGCTGCGGAGCTCAAGGACTTTGCAAGGGACTATCTTCCAACGGCCATGGTGGCCGGGACCCTTCGGACCGCCGCGGAAACCGTATTCCTGTCAGAGGATACCTATACGCTCCGGGGTCAGTATAGCTGTCTGGAGTCCATCGGGAGAAGTCGACAGGAACAGATAGGAGAAACCAATGAGTAAGGAAATAGAAAGAGTTGTAAATGCCGAACGGGTGGAGGATCTGATTGCCGTCTTCGGCTCCTTCGATGAAAACGTGCGCCGGATCGAGGAGGCCTTGGGGGTGCGCATCGTAAGCCGGGGCGACGATTTAAAAATCACCGGCGATGAAGAAAGCGCGGACAAGGCCGTTCGCACGCTGGAGGCCCTGCTGTCTCTGGCAGCCAAAGGAGAGGTCATTGATGAGCAGCGAGTCCGTTATCTCATCACCCTGGTCAGCGAGGGAAATGGGGAGCAGATCGCCAAGATGGCACAGGATGTAGTCTGCATCACCGCCAAGGGAAAGCCCATCAAGGCAAAAACCGTAGGCCAGCAAACCTACATGAAGGCCATTCAGAAGAATACCGTCACCATCGGCGTAGGCCCCGCCGGTACCGGCAAAACCTACCTGGCCGTGGCGGCTGCCGTATCGGCCTTTCGAGAACGGACCGTCAACCGCATCATCCTGACCCGTCCCGCGGTAGAAGCGGGAGAGCGGCTGGGTTTTCTTCCCGGAGACCTGCAAAACAAGGTAGACCCATACCTTCGGCCTCTATATGATGCGCTGTATGATATGCTGGGTGCCGAGACCTTTCAAAAATACCAGGAGCGGGGCTCCATTGAAGTAGCGCCCCTGGCCTATATGCGCGGCCGTACTCTGGATGACAGCTTTATTATTCTGGATGAAGCGCAAAACACCACCCGGGAGCAGATGAAAATGTTCCTGACCCGCCTGGGCTTCGGCTCTAAAATCGTGATCACCGGTGACGTCACCCAGATCGATCTGCCGGATGACAAGGTTTCCGGTTTGAAGGACGCTGTACGGGTGCTCCAGGGTGTGGAGGACATCGCCATTTGTCGGCTGACCTCTGCCGACGTTGTCCGCCACGCACTGGTCCAGAAAATCATCAATGCCTACGAGCAGGCGGCAAAGCCGGAGCAAAACTATAAATCCCCCCAGAAATTTCAAGGGAGATACCAAAGGAAGAGAGTAAATGAAAAATAAAGTGAATCTGGTTTTCCAGAAACGGGGATTGCAGCATCTGGTGATCTCCGCCAACATCCGCACCTGCATCAATGCCGTGCTGAAGGCCGAGGGTGTGCCGGTAAAATGTGAAATCAACGTCCTTGTCACCGATGACAAAGGCATCCAGGAAATCAACCGTACCGCCCGGAATTTGGATCAGCCCACCGACGTACTGAGTTTCCCCATGTTTGAACTTTCCCCCGGCCAGCTGCCGGAGGACTGGAGCTCTTACATGGACCCCGATACAGGCCTTGTGCCTCTGGGGGATATGTGCATTTCCCTGGAGCGGGCCATTGCCCAGGCCCAGGAATTCGGCCACACCACCCGGCGGGAGGTGGGGTATCTGACCATCCATTCCATGCTCCATCTGCTGGGCTATGACCACTTGGACGAAGGCCCCCAGAAGCGCCAGATGCGTGCCAGAGAAGAGGACATTGCCGCAGGCATCCCCGGCATGAGTCGTACTTAAAGGAGAATTTATGAAGACAAAAACCGCTATGATCACCATTTGCGGACGGCCCAATGTGGGCAAGTCCACCCTGACCAATTACCTGGTAGGCGAGAAGATCGCCATTGTTTCCAACAAACCCCAGACGACCCGGAACCGGATCTGTGGAATCGTGACCAGAGAGGACATCCAGTATGTTTTTGTGGATACCCCCGGTTTCCACCGGCCCAGGACCAAACTGGGTGACTATATGGTGAATATCGCCCAGGAATCCATTGCGGATGTAGATTTGACGCTGTTGGTGGTGGAACCCATTGCTTCCATCGGCCCCCAGGAAGAGGGCCTGATTCAGAAGATCCAGTCCAGCCGCTGCCCCGCCATCCTGGTCATCAATAAAATCGACACCGTTGAAAAGGACACCCTTCTGGAGGTCATTGCCCAGTATTCTCAGGCTGCCAACTTTGATGCCATCGTCCCCATCTCCGCAAAAACCGGCGACGGAGTAGAGGAGCTGCTGAAGCTGTGCGGAGATTACGGCCAGGAGGGCCCCTTCCTGTTCCCGTCGGACACCACCACGGACCAGCCGGAGCGGCAGGTCATGGCAGAGATCATTCGAGAAAAGCTGCTGTGGTGCCTGGATAAGGAAATCCCCCACGGCACCGCCGTGGAGATCACCAAGTTCTCCGAGCGGGACAACGGTGTCATCGACCTGGATGCCACGATTTACTGTGAAAAGGCCAGCCACAAGGGGATCATCATCGGCAAAAACGGCGAAATGCTGAAAAAAATCTCCACCCTGGCCCGCCATGACTGCGAAAAGTTCATGGGCACCCGGGTCTACCTGACCACCTGGGTCAAGGTAAAGGAAAACTGGCGGGACAGCGACTTCCTGGTCCGCAATTTTGGGTATCGGGACTAACCGCCAGCAATTCCCAGACTAGCACCGGCTCTGATTGCAAAGACTAACCCGGGAGGGAAGGTCTATGCTGTCACAAGCCTATTGGAAATTATTTCTCGAAACAGGTTCGCCGGAGGCTTATCTGCTTTATACCCAAACCCTGCAACAGGAGGCGCATCATGTATCTGACCGTCAGGGCCATCGTCCTACGGGTTTCGGAATTCAATGACCGGGATGCCATGCTGACGTTGCTGACCCAGAATTACGGAAAATTGTCCGTGAAAGCCCGGGGCCTCCGGCGAAAAAACAGCCCGCTGGCTGCCCCGTGCCAACTTTTAAGCTTCGGAGAATTTACACTGTTTGAATACAACGGAAAATATACCATCAACGAAGCCCACTGTCTGGAGCTGTTCTCCGGCCTGCGCCGGGAGCTGACCCAGCTGTCCCTGGGCAGCTATTTTGCCCAGGTCACAGAGCTGATCTCTCAGGAGGATATGCCGAACCCGGAGCTTCAGTCCCTGCTTCTTAACTGCCTGTATGCCTTATCCAAGCTGGGGCTTCCGGAGGCCCAGGTCAAGGCCGTTTTTGAGCTCCGGGCTGCCTGCCTGGCAGGCTACACACCGGAGCTGTTCGGCTGCCATATCTGCGGCTGTCAGACCCCGGAACGGTTTGATTTGAGTCTGGGACAGCTGGAATGCAAAGGCTGCCGGGACCCCCAGTCTGCCGGCATCCGGGTGCCTGTGACCCCAGAGATGCTGGAAGCCATGCGATATATCTGCCTGTGTGCTCCAAAGCGGCTTTTTTCCTTCCGTTTGGGGGAGGATGCCACCCAGGCGCTGAGTCAGCTGACGGAAGGGTACCTGCAAACCCAGCTGGAGCGTGGGTTTGCGGCTTTGGACTTTTACAAATCCCTGTTTGCCAGGGAAGCTTTTTTAGGAGAAAAACATGACGGAATTGTATGAAAAATCCCTGTCCAAGCTGGAGCTGGGGCAGGTTCTTACAATGCTTTCCCAATGTGCCGGAAGCGAGGGCGGAAAGGCCCAGTGCCTGCGTCTTCAGCCCGATTCCGATTTGGATACGGTGCAGGAGCTGCTGGCACAGACCACCGCCGCCTCGGATTTCTGCACCAGAAAGGGAAATCCGACCTTCGGTGATGTGACCGATGTATCCGCCAGCCTGGAGCGGGCGGACCGGGGCGGCAGCCTGCAGCCTGTGGAGCTGTTGCGGATCGCCGGGGTTTTGCGTTGTACAAGAAATATCAAAGGATACGTGTCCGAGGACGACCCTAAAACGGTGCTGGATCCCATGTTTGACGCGTTGATCCCTAATAAATACTTAGAAGACCGGATTTTTGGCGCGATCCTCTCTGAGGACGAGATCGCCGATACCGCCTCCTCTGCCTTGGCAGACATCCGCCGCCATATGCGCGTCCAGGCGGGGAAAATCCGGGACAGCCTTCAAAAGGTCATTTCCTCCCCGGCTTACAGCAAATTTCTGCGGGAGCCCATCATCACCATTCGCCAGGGCCGCTATGTGGTCCCCGTGAAATCCGAGTGCAAAAACGATGTGCCCGGACTGGTGCATGATGTTTCCGCCACAGGGTCTACATACTTCGTAGAGCCCATGTCTGCCGTAAATGCCAATAACGCCCTGCGGGAGCTGGAGCTGAAGGAGAAAAAGGAAATCGAGCGCATTCTGGCAGAGCTCTCCGCAGAGGCTGCCGCCTATGCAGAAAACATCCGCATGGATGTGGAAATGCTCATCCGGCTGGATGTGATTTTCGCAAAGGCCAAGCTGGGCTATCAGATGCGGGCCTGGGCCCCCATCATGAACGACCAGGGCAGGGTAGAGCTGCGCAACGCCCGGCATCCGCTGATCGACCCCAAAAAGGTCGTTCCCATTTCTCTGCGGCTGGGCTCTGATTTTGATACCATGATCATCACAGGCCCCAATACCGGCGGCAAAACCGTCACCTTGAAAACCATCGGATTGCTGACGCTCATGGCGGAGTGCGGCCTTCATGTTCCTGCCGGTGACGGCAGTGTGCTCTCCACCTTTGATGCCATTCTGGCGGATATTGGCGATGAGCAGTCCATTGCCCAGAGCCTGTCCACCTTCTCGGGGCATATGAAAACCATTGTGGATGTGGTGGCCCAATGCGATTCCAGGACTTTGGTTTTGTATGATGAACTTGGCGCAGGAACGGACCCTGCTGAGGGTGCGGCCCTGGCCATTGCCCTCATCGAGTTCAGCCGGAAAATGGGCTCTCGGGTGGTGGCCACCACCCACTATGCGGAGCTGAAGCTGTACGCAATGCGGACCAAGGGGGTCATCAATGCCTCCTGCGAATTTGATGTGGAGACGCTGCAGCCCACCTACCGGCTTTTGATTGGCATCCCCGGCAAGTCCAACGCCTTCGCCATCTGCCGCCGCCTGGGCCTCTCTGAGGACATCCTGAAAGAGGCGGGAGACCTGGTCGGAAAGAGCGATAAGGACTTCGAGGACGTGCTGACCCAGCTGGAGCAGCAGCGGCAGCAAATGGAATCCGCCCGGTTGGAGGCGGAACGGCTGAAGCAGGAGACCGCCAAAATCAAACAGCAGAGTGAAGAATACAATCTTCAGCTGCAACGGGAAAAAGAAAAGGCCATGGAATCCGCCCGTCGGGAAGCCCAGGCCATCATTGAAGAGGCCAGAACTGCCGCCAATGCCGCCTCCGAAGAGCTGAAAGCGCTGCGCAAACAACTGGAATCCACCGCCGATACCACAGGCATCAACCAGCGCCAGACCGAATTGCGGCGGATGCTCAACGAGACCGAGGACCAGATCCGTGCCCAGGCTCCCAAAAAGCAGCGGCCCAAGGCGACCCGCGGCATCCTGGTGGGCGATACCGTGGAGCTTTTGAAGTTGGGCACCAAAGCAAGCGTTCTTGCCATCAACAAGGACGGCACCTATCAGCTTCAGGCCGGTATTTTGAAAATGACCGCAAAGCCGGAGGAAGTGTACCTGCTGGAACATGAGGACCCCTATGTTGCCAAGGGCGGCCGCCCGAAGCACTCCGGCCGGGAAATGAAAATGACCTCCATGCCCACAGAAGTAGATTTGCGGGGAATGGACTGCGTCGAGGCGATTTGTGTTCTGGACCGGTACCTGGATGAGGCCATGCGGGCCAAGCTCTCGACCGTGCGCATCATCCATGGCAAGGGCACCGGTGCCCTGCGGGCCGCGGTGCAGCAGGAACTGAAAAAGAACAAATTTATTAAAAAGTTCCGGTTAGGCCAATATGGCGAGGGTGAAGACGGCGTTACCATTGCGGAATTTGCCTGATTTCCCGTGTTTTCCAGGCTGGAATTATCGTACCTTTCAAAGGAATCGGTTGACATTTTCCGAAAAAAAAGGTATCATGTGGCTAGACCCGTTGCGCCCCTTCGGGTGTAATGAAAAGGAGTGTTTGTTATGTATAGCAAGGAAGTTGTTGTTCGCTGTGAATCCGGTCTGCACAACAAGCAGGCTACGTTCTTCGTTCAGAAGGCCAATGAATTTGAGAGCAGCATCTGGCTGGAATCCGGCAATCGGAAGATGAATGCCAAGAGTTTGCTTGGTATCATGTCCTTGGGCATTATCTCCGGCTCCACCGTGACCCTTAGCGCCATTGGGGCTGACGAGGAAGCCGCGGTAACAGCTCTGGATGCCCTGCTCCAGCGCGACGTTTATTGATTTCCTGGTAACATCACTGGCCGCCTCTGTCCGTGTACGCAGAGGCGGCTCTTCTTTGGGAGGATCCGATGACTTTTGATGAATTGAAGAAAAAAGCCCTGTCCCTGCCCTATGCCCCGGGCGTGTATATCATGCGGGATAAAAATGACAAGGTCATCTACGTCGGCAAGGCCAAAAAGCTCAAAAACAGGGTCAGCCAATACTTTCAGGACACGGCCTCCCATACACCAAAAACCAAGATGATGGTCAGCAAAATCCACCATTTTGATACCATCGTTGCCGCCAATGAGTTTGAGGCATTGGTTCTGGAATGCTCCCTGATCAAGCGTTATATGCCCAAGTACAACATTCTTCTAAAGGATGACAAGGGCTATCCTTATTTGCGTCTTGACCGGAAAGAGATCTATCCCACCATTACCATCGTCAATAAAATTGCGTACGATCAGGCGGAATACTTTGGGCCATACGGCAGCAGAAGCGTGACCCACAATCTGCTGGAGACCATACGCCTGACTTTAAAACTTCCAGGCTGCAGCAAGGTTTTTCCCAGGGACATCGGAAAGGACCGCCCGTGCCTCAATTACCATATGAACCAATGTGAGGGCTGGTGTCAGGAGCATGTCAGCTGCACGCTCTACCGCCAGCGCATGGAACAGGCCCGGCAGCTTTTAAAGGGCAATTACAAATCCGTTGCCGATGAAATCAAAACCGCCATGCTTGCGGCAGCGGACAACCTAGAATTTGAAGTGGCCGCGGCCCTGCGAGACCGGCTGAATGCCGTAGAAGCCTTGGGACAGAAGCAGCTGGTCACCGCCGGTTCCCTGGCGGATACGGATGTGGTCGGCTACGGGCAGACCGAGGTCAAGGCTTGCTTTGCCGTGCTGCACTTCAGCGGAGGAAATCTGCTGGATAAGGACTACGATGTATTCCCTGTACCGGAAGACCCGAAGGAAGCGGTTTCCAGCCTGATGAAGCAGTATTATCTCAGCCGGGGTCTGGCCCCCAAAATCGTTTTGCTGCCCTTCGAAATTGAGGACAGCGAGTTGTTTTCCCAGCTCATGGAGCAGCAGTACGGCCGCCGCAGCAAGATCCGGGTCCCTCAAAAGGGGGATAATATGCGACTCATCGAGTTGGCAAACAAAAATGCCCTGGAGGAAGCCCAGCGGCTGACGGACAAAGAGGAGCGTCTCAACGCCACCCTGGTCACCCTGGGAAAAATGCTTTCGATCCCTACCCCAAACCGCATGGAATCCTTTGACATTTCCAACATTTCCGGAACGGATATTGTTGCCAGCATGGTGGTATTTCAGGGCGGCAAGCCGCGCAAGAGTGATTATAAGCACTTCAAGCTGGAGGGGCTGACCAATCAGGATGACTACGCTTCCATGCAGCAAGTAGTCAAGCGCCGCTTCTCTCATTTCAAAGCAGGGGATAAAGGCTTTGATCAGGCCCCGGACCTACTGCTGATCGACGGCGGCATTCAGCACGCTGCCGTGGCGGTCAGAGCCTTGGAAGAACTCGGCCTTGCTTTCCCGGTGTTCGGTATGGTAAAGGACGACCGGCACCGCACCCGGGCACTGGTGACCCCGGAGGGCCAGGAAATACGCATTGACGGAAACCAGGCCATCTTCTCTTTGATCGGGAACATTCAGGAGGAGACCCACCGCTTCGCCATCACCTATCACCGAAAGCTCCGTAGCAAGCGCCTGCAATACTCGGAGCTGGACGGCATCCCCGGTATCGGCCCCAAGCGCAAACAGGATCTGCTGCGAAAGTTCCAGTCCCTGACCGCCATGTCCAAGGCCACGCTTCCGGAGCTGGAAGTGCTGCTTCCAAAGGATGCGGCAATGGCTGTTTTCCGGCACTTCCGCGACAAGGAGCAGGGGGCCGAACAGGAATAATTTTTCAAAATCAGGAAATCATTAGGAGAAAAGTATATGCGCGTCATTACAGGAAAAGCACGGGGCATCCAATTAAAAACCCCTGACGGCCTGCTTACCCGCCCCACAGCGGACCGGGTGAAGGAGGCGCTATTCAGCATTATCCGGTTTGATGTGCCCGGTGCCAGGGTCCTGGACCTGTTTGGCGGAACCGGGCAGCTGGGCATTGAGGCCTTGAGCCAAGGCGCGGAGCATGCCGTTTTTACAGACGCTCGGCAGGAGGCCTGCAAGCTCATAGAGGAAAATCTCCGCCGCACCAAGTTGACCGCGGAAGCCCGTGTCGTCCGCTGTGATTATCTGGAGTATCTCAACCGCTGCCGGGAGACCTTTGATATCATCTTTTTGGACCCGCCCTATGCGGAAGTTTTTCTGGAAACCGCATTGAAGCGCATAACAGAAATTGACATTTTGCATTCCGGTGGTATAATAGTAGCGGAACGTCCTCTGGGGAAGGAACTGTCTTTTGCCCCGGCGGGATACACTCGTTCCAAAGACTATAAGTATGGAAAAACACTCCTTACGATCTATCGCAAAGAGGATGCCGAGAATATATGAAAACAGCGATTTATCCCGGGAGCTTTGACCCGGTCACCAGCGGCCATCTGAATATTATTCGCCGGGCCGCCAATATTTTTGATAACCTGATCGTCTGCGTGATGGTCAATGCAGGCAAGCACCCCATGTTTTCTTTGGAGGAGCGGGTGGAGCTGATCCGCCGGGTCACCAGAGACCTGCCGAACGTGGAGGTTGACGGCTCCAGTGAGCTTCTTGCGGAGTACGCCCGGCGCCGGGGCAGCTGCGTGGTGGTAAAGGGCCTGCGAGCCGGTTCGGATTTCGAAAATGAGTTCCAGATGGCCCTCATTAACCGGAAAATCAACCCGGATTTGGATACCATGTTTCTAACCGCCGACAGCCAATACATGTACCTGAGCTCCAGCCTGGTAAAAGAGCTGGGCTCCTACGGCGCTGACCTGACCGACTTTATCCCGGAAGAGATCATCGGGGATTTCCGTCGGCGTTTGCAGGAACGTGCCCTGATGAAGTGAGAAAAGCCAATTTAGGAGGAATACTATGAGCAGCAATATTGAAGACATTATCGGCTCCCTTTATGATATGGTTCAGGACGCGCGGACCATGCCTCTGGCCGCCGACAAGTGCATTCTGGAGCGGGACCGTGTGCTGGACATGCTGGATGAAGTCATTGCCCAAATGCCCGGTGAGCTGAAGCAGTCCCGTACCATTGTGGAGTCCAGAAACGAGCTGATCAACCAGGCGCGCCGTGAGGCAGAGGGCATTCTGCGTCAGGCCCAGGAGCAGGCCCAGCAGCTCGTTACCAAGGAAGCCATTTATGAAGAGGCCAAGAAGCGCAGCGAGGAGCTGGTGGCCCAGACCCAGAACCGCATCGAGCAGCTGCGCAGAGCCGGCAACGAGTATATGGATTCCGCGCTGAAGGAGACCGAGGAGACCATCTCCAAGGCGCTCAGCGAAGTTCGGGATACCCGCATGAAGTTCCGCACCGTCACTGAAGCCCAGGAGCAGCAGCGCAAGGCATCCGCAAACGTAGATGTGGAAATGTAAGAAGCCCCATTAGCAGATGCGGCAATAATTGGATACGGATGATTCTCCTACCCCAAGGTTTGTGGGTAGGAGGATTTTTTTACCGTCAATAGGGCCGACGTCGCGTTCAAAACATTCTCCGCTTCTCTTTTTCCTCCGAGTGCATAGAGTTTACTGAAAGGGGAGGGGCGTATGCTGACTAATCAAAAACCAACCGGAATGTCCTCCGGCATCCCCGGGGGACTGGCGCTGGGCGTGCTGGCCGCAATGGTGCTGACCGTCCTATTAGGGTGCCTTCTGGCGGTGCTGATCGCCAAAGAGGTGCTTCCGGAGGAGAACGTGGGATATGGTGTAATGGCTGTACTGTTTGTATCCTCGGCCATAGGGAGCACCGTGGCCTACAAGCGGATCCGTCACCGGCGGCTGATGGTGTTTGTCCTTTCGGGAATATGCTATCTCGTCACTCTGACGGGACTTACAGCGCTCTTTTTCGGCGGGCAGTATGAAGGAATTTTCCCTACGGCAATGCTGATAATTGGGGGCACCGGTGTGGCATTTCTTCGCTCGGCAAGCATGGGCAGGGGATGGAAACCCCATAAAAAATCAAGGCATTTTCGTTAAATTGCACAAAATCCCCCTGAGAGTAAATTTTGTTTACCCTTTAGGGGATTTTGCAAGAAAAAGTGCGGCCGCAATTTTTCATACAAATACAGGGCATTTCTCTAACATATGACTCAAATAATCCATATTGGTAAAAACTTTTGTTCGGTTATTGGCTTCGTTAACATAACAATATTGACATAAAAATTGGCGAAATCTACAAAAAAATCTATTTTGGCTAATAATACTTGAATTTTTGCAAAAAACGGAGTATAGTATGTCTATATCAAAAACGTTGAAGATGTATCCATTTCAGCAGGCAGGTCCGTGGGGAAATCACCTATGAGCAAAGACAGCCTGCTGTACATTGACTTTCACAGACGGCATCTGTATTGTGCGCTGATTTTTTTCTGGCTTCTAGGGTCCTTATCAGGAGCTCTGGGCCGCTGTGTTGTTCGCGCCCATATTCCATGGGCCTCCGCTTTTTCATCCGGTTCACGGCTGGTTTGCTTCGTACCGATTTTGGATGTACTTCTCTCTGCCGCACTGTTCTGGGGGCTTCCTTCCTGGGCCTTACTAGGCTTCGCCTTTGTGCGGTCTGCCGCGTTCACTTGGGTGGCCGTTGGCCTTCGGCAGTGTTTTGGCTCTGCCGGCTGGCTGTTGTGGCCGATCCTGTTGTTTTCGGAATTTTTCTTTTTTCCGTTTCTTTTCTTGTTTTGGCTCCGACTTTTGTCTGAGCAATGGGGACGCTTGGATTTATTTCTATGCTTGACTGTTGCCGCTATGGTTAGCCTTACAGATTATTGGTTAGTGATGCCCTTTGCGGCATTTCTGATAGATTCTAAATAAGGATAGGTACTTCGGTTCATGCTGGATCTTATTCGAGCCTACGAGAATTATCTCGTCCGGGTGAGGCAGGCGTCGGAGAATACCGTCTCGTCGTATATGCGAGATATTCGGCAGTTCCTTGATTGGCTGCAGGAGGGAGGTATTTCTGACGCTGTGAACGCAACACAAGTGAATATTCAGGACTACCTTGCCTATTTATTGGAGCAAGGAAAATCCGGAGCCACGGTTTCCAGGTCCCTGGCCAGTCTGAAAAACTTTTATTCCTTCGCCGTCTCCAACGGCTTTCTCTCCACATCCCCGGTAAGCGCGGATATTCGTGTGGAGCGTGGAGAAAAGAAAATGCCTCAAATCCTCACTGGCAAGGAGGTCGAGCTGCTCCTGGCCCAGCCGGTCTGTGTAGACGCAAAGGGCTACAGGGACAAGGCAATGCTGGAGCTCATGTACGCTACCGGCATGCGGGTCACGGAGCTCATCAGCCTGAATGTGGAAGATGTGAGCTTGGAGCTTGGCATGGTGAAATGCCACAGTGAGAAAAAGTCCCGTGCGATTCCTTTGTATCCCGCTGCCCAGAAGGCACTGTGTGTCTATCTGACGGATGTCCGTTCCACCATGGTCTTAGATGCAACCGAGCAAGCCCTGTTTGTCAACGTCGGCGGCACCCGTATGAGCCGTCAGGGATTCTGGAAGATCCTCAAGCACTACCAGGCCAAGGCAGGTATTGAAAAAGAGATCACCCCCCATACCCTGCGGCACAGCTTTGCGGTCCATTTGCTGGAAAACGGCGCGGACCTGGGCTCCTTGCAGGAACTGATGGGACACAGCGATATTTCCTCTACCCAGGTATACGCCCACATGATCAACCAGCGTCTTAAAAGCGTCTACCAAAAATGTCATCCAAAAGCATAAAAAGAGCTTACGGCCTTCAAAACCGTAAGCTCTTTTTTACTGTAAAACGCACTGGAATTTCGAATCACGTACCGGTCATAGCGGCCAGAACATCCACTTCCATTTGCTGGATGCTCTTCTTCATGGCCAGGCCCTCATCAATGTCCACATCGGAGAAGCTTCCGTCATGGGTGCAGACGATCCGGTTGGTCTTGCCCTGCAGCAGGAGCTCCACAGCCAGATAGCCCATCTTGGTAGCATTGACTCTGTCACGGCCGGAGGGAGAACCGCCACGCTGAATGTGGCCCAAAACCGTCACACGGGGGTCCAAATCGATGGCGTCCTTGATCTGCTTGGCAATGTCCGTGGCCTTTCCGGCGCCCTCGGCTACAACGATCATGTAGTGGGTAAAGCCGTTGAAACGGGCCTGACGGATCTTTTCAATAACGTCTCTTTCAAAATCAATGGGTTCTTCAGGAACAAGGACCGCTGTAGCGCCGCAGGCCAAGCCCACATACATCGCCAGATAACCGGCGTTACGGCCCATGACCTCCACAACAGAGCAGCGCTCGTGAGACTGCATGGTGTCCCGCAGCTTATCGATGCACTCAATGGCGGTGTTGGCGGCAGTATCAAAGCCGATGCAGTAATTGGTGCAACTGATGTCATTGTCGATGGTGCCGGGAATACCGATGACATTGATGCCGTATTTGCTCAACGCCAAAGCGCCCCGGAAAGTGCCGTCGCCGCCGATGGCGATAATGCTGTCCAATCCCAGGAACTTGCAGGTAGAAACAGCCCGACGCTGGCCCGCTTCCGTCATGAATTCCTCGCTGCGGGCAGTATAGAGAATCGTACCGCCACGATTGAT
Source organism: uncultured Oscillospiraceae bacterium (assembly GCA_934589525.1). Classification (GTDB taxonomy): domain Bacteria; phylum Bacillota; class Clostridia; order Oscillospirales; family Oscillospiraceae; genus Faecousia. The sequence continues at coordinate 62,417 of CAKTOB010000009.1, read as the reverse complement.
GGTGTGGGCAACGCTTTTTTCATCCAGGCGAATGATGTCGCCGGCAATCAGGCCATTCCAGCCTCTGCGAATGCCGTAGCACTCCACGCCATGGTAAAGCGCGGTACGCACGACTGCTCGAACGCAGGGGTTCATGCCGGGGGCATCACCGCCGCTGGTCAGAACACCGATTCTTCTAACGCTCATAATAGAACCTCCTATTTATGGTCTTATAGCCATACTCCTATTCTACAGAAAAAGGCCCATAATGTAAAGATAAAAAAATCGGAAATCTCGTGTTTTTTTGTATCATTTTCACTTCTGTGTTTAATTCCATTCCCGCCGCTCCTTTTTCACGCCTTGCAGAACAACCCTCTGTTTTTTAATTGCATTCAGTAATTGGAATCAGGATCGCCTTTGCCTTATTGGAGTCGAAATTCAAAATGCTCTGTGGCTGCCCATTATTGAAAATGTCCCGGACCTCACCCCAGCGGTCCATGTCCGCATTGGGGCATTGGATGGATTCCAGAGTCATTTCCGGCAGCAGGGGCAAAATTTCCAAAATGTAGTTGGTCATGTCTCCATTCGTCATATCCGTCAGAACCATGGGAAGCAAGGAGTCCACCAGCTTATTGATTTCCAGCAGACTCTTATTTTTGACCTTCTCCAGTACCTGCGCCACCACGGCCCGCTGGCGGTCTGTCCGGTTAAAGTCGTTGTCACCGTAGTTTGCGTGACGGGTCCTGACGTAGACCTCCGCTGCCCAGCCGTCTACCAGATTTTCGCCTACTTCATAGACACGGTCATCATAGTTCTTAAAGTAATTGTTCATATATTTGGCTTCGTCCTCATCCAAGGTAACGGTAACGCCGCCCAGCGCATTGATGCAGGCATCAAAAGCCTCCATACTCACTTCGATATTATGATCCACCACAGGACCAAAATTTTTCTCAATAACACGGTCCATCAGATACATAGCCCCCAGATCTCCGCCATACTGATGACCGATCGCATAGACCAGTGTAAGCTTTGTAGCACCGTAACGCGGCTTTCCTTCAATATCCTTCACGCTGTTTAAAGAGACATAGGAATCCCGCAGAAAAGAAGTCATGGTGATTTTCTTTGTCTCCTTGTTGATCGTCACCAAAATCACCGTATCCGCATTTTTGCTCTCCTCGCCCTCACGGGCATCCTGGCCGATCAGCAAGATATTGATTACTTTTCCCATCTTCCCATAGCCAGGTGCTGTTTCCTTCGGGACGGTCGCATCCGTCTCTTCCGGCTCGGGCTCTTCCATATAGGAGGCGGTAGAGTCTTCTGACAAGAGATCCGCCAATACATCATCGGTCAGCTGATTGGAACCAACCTGCGCCCTTTGGATCTTGTTCATTTTCGAGTAAACAAAACCGGCGCCCAATACGCCTAATAGGATGGTCACAAGCAGAACCACCGTCAGTACCTTTACCCACGCCGGTTTCTTTGAATCTCGCTGTGCCAGGAAACGTCCGCCTTTATTCATAAAGTCATCCTCCCGTAGACATCACAGTTCCGCATTGAACGCTTCTCATGCCGCATCTTATTCCCGCATCCCGTCAATGATCTGTTCCAGTTCCTTGATTTCCGCCTCGGATAGCCTTTTTCGACTGCTGAATGCCGCCATAAAGGCAGGAAGGGACCCTTGAAAGGCTTCGTCCAGAAACTGCTCACTTCGATGGGCCATAAATTCTTCCTGAGTGACCAGCGCGGACACTGTGCCGCCCTGATTCTGAAACAGTCCCCGTTCACACAGCCGCTTCAAAACAGTATAAGTCGTTGTACGCTTCCAGTTCAATTTTTCAAGCGCCAGTTCCGCCAGACGCCGGGAGGATAGAGGCTCATTGGCCCAGATGATCTCCGCAAATTTTGACTCCACTTCTCCAAGACGATACTCTTCCATTTTTATCGCTCCTTTCGTCTATCTTTTATAGACAAATATATTCTATATTCAGTAGACACTTTTGTCAAGATAATTCGAAATCAAACATCAGCAGAAGTTAAATTCCAATTCTTTAATGTCTTTAGTATTTCTTAAAAACTGCTTGACAGTTCATTTCATCTGTTATAAACTGAGAACATCCCACTTATATGCAACAAAAACCACATTGGTTCATTGCACGCCTTTTGAATGATTTTGTCTCCCAAAAGAGCATTCGCAAAAGGAGCTCCGGACCAGCTCTACAAATAATTGGTGATTTTGAGAAAGGACCACTATGAAAGAACTGTTTTTATGGTTACTGAATAACAGCATTTCCGCCACATGGCTGCTGCTGGTGATCCTGGTCATGCGCCTGTTCCTGTCACGAAAATCCAGAACCGTTTCCTGCTTCCTGTGGCTCCTTCTTGCGGCGCACCTGATCATCCCATTCCGAATCGAAAGTCCCCTCTGCATTCTGCCGGAATCTGTTCCTATTGAGCAGGAGGTTTTCTATCCGGTTCCGGAAACAACCGTCCAATCCACTCCCCAGAAAGGAGCATCGGCCGCCGCATCTGATTTGACGGTCCTGCAAAATCTGCGGCTGGAGCCGCAGGCCTCTACCGAGGTGCCATTTGATTTGCTTGGTGCTTTTTCGGTTTTATGGCTCATTGGATTTGCCGGGATGTCTGCTTATACCGTTAGAGAGAGTATTGCCGTAAAGAGAAAGTTATCCGCTTCAATTGCTGTCGAGCCAAAAATCTATTCCTGCGATTATATAGAAGAGCCCTTCGTTTTTGGCATGCTCCATCCCAAAATATACCTTCCTTCCGACCTGAAGCCCGAGGAATTGCCCTATGTCCTTGCCCACGAGCAGGCCCATCTGAGGCGAAGAGACCATCTATGGAAGCCATTAGGTTTCTTTCTGCTGTCCCTTTATTGGTTTCATCCTATGATATGGTTCGCATATATCATTTTTTGCCGTGATATTGAGGTTGCGTGTGATGAAACGGTTATTCAAAATATGACCGTTTCGCAGAAAATAGCCTATTCCAGGGTCCTTTTGCACTATAGCGGCCCCAAAAACTTGACTGCCTCGCCGCTGGCTTTTGGTGAGAAGAACGTAAAGCACCGCATTACCAACATTGTCCGCTATAAAAGACCGACAATACGTTTCACGGTGCTAAACATTTTTGCTATTACGGCCATCGGCGTTGGCTTCTTGACCGCCCCTGTCCATGCAGTACCGGCGCAAATCCCCAGATTGCTTGTCATCGGACAATATACTTCAGCGTTAAAGGACGGTACTGAACTAAAAAACGCTGGCTCCATTGTTCTGACATCCATAGACGGAAAAGCAAAAGAATGGAATTTTTATGTACTTCCTTCCTGGACATACCTGGAATTTGGATACTATACTGACCCCAAAACCACCCATGTCGTTGGGCAAACGACTTTGAATATCGCCCATGCTTTGGGGAAGGCGTGGAATAAAGAAAAGCAGGGCAGCCCATTTTTGACTAAAGGCATTGCTGAAAGCTTTGACATATCCATAGACGGAAGCGCTGAAGCGGGCCCTGATGTGTTCATGGGCATTGTTGACGCACTTGGCGGTATCGATTTGCCATTGGAAAACAGTGAAATAGACTGTCTGTCCGAGAAGCATATCCCATTGGGCCAGCAAACCGATGGGAAATATCACCTGAACGGAAATGCAGCCTATGCCTACCGATATCTTGTCATTCCGGAAGAGAGCCTGTACTGTCGTTCCGAGCGAAACGCCAGGATCATCGCCACGGTTTTAGACGCCTGTCAGAAACTTTCCCGGGAGCAGTTTTCTCAATTGCTGGATGCCGTTCTCCCACTTTTGGAAACGGATATTGAAAAACAAAAATTGGAAGAATACCGGAAGCAATGGCTGGATGTATTTTCTTCCTATAGGATCACCGTTGCCCAATGCCCTGATCGGGCCTCCTCAAAAGAACAGGAGATTGACTTGCTCGGCCGTCCGCACAAGGTCCTGATTCCCGATTTGAATCATTGCAGCGCAATTCTCAGGGGGAAGCGTTCAGCGGGACTAATCATAAAATAGCCCAAGACTCAAAACCGGGGAGGAAAACGCTTTTGTTTTCTTCCCCGGTTTTTGTAGGTTTTTAAAAAAGCTATTGACTTTTGCGACTACATAGTGTAGTCTTTAAGTAGAGACTACTGCATGTAGTCGCAAAGGAGGTATAATCAATATGAGTGAGATACAGCTCGGAGTGGTTGAATCCCGTTTTGCGGACATGATTTGGAAGAACGAACCGGTATCTTCCTCCACCCTTGTGAAGCTGGCAGGGGAGGAGCTGCAATGGAAAAGGACGACGGTGCATACCGTCCTTCGCAGGCTTTGCGATAAGGGACTGTTTCAGAACAACAACGGAACGGTCACATCCCTTATTTCCAGAGAGCAGTTCTATTCCATGCAAAGTGAGCAGTTCGTAGACAACACCTTCCAAGGCTCCTTTCCGGCATTTCTGGCGGCATTTTCCAGAAGCCGCCCCTTATCGGAAGAAGAGCGTACACTCGTTCGGAAGATGATCGATGAAGCAGGGGAGGGGTAATGATGGACGCTGTATTCTCGAAGCTTGTCAGTCTCAGCCTTCTTGCGAATTGGCTGATCGTTGCGGTGATCTTCCTTCGGACACTTTTGAGAAAGGCGCCAAGGCGGATCGTCTGTATGCTCTGGGCCATTGTTGCTCTGCGGTTGGTCTTTCCGTTTTCCGTTGAAAGTCCTGTCAGCATGGTCCCCCAGACTACTTCTGTCATTCAGGAAACCGTCAATACGAACTTGATTCACCCGGAACCTGTTCCCTCCGGTGCTGCCCAAGCGCAGATTCCGGAAAATCAAGGATCCATAACAGATAGCCGCCAGCCACAGGTCTCGGCGTTTCCGATCGTATGGTGCATTGGTCTATGCTGTATGCTGGGCTATTTTCTATTCAGTTATATCAGAATGCGGCACCTTGTAATGGAAGCCATTCCGGAAAGGGCCGGCATCTGGATTTGCGATGCTGTGACGACCCCGTTTATTCTTGGCTTTATTCGGCCCAGAATCTACCTGCCCTCCGGCCTGTGTGGACCGGCCAAGGCCCATGTGATTGCCCACGAGCGGAGCCACCTGTCCCGAAAAGACCATTGGTGGAAGCCGCTGGCCTATGTCCTTTTATCTGTTTATTGGTTTGACCCCTTTGTATGGATCGCCTACTTTCTTGTATGCCGGGATATTGAGTTTGCCTGCGATGAAATGGTCATCTCTCGCTTTGGCCTTGCTGAAAAGAAAGCCTATTCCGCAGCACTTTTGGATTGCAGCGGAGGAAAGCGGCTGGTGCTGGCCTGTCCCGTAGCTTTTGGAGAAACGGCAGTTGCCCGGAGGGTACGCAATATTTTGAATTACAAGAAGCCCCGCTTCTGGGTCGTTCTTGTTTCAGTTGTTGCTATATTGGCAACGGCAATTGGATTTTTGACTGTCCCCAAAAAGCAAGCAGCCCCGGATTTACAAGAATCCAAACCTGTTCAGGATGCGCCCGGCACCACCACGCCTACAGTACCAACGCAGCCGACCACTGTGTCTAACACACCCACGCAGGAAGCAACCTTGAACGATGCGTGGGTAGATTTCCCGGATGGTATTCAAATTGACACTTACACCGGACAAACCTTTACCGCCCATGTGATGCTGGTTCGTGATCCTTCAAAGGTCTACCTGGCAACGTCTTCTGATGCGCTCTCCCTGGACACACCGGGTATTGGCATTGATAAAGCAATCGAGCAGGAAAACGCAATTGCGGCAGTCAACGCCGGAGTCTTCTACGATGACGGAACAAGCAGTCTTGCCGTAGGAAGTGTCCCTTGTGGATTGGTTTTGTCCAACGAGCATGTTGTGTGGAACAGTCTTCATGACCACATTTATGAAGATGGATTCATGGGCTTCAATAAGGACAATATTTTGATCGTTGGCAATTCCATCACCGCGGAGGAGGCAGCCGATTTGAAAATCCGGGATGGCTATGAGGGCGGTCCCGTTCTGATGATCAACGGTAAACCAAATCTGTCTGTATACGATACGCCCTCCGGTTACACATCCCGGACAGCCATCGGCCAGCGTGAAGACGGAACGGTGATTTTCATCAGTGCGGATGGAAGAACACCCCAGTCTCTTGGAGCGACCTACGCCGATTTGATCGACATCATGACGGAATACAAAGCAGTAAATGCCTGCGCTATAAACAATGGTTCCGCCTGCAATATGCTGTACCGGGATACAGCGGGACGATATGGCGAAAGAGAGGCTGTTCAAGTGCTGAATCAGCAGCCTGCAGGTATGGCAAATATCAGACGAACACCAACTTTCTGGATGGTAAAGTCATAAGCCTGAGTATGTGCAAAAATTTTTGACAGATCAGTAAAAGTCTCAAGTATTTCAAAAAATCATGCAATATCAAAGAGTTTTTCCTGAGTATATAAGTGAAGGGCCTTTCAAAGAAACAATAGGAGGTGTTTGTATGGACGATCAAAGCATCGTTGCGCTTTTCTGGGACCGCTCTGAACAGGCTATTGCCGAAACAGACCGCAAATATGGTGCCTATTGCTACAGCATTGCTTATCATGCCCTGGCAAATAGCGAAGATGCCGAAGAAAGTGTCAGCGATACATATATGGCCGCATGGAACCAGCTTCCACCCCATCGTCCTTCAATTCTTGCAACATTCCTTGGAAAAATCACCCGCCGTATCTCCATTAACCGCTGGAAAGCGAAAAATACCGCAAAGCGCGGCGGCGGGCAAATCACTCTTACTCTGGAAGAACTGGACGATTGCGTTGATGGAAAACAGAATATTGAGCGGGCTTATGAATCCCATGAGTTGGTTTGGGCCTTCAATCGTTTTCTGGAAACGCTACCGGAAACGGAGCGGGATGTTTTCCTGCGCCGGTACTGGTTCTTTGATTCCATTGCTGATATCGCAGAAAGCTTTGGCTTTACTCAGAGTAAGGTCACATCCATGTTGTACCGGACAAGAGGTAAACTCCGGAAGCAGCTTGAAAAGGAGGGCTTTCTATGAAGTCAGATCAATTACTGGAAGTTATTGGCGAAGCAAAGGAACCTTACGTTCTCTCCGCTCTGGACAGCCGAAACGGAAAGAAGAAATCGCAAAAACGACTTTCCTTTAGCCGCACATTGCTAGTTGCCGCAGTTATTGCCATGATGCTGCTGTTGGTTGGCTGCGCTGTTATCTATGTCTTTGGCCTGCGTGATATGATTATCACGCAAGAGGAATACACACCTCCAGCAGCTCCCGGAGAGGAAACACAACCCGCTCAGATAAGAAATGCGATTTCCCTGCAAGGCTATGTCGGAACCCCTGGCTATTTGGCCAATCAGGAATGGAATGAATTTCGGGAAGCCTATCAAATGCCAATAAATGAGCCGGAAATCCCAATGAAGGATCGTCTGGATTATTTGGCATATGGCTGTTTCTTTCAGGAAGAAATTGACAAGGTAGACGAAATCTGCGAGAAATACGGATTGAACACACTGGGGATTGGGTGGATCGAGGAAGATATCAAAACTACTTTTGATGCACTAGGCATTGGTGGCTTGCTTGTACCACACGCACCGGCAAAGGTACATTACAATCAAGGCTATTACTACGGTGATGGTACTTTCGACATCCCCTTTGATTTGACGCTCACCGGTGAAAATTGTCAATGGAAGTACCCACTGGATATGCGGATGCGTTATGTTATGAAAACATCTTTTGATGGTGTCAGTGCCTTTATTGGACCGTTAGAAAACTATGAGGAATGGACATACACCACAGCGCAGGGAGTAGATGTTCTGATGGCGCTCAGTAAGGACAATGCTTTGATGATTGTGGATCAGAAGGATGCCTTCCTCACGGTTCTGATAAACAATGTCCGAGCAGGAGATATCGCAGAGGGCGAACAAATTCTGACCCGCAAGGGTATGGAAGCCGCTGCTGAGGTCATCAATTTTAAGGTTGATCCGCAGGAGGTGGATGTTGAAGCAGCTCAGGCACGGTATGATGCGCTGAGTGAGCGTTTGGCACAGGAGCGCGAAGAACGAGCAAAGGCACTTGAAAACTTTGGCTACAAAGAACGCATTATCCAGGTAGCAGAGCAGGGTTATGATTCCATTAACGCAGTCTATGCTCTGCTGGATATTGACGGGAACGGTGTAGAAGAATTGTTGTTGGGACAGGAGAATTATTTCTACAGTGTCTGTACACTGGATGGCACTCAGTCCAAAAGTCTGGTCTGGTGGATTGAGAATACGAAGGTCTATGTCTGCCAGAACGGTATCCTCATGTTTGTGGATGATGGTCTCAACGGGCAGGACTATCGTTATGCCAGAGTCGTTGGCACCAGCATCGAATATCAGGATTGGGTAAGATACAATCCGGAAAATACAGATAGCCCATGGATGCGGATATGCAGGAAAAACGCCGACGGTAAATTGTCCGCAACCTTTGCTCCCGAGGATCAGAACCTTGTGGATCAGCCAATCAGCAGTGAAGAATTCCATGCCGTTCTTTCGTCCTACCAAAAGATAGAGGTGAAAACAACCCCAATCAAAGAATACCTTGCATCGATTGGCCATCCGTTCATCCAGGACAGTATCGAAGATTATCTGAAATATTACATTGATAATTCCACTGCCCCAGAGAGCATTCGTTATGCGCTGCATGATTTGAACGGGGATGAGGAACCGGAGCTTCTTCTGGGCGCAGGTGATACGCCTTTCGGAGAAGTCGTGATGCTGGTTGACGGTATGATTGATCTTGTGCTATCGGATGGTACGCTGAACGGTCTGTACCTCTGCGAGGGGAATATCATCGAAAAGGTTTGTACATTAGATACCTTTGAAAGCCATACCTATTATCGTATTGAAGGCCACAAAGCGGTTGAAATCGACTGTATCTGCTATGACACCTTTGCAAATCCCAACAACCCCTGGTACAGATACATTTCGGAAATCGGCAAGCCCAGCTACGAAGAATGGCTTACCGTAGATGAATACAACGCTGCTATTGCGGCATACCCTCGGATGAAAATTGAGATGAAACCCATTGCAGAATTTGAAATGAAATAGAATTTTTTCTAATCATGCAATATCCCACTACATTTTTGCGAGCATATAAGTGAAGGGCCTTTCAAAACAAAACGAAGAAGGTGTTTGTATGGACGATAAAAACATTGTAGACCTGTTTTGGCAGCGATCAGAAAAAGCAATCGTGGAAACGGATAGCAAATATGGTGGCTACTGTTTTAGCATTGCTTACAATGTCTTGGCAAATAATGAAGATGCCGAGGAAAGTGTCAGTGATACATATATGGCAGCGTGGAACAAGCTCCCGCCCCATCGCCCTTCGATCCTTGCCACATTTCTTGGCAAAATCACCCGCAATATCTCCATCAGCCGGTGGAGATCCCGCAGCGCATACAAGCGGGGCGGTGGTGAAATCGTTCTTGCTTTGGAAGAACTGGACAACTGCGTTGACGGAACACAGGATATTGAGGCAAACTCCGACGCCCGGGAACTATCTGCGTGCCTGAACCGATTCCTGGATTCTTTGCCCAAAGACGAACGGGACATCTTTTTGCGCAGATATTGGTTCTTTGATTCCATTGCGGTCATTGCGGAAAGCTATGGTTTTACCCAGAGTAAGGTCACGTCCATGCTGCACAGGATGCGGGGGAAACTTCGAAAGCAGCTTGAAAAGGAGGGCTTTGTGTGAAATCGGAAAAATTGCTCGACGCAATCGGGGAGGCCAGGGAGAAATATGTTCTGTCAGCGCTGGAAAGCCGCAATGGAAAATGCAGAACAGTAAAGCAGCTCTCACTGAAAAGGACATGGCTAATAGCGGCGGCTATTATGCTGTCACTTTTATTGGTTGGTTGTACAGTAATTTACGTTTTGAATCTGGAAGATTTCAAAATCGGTGCCTCAAACGGTTATCGGTGGTATGATAGAGACGGAAAACGGACCCCAAAAACGCCTACAGCCTTTGACGTTCTTTCGATTCAAGGGGCTCCCGGCAGTCCGAATCAATTGGCCGCAAAGGAATGGTGGGAGTATAAGACCACTTCTGAATTGGACGAAGAATGGATCGGATTAGAAAAGGACCCATTGATTCCCGACAATCTCTATTACACCTACCAATGCAGAACAACAGAACAGGCAAGCAAGCTGAAAGAAATCGCTAAAACCTATGGCCTTCAATTATTGGGAGTAGATACGACAGTGCAAAGGTGGCAAGCAGAAATATATTTTGAATCAATGGGTATCACTGGCATTTGCCGTGAAAACGCCAAGGTTCAGGAATCTGTGGGCAGCGGCATATTCTACCCGGAAGGAGACTTCCACTATTCCTGCGAATTAACTCTGAACGCCCCCGGCGCGTGGCAGCATCCCATTGGGACGACATTTTTTTACACCAGGAAGGATTATTTTAATCCAGGATATCTGGAAATTCCAATGGACGACTTTGAACAGTGGACCTATACTACATCCTATGGTTCTGAGGTTCTTCTTGCAAAAAGCAACCTGAATGCCATCATTTTTGCAGACCTGGATGATGCCTATATCGCCGTTCTCCTGAGTGATGCCCTGGGAAGGCCTCTGGACGAAAATGCTTTCTTCACAAAACAGGATATTGAACTTGTGGCGGATGGTTTGAATCTGGAAATGCACCCAAAACCATTTGACCTGGGAGCGATACAACCACTGCTGGACATTGTCGATGCGGAAGAAGCAAAAACACAGCAGGAACCCGAAAAGGAGGACTACAGCCAATACGCCGGATATCAGGATTTTTTACTGAATTATTTTCACTCCGACACGCTGCGCCTATGGAAGCCGTTTTTCTATTATGCACTCTATGATATAGACGGAAACGGTGTAGAAGAACTGCTTCTCGGCAGAGACCCGGAGACATTTGATTTTGTTCTGACGCAGGAAAACGGTTCCGTTGCGGAGTATCTGCCTGAACTAAACCAAGCACAGCTTTGTGATGGTATGCAGCTTTGCGGAAAATGGGGAGACGGCTATGATACGCAAACAATCGTGTATTATGACTTTGCACCCTATGCTCCAAATCAGGATTCGCTCATTTCGGAAAAGATAATCCTGAAATATAACGCTGCCGCAGATTCGTGGTCCTACAGCGAAGGGACAGGGCGTTTGAATCCTATCAGCAAGGAACAAGCCGAAGAAATCCAATCGCAATACGACGTTGTTCCGATCAATCTCCACCCCGTCTTGGATTTTCCCATGGACGATGCCGTAACCACGCTTGGAACATATGAACGGGCAAAAACGTTGGCATTGGGCAAAGAAGCACAACTATCTGCGTATCGTGACGCTTTGGAGAAAGCCAGATGTGTTTTTCCTAAATTGCAATACTTTGCATTCTTCGACTTAGACAAAGACGGTATTGATGAACTTCTTGTGTCAGATGAACCGGACAATATCAGGCAAATCTACACATTATTTGACGGTGCAGTCACAGATGTTTCCATTGGCATAGGGGGCCACTATACGCTTTGCCAGAACGGAGTCATCCAATATACGGACTACGATTGGATCAGCCACGAGGCAAGATATTTCAGCTTTTATAGGTTAAACTCCTACTGTATCGAACGGATAGAAACGGTTGAACAGGATCAGGATTCGGGTAGGTGGTATTCTTACCTGAAAGGCGATCATTATACTCAAGAAATATCGGAAGGGGAGGCACAGTCCATCCTTTCCCAATATGGACAGGCCGATTTATCCATGCGGCCAATAAATGAATTCCCATAAAAAACGATGGCAGGGGCCTGAGATCTGCAAGAAACAGGTCTCAGGTCCTTGTTGTACTTTTTAAGAAGGAATCGTCTTCATCATATGGACCAAAAGAGGTAATTTCCATGAAGAAAGAAAACAGGACTTTCAAAAAAGCTCCCGCAAAACAGCGCAACATGGCCGCAATCCCAATCCGAAAGAAAAAGGGGAATGGACTGCTGGGAAGGCTTCTCCGGCGCTTCTTGCTGGTGCTGGCCGTGGCCGTTCTCCTGTTGCTTGGGGACTTCTTCCTTGTTTTGAACCTGGTATTCAACGGACCTTCCCCCACGGCACGGAATCAGCTGACTATGGCGCTCATCGAGGCCAGCGCCACCAAATGGGTACCGGCACTGTTCATTGGAGAGGATACCGTTGCGGAGATTCGGGCCGGTGTTCATGCGGAACTGGAGGATGCGCTGACCGATACCAGCGCAGTGATCATTAACCGTGGAAATCAGGCAGGGAGTGACAGCGAATGGGTGGGCTATCCTGACGGAATTCGCATCGAGGATGTTCATGGAAGAACATACAACGCCAAAGTGATGCTGGTCCGTGACCCTGCCCAGGTTTATTTGGGGATTTCCACCCACAATGGCTTTAGCACCAGCATCCCTGGAAAACGCTTGACGGCTGCGATGGCGGATGAAGGTGCTATTGCGGGCATCAACGGTGGGGCGTTTAATGATGACGGCACTGCCGGTGCCTATGTGGGTTCTTTGCCTGCCGGTCTCGTCTATTCGGAAGGGGCATGCGTCTGGACCTCCGGAAAGCCCACAGAAACCAGCGGCTTTGCGGGCTTTACAAGGGACAATATTCTGGTTGTTTCTACGGAGAATCTCTCCAAGGCCCAGGCGGAAAAACTGAACATCCGGGATGGCTGCTGCTTTGGCCCCGTTTTGATCATGAATGGCCAAATCAATATGGAAGAATATAACAAGGTGGCCGGCCTCAATCCCAGGACAGCCATTGGCCAGCGCGCCGACGGAACCGTGATTTTCGTCTGCATTGATGGCAGACAGCCCAGCTCCATGGGCGGGGAATACAAAGATGCCATTGACATTATGGTGGAATACGGCGCCGTGAATGCCTGCAATATGGACGGCGGTTCCTCCACGGTCATGATGTATCGGGATACCTATGGTCGCTATGGTGACAGCGGAGAGGTTCGAATCATGAACAGCTACTCGTTGCTTCAGTCGGAACCGAGAAAGATGCCGGATTTCTGGATGGTTCGGCCTGCCGGAGGGAAATGACATGTATCAGGGAAAATTTGAGCAGAAAAGCAGACGGTCCGTCAGTACTGCTCCCACCATTTCCAAACGTCCAACCAGCGTTTCTCCGAGCAGAAGTTCACGGAAGGGAAGTGCCCTATTCTATACGGCCTTCTTCCTGTGCGTTCTCCTGTTCTGCGGGGCATCCTTTTGGGAGCTAGAAGCACTCAAAGGCTGGCTGACCCGCTACGAACTGGCCCAGCCCAGTACAAAAGCTTCAGAGGTATTTGCCCAGTTGTTTGCTGCCCCTGACTGGGGAACACTGTACGACCTGGCGCAGGATTCCTCTTATGGAAGCAGAGACGCTTTCGTAAACAGTATGGAAGACACCGTCGGAAGTTCTGCTCTTACCTTCATGGAAACCTCTACCGGACTGTCCGGAGATAAGAAGTACATTGTGCGTCTTGGAAAAGAAAAAATCGCCGCCTTTACTTTGGTGAACAAACAGCAGGGGACTGCCCAAACGGACATTCCGGACTGGGCCCTTGGCACGGTAACATTTTTTGTAAAGCAGGAAAAGGTCCACTATCGGATCCAAAAGCTGGACGGGCATACGGCCTATGTAAACGGAGTCGCTTTGGATGATCGTGCTACCATCCAGATCAGCACCATGCAAGCGGAGGCTTACCTGCCTGTGGGGACCAAGGGTATCCGCATCTGTACCCAGGAAACCGTCGGCACCTCCGCTATGCCCAGCGTCCGGATCGCAGATGAAAACGGGAATGAGATGGGTGTTGCCTATGATGAAGATACCAATACCTTCATTGAGCAGACCGTGGCAGACACCATCAGTGACACGCAGCGCAATACCGCCCTCGATGCCATCAAAACCTACGCCCTGTATATGATGAAGCAGGCCAGCCGGAAGGATATTATCCAGTACTTTGTAAAAGGTTCCGATGCCTACAACGCCATCACCGGCACGGAATTGGGCTTCGTCCAGGGTGCCGCAAGCTTTGACTTCACCAATGAGACTGTTTCGGACTACTGCCGGTATTCGGATACGCTGTTCTCCGTCCGGGTATCTGTGACCCTGAATCAGCACCGAAAGGATGGCAGCGTCAAAGAAAGCGTCATCGACCAAAGCCTGTTCTTTGAGTCCTCGGACAAATGGCTCTGCTACGCCATGACCGCAGAGGACGTGATGAAAGAAAACCAGCAGGTCCGCCTTACCTTCAAAAACGGAGATACCGTCCTGCAATCTGATTTTTACGACACCTCCATGACCCAGCTGACGTGTCCGGTTGTGACTACCCCGGATGGGAAACACTTCTCCGGATGGGTGACAGAGGGGAGAAACAGGGACGGAGAGACCGTCAAGAATTTGGTGTTTCAGCCTGATGAAAGTGGGAACGTGTTCCTCTCTGCCGGAAATACGCTGGAGCCAATGACGCTGTTTCCATTATTTGAATAACACAAGCAAAAGGCTGCATTTTTCACTCTATCGTTGACACAAGTCCGTGCGGTGCATTATACTAAAGCCAATAGTAGTAGAAGTTGCACGAAGGTGAATGAAAACAATGATTCGATTAGAAGACGTAAATGAAAAGAACTGGCGTATTCCATTCGCTGTTACGGATGAGCAAAGGCAATATGTCGCAAACAGCACAGCGCTCCTTGCCCGCGCATATGCGTACCGCAACGCAAGAAGCCGCGCATATATCATTTATAATGACGACACGCCTATCGGTATGGGATCGTACCACGATGAGCCTCAATTCAATGCCTATATTTTCAGTGAATTCTTCATTGATGCGCAGTATCAAGGCAAGGGATACGGCGAGGAAGCGGCCAGAATGGTTCTGAAAGCAATGAAAGCCGATGGAAAATACAGCAAAGTCGTTCTTTGCTATATCCAGGGAAACCAGGCTGCCAAACATCTTTATGAAAAAATCGGCTTTGCAGAAACGCGTCGTGACGAGGATGAAATCATTATGGAGTTGAATTTCTAACGGATGTTAAGCCATAAGGAGTGATAGCATCAGCAGTACCTAAAAACCGAAAAAAGCTTCAAATTAGATTCAAAAAGAGAGGTAGACAGTATGAGCACAATGACACAACCATTTGAAGAAGCTGCACAGCAAATCGCCGCATTAGGTAGTTCACTGATTATCATAGCGATTGCCATGTCAATCGTTCCGTACATCCTGTTCGCAATCGGACTGTGTAGCGTAGCAAGGGCATACAGAATCGGACATAGCTGGATGTCATGGCTACCGATTGCAAGAAAACATCTACTTACCGAAGTCGCAGACTTGCGCAGAGTTCAAGCAGGAAAGTCCAAAAAACTGACCGTTCAATTTGAAATCATGACGTTTTTATGCGTAATTAGTGTCATTGCAATGGCAAAGCTGGGAAACGCTGCGCTGATTGTCATTCCGTTGATACTTTTGGTTCTGCTGGCATACAATCAGGCGTTTGCTTATTACTACTTTTACAGACTCTGCGACAAAGAAAATGCAAACGCATATTTCCTCCTAGGACTTATGATCAAACCGTTAAACTCGTTTTTCGTGTTTCATTGCAGATAAACAGGCCCCCGGAACTGTATCACGGCAGTTCCGGGGGTGAATATTAAGATTCAAAATCGCTACCTATGGGAACGCCAGAGAGGCAATCAGAATATCATCCGCTACAGCAACAGCTTCCGCCGGCTGAACAAGAGCAGGGGACAGGCAGCAGCCAAAGGTCAGAAGCGCCAGCAGGCAGCACAGCACCCGGCGAAAATGAATATTTGAGAAAAACCGAGAAAACATAACATTTCACCCCAAAATGAATGATAGGGAAATACTTATAGTGCAAAACATGTATTTGAACAAAATAGCGCAATCAACCCAGCTTGAAAAGTTTGAAAATAGCTGAAAACGAGAGAATAGAAGCGCATTCCCAGAAGCTGAAAAATCCAACTCAACATAACGATTCTATTCCCAGAAAATGACGCAGATAAAAGCAAGATTGACAAACCGGAAAAATAGCGTTATTCTAGGAGCAAAAGAAAGGGGAAACCCATAAAAGACCCAAAAACCAAAAGAAATGGAGGCATCAGGAGAACGGCAGCCGAAATCCTGGAGGGCCAAAAGTATCGAACGCAACAAAATAAAAATTTTGTTGCGTTCAGTGGCTGGATTGTCAAATAAACGTCCTCTCATACGTTCCGGCTCAATTTCCTGATAAAAAGCATTATGCAGCAATATCGTGACTGTCCGCAGGTTTTGCGGGATTTTTTGACGTATCATGAGAATATCAAAGGTCAATCTCAACTAACGATTCGGGAATACTATCTGGATCTTCGGATGTTCTTTCGATTCATGAAGTTGATGCGAAACGAAATGCCCATTGATACGGATTTGGAGAGCATTGATATTCGTGACATTGATCTGGATTTTATTGCAAGCATTACGCAATCGGAGATTTTTGATTTTCTTTCCTATCTGGCTAATGACCGTGTAGCCCGGCCGGATATGGCGGTTCCGGAGCATGGCATCGAAGCTGCGTCCCGTGCTAGAAAGCTGTCGGCCATCAAGTCCTTTTATAAGTACCTGACTGTCAGGACAAAGCAGTTGACAGAGAATCCAGTGGCGGATCTGGAGTATCCAAAGTTACGGAAAAGCTTGCCGAAATATCTAACTTTTGAGGAATCCTCTGCCCTGCTCCAGGCTGTGTCCGGAACAAATGAAAAACGGGATTACGCCATATTAATGCTCTTTTTGAATTGCGGCATACGGCGAAGCGAATTGGTCGGCCTGAACCTGACAGATGTATACGAAGACAGGATCCGCGTTGTCGGTAAGGGAAATAAAGAACGCTTTGTCTACTTTGGCTCCTCTTGCAGGAAGGCCATCGATGCTTATTTGGAGGAACGCAGTAAAATTGAACTGACGGACAACCGAGCATTGTTTGGCTCTCGTGACAAGAATCGGATCAGTGTGACGGCTGTCCACCGTCTGGTGAAGAAGGCTCTGTTAAAGGCCGGGTTGGACAGCACCCAGTTTTCTGCCCATAAACTACGTCACACAGCGGCAACCATGATGCTCTCCGGTGGAGTTGACGTCAAAACCGTTCAGGAAGTCCTTGGGCATGAAAACCTTAACACCACCCAAATCTATACGCATATCGAAAATACGGAACTCAAAATTGCTTCTGAGGCAAATCCGCTTTCCAAGCTTGATTTTTCAAAATAAATCGTGTAATATATAAAACGCAACCAATAGTTTACATGATTTGAGTGATATAAATGTCAATTGGAGAACGCATCACGGAACTTCGGAAAGCAGCTTCTCTCTCCCAGGGACAGCTTGCGGAGCGTATGGACGTAAGTCGTCAGGCTGTCAGCAAATGGGAAAATGATTTATCCACGCCAGACCCATTGCGCCTGATTCAATTGGCCGAGGCGTTAAATACCGATAGTGAGTATCTGGCCAGCGGAAAACACGCCCAACTCCCCTCCCCTCCAATCGTCCTGCGCCAGGTGGAGGAGCGCCCTGTTTACATCGAAAAAGTTGTCGAGAAACCGGTCTATATCGAAAAAGAGTCTTCGCCAGCGCCTCCCAAAGTGATCACCAAGGAGGTTCCTGTCGAACGGATCGTAGAAAAGGTGATTGAAAAGCCAGTTCTGAAAAAAGTCGTTCATGTTCGTTATCGAAATGATCCATTTCTATTGATCCTTGCGGCTGCGCTTGGACTGGTCTTAGGGCTGATCCTTGGATTGCTGCTATAATGCAGGAATATTCGTGCTATAAAATAATGAGGAACCATCAAAAAACGGTTCCTCATTATTTTATAGTGCTATTTCAATCGCTTCCCGGAGATTGCGCACCTTGTAAGCGGTCATTCCATCCGGGATTTCCAGCCTTTCTGAACGACCGTATGGTATGATGCACTTTTGAAATCCCAGCCGTTTCGCTTCTTCTAGTCGTTGGTGCATGTGGGAAACTGTACGAATTTCTCCCGTCAAACCAATTTCACCAATGGCCACCAAATCATCCGCAATTGGCCGGTCCCGGTAGGAAGATGCTATGGACAGTGCCACCGGCAGGTCCGCACCAGGTTCATCCAATCTGAGGCCGCCGATCACATTGATATATGCGTCAAAAGCTGCTGTCTTCAGTCCTGCACGTTTGTCCGCGACAGCTAACAGGAGCATCATTCGGTTGAAATCAAATCCATCAGCAGCCCTTCTGGGAACGTTGGTCATGGTTTTCGCCACAAGTGCCTGCACCTCTGCAAGAACGGGCCTCGTACCTTCCATCACACAGGCAACGCAGGTGCCGCTGGCCCCCTTTGGACGGCCTTCCAAAAGCATCTGAGAGGGGCTTGGTACTTCTTCCAAGCCGTGCTCCATCATTTCGAAGACACCGATTTCATTTGTAGAGCCAAAACGGTTCTTTGCGGCACGGAGCAGGCGGTAGGAAGTATTGGAATCTCCTTCGAAATACAGCACGCAGTCCACCATATGCTCCAGCACCTTGGGACCGGCAATATTCCCATCCTTGTTGATATGCCCAACCACAAAAATCGTAATGTCCTCAGATTTGCTTAACTGCATCATGGCCATAGTGCAGTCCTTCACCTGGGATACGCTGCCCGGAGAAGAATCATTGTCCTCCCGATACAAAGTCTGGATCGAGTCAATGATCAAGACATCCGGCTTTAGTTCCTCAACAGCTTCCAAAATGTCTGATAACCGCGTCTCTGAGAGAATATATAACTTCTCAGGAGCAACCTCCAGGCGCTGTGCCCGAAGCTTCAGCTGCCGCTCGCTTTCCTCACCGGATACATAGAGGACGCTTCTGTCCGAACACAGGCTGTTGCAGATCTGCAATAGCAGCGTTGATTTCCCGATTCCGGGCGCACCGCCTACCAGAACCAGAGAACCTGCCACTGCGCCGCCGCCCAAGACCCGGTCCAGCTCCTTCATGCCGGTGGAGAAACGGATTTCAGCATCCGTATCCACATTTTGAATCTTCTGGGGCTTTTTCCCCTGCCCGACCGGATTTGACTTTGTTTTCCCGGGCATCATGGGCTTTTCAATATGCTCTTCAAAGGTATTCCACGCCCCGCAGGCAGGACACCTGCCCTGCCATTTTGGGCTTTCGTTGCCGCAGTTTGTACAGAAAAAGACAGTTTTTGTCTTTGCCATAGCAAATCTCCATTCCTCTTTTCGATGCTCTAATTATAGCAAATGGAGATGACGCGGTCAAGACAGTTTCCTGCTGACAGATGTCCCTATGACCGCCGCAATTGCTTTTTGGTATTCCGGCTGCGACAGTTCCTTTTCCTCCCGCATGTTTGATAAGAAGCCACATTCTATCAAAACACCGGTTTTTTCGCATTTTTCGAGCAGATATATTCCTTTCCCAGGTTTCATTTTTCGATGACTTCCGGGGTTTAATGTGCTTAAAAAGGATTCTTGAATGCCTTCGGCCAGTTGTCTGCTTTCCTCATTGCCCGCGTAAAACACCTGGGCGCCGGAGAATTTTTCCTGTGGAAAATAGTTTTGGTGAATGCTCAAAAGTATTGCGTCTTCTGTTTTATTGACGATTTGAACACGATTTTTTAAGTCATTGATTTTCTTTTGTGCCAGCGTCTCCCCTTTTTGATATATCGCCGTATCTGTTGTCCGGATCATATAGGTCCGATAGCCCAGCAACCGCATCATTTCCTCCAGGCGCAGCGCAATTTCCAAATTATAGGCGCTCTCCGGTCGTCCCGTGCAGCTGATTGCGCCGCCATCCTCCCCACCGTGTCCCGGATCAATAATGATCATATGTTTTCGCCGAACCGGCATCTGCTCTTGAATAAGGGAAACAGCCTGTGACCCGCCCCATATTCCAATGGAAGCCAGCGTAAAAACAACCGCATAGCATAGGAACAGTCGATACAGTCCTTGCCTTCTTTCCACATAAACCACCCCATCTTCAATATACGTTCTCTGCCCATGCCTATGCACACAGAAGCGGGAAAACAGCATAGTATGACTCGGAATCACTTTTCTAAATGAATTTCGAGGGGGAGTTACTTTGATTTCCAAAATGAACCAGTCCTCTTGCGCAGAGGGCCGCCTACCCGGCGCGGCGCCGTTGGCGAACCCCTATGTTCCCTTCCAATTGGAGGGTCCGGTTCGCTATGAGCCAAGGAAAGCACTCGTTCGAGGGACCCTCTACCCGGGGCTGGACCTGCCTTTACTTGGAATTGTCAACAAAAACAATCTGCCCGTCACACCTCTATCCGAATTACAGGTGCTGGCGTTTGCGGTGCAGGAACTTGCGCTTTACCTGGACACCCATCCGGAAGATGCGGAAGCTCTGGAGCTTTACAGACAATACCAAGAAATGTATCAAAAATGCGCAACGGCCTACCAGCAACAAATTCGTCCTTTGAATCACACGGCACCAAGTCAAAACGGCACCTATGCTTGGCTGGATGATCCTTGGCCCTGGGAATTTGCCGCAAATAAGGGGGAATAAATTATGTTTCGATATGAAAAGAATCTCCAATATCCAGTAAAAATCCGTCAACCCAATCCATACCTTGCAAGGATCATCATTTCCCAGTACGGCGGCCCCGATGGAGAGTTGGGGGCCAGTCTGCGCTATTTGTCCCAGCGTTATTCCATGCCATTTGATGAGCTGAAAGGGCTGCTGACGGATATAGGCACCGAAGAACTGGGCCATCTGGAAATGGTTGGGGCCATTGTGCATCAGTTGACCAGGAACCTGAAAGAGAACCAATACAAAGACCCGGTATTTGCGCCCTATTTTGTGGATCACACTGTGGGCGTTTATCCCAATGCCGCGGCAGGATTTCCGTGGAATGCGGGGTCTATGGCCGTTAAAGGGGATCCGATTGCGGATTTGACTGAGGATTTGGCCGCAGAGCAAAAGGCACGGGTCACCTATGACAACATTTTACGGCTCAGTGATGATCCGGATGTCAATGATGTTATCCGGTTCCTACGGGAAAGAGAAATCGTGCATTTCCAGAGATTTGGTGAGGCTATGCAGCTGCTGCGGGAAAAGCTGAATCAGCGGAATGTTTATTTTATGAATCCGGCTATTGATATGTAGCCAGATTTAGGACTAAAAATATAGGCTTTTTCTAAAGTTTATCCCCCGGCGCCTTTCAAGCGCCGGGGGATAACTTAATCCAGTTTCAAATCATTTTCACCGATCCAGCCCATTTTGCGGAGCAGCTCCGCAAAGGCCCATGTGAGGACCGCAGGCAACACAAAGCAGATCAGCAGCATTCCCAGGTAGTCCGCACCGGTAATGGCCGTTTTCATACCACTGGCTACATCATTGACCCAGCCGGCATAGACGCCGATGGGGCCGACCATACCGCAGGTGCCCATACCGGAAGCAACACCGCCGGAGGGGTCATTCATCTGGAGATGGAACAGACAGGTGGCAATGGGGCCGGTAATGGCAGAAGCCAGGATCGGCGGGATCCAAATTTTGGGATTTCTCACGATATTTCCCATCTGGAGCATCGAGGTTCCCAGGCCCTGGCTGACCAGTCCACCCCACCGGTTCTCCCGGAAGGACATCACCGCAAAGCCAACCATCTGCGCACAGCACCCTGCTACCGCGGCACCACCGGCCAGGCCTGTAAGCCCCAGAGCCGCACAGATGGCCGCAGAGGAGATGGGCAATGTCAGCGCAATGCCAATGACGACGGATACCAAGATTCCCATCCAGAAGGGCTGCAGAACCGTGGCCCACTTTACAAACTCGCCTACCGAAGAAGCAGCAGTTCCAATGGCCGGGGCGATCCATGCGGAAAGAGCCACACCCACCAGGATCGTGACCAAAGGCGTTACCAGAATATCGACCTTTGTCTCCTTGGACACAGCCTTGCCAAACTCTGCCGCTGCAATGGCAATCAGGAGCACCGCCAAAGGCCCGCCTGCACCGGCCGCACCGGAAAGCGTCGTGGAGCCCAACTTATTGGCCGCATACCCAACAGTCGCCAGAGAAAACAGGACCAGGGGCGGAGCCTGTAGTGCATAGCCAATGGCAATGGCCATAGCAGGACCGCTCATAGCCGCGGCATATCCGCCTACATCCATCAAAAATGGAATGTTCAACTGCTGCCCCAGCGTCTTTACAATGGTTCCGATGAGAAGAGAACAAAACAGGCCCTGGGCCATGGCACCCATGGCATCGATTCCATATCGCTTTGCGGAGAAGACGATATTTTTTCTTTTTAGAAATGCGTTCATAAAATCCTTCCTCTTTCTTACTGTCTTGTCAGTTAACTAGACACCATTATATTCACTCCCTTCCATATGTCAAGAATTATTTGACTTGTGGCGAGAAATATGATACAAAAAGGGCAGAAAGACGAGGTGTTGACCGTGTCCGGTGAGGAACGCAGATATGAGATCCTTCAATTATTAAAAACACAGACCACGCCCCTGTCCGGGGCTGCGCTGGCTGGACAGTTTCATGTAAGCCGCCAGGTGATCGTCCAGGACATTGCACTGATGCGGGCCGAAAACTATGACATTCTCTCTACCAACCGAGGGTATTTGATCCGTCAAAAAAGCGAAACAGATTCTTTCCCGAAACGTGTGTTTTTTGTCCGCCACACCACAGAACAGGTACTGGAGGAGTTTATGGCCGTACTGGATTTCGGTGGAAAAATCCTGGATGTAGTTGTAGAGCATGAATTATACGGGCAGATTCGGGTAGATCTGATGATTGAAAGCAAACAGGATGCCCAGGATTTCTATGCCAAGCTTCTGCGGTCCAGGGACAATCCCCTGAAAATACTAACGGACGATTGCCACTACCACACGGTAGCGGCTCCTTCAGAAAAGCTCCTGGAGCTGATTGCCCAGGAACTTCGCCGCAAGGGGTTTTTGTTGGAATAACTGAAAGGCCATGAACTGCCTTTATACAAAAAGCACCGAGCTGATACGTTCTGCCGGTAAGACAACAAAATTCAATTCTTTTATTCACTTCGATTTTCTTCCATCAAACGGCAATTCAATTCAAACAGTGCTGTGCGATTTGAATCCCATTTCAGTTTATTCGTTGTTTCTTCATAGGTCAGCCAAACGCACTCGGTATGTTCGTAAGAAAGTTCAATATCGTTTCGGCACTCAAAGCCGAAAGTGTATTCAGGAATGACATAGATATCCTTGCCCCAATGCCGGCGGTGCTTTTCCGATATAACTATAGCAGGAATATATGCCAAACTCTTAAGTTCCACCCACTTGTCAGAGCACACTCCACCTTCTTCAAAGGTTTCTCTTTTTGCCGCTTCAAATGGCGTTTCGTTATCCTCACCGCCCCCGGCAATAAACTGCCATTGGTCGTGATCTGCACGATGGAAGACACAATAATATGGACAACGATTGATGATACGGTATGGTATGGAAAGAATTTGAAATGGCGCTCTCATGATATTTCTCCTTAGCACGAATGTTTTTTGAGATAGCAAAACAGACGGACGCCGTCAATGGTCAAGGTGAACGGCTGCGCCGCCATTGACTTCCGTCCGTCCGTTTCGCTTTTTTGCAGACAAGGCGGCGGTTTCCGCCTATTTCCATTCGGAAAATGGCGCTTGCTATTATGGATAGGACGAATAGCAAGCACAGCAGGTGTATGTACACTCTGCGATTTTTGCAAAATCCAGTTTGCTTGCTAACCCTATAGATGGAGTTGGCAAGCAATGCACGGCGGTGCCCACTCGTGAAAAAATGTCAGCAAGCTCTTTTTCGTCTACAAAGAATTTGACCTGTATTGGTCGCTTGCGATTTCTGTTATCCGGCATAAAATTTCCTCACTTGCTTGTTCTATAAAATACAAAGCAGCTCAGATAGCTTCTTGATCTGATAATCCACAATCCCTTCACCGAACTCTGCACCTTGATATTTTGCAAGCCCGTTCTGAATCCAAACAGTTTTCATACCCAGTGCTTTGGCAGGGATCATATCATTGTCCAGCCGATCACCGACCATCACGCTTTTCTCGGCACAGCACCCTGCGATTTCAAATGCTCTTTCAAAAATTTTCTTGTTCGGTTTGGCATATCCGATTTCTGCGGATGCAGCAATCACGCCAAAGAACTTCCGTAAGCCCCAAAGCTCTAGGCGTTCGGCTGTTCCAGAACTCTGATTTGCGATAATCCCAAGTTGATACCCTTTACCACAGAGAGCAGCCAGTGTGTTGTGTGCATCAGAGTAGGGAACTTCATCTTCCGGGTGCCACGGCGTTTTCGTTAATCCAAAATGCTTGATCGCGACAGAATTGCCATCAAGACCTTGCTTTGCAAAAGCAATACGGGCATTGTCAAATTCCTGAAAGGTGATACTGGTGCCGGAAATCATATCTCGTACCCGATGATCGTAGGCGGCTGCTTCATCAACGAGTGTCGAGCCGACGTCAAAAAAAATCCACTGGGCCATGTGAAATCTCCTTTGCTTGTACTAGTTCATGTTCCAGCACATCTGCAAAGCGCTGTATCGGCACTGCAAGTGTTTCTGCATAGTCAAAGGTCAGTTTATCCTCCTTATATTTCAGCGGATTTCTGCGAACCTTTAACGCATATTGCATTGCGTCTGCATCGGGGCAAAGATTATTTTCCAATGCCCATTCTGCGGCGGCGGTCTTTGCGATGATTCTGCCGGTGCGAAGGGTATAAATGCACCGTGCAATATCCAGCAGCCAGCCAAATGTGTAGAAGCTCCGTCCGGTGCTCTGTGCATATTGTCTGATTGTTTCATAGTGGTGTTTCACATCGGCATACAGCTCTTTGAAAGCGGGATAATTCAAGTTGTTTCTAATATCCGCCCCATACAAAAGAACGCTGCTCTCGACCAGCTCTGCCATGCAAAAGCTGTCAGACACATAACGGTCGGTGACTCTTTCTCCGCTGGTTCCCCAATATACGACCCGGTCAGACGCACCTGAGAGGAACGCATCTAACGTGAGCATACCGCCTTCAAAGGAACGGTAATAGAAATTGCCCGGCTCATCTGCAAGCATCGCTTGCCGAAGTCCCACAAGCGATTGTGCCTGTCCCTCATTCATTTTGCTATCCGTCAAAACGAGAATATCAATATCACTCCATCCCAATTTGAAATCATCTAGGACGGATGAGCCATACAAATAAATCGACGGCTTAACATCCGAAAGAATACTACTGATTTTGCGAACCATCTTATCCATTGCACGTTGCACAACATTTCGCCTCCATTCATTCCAGTCTGTCCGACGAAACAAACTTGTTGACCGCTGTCCATATTGGACACAAAAGACAATAAATTCTCTCTCCGGCAAACCTCTCGCTCGCCTGTGTGTACACACATTATATTACAAAGATAGTCACATTTTCAATAGGACTCGCAAAAGTTATCATCCTATTGCACTATCATTGCCTTACAGAGCATAAAACAAGCGTTTTTCGACCATTAAACGCGCAAAAACAGGCGGCATCCAACTTCGGTTGGATGCCGCCTGTTTTGTCCATTCCTGTCTGACAGATGCCAATTTCGTAATTTTCTCAAATTACCGTCTTATCGGTACACGCCCATACCCGGTGCTTTTGTTACAGTGATGCTTTTGCGTAAGGGCGCAATGCCTATAATGCGAGGTAGTAATTCATTTGCAAACTCATTTATATGATTGTAAGTATGTCAACTATTGGTTGCTTTCTTGTTTTTATTCAACATTCTAGTTCTATATTGTATTTCTTCAGCCAGAAATCTATTTGGAGAAAATACGCTATTTTTTGTGGTCTTCCCATCAGCTGTCCATACCAAGGCCATACTGTTTCCCTGGCCAAAAGGCTCTCTAGTGCCCCCTTGTCAACAAGCTGAAACAGCAGTGCGTCTTTCTGGTCCAAAAGCATTTTAAGCCGCTTTTCCAGCAACGTCACATAGGTTGGGTCCAGTGTTTTTGGATAGGGGCTCTTTTTCCGGTGGGCCACTTCCTTGGGAAGCAGTTCCCCGCAAGCTGCCCGCAGCAGCCCCTTCTCCTCCCCTCCGTGATCTTTGTATTCCCACGGTACAGCATAAAGATACTCCGCAATTCTATAATCGCAGAACGGAACCCGGACTTCCAGTCCACTGAACATGCTCATTCTGTCTTTGCGGTCCAGAAGCGTTTGCATAAACCAGCGCAGATTTAAATTGACCATTTCCTTCATACGCCGTTCCAGGGGACTGTTTTCCGGCAGGATGTCACTTTCCCGGCAGGTCTTTTCGTAAGCCTCCATAACATATCCTGTGCAGTCAAGACCCTGTCGCAGTTCCGGAGCGAGAATCGATGCCCGATCCTCTGTATTCTGGGCCCAGGGAAATCCTGTACGGGCCCGAACCTCCGGATCCCTGTACCATGGATAGCCCCCGAACAATTCATCGGCGCATTCCCCGGACAAGGCCACCTTCACATGTTCGGAAACGGCCTTGCAAAATGCCAGCAGCGAAAAATCCACATCGGCCATCCCCGGTAAATCCCGCGCAACGGTTGCTTCCTCCAAAGCACCCACCAACACCTGGGGGCCTAGTTCTGTCAGATGCTGCCTCGTGTGCAAAAATTCCACCATCTGCTCTATATAATGGCTGTCGGAAGAGGGCTGAAATTTCCCCGGCTGAAAATACATGTCATTGTTTGGGTAGCCAACAGAGAATGTATTCAGTGTTTCTCCCCGCAACCCAAGTTCTCCGGCACACACCGCACTGATAATACTGGAATCCAGGCCCCCTGATAAAAACGTTCCGATGGGCACATCCGAAACCATCTGTCGTTTGATGGCATCCAGCACCAGGAATCTGGTATGCTCCACCGTCTCGGAAAAGCTTTCCCCATGTTCACGGTCCTTTAGACTCCAATAGCGTTCTACATGGAGTTTTCCTGCTTCAAAGCAAGCACAGCAGCCCGGTTCCAATTCAGAGATTCCATGGAACACCCCGCTGCCAGGCTTGCGTCCCGGCCCCAACAGCAGAAGCTGCGCTGCCCCGTCCCGGGTCAGAACAGGCCGGCTTTTGGGGTGGGCCAGTATGGTTTTGATTTCCGAAGCAAACAGCAAGCCATCCCCGATCTGGCTGTAAAACAACGGTTTTACGCCCATACGGTCCCGGGCAAGGAACAGCCTTCGGGCCCCATGCTCCCATACGGCAAACGCAAAAATGCCGTTGATTTTCTGTAGCGCTTCCCCGCCCCATTGGGCATAGGCGTGAAGCACCACTTCCGTATCGCAATGGGTCCGGAAAGAGTGGCCCAGTTTTCGCAGCTCTTGCATCAGCTCCTGTGTATTATATGTCTCCCCGTTATAGATCAGGCTGTACTTCTCCCCTCCCCATTCCAGCTCCATGGGCTGCTGGCCACCCACTGGGTCGATCACAGCAAGCCTCGTATGCAGCAGAACGCCGCCGGGAAACCGCTGTAGACCCTGGCCATCCGGCCCACGGCGGGCCATTGTTTCTAACATTTTATCTGCGGTACATTGTGAAAGTTCCAGACCGATACAGCCGGCAATGGCACACATATCATCACACTCCTCTGCTATTCTATGCCGAAACCTCCATTCGGTGCATAGAAGTTTTCCCTCTGCCAATACTAGCCGGGAGGTGACACAGTTTATGAAAACCAACCGAGAAATACTATCCTCCGTTTTAAAAACAACCCAAATGGGCCAAATCGGCATCCGAAGTGTCATGGATGCCGCAGTCCAGCCGGACCTGCGGCAGGCCCTTGGGCAGCAGCTGCTGGAATACGACCGTATTGAAACAGAAGCCCACAGCATCGCTTCTCAGCGCGGCTGGGAGCTGCGGGAGTTGGACCCGGCCATTCGGGCCATGACCGATATGATGGTTCGCATGAAGCTCTCTAAAGCCGACCCGGATTCCAAAATTGCGGACCTGATGATCCAGGGCAATACCAAGGGCATGGTCAAGGGCCTTAAAAACCTCCACCGCTCGGACGGACGGGACAACCGCATCCAGACCCTTTCCCAAAAACTCATCGACACGGAAACCAACAACATCCGCCAGATGCGACCATTCCTATAACCGCACCGGCTGCCAGGCCTGGCAGCCGGAACTTTTTGGGAGGAGACCGCATATACTATCAGGATTTTATCTTGGAGGGATGCCAATTGCCAAACGGCTATCTTGTCGCCAAAGCCTATATGAGCTACGCCCAGATTCCATTGGAGGATGTGGCGGTAGTCGTAACAACCCAGGACGGGACCGCCATTGCCATGCGCCTGACAGGCAGAAGCGGCCTGACAGAGCGGATCTCCATTCCGACGCCGGAGAAAGTGGAAAGCCTGACACCGGAGAAAAGCGGCGAGAAACCTTTTACAACCATCACCGTCAACGCCTATAAAAGCAAGTTTGAGCAGATTTTCGCCAAAAATGTGCAGATTTTCCCGGATGTGACCACAGTACAGAATCTGGAAATGGTTCCGCTTTCCGAGCTGCCGGATCGGTGGGACGAAAACGTCCTCTATAACACGCCGCCACAGAATCTATAGGAGGTCCTATGCCTACAGTTACGCCTTTTATACCCCAGCGGATCACGGTCCATCTGGGACCTCCCAGCAGTGACGCGGAAAATGTGACCGTCAGCTTTCCGGACTACGTCAAAAATGTGGCTTCCAGCGAAATATACCCGACCTGGGAAGAAAGCGCTTTGCGGGCCAACATTCTGGCCATTGTTTCCTTTGCGTTGAATCGGGTTTACACGGAGTTTTATCGGAGCCGCGGCTATGATTTTGACATTACCAGCTCCACGGCTTATGACCAGTTTTTCGTAAAAGGTCGGAGCTTTTTCTCCAATATCTCCCGTCTTGTAGACGAATTGTTCAATTCCTATCTGCGCAGGCCCAATTTTGTGGAGCCTCTGGCGGCCAAATTTTGCAATGGCACCACGGTGACCTGTGAGGGGCTGAGCCAGTGGGGAAGTCAAAACCTTGCTCAGAAGGGCTATAACTCCACCCAAATTCTTAAAAGCTACTACGGCGATATAGAAATCGTTTCCAACGCACCCATTCAAAACTATGTGTCCTCTTACCCCGGAACCCCTCTGCGGCGCGGAAGCGTAGGCCCCAACGTGGTGATCATCCAGACGGAACTGAATCGAATCTCTCAAAACTATCCGGCAATTCCCAAGGTTGCGAGTATTGACGGGATTTTTGGCGTTCAGACAGAGAATGCCCTGTTGGCCTTCCAAAGGATCTTTGATTTGAATCCGGACGGCGTGGTCGGGCCCGCCAGCTGGTATGCCCTGATACGGCTGTATACCGCGGTCACCAGTCTGTCAGAACTGCGAAGTCAGGGCCAGCAGTTTTATACCATTGCCTGGAATCAAGGAAATCCCATTGCGCCCGGAGACCAGGGCATTCGTGTGGAGCACCTTCAATACATGCTCCGGGTGCTGGCTGCCTATATTTCTCAGATTCCCAGCATTAAAGTTGACGGTATTTTTGGGGATGCCACCCGTAATGCGGTGCTGGCGGCCCAGGGCTATTTCAGCCTTCCGCAAACCGGCATTGTGGACCTTACAACCTGGGACGAAATATATGACCAATTTGCCGGTATCGAAAATGCCAGTTTCCTGGATTTGGAGCGTTTCCCCTATACCTCCGCCGTCATCAACGGAACGTCGCCACGAAACCGGTATGCCCGTTCCACCACCCTTACCCAATTTCCGGGTTACAACCTTTCCATGAACGATCAGGACCCGGCGAGACAGGAGGTCGTGCGATGAAACCACCAGAAATCTTTTTGGGCAAACCCATCCGCAGTTTGCAAACCATGCTTCGGGTCCTGGCCGAGAGCGTTGATGAATACAAAGCTCTGATCCCGGACGGGATCTATGGGCCGGATACCATGGAGGCCGTCCGCATTTTTCAGCGGCACAACCAGCTTCCCATCACCGGTGTCACAGACCAAGAGACATGGGATCATATCGCCCATGAATACAGCCGGGCGCTGGTAGAAATCACACCGCCCCCTTCTCTGGCCGTTCTGCTGAATCCCTGCCAGACCATCACCTACGGGGAACGAGATCCCGCAGTTTTTCTTGCCCAGGTGGTTCTGATGATCATGTCCCAAAAATACAATTGTCTGGAGGCTCCGGAAATCACCGGTGTGCTGGACTTGGCCACACGGGAGGCGCTATCCGCTTTCCAGCAGATTTCCGGCCTTCCTTCCACCGGAAATCTGGACCGGCATACCTGGAAGCACCTGGCCCTGCAATTCCCCATGGCCTCTGTTCTTTAAGAAGACAAAAAACGGCAGCGACCGGTTTGGTCGCTGCCGCCTGAGCATGTATTTCTTTTTCTGCGGGATTCGGTGTGTCACAAGGAATACCGTCGGCTTATCCGCGAATATTTCCGCGGCATCGGCTCCTTCACCGCCCCCGTCTCCTGTGCTTACAGTATACCACACCCTGCATGGGGAAAGGTGAAGAATCCTTGAACGATCAGGGAATAAATTATGCCGGATACAGGTTGCTGACCACCAGCAGCACCGGCAGCGCCAGGGAGAACACGCTGACCGCCCAGGCGTAAAGCGCCTTTCTGGAAAGGAACATCATCGCAAGGCACCCGCCGGTCAGAGCCAAGGGCCCCACCACCGCCAGGTATCTGGAAATGTGCATGGCGAACGTACCGTCCGATTGCAGCAGCAGCCCAACGGAAAGAGGCAGGTTCACGGTATTGTATGCCGCCAGCCGCAGGGCAACGTATACCACCGGTGCCGCCAAAACGACCTTCCGCAGATGGTACAGCCATGTCACGATGATTCCAAACACATGCTTAAATTGTTCATAGCCATGCAGTGCGCCATTGGATGCCTGAGCAGGCTGTGGATTTTTCTTCATAAGCTTCATAAGCGCTTCTCCTTTACTTTGCATTCTCCAAATAGAGCGCCGCCAAACCCTTAATGATCAAGTCTCGCTCATAGAGGATGGGGGTTTTGCACAAGGGGACCACATACTGCCCGATGCGGCCTGTAGCGACCACCGTTGCCCCTGTGCCGAGTTCCCGCTCCATCCGCTCAATCATACCGTCCAGCATGGATGCGGCACCGTAGAGGATGCCGCTGCGCATACACTCTACCGTATTGCGGCCAATGGTTCTTTTGGGCTGGTCCAGCTGCAAGCCGGGAAGCAACGCCGCCCGCTGGGTCAGGGCATCCATAGAAACCCGGATACCGGGGCTGATGCTGCCGCCGATCATGGCGCCTGTTTCGTCCAATACCATCATGGTGGTAGCCGTCCCCATGCCGATCACGATCAAAGGCGGCTTTTGCATCTTCAGGGCCGCCACACAGCTCACGACCAAATCCGCACCCGTTTGGGCAGGATTGTCAATGCGGATATTCAGGCCGGTTTTGATTCCTGGGCCTACCACCATCACAGGCTTACCGAAGAGCTTTTTCAGCGCCGTTTTCACTGGATTCAGCACCTGGGGCACCACGGAGGCGATGATCGCTCCTTCGATTTGATCACGACTTACGCAATGGATGGCCAAAAGCATCTGAAGGTCAATGGCGTATTCATCCGAGGTTTTTGTGGCGTCCGTGCGGATACGGGCCTGAAACAAAATCTCCCTTCCCTGGACTGCTCCAAGGGTAATATTGGTATTTCCGATGTGTACCGCAAGAATCATTCCATGTCCTCCAGCTCCGCCCGCCCCACAATGCGGCAGGAGCAAATCGTTCCGTCTTCAATTTCGATGACCCCGGCGGTACCGGAAAAACCGGCGGCTCCCGGATTCATCACCCGCAGCCCATCGGGCTCCAGGGTGCATTCCGGAATATGGGTATGGCCATAAAGTGCCACTTGAGCCTTGGCGCTCCGGGCATCCTTCAGTAAAAGCGACCGGGTCATCTTGACCTTGTGCAGGTGCCCGTGGGTCAGATAGAAGTGAACGCCCCCAATAACGGGCATTAAAATCCGCGGCAAATGGGTATCGCAGCTATACTCGTCACAATTTCCGGGCACCTGATAAACCTCTGCCCCAGGGCACAGGGCCCGCAGTTCATAACCGTCCGGGTAATAATCCCCCAGATGGATCACACAGTCCGGATGCAGTTTTTCAACGCAGAGTTCCATAAACGAAAGGAACCGGTGGGAATCCGACAAAACCAATATGACCATAGTTCATCCGTCCTTTCGGGAAACTCCGATTCCTTCGGCAGGAGCCGACAACAATCGATCCCGAGTTCCCTTAGTATTCTCGTTTCCGTATTATAGCATACCCCAATCAAGAAAGCTACTGTTGGGATTATTTTTATCATACAGTCAATTTAAATCATATTGCGCATATACTGATACAAAAGACAGCAACTCTAGTCTGGAAAGGAGTTATTCTTCATGGAGCGAGCCGATTTTACCCAGGAGCAAATTCAAAAGGCACGGCTTCTGGCAGATACAGATGCGGGACAGCAGCTTAAAAAACTTTTGCAGCGGTCCGATGCCCAGGGACTGAAGCAAGCCCTGGAACAGGCAGGCAGCGGAGATTTTGCGGGAGCAAAGCAGACCTTGGAGGCTTTTCTTACCACGGCGGAGGCAGCGGCGCTTTTGAAGCAGCTGCGAGAGGAGCCATGAGCCAGGATGATCCGCTGGAGGCCATTCTTGGGAACCCCCAGATGATGGAACAAATCCAAAAGCTGGCCCAATCCTTGGGGCAGCCGCAGCAGGAGTCCTCCCCTGCCCCGGCCTCTGTGGAAGCCGCAGGGGCCCCGGAGCTGGAGGCCATGCGGGTCTTTTCCGGGCTTGCCCAGGGGGCTGCCATTGACAAAGAACAGCAGGCACTATTAAACGCCCTGACTCCTTATATCAGCCGGGAACGGCGTCAAAAGCTGGAAAAAGCCATGCGGGCCGCTAAAATGGCCCAGCAGGCCTCCGGCCTATTCAATTCCGGCATTCTGGGAAAAGGAACGGGGGTGTAGAAATGTACAACCGTTATGTCCCCACACAGGATGGGACCTTTCTTCGCCAAAGCCTGCCGGATCAGGTACCCCTTGCCGCTTCCCCCAGTCCTGTAAAAGCGCAGAGCATTGGCTCGTTTTTTGGCAAGCTCCTCCCCTCCGGATTTGAGGCAGAGGACCTGATCGTCGTGCTGCTGTTGCTTTTGATTTCAGAAAACAGTGAAAAAGGGCCCAATACTGCCCTGATTACCCTGGTCATTTACTTATTTCTCTGATCCATCCATGCTTCGGATCAATTGTTCTTTTTCCGCCCGGGTAAGGCGCTTGACGGCGCACTCCCGCCGAAGCGCTTCCCCATGGTCTGTGCAGGGCTCCCGGTATACCAGGGTCAGAGGTCCTCTGCCCCTGGTATATTTTGCGCCCTTGCCGCTGCGGTGGGCCGCCAGACGCTTATCCGCATCTCTGGCGATCCCTGTATACAGGGTCCCGTCACCGCAGCGCAAAATATAAAGTTCCCAATCAGCGTCCATATCGTCCCAACTTCTGGAAAAATGGTTTTTCAAGGACCCGGTCCAGCAAAAAGAAGGTCAGGTTCCCAAGGAGCATCAATATCACCAGCATGATGCCGCCCAATTCCCGGAACTCCTCAGAAAGCCCCGGAAGACCCAGCACAAACAGAAGCAGCCAGTAGAGGATCAACACGCTGCCATTAAAATAAAGAGCCTTCCACAAAATAGAAAGCTTCTTCCCGTCCAGCAGCTGCTTTACGATGGGGTATTCTCCCAAAAACAGGAACACACCAGCCGCCTCCCGGTCCGGGCAGAGGAGAAGCCCCAGTATTGCCACTGCCCCAAACCAGGCACTTGCCAGGCGTCTTCCGCAAAGATTCAGAACGACCTGCAGCAGCATCGCACAGAGCATGGGACTTACATAGGTATTCACGGGAATCAGGCTTCCAAGGCACAGGATACACACGGCCAAGGCCGCCAGCACACCGCCCAGGGCGATGGCCTTTGTATTAGAATAACGCATGGCTGTCCGCTCCTTTCCAATGGCACGATTATACAAAAAAAGTATCCATTTTACAAGCCCGGATCATTGACATTCGAAAGCCTATGGGATATATTGATAAAAGAAATAAAGAAACTGGAAGGTGTGTGTCATGGAAATTATAATTGGAATGAAGGGCGAGGCCTCTACTCTCGTTGAAAAGGAGGATACGGCCCAGTATGTTGGCTCCGGAAGCCTGCTGGTATATGCGACCCCTTGTCTTGCTGCGCTTATGGAGGGTGCAGCCTGTGCCGCCATTGAGGAGGCGCTTCCCCAGGGGCAGACCAGCGTGGGTACGGCCCTGAACCTGGAGCATCTCAGCGCCACTCCCGTGGGGCTGGATGTGCGGGCTTCGGCAGAAGTCACGGCCGTGGATGGCCGGAACATCACCTTTGCCATTACAGCCTTTGATGAAGCCGGCGAAATTGGGCGGGCTACCCATACCCGTGTATTGGTAAACAGCGAAAAATTCTTAGAGAAAACCTATCAAAAACTATAAGGAGGGTTCTATATGGAAGATTACGGCGCAATGATCCGCAATACCTTTGAACTCGGCAGCGTGCGGGATGCTCAAACGCTTTTTGAAGCCTGCATCGAAAATGCCTTCCCCACATTTCATTTTCGCCGACTGGAATTGATTCGCTTTATCCGGGATGAACAATACCTGGAAGGCCGCAGCTGGAATCATGTTTTTGAGATCCGCAAGACAAAGTTAGGCTCCCATGATGTGTGGAAGGTCCATTGCCACCGGGTCACCATGGGAACGACCCCGGACAAGACGGTCATTCTGGACTATATGACCCTTGGTTTTATTTCCTACTCCGATGAAGTCTGATCCCTGAATACAATGCCGGACACCGTGGAAATCACAGTGTCCGGCAACTTTTTTACTTTTTCCGGTCTGCCTGGATCAGCTTCTTTACCGCTTCGATGCCTACCCGGATGGCCCCGGAGGTATCCTCGGTCATGGGCATAAACATGCCGGCCTTTTCCCGCTCCTGGTTCCAAATCACGTGGAAGCAGCTGCCGCAGCGGACCCCTCTGGCGGCGGCTACTACAAACAGTGCCGCAGACTCCATTTCACTGGCTTTGACACCGAGGCGCTTCCAGCTTTCCCATTTTTGCAGCAGCTCATAGGAAACAGGACTCTTCTCCGGGCTGTGCTGGCCGTAGAAAGCATCCTTACACTGAACGACACCTACGTGGGTGCCATAGCCCAAAGCCAGGCTGGCCTCCCGCAGGGCCATAGTCACCTCAAAATCCGGGACACTGGGATACTCAATGGGTGCATATTCCAAGGAGGTATGCTCATAACGGATGGCACCGCTGGCCACCACCACATCACCGGGGCAGACATCCATGGCAATGCCCCCGCAGGTGCCCACCCGGATAAAGGTATCCGCCCCGATATTTACCAGCTCCTCCATGGCGATGGCTGCGGAGGGGCCGCCAATGCCGGTAGAGCAGACAGAGACCTTCTCTCCCAAGAGCATACCGGTATAGATATTATATTCCCGATTCATGCCGATATGGACAGGGTTATCAAAATGGGCGGCAATGGCCTCACACCGGCCCGGGTCACCGGGCAGGAACACATAGCGGCCCACATCGCCCTCGGTGCAGTGAATATGAAACTGTTTTTCCGTTTTCTGCATGATGCTTCTCCTTTACAAAAATAGTTTGAAAATTATAGCATATTTTTGTGGAAAATGCAAGATTTTTTGCATTTTATGCCAGCTCAAAATCTCGTGTTATTGGCT
Source organism: uncultured Oscillospiraceae bacterium (assembly GCA_934589525.1). Lineage (GTDB taxonomy): Bacteria > Bacillota > Clostridia > Oscillospirales > Oscillospiraceae > Faecousia. Next base: position 26,629 of record CAKTOB010000009.1, on the reverse strand, counting down.
CACCTTTTTGCCGTCTTTCCATTCCTCGGAGTAGTTTTCCCTTGCACCGTTCGCGTTCGTTGTAAAGCCAGCCTTGGAATAGCGCCCGTCGGGGTACCAGTATTCGCCATGTAATTCATAGGTCGTTCCGTCGGCTCTGTCTTTCTTTATTTGTTTCGCTTTATAGCCCTTTAAAGAGCCTTCGTAGTCTTGGAAAAACTCCACGGCATTGATCAACGTTGTTCCGCCGTCATCGTTCCAAATGAACTCATTTTCGAGAATTCGGATAAGCGCTCCGTCATCATCGTAGTGATATATGACCTCCTGCATAGATATCGGGTTCTCATTCTGGTCGTAAAGCCAGTGCCCATCGTATTGCTTTCGACCGTCTTTCCATTTCTCAACGTAGTCCTCCCCGGTGCCGTCTTCATTTCGAATATAGTGTTCCTTAGTGTTGATTCCGTCGGGCTCTGTGAAATCGCCAATGGATTCGGAGGTTGTCCCGTCAGCCCTGGTTTTCGTTATTTGATTCACCTTATAGCCCTTTAAGTAGTCTTCGTAGTCTTGGAAATACTCCGCGGAATTGGTAGATGTGATGCTTCCGTCATCGTTCCAAATGAAAGAATCATCGAAAACTCGGATAAGCTCTCCGTTTCCGTCATGCAGATTCATGAGATCCCGAAAGGAAATCATGTTTACATTCCGGTCCTCAACCTGGTGCGTATTGTACGGTTTGCGGTTGTCCTTCCAATTTTCGGTGAAATACTCCGGGTTGATATCTTCGTTCTGGGTCTCGTTGCTTCCGCAGACGCTGACGATGTTTCCGTATGCATCCTGTTGTATAATCATATCTGCGTTCCGCGGTGCGTTTGACGCATTCTCATCGGCATAGACCAGCTCCCAGCTGGATTCGAGATGGCCGTCTTCGTCGCGGATGGTACCCGTCTGTGTGAAGGTTCCATCGCCATTGGCAACGCGGGTGCCTTTGACGGTATAGCGTTCGCTGTAGTGCCGCTCATAGGTTCCTTTGACGAAGCTGTCGTCGTCGCTCCGGAAGACATTGTCAACGATTTCCTCTATATTGTCGTGTGTACTTGTTTCTTTGAAATGATAGGTTTCATTCTTCCGGTAGGTTGTCTCTTCCTCACTTAAAGGTTGCCCCTGACCTTTTTCACCCTCCGTCTCCGCGGTGGCTTCCGTCTGCTGGGTTTCCACCGGCGGCTCGGAAGAAGCCGAGTCTATCCGATCCGCCTTTGCACAGGCCGAAATGCTCAGAAGCAGGGCACAGCCAAGCAGGGCGCACAGTGCCCGACAAAAAGAACGTTTCATACGCGTTTCCTCTTTTCTTCCTGAGTTTGTTGGAACGTTTCGTTAAAATAAGCTGATCTGGCTGGTATCCGGCAGGCTGCCGAAGGCACCGGCATCTTTGAGCATCTGGATATGGGTTTTGGATACCTTCGGACAGGCGGCGGCGACCTCCTCAATGGAAAGAAAGGTCTTCCCTTCCCTGCCCCGCATCAAATCCCAGGCGGCGTTTTCGCCCAGTCCGGAAATGGCTACAAAGGGCGGCAAGATTTTCCCGTCGATGATCAAAAACTTGGTGGCGTGGCTCTTGTACACATCGATGGGCAGGAAGGAAAAGCCCCGGAGGTAGTATTCATAGACCACTTCCATGGTCGTCAGCAGGTCCTCATCCTTATCGGAGGCATTTTCATTCGTCTCAATGGCATCCATGTTGGCCATAATGGCTTCCATGCCCTGGGTCATGAGCACCGCGTCAAAGCCGCCCTTCTGGCTGCGTCTGTAAAAATAGGCCGCATAGAAGGCCAGCGGATGGTAGACCTTGAACCAGGCAATACGGAAGGCCATCATTACATAGGCCACGGCGTGGGCCTTGGGGAACAGATATTTGATCTTCTTGCAGGAGCCAATGTACCAATCCGGCACTCCCGCGTCGATCATTTCCTGCTCCGCGCCCTCCGGCAGGCCACGGCCCTTTCGGACCGCCTCCATGATTTTAAAGGAACGCTTCTCCGGCATACCGCAGGAGATCAGATACAGCATGATGTCGTCACGGCAGCCGATGGCCTGGTCAACCGTTGCGGTTTTGGATGTGATCAAATCCTTGGCGTTGCCCAGCCAAACGTCTGTGCCGTGGGAGAAGCCTGACAGACGAAGCAGCGTATCAAACCGCTCCGGCATGGTATCCATCAGCATGCCTCTTGTAAACTTGGTGTTAAATTCCGGGATAGCTACCGCTCCGGTGGGGCCCAGGATCTTGTCATTTTCGTAGCCCAGGACTTTGGAGGACGTGAAAATGGACATGGTGTTTTTATCGTCCAGAGGAATGGTTTTGGCGTCCACCCCGGTCATATCCTCCATCATCCGGATCATGGTGGGGTCATCGTGACCCAGCATATCCAGCTTCAGGAGGTTTTCTTCCATGGAGTGATATTCAAAGTGGGTGGTGATCTGGTCGGCATTGGGGTCATCCGCCGGGTGCTGCACGGGGCAGAAATCCCAGATCTCATTTTCCTGGGGAATGACCACCAGGCCGCCGGGGTGCTGACCCGTAGTCCGCCGGACACCGACGCAGCCCGCCGCAAGCCTGTTTTCCTCCGCTCGATTGGCAGACATGCCCCGTTCGGCCAGGTACTTTTTCACATAACCAAAGGCCGTCTTTTCCGCAACGGTACCAATGGTGCCAGCCCGGAACACATGGGATTTTCCAAACATCTCCACACAGTAGGCGTGGGCCTTGGACTGATATTCACCGGAAAAGTTCAGGTCAATATCCGGCACCTTGTCGCCGCCGAAGCCCAGGAAGGTCTCGAAGGGGATGTTGAAACCGTCCTTCTCAAATTTTGCGCCGCACTTGGGACAGACCGCGTCCGGCAGGTCCGCACCGCAGCCGTAGCCCTTGGGCACCTCAAAGGTGGTGAACTTGCACTCCGGATTCGGGCAGCGGTAATGAGGCGGAAAGGAATTTACCTCTGTGATGCCGGACATATATGCAACGATGGAGGAGCCGACGGAGCCACGGGAGCCTACCAGGTAGCCATGCTCCAGCGAGTTTTGCACCAGCTTCTGGGCGGACATATAGATCACGTCATAGTGGCAGGAGATAATATCATGGAGCTCCGTTTCCACACGTTTGGTGATCAGCTCCGGGGGATTCTCTCCATAAAGCCGGTGCAGCTTCCCGTAAACCAGGCTTTTCAGATCCTCCACGGAGTTTTCGATTTTGGGCGCAAACAGATTGTGGGGCACCGGCCGAAGGGTCTCACACATATCCGCAATGAGATTGGGATTGGTCACAACCACCTCGTAGGCCTTTTCCGCTCCCAGATAGCTGAACTCCTCCAGCATGTTGTCGGTGGAACGGAAATACAAAGGGTTCGGCTTGTCTGCGTCATCAAAGCCCTTGGTGGCCAAAAGGATATGCCGGAATATTTCATCCTCCGGGTTAAGAAAGTGAACGTCACCGGTGGCGACCACCATCTTCCCCAGAGACTCTCCCAGCCGGACAATGGTTCTATTATATTCCTTGAGCTGCTCCACATCCTTGGCCATGCCCTTGGCCAGCATGAACATATTGTTTGCCAAGGGCTGGATTTCCAGGTAATCGTAGAAGGAGGCGATGCGCTTCAGCTCATCCTCGCTCTTTCCGTCCAGCATGGCCTGGAACAGTTCGCCTGCCTCACAGGCAGAGCCGATGATCAGTCCCTCCCGCAGCTCCATGAGCTCCGATTTTGGAATTCTGGGCACACGCTTGAAGTATTTCAGGTTGGAATCGGAAATCAGATGGTATAGATTCCGCAGACCTATCTGGTTTTTGGCCAGGATAATAATATGCCGGGCGTGGCGGTCCGTAATCCGCCCCTTGGCCCGCAGGGTGGTCATGCGGTCATTGATCTCCTGGAGCCGATGGATGCCCAAATCCTGGGTCATTTGGTCCATGAGCCGGTGCATGATAAGGCCGCAGGTCACCGCGTCATCTGCCGCCCGGTGGTGCTGGAAGTCCGGCAGGCTCAGGGCGTTGGATACAATGTCCAGCTTGAATTTATTCAGCTGGGGCAGCATGTTCTGGGAAAGGATCAGGGTATCCGCCGCGGTAAAATGATAGGGAATATCCATTCTGGCACAGGCCGCCCGGATAAAGCCGGTGTCAAAATCGGAATTGTGGGCAACCAGCACCCGGTCTCCCACAAATTCCAGGAATTTTGGAAGCACCTCCTGGATTTGAGGGGCACCCACCAGCATATCATCCGTAATGCCTGTCAGCTCGACGATCTTCTTGTCCAGCATCCTCTGGGGGTCCACGAAGGTCTGAAAACGGTCCACTTCCTGGCCGTTTTTCATAACCACCGCACCGATTTCGATAATGCGGTCATTCTGGGCGCTTAAACCGGTGGTCTCTAAGTCAAAGGCCACATACTCCCCATCAAAGGGAATGTCCTGGTCGCCGTGGACCACGATCCGGTCATCCACATCGTTGACGTAGTACCCCTCCACACCGTAGAGGATCTTGATGTTTTCGTCGGTTCCCGCCACCTTGGCCTTGGAGGCCGCCTTCATGGCATCCGGGAAAGACTGGGCAACGCCGTGGTCTGTAATGGCAATGGCCTTGTGGCCCCAGGCGGCCGCCTGCTTTACTGCTGCGGCGGTATCCGTCAGGGCATCCATATTGCTCATGGTGGTGTGCAGATGCAGCTCCACGCGCTTGCCGTCAGGGGCCGTATCCTTCCGCTTGGGCATGGCTCCCGGCATCATGGCATAGGGCTTCAGGACCATGTCATTTTCAAACCGGTCTTCAATAAGCTTTCCCTGAACCCGGAGCACACTGCCCATCTGCACATTTTCCAAAATGGGTTTTGCCTCCCGGGCTTCCAGGAATCTGGTGACCCGGATGGAATTGGTGTTATCCGTCATGTCGAACTTGACCACCCAGGCATTGCGCTTGGTCAGCTCTTTGTGCTCAATGGCAAAGACTCTGCCCTCCACGATGATGGTGCCCATATCCAGCGTCAGGTCCTTCATAGCGGTTGCGCTGCCGCGGAAGGGCTTTCCATAGAAGGTATCACTGTCCAGGGGCTTGGGGACCTCCTGCTGGGGCTGGTGGCTTTGTGCCATGGGGATGGAGGTCAGCGCCTTCTGACGGATATTCTCCATGGCTTCGCTGAGCTCCCGATCCGAAAATTCGTGCCCCGCCTCCACACGGATGGTCACATCCGTGGCAAACCGTGCTTTCAGCGCCGACACAACGGCGGGGATCTGCTTTTCCACCCCCGCCTTCCCGTTGGCCACCAAGGAAACGGTCAGTTCATTGCCGCTCCATGTCCATTTGGCTCCGGCAAGGGATCCCCGGGTCATGGAATCCTGCTCCACAAACAGGCCCCGAAGCTCCTCCGGCTCCATCTTGGACAGCTCCTGGGCCGGATGGGTGAGCACAATATGGAGTCTGTTCAGGCCGTAGAGTTCCAGCAGTTCTTTTTCTAACTGCTGGGTCATGCGCCGGGGCACATAGGTTTCCGCATGGGCCGCCGCTTCCACCGTCCGGGAGGCGGGATCTAAGTCCACGGCCACAAGAGCCGCCTGAGAAAGGGCCTTGCGGATCTCCTCAGGTGGCTCATAGTCCGGAAACATATCTAATAACAACAGGTTCTCTTTCATACGTTCATTGCGTCGATCCGGCGCAGCAGCTCCGGCAGCAGCTCCTCATAGGGAAGCTTTGCGACCTGCTGGCCTTTTTCAAAGATCATTCCCCAGCCGTCGCCGCCGGCAATGCCGATGTCCGCCTCCCGGGCTTCTCCGGGACCGTTGACCACACAGCCCATGACCGCTACCGTAATAGGCTTTTCGCAGTTCCGCAGGGCCTCGTCCACCCGGTTCACCAGGCCGATCAAATCAATGCGCGTGCGGCCGCAGGTGGGGCAGGAAATAATGTCCACACCCTCTTTCCGAAGACCGGCAGCTTTCAGAATGTCCTTGGCTGCATAGACCTCTTCTACGGGATCATCGGTCAGGCTGACCCGCAGGGTGTCACCGATGCCGTCCAGCAGCAGGCTGCCAATGCCCATGGCAGATTTGATCAGGCCCTGACGGACAGGTCCCGTTTCCGTTACGCCAATGTGCAGCGGATAGTCGCACTTGGAGCGGAACAGCCGGGCAGCTGCCACCATGGTGGGCACATGGGAGGATTTCATAGAAACACAGGTGTCATAGAACCCGAATTTTTCAAGCAGCTCCAAGTGACCAAAGGCACTCTCCACCAGGGCCTCCGCCGTGGGATGGCCGTACTTTTGAAGCAATTCCTGCTCCAGGCTTCCCCCGTTGACACCGATGCGAATGGGGATATGCTTCTCTTTGCAAACCTCTACCACAGCTTTCACCCGGTCTTCCCCGCCGATGTTGCCGGGATTGATCCGGATCTTGCTGGCACCGCCTTCTGCGGCGGCAATGGCCAGCTTGTAGTCAAAGTGAATGTCCGCAACCAGAGGCAGCACGCTCTCCTTGCAGATTTCCGCAAAGCCCCGGGCAGCCTCCATATTGGGAACCGCCAGACGGGCGACCTGGCAGCCCGCCGCGGCCAGAGAACGAATTTGAGAAAGGCTTCCTTCCACATCGGTGGTTTTTGTATTCAGCATGGACTGGATCACCACGTCCGCGCCGCCGCCGATGGCCACATTTCCAACTTTTATCTGTCTGGTCATGTTGTGTTACCCCTTTATCGCAAAAATAATGTCCTTAAACATAATAAGCCCCATGAGAACCAGCAATAAGATCATGCCGACCCCATGAATATAGCCCTCAATCTTGGGATTGAGCTTCTTGTGGGTCACCGCTTCAATGGCCGTTGTCAAAAGCACACCCATCAGCCGGCCCCCATCCAGTGCGGGGATGGGCAGCAGATTCATAACCGCCAGGTTGATGGCGATGAAGCCGCCAAAATACAATAGATTCAAAAATGCGTAATACCGGCTGCCGGACTGGTCCGCCACCTGGGCCATCTGGGAAACAATGCCCACAGGGCCGGACACATCCGCTACCCCCGCCTGCCCCGTAAAGAGCATCTGAAGAGACAGTCGGACCATCCGCACCGTGTCCATGGCACTGGCCCAGGTGTATTTCACCTTTTCAAGCAACGTTGCGTCCGTCACCGAGAAGCTGAAGCCATAGCGCCGGGAAACGGTGCCATCTTCATTTTGGAATTCCTGCTTTTCCATTTTCAGGGCGTTCAGCGTCACGGTTTTTCCGTCTCGCTCCAGCACCAGATCATGGACATCCCCGGGATTCAGGGACAGCATCAGAGAAAAATCGCTGTACACATAGATTTTTTCTCCGTCTACCCGGAGGATACGATCTCCTTCCTGAATGCCATCCGCCCCTGCAAAGCTGCACCGGGGGTCTACCTGGGCGATCACCGGCTGGATAAACTGTTTATCAGGCCCGAAAAAACAGGCCAGCAACACAACACCGGTCAGGAAATTCATTGCCGCACCGGCCGCTAAAATAATGCAGCGCTTCCACCAGGCCGCATTGGGGAAAGCCCGGGGATCATTGCTTTTTTCGTCTTCCCCTTCCATGGCGCAGAAACCGCCGATGGGGATGCAGCGAATGGAATACAGGGTCTCCCCGATCTGCTTTTTAAAAAGAGTGGGACCCATAAACAGGGAAAATTCATTGACCTGGACCCCAAAGGCCTTGGCCATGAGGAAATGGCCCAATTCGTGAATGAAAACCAGAAAACTAAAGAGTAAAAACGCAAAAAGATAGCTCATACTTTGCCTCAAACCATGGATTTTACAGAGCGTCTCGCAAGCCGGTCCGTTTCAAGAATGTCCTCCAGCGTCGGAGAAGCCAGGAACGGAACCGCCTCCACCGCCTGTTTGACCAGGTCATAAAGATCATAGAATCCGATTTTGTCCTGCAAGAACAGGGCAACGGCCTCCTCGTTGGCACCGTTCATGGCGGCGCAGGCGGAGCCGCCCAGCTTGGCACAGTGCCGGGCCAAGGCAAGACAAGGGAATGCCTCCATATCCGGCTTACCGAATGTCAGCGGGCCGCAGGCCGTCAGATCCAGCGGCTCTACGGGGCTTTGGAATCGCTCCGGGTAGGTCATGGCCAGCTGAATGGGCAGACGCATATCCGGTGCGCCCATCTGTGCCATTACGGCTCCGTCGGTAAACTCCACCATGCTGTGAACGATGCTCTGGCGATGGATCAGCACGTCCACCTGCTCCAGAGGCAGATCATACAGCCGCATGGCCTCAATGACCTCCAGGCCCTTGTTCATCAGAGTCGCACAGTCAATGGTGATCTTGGGGCCCATTTTCCAATTGGGATGTTTTAGGGCATCCGCCTTGGTCACCAGGGACAGCCGCTGCCGGTCCATGCCAAAAAAGGGGCCGCCGGAGCAGGTCAGAATCAGACGTTTGACCTCTTTTCGGTTTTCACAGCCCATAAGGCACTGGAAAATTGCGGAATGCTCCGAATCCACCGGGACAATCTGAGCTCCATACTTCTTCGCCTCTTCCATCACAAGCTCTCCGGCACAGACCAGGGTCTCCTTGTTGGCGAGGCCGATGCGCTTCCGGGCCCGAATGGCTGCCAGCGTAGGCTTTAACCCCAGCATGCCCACCACCGCCGTAATGACGCAGTCGGCACTTTCCAGAGTAGCGGCCTCCAGAAGGCCCTCCATGCCGAAGCTGACACGCACCGGAACGTCGCAGAGCATTTCTTTCAAGGCCTTGGCCCCCTCTTCCGTGGCGACTACCGCCAGCTCCGGGCGAAATTCCCGGCACTGCTGAGAAAGCAGCTCCAGGCTGCTGCCCGCCGTCAGGGCCCCTACCCGGATTTCCGGGTGCATCCGGACAACATCCAAGCTCTGGCGGCCGATGGAGCCGGTAGAGCCAAGAATACTGATACAATTCACCATAATTTACACCGCCAAAGGAAGAATCAGAAGCAGCGCTTCCATAAGGGGCGCCACCAGGACCATCGAATCAAAACGGTCCAGCACGCCGCCGTGGCCGGGAATCAGATTGCCGTAATCCTTGATGCCGGTCTGGCGCTTGACCACGGAAAAACACAGGTCCCCCATCACATCCACACCGGTACCGGCAATGGCATACAGGATCACCGCCCCATAGTTTACCCGGAATTGCAGGAACAGCTGCAAAATAAGGCCATACACCAGCATGCCTGCCAAGGCAAAGCCGAAGCCGCCCAACACGCCCTCTATGGTCTTATTGGGACTCACCACCGGTGCCAGCTTGTGCTTGCCGAACCGCAGGCCCACAAAGTAGGCCCCCGCATCCGAAAGGAACGCCACCACAAAGGGCAGCAGCACAAAGAAGCGGCCGTTGGTGGTCATGAGAATGCGGATGATGGAGCTGAGCATCAGAGGGATGACAAAACCGCCTAAGGTACACAGGCCCACCAGGTCTATAGAGACCTTTACATGGTCCAGCATGACCTCGGAAAACAGGAGCATCAGGTATACGATGAGCCCCAGCAGAAGGTAGGCCTGCAGGCCGCCATAGTAGCTCCAAATCGCCAAGCCGAAGGCCGCGACCACACTGTAGACGACCATGCGGATCCGACGGCACAGGCCCGTGCGGTAGAGGAACTCATAGGCGGCAATGGCCATCAGAGCCCCCAGCAGCAGGGTCGGCACGATCTCCGGAGCAAGTAAAAGGATCAGCAGCAACACCGGAATGGCAATTGCCGCTGTGATAATTCTCATTTTCATGGGTCAGACGCCTCCAAAACGGCGGTTACGCCGATGATACTCCGCTATGGCCTTATCCAGGTCCTGGGGCCCGAAATCCGGCCACAGAACATCCATAAATACGTACTCGGAATAAGCGGACTGCCACAGCAGGAAGTTGCTGGTTCGCATCTCCCCCGAGGGCCGGATAATGAGCTCCGGGTCCGGCACACCGGCTGAATACAGATAGGAATCAAATAGGCCTTCTGTCAGCTCCTGGGGCTGACGCTTCCCCGCGGCCACCTCTGCGGCAAAGGCCCGGGCAGCCCGGACGATTTCGTCCCTGCCGCCGTAATTCAGGCAGAAATTCACCTGAACGTCATATTCTACAGAACGGTTCTCTGCATCCCGGCACAGCTTTTGCAGCTGCGGGGACAAACGGGACAAATCTCCAAAGAAGCGAAAACGGACCCTGTTTTTTTCCATGTCCAGCAGGGCCTCCTCCAGATACTTCCGCAGCAACAGCATAATGCCCCCTACTTCCTCCTGAGACCGCTTCCAGTTTTCCGTAGAAAAAGCATAGACCGTCAGGTATTCCACGCCCAGGCTGCGGCAATAGTTGGCGATTCTCCGAAAAGCCTCCGCACCGGCGCTGTGACCGGCGGTACGGGGCAGCCCACGCTTCTTTGCCCACCGGCCGTTGCCGTCCATAATGATTGCGATATGTCGGGGCGGTTTCGGAAGATTTTCATTCTCGAGCGCCATGCAAGCACCTCTTTCTCACCGGATCCATAAGGTCCGCTCAATTTTTGGGGGGCTTTCAAAGCCCCATAGTATGTTATCCGCGAGCCGGTGCCATAAAGACCGGCCCGCGGATAAAAATCAGATGGACATCAGTTCCTTGTCCTTGGCGGCCAGAGCGGCATCCACCTTCTTGATATACTTATCCAGCATATCCTGCAGGTCCTTTTCTGCCTTCTTCTGGTCATCCTCGGTGATCTCACCGTTCTTTTTCAGCTTCTTCACATAGTCCATGCCATCCCGGCGAATGTTCCGCATGGCGACCTTTGCGTCCTCGGCGTAGCGCTTGACCTGCTTGGACAGGTCTTTACGGCGCTCCTCCGTCAGCTGGGGGAATACCAGCCGGATGACCCGGCCGTCGTTCTGGGGGTTGATGCCCAGGTCGGAGATCTGAATGGCCTTCTGGATCTCTTTGAGCAGCTTGGTATCCCAGGGTGTGATCACCAGGGTTCTGGCGTCCGGAGAGGAAATGGTGGCAACACCGTTGAGAGGGGTCTCACTGCCATAGTATTCTACGCTGATACGGTCCAGAACCTTGGGGTTCGCACGTCCGGCACGAACGGCATCGAAGTCCTCCCCCAAATGCTCCAGGGTCCGGTCCATTTTTCTGGAAAATTCACTGAAATCTACGCTCATTGATTAGTCCTCCTTTACGATGGTTCCAATTTTCTCTCCGCTTACAACGCGGAGGATATTGCTGGGATCTGCCAGGGCAAAGCAAACAAGAGTCATGTGGTTGTCCATTGCCAGGGTCATTGCGGTGGTATCCGTTGCTTTCAGATGACGGGCCAGGACTTCATCATAGGTCAGCTCGTCAAATTTCACGGCAGAGGGGTCCACATTGGGGTCGGCAGAGTAGATACCGTCCACGTTCTTGGCCATGAGGATGGCATCGGCCTCGATTTCAACACCCCGCAGCACCGCACCGGTGTCGGTGGAGAAATAGGGGTTGCCGGTACCGGCGGCGAAGAGCACCACCTTCCCCTCGTTGAGGTAGCGGTCTGCGGTGTCCCGGGTAAAATACTCTGCGAACTTGTTCATTTCCACGGCACTGAGCACCCGGGCGGGAACACCGTGCTGCTCCAGAGCGTCGGCCATGGCGATGCAGTTCATGACGGTTGCCAGCATGCCCATGGCGTCGCCGTGGGAGCGCTGCATTTTGTCCGCGCCGTCCTTTACGCCCCGCCAGAAGTTGCCGCCGCCGATCACAAGGCCGATCTGGACGCCCTTTTCGTGGCATTCCTTGATGGCTTCGCACACCGGATGGATCACACTATAATCAAGGCCCCGATGCTGGTCACCGGCCAGGGCCTCACCGCTGAGCTTCAGCAGAATTCGTTTGTATTTGATTTGAGACAAATCGTATCACTCCTTCTCTTTCCCACGGGGGCACCCACAGCCCCGCATGGCATCGACTCTATTTTAGCGTAAAAATGGCAAATTGACAACCACTAAATTTAAGAATTCGTAATTATTTCACAAAGCCCCGGCAAATTCCCCCGCACCCATAAATTTTGATTGCAATCAAAGGGGAAATGGGTTATAATACCACATTATTGAAGCAACACTTAGAGAGGAAGTTTCCATATGGCTGAAATCACGGAAAGCAAAAATTTCATTCATGCCTTTATTGAAGAAGATATTGCCCCCGGCGGGCAGTTTGCCGGGAAAACCGTTCACACCCGGTTTCCGCCGGAACCCAACGGGTATCTGCACATCGGCCACTGCAAGGCCCTGATCATTGACTTTGGTACTGCCGAAAAATTCGGCGGCATCTGCAATCTGCGTATGGACGACACCAACCCCACCAAAGAGGACGTGGAGTTCGTCGAGGCCATTCAGGAGGATATTCACTGGCTCGGCTTTGACTGGGGCGATCGGTTCTTCTACGGCTCCGATTACTTTGAAAAGGACTATGAGTTTGCCGTGGAGCTCATCAAGAAGGGCCTGGCCTATGTCTGCGAGCTGACCCCTGAGCAGTTCAAAGAGTACCGCGGCGACCTGAACACTCCCGCCGTCTCCCCCTACCGGGACCGTCCCATAGAGGAAAGCCTGGACCTGTTTGCCCGGATGCGGGCCGGGGAATTTGAGGACAACAAGTATACCCTCCGGGCCAAAATCGACCTGGCCTCCGGCAACTTCAATATGCGTGACCCCGTAATCTATCGGATCCGCCATATGCACCACCACCGCCAGGGGGACAAGTGGTGCATCTACCCCATGTATGACTTTGCCCATCCCATTCAGGACGCTCTGGAAGGCATCACCCACTCCCTGTGCTCCCTGGAATTTGAGAACCACCGGCCTCTGTACAACTGGGTCACCGAGCATGTTTCCGTCCCCAACCACCCCCGGCAGATCGAATTTGCCCGGCTGGGCATCGACCACACGGTGCTCTCCAAGCGGAAGCTCCGGGCCCTGGTTGAAAACGGCTATGTATCCGGCTGGGACGATCCCCGGATGCCCACCCTCTGCGGCCTGCGCCGCCGGGGCTATACCCCCGCCTCCATCCGCAATTTCTGCGACCGGGTGGGTGTGGCCAAATCTCCCAACACCATTGAGTTTGCCTTCCTGGAGCACTGTCTGCGGGAGGACCTGAACGAAACCGCCAAGCGGGTCATGACCGTTCTGAAGCCCGTCAAGCTTACCATTACCAATTACCCCGAGGGTCAGAGCGAGACCTTCCTGGTAGAAAACAACCCCAACGACCCTGAGGCCGGCTCCCGGGAGATCACCTTCTCCAGAGATCTTTGGATCGAGGCAGACGATTTTCTGGCCCAGCCCATTCCCAAGTACAAGCGTCTGTACCCCAACGGACCGGAGTGCCGCCTGAAGGGTGCTTATGTGATCCAGTGTACCGGCTGTGTTACCGACGAAAACGGCAATGTCACCGAGGTTCTGGCCACCTACGACCCGGAGAGCAAGGGCGGCGACCCTGCTGACGGCCGGAAGATCAAGGGTGCTACCATCCATTGGGTGGATGCCAACAACTGCGTGGAGGCAGAGGTTCGCCAGTATTCCAACCTCTTTGACGACCCCGATCCCGATGCCGCCGGTAAGGACTTCCTGGCCTGCCTGAATCCCCATTCTCTGGAAGTACTCCAGGGCTGCAAGGCAGAGGCCTCTTTGAAAGACGCCAAGGCCCCGGAAAGCTATCAGTTCATGCGTCTGGGCTACTTCTGCCCCGACAGCAAGGACTCTAGCCCTGACCATCTGGTCTTCAACCGCTCCGTCAGTCTGAAGGACAGCTTCAAGCCCGGCAAGTAATCAAACCGTGAACTTCAAAAAGGACCTGAGCAGATGCGTTCCGCTCAGGTCCTTTTTATGTACTTTTATATATGGATCACATTTTTTCTTCCTTCATGGCCGCCCGCAGATGCACAGATAGGACCGCCAAAGAGGTTGCCATGTTCTCATTCTGCACCAGAATATTGGGGGGCACGTCCAAATGGGTGGGGGCAAAGTTCCAAATCGCCTTGACCCCTCCGGCGATCAGCTGGTCCGCCACTTCCTGGGCCGCACCGGCCGGGACTGTAATAATGCCCATCAGCACCTTATGAAGCTTGCAGTAATGCTCCAGCTTTGCAATGGGATAAATGGGCTGGCCGTCTTCCGTTTTTTCCATAGGCGGTTTTACATCGAAGGCAGCCTGGATATTGAGACCGTAGGCTTCAAACCCGGAATAGGCCATTAATGCAAGGCCCAGTTTTCCGGCACCGATCAGTACCGCGTCGGTAGAGTTGTCATAGCCCAAAAACTGCTCAATGTCGTCAATCAGCGCTTCTCTCTGATAGCCCACCTTGGGGCGGCCGCCGTCGGACACAATGGCCAGATCCTTTCGGACCTGGACCTCGCCCATGTCCAGGGCATTGGCCAAGGCAGTCGCGGAAATATTGGCCGGGGCCGAATCCGGCAGGCTTTTTAAATAAGCAAGATACCCCGGAAGCCGTTTCAAAACCGCCTTGGACACCTTTACGTCACGTTCCATCTTGATCTTCGCTCCTCGTGTATCGATATATTTTTCTATCGATATATTTTTATAGGGATTATATCATCTTCTATGAGGATTTACAAGCGGCTTGAACATAAAATTTTTTGATAGAATTATAAGCGTTTGTCTAAGCGCAACTCATTTGCTTCAGAAAAGCCTTTCGAAGCTTGCCCATGATCCTTTTTTCCAGCCGTGAAATATAGGATTGGGAGATGCCCAGGCGGGCCGCCACCTCCTTCTGGGTCAGCTCCTGTCCGCCCCCCAGACCGTAGCGCATATCCACGATTTCCCGCTCCCGGGCGGAGAGCTCCAATAGGGACTGCCGGAGCATAGCCAGGTCTGCCGCAGCCTCCAGCGGGGCCAGGATGTCTTCCTCCCCGGTTCCCAGAATGTCTGACAGCAGCAGCTCATTGCCCTCTCCGTCCAGATTGATGGGCTCGTCCAGGGAAACCTCCGCCTTCTGGTTGGAGATTTTGCGCATATGCATCAAGATCTCATTTTCAATGCACCGGGAGGCATAGGTGGCCAGTTTGATATTTTTATCCATCCGATATGTGCTGATGGCCTTCATCAGACCAATGGTGCCGATGGAGATCAGGTCTTCCAAGTTGGTTCCCCCGCTGTCAAAACGCCGGGCGATATAAACCACCAGCCGCAGATTGTGTTCTACCAGGGTCTGCCTTGCGGCCTCTTCTCCCCTGGCCAGCCCCTCAATGGCTGCCCGTTCCGCCTCCCCTTTCAGCGGTGCCGGAAGAATGTCGCTGCCTCCGATGTAATAAAGCACTTGCTCTCTTCCCAAAAGCCAGTCGGTGATTCGCTGCCAAAACATCATAAAGTACCTCCCACCAACGCCTGATAGTCCGCTCCTCCGACCCTGCCGGGGGCAAAGGCCACAATGGACGGCTGCCGCCTGCCCCCTAAAAAGACCTCCTGAAATCGCATTCCCAGCAGCATTCCCGCCTGGGCTCCCACATTTCTGTAAGGGATCAACCGTAATCCCCCGATGGGCGGCTTCGTCAGGGTGTCCAGTGGCGCTTCCAGCTCCTGCCGGGTAAGCCCTGTCAAACGCTGGCAATCCTCCTGCCCGATCACCAGCACCTGCTCTCCCGTAATGGGGTCCCGAAGGGTGTTTCCCGTATCTCTCAAGGCCGTCAGATGCAGCGTGACCCCGTTTTCCGCAATGTCCAGAGATACCAGTCGCCGGGCCGAAAGGCTTCCCCGAAGCAGCAACGTACAGGCCAGCCACAAAAGCCCCGCGCACAGAAGCAAGGGCCCCGGCCCGGTTTTTCCTGCCAGCTCTGCCATACCGCCCAGTGACAGACTCAGCAGCAAGAATACCCCTGTCTGCCGCCAGGCACTCTCCCGCCACCCAAAGGCCAGCATGCCCAGAAGAATCAGAAACAGCACACGCCAAAGCATCCCTCCCAAAAATTCAAAACCGGGCACCAAGCAGCCTCCGCTGTAGGCTGCCCCCAGCACCGCCGCGCTCAAAAGGCGCTTCCGCCCGGGCTCCAGGCCAGAGAGCCGGGCAGAAGCAAAGAGCAGCAGGTAGTCCACCGCAAAGTTCAGAAGCATCACAAGGTCCAGATACATACCCATCCCCTCCCAGACAGCGCAATGAGAAGCGGCCCTCCGTTTTCCTTTGTGCTCCCATTATAATTGCCCGCCTGCAAGAATGCCGTCGGAGCCGGAGCGTCGGTTCGCCGCAAGTTCCGTCCGGAGTCCTCGGCCTCGGAGGGAAGCGTCATAGATTTCACAAAAGGCGGCAGCCTGCGCCCTTCGCAGACTACCGCCTTGTTGTATGGTATAAAACTTTAAGCTTCCGGACGCTCCACGGACTTGATGTTTTTCTCCGCCTTAAAGCGGGGCGTCATCAACTCGTGGCCGCAGCCCAGACATTTCAGCCGGAAATCCGCACCGGTGCGCAGGACCACCCAGCGTTTTTCCCCGCAGGGGTGGGCTTTTTTCATGGTCAGAACATCGTTTACCTGAATATCCATATCCCTCACTCCTTTTTGATGGCATCCCAATACTGTTTTGCCGCCTGTTCCAGCTTGTTTGGTCCATAGGTATAGTAGTGGGTGCCCACCAGGTCATCAGGGAGATACTGCTGGGCCACCCAATGGTTGGGATAGTCGTGGGGATACAGATACCCCTGGGACCGCTCCTGGGTAAAGGTATAGGCGTGTACATTTTGCAGATGTCGGGGGAAGGTGCCCCCCAGCCCCTTCTGCACATCCGCCAATGCCGCATCCAGGGCAATGTGGCCGGAGTTGGATTTGGGGGAGGTAGCCATCAGAACCGCCGCATCACCCAGAGGGATGCGGGCCTCCGGCATTCCCAGCATCAATGCCATATCCACGCAGGATTTTACAATGGGAATGATCATGGGATAGGCAAGGCCCACATCCTCTGCCGCAATGACCATAAATCTTCGGCAGGCGGACTGTAACTGCCCCGCTTCCAGCAACCGGGCCAGATAGTGGCAGGCCGCATCCGGGTCGGAACCGCGGATGGACTTTTGCAGGGCGGAAAGCAGGTCAAAATAATTGTCCCCGTCCCGGTCTGCCCGCATGGCGCTTTTCTGGGTCACCGCCACGGCATCCTCCATGGTAAGCGGCAGCTGCGTGCCCTGGGGGACCGCGGCGGAAAACAGGACCTCAATGGCGTTCATGGATTTCCGCAGGTCCCCGCCGCTGGCTCCCGCGATATACTCCAGAACCCCGTCCTGGGGCTTGGCGGTAAGTCCCGTGCGCTTTTCCATAAAGGTCACCGCCCGAAGGACCGCTTTCAATGCCGCTTCCCTGCTGATCTGCTTGAACTCAAACACCGTAGACCGGCTGAGAATGGCGTTAAAAACATAAAAATAGGGATTTTCCGTGGTGGAGGCGATGAGGGTGATTTTACCGTTTTCGATGTACTCCAGCAGGGATTGCTGCTGTTTTTTATTAAAGGACTGGATCTCGTCCAGGTACAGCAGCACCCCGTTGGGTGCCATAAAGGTATCCAGCTGGGCGGTGATCTCCCGAATATCCGCAGTAGAGGCGGTGGTGGCGTTCAGCTTATACAAAGTTCTGTTGGTTTGCTTGGCGATGATATTGGCGACGGTGGTTTTGCCGGTGCCGCTGGGGCCGTAAAACACCATATTGGGGATGTTTCCGGATTCGATCAGTCGGCGCAGCACCGCACCCTTTGCCAGTATATGCTCCTGCCCCACCACATCATCCAGGGTTTCCGGCCGAAGCAGGTCTGCCAAGGGCTGATACATAGGCTGCCTCCTTTCCAAGACGCTTTGAGGAGCGGTCATCGGGCCGCTCCTCTGGAAATGTTAAAATGTTGCTACATCCGGGTCCGCGGGCTCCGCGCCGGTCTCGACGCCGATGGCCGTCAGCACCGGGCCCACATCGCCCTTATAAAGGGGGTGCTTCTCCGCGCTGATCTTTGCGGTGACCATGACCCAGGACCGGGACTCCAAAGAACCGGAGCCGCTGTACCGGCAGGGAATGCCGCAAAACTGAATGTCCTCCACACAGCAGGTCATGACGAACCGACCCGGGGCGAACATCCCGTTCTTGTCCCGGCGAAGCATGGCCACCTGGGCCTTGAAGTGAACAGTCTTGCCGTCATACTTTTCCGGCTCCTCGGATACATCCCGGTACCACAGAGCATAGTCCTCGTCCTTGACTTCTATGACAGGGGCGTTGATATCAAAGGGCAGCGGGTCCTCAATTTCATCAAACTGGGTGGTGCCGTCGGTGTAATCGTAGAGAATATCAATGCGGCGGTTGGCAGCTCGGGCCAGCTTGTGGAAGGGCATCACGTCCTGCCCCGGAGTCATGCGGTTAAATACCACCATCTGGGCTCCCACCAGCTTATCCATGACCAGATTGCGCATATTGGCGTTGTAGGTCATAATGGTGGTGGCATCCGCAAACATAACCTCCTGGGCAATGGCCCAGCTTTCGGGGAAGCGCATATACAGGTCACCGACCTGCTGCATGCCGTTGAGCTCCGCAACCACACGCTCTGCCTTGTATTTCTTCTGAAGGTCCTTCAGCTCCTCGGTGGAAACCGTCTGCTGGTCCAGAACCTCCAGATAAACATTCTTCTTGGGATAGGTGGAGAGGTCGTATTCCTCCTCCCCTTCCTCAAAAATCAAAACCAGAGTCCGCTCTCCGGCGTTGAACCGGGGATCCTCCAGGGTCTCCTGGATGAATTTGGTCTTTCCGGAGTCCAGGAAGCCCGTAAAGGCGTAGACTGGGATCTGCTGCATCACCATGTCTTACACCCCAAACAGCTGGGCAATGCCCTGCTCGTCCAGCTTGGAGCCGATGACGCAGAGCTTGCCGGTAACATCGGCGGAACCGGTACGGATATTGGTTTCCTCGGGCACATAGTCAAAGTGGATCCAGCTGCCATCCACGGCGGGGAGAATGCCCTTGGCCCGCAGGACCATGCCGTAGTCCCCGGAATCCAGAGCCTTCAAGGCGTTTTCAATGGTCTGCTTCTCAAACTTCCGGGCGGTCTCTACACCCCAGGAGGTGAATACCTCATCAGCATGATGGTGATGATGATGGTCATGGCAGCCGCAGGTGCAGTTTTCATCATGCTCATGCTCGTGCTCCTCGTGGTGGTGGTCATGGCAGCAGCACTCCTCATCGTGGTGGTGATGGTGCTCCTCCCCTTCCTCATGATGATGGTGGTGCTCGCATTCCTCGTCATGGTCGTGATGGTGGCAGCCGCACTCCTCCTCATCCTCGTGGTGATGGTGGTGGTGCTCGTGCTCCTCTTCTTCACCGTCATGGTGGTGATGATGCTCTTCCTCGTTCAGGCGCTCGGTCTCCAGCCGGGCAAGCTCCGCGGCCAGGGAGGCCTTGCCTTCCATAGCGGAGATCAGCTGTTCTCCGGTAAGCTGGCCCCAGGGGGTGGTGATGATTGTGGCGACCTGGTTATGCTCCCGCAGCAGCTCCACGGCGGTATCCAGCTTGGCCTGGGGCACCGCATCGGTACGGGAGAGAATGATGGTAGAGGCGGTCTCCACCTGGTTGTTGTAGAACTCCCCAAAATTCTTGGTGTAGACCTTGACCTTGCCTGCGTCTACCACGGCCACGGTATAGCCCAGGGTCACGTCCGGCCCGGTGACCTTGTTCACGGCACCGATGACATCGGAGAGCTTGCCCACACCGGAGGGCTCAATGATGATCCGGTCCGGGTGGTACTCCGCGATCACCTTTTCCAGCGCCTTGCCGAAGTCGCCCACCAGAGAGCAGCAGATGCAGCCGGAATTCATTTCCGTAATATTGATGCCCGCATCCTGGAGGAAGCCGCCGTCAATGCCGATCTCACCGAATTCATTTTCGATCAGCACCAGCTTCTGGCCCTGATAACCCTCCTGGATCATTTTCTTGATGAGGGTGGTTTTGCCGGCACCCAGGAAGCCGGAGTAGATGTCTACTTTGGTCATTTATAGTCATATCCTTTCTGAAATACAAACATTTTTCATGAAGTTCCAGGGGCAATCCCCTGGTGACGTACTTTGTTAGTATACCACGTTTTGTCAAGTCTGTCCACCGGTTGCGAAAAAATCAGCGCCCCGTTTTCCGAGGCGCTGACAAAAAATCACTATAGATTCTGGAGAAACCCCTCCGAGGCTCCGGAAAGCAGCGACAAATCCAGAAGGGCTTCTTTCCCGATCAGTTCCGCCCCCTGCCGGTTCAGCGCCGCGGCCCCCTCGCTGCCGTCCCGGAACATATAAACCGGGGTCCAGTGGTTTTGCAGGTTCATGTTGGTACCGCTCCAGGTGCCGCCCTTTCCGGGCCTGCACTGGGCCACCGCCACAGCCGCACCCATGGCATGGATCACCCGGTTGCGCCGCAGAGCCCGAAGGGTGGAGAAAGACGCGTCGTAGTCCTCTTCACTAAGGTAGAGCACATTGGGCCGCTCCAGATAGCTGTGCAGCGCGTCCGGCACCACACTGATCACCTGGCCGCCGCCTGAAAGGCAGCTCTCCTGGGCCGCCTGGTCAGCACCCACCGCATTTCCGGATACCAGAACATAGCCCTGCCGGGCAGCCTGGGCCCCGATTTCTCGGGCAAAGGCCCGGTTTTCAGGATTCAGGGACCTACAGCCCACTGCGGAAATTTTTTTGGAAGCATCCAGCAGTGAAAGGTCCCCCTTGGCCCAAAGGCAGCCGGGGCTGTCCTTCCCCAGCTTTCTCCGAACCTCCTGGGGATACCTGGGGTCCTGCCGGGTGATGGGCACACATCTTCTGGCCTTTCCCTTTTGCAGGTAACGCTCCAGCAGCTCCCGGTCTTCCAAAAGGCTTACGATCTGGTCCGCAAAATTCCGGGAGTATCCCAAGGCCAGCAGGTCCTTTTGCGTGAGCTTCCGGTCTTCCTCAAAGGGCCCGTGATCCAAGACCCGCTGGGACAGGATCCGCATTTGGGCAACGGTCAAAGGTTTCCGCTGCGGGTTCCCCAGGTGGCTGGACAGCAGCAGAAAGCCGAAGTGCTCCATCAGCGGAATCTCCGTTTGGGTGCGGGAGGTGCCTTCACTTCTTCCTGGGTCAACACGCCCTCGGGAGAGAGGACCATTGGCTGAATGGTGTAATTGGAGAACTTGGCGATTTCATCCAGCTTGGCCTTTTCCGGGAAGTTGCTGACAATGCTCCAGGCCACGCCCTTCCGCTTGGCCCGGCCGGTCCGGCCGATGCGGTGGACGTAGTATTCGTTTTCCTCGGGAATATCGTAGTTCACAACGCAGTCCACATCGTCCACGTCAATGCCCCGGGAAGCCACGTCCGTGGCAACCAGCACAGGAAGCTTGCCGCTGCGGTAGCGCTGCATGGTCTTTTCCCGCTGCTGCTGGCGAATATCTCCATGGAGGCACTCGCAGTCCAGCCCCGCCCGGAGAAAATCGTCACACAGCCGCTGGCACATATGCTTGGTGTTGCAGAAGATCATCACCCGCTCATAGCCCTGGCTGCGGATCAGCCGCAGGGTGGTTTCCGCTTTCTCAAGAGGAGTGCAGGTCAGACTGTATTGGTCAATGTCCGGCCGATCCTCCTGCTTGGGCTCTACGGTGATCTCCACCTCGTCCCGCTGGTACATCCAGGAAACGGTCATGACCTCCTGGGAGATGGTGGCGGAAAACAGGCCCAGATTTTTCCGGTTTTTCACCTTTTCAATGATCCGGGTCACGTCCTTGAAAAAGCCCATATCCAGCATCCGGTCCGCCTCGTCCAGCACCACGGTCTGGATCTTATCCAGACGGATGGTCTTCCGGTTGTAGTGGTCCATGAGCCGTCCCGGAGTGGCCACCACGATCTGGGGTTTCTTTTCAAGAGCCTTGATCTGGCTGCCGATGCCGGCGCCGCCGTAAAGCACCGCCACCCGGACATTCTGATAATAGGTCAGCAGCCCCCGGAGCTCCTCCCCGATCTGAATGGCCAGTTCCCGGGTCGGGGCCAGGATCAGGCCCTGAACATCCGGACTTTCAGGGTCCACATGCTCGATCATGGGGATGCCGAAGGCAAAGGTTTTGCCGGTGCCGGTAGGAGCCTTGGCAATCACGTCCTTCCACTGCAAAAAGCAGGGAATGGCCTCGGCCTGGATGGTGGTGGGATAACCGTAGCCCTTTTTTTCCAGAGCTTTCAGCATGGCCTGGGACAGGCCCAGGCTCTCAAAAGTAATATTGCTTTCTTCCATAAGTATCCATTTCCTTTTTTGGTTCTGTCGATCTGTGCTATTTTAGCATTCTTTCCCGAATTTTGCAACCGGCTTCTCCCAAATGAACAGGAATTCTTCATTGCAATTTTGGGAAAATATGATAGAATGGGGAAACCATGCGGAAAGGAGCAGCAAAATGCCAAGTATTGAAGAAATTCTTTCTCAGGAACTGCATCAAAAACAGGAATATATTGAAAATGTCGTCCGGCTGCTGGATGAGGGAAACACCATTCCCTTTATCGCCCGGTACCGAAAGGAACTCCACGGTGCCATGGATGACACCACCCTGCGGAATCTGGAGACCAGACTGACCTATCTCCGGAATTTGCAGCAGCGCCGGGACGAAGTAAAAAAATCCATTGAGAATCAGGGAAAGCTCACCCCGGAACTGTCCGCGGCCATTGATGAAGCCGCCTCTATGACGGAGGTAGAGGACCTGTATCGGCCCTATAAGCAGAAGCGCCGCACCCGGGGCTCCATTGCCCGGGAAAAGGGACTGGAGCCACTGGCCCAGGCCATTTTTGCCCAGGACGGTCAGGACATCCAGGCGCTTTCCCAACAGTTTATCAATGAAGAAAAGGGTATCGTCACCGCCCAGGAGGCTATTGACGGTGCCTGTGATATAATCGCGGAAAACCTTTCCGACGACGCGGACCTTCGTAAAAGCCTTCGGGAACTGTGTATGCGCCGGGGAAGCCTCATGAGCCAGGCCGAGGACATGGAAGCCGATACGGTTTACAAGCTATACTACGACTTTAACGCCCCCATTTCCAGACTTCAGGATCACCAGATCCTTGCCATCAACCGGGGCGAAAAAGAGGGCGTGCTGAAGGTCTCCGTGACCCTGCCCGGCAACGAGGGGGCCGCTCTCGTATGTCGCAAGGCCTTGAAGCCCACCATGCAGGTTTCGCAGCTGGTAAAGGCGGCGGCGGAGGACTCCTACGACCGGCTGATTTTCCCCTCCATTCAACGAGAGATCCGCAATGCTCTGACCGAGCGGGCAAGCATTGGCGCCATTCACAACTTCGCCCTGAACCTGAAGCCCCTGCTGATGCAGCCCCCTGTCAAGGGCTTTGTGACCATGGGGCTGGACCCCGGATACCGCAACGGCTGCAAAGTGGCCGTGGTAGACCCCACCGGCAAGGTGCTGGACACCAGCGTGGTATACCCCACCTTCTCCGAGCGGAAAAAGCAGGAGGCCATCGCCGTGTTGTCCGGGCTCATGCGCAAGCACCGGGTCCGGCACATTGCCATCGGCAACGGCACCGCCTCCCGGGAGACCGAGGCCATGACCGTGGAATTGCTCCGTTCCTTCCCGGAGGCCAGCTATATGATCGTCAACGAGGCGGGAGCTTCCGTTTACTCCGCCTCTCCCCTGGCCGCCGAGGAATTTCCGGAGTACGATGTGAATCTGCGCTCCGCGGTATCCATTGCCCGGAGATTGCAGGACCCCCTGGCCGAGCTGGTAAAAATCGACCCCAAGGCCATCGGTGTGGGCCAATACCAGCATGACTGCCCCCAGAAGGAGCTGGACCAGGCCCTGGATGCCGTGGTAGAGGACTGCGTCAACGCCGTCGGTGTGGACGCGAACACCGCCTCCCGGAGCCTATTGCAGCAGGTTTCCGGTCTGACCGCCACCACGGCCAAGAATATCGTGGCCTATCGGGAAGAAAACGGCCCCTTCACCGGCAGAAGTCAGCTGAAAAAGGTGCCCAAATTGGGACCAAAGGCTTTTGAGCAGTGCGCCGGTTTCCTGCGGATCCCCGAAAGCAAGGAACTCCTGGACAACACCGGTGTTCACCCGGAGTCCTACCCCGCCGCCAAGGCCCTGCTGAAACTGATCCCCTGCCAGGACCGCCGGGAGCTGCCCGGACTTTTGGAGGAGTTTGGCGTGGCAAAAGCGGCCCAGAGCTGCGGTGTGGGAGAACCCACCCTGCGAGACATTGCCAAGGAGCTGGCCAAGCCCGGACGGGACCCCAGAGACGAGCTGCCCCAACCCATCCTTCGAAAGGACGTACTGGATATGAAGGACCTGAAGCCCGGAATGGTCCTCACCGGCACCGTGCGCAATGTCATTGATTTCGGTGTCTTTGTGGACATCGGCGTACACCAGGACGGTCTTGTGCATATCTCCGAGGTCAGCAACCGCCGGTTAAAGCACCCCAGCGAGCTGGTTTCCGTGGGAGATGTGGTAGAGGTAGTGGTCCTCAGCGTAGACCAGCAGCGCCATCGGATCTCCCTGAGTATGAAGCAGGCAAAAAAGCAGTAAAGCTGCCCTTTTGTTCCAAAAAAGCCACCGTACTTGACAGGAATCTCAGAATATTGTATAATTGCCGGTAAGATTCCCTAGATTGGAGCTTTTATTATGAAAAAGTTGATCCGCTTTCTGGTGCCTCTGCTGCTGATCTGCGTTGTTGTTTTCAGCATCGGCTGGTATCTGTTTGTCTATGACAGAAATTTCACCCGGGATATGCTGCTGCAGCAGGCCCGGAACAATGACTTAAAGGGCAACACTTCCCTCTCCTCCTGGTTCTACAACCTGGCCTACAATTACTCCGGTCAGGACGAAAACGTGGCCATTGAGCTGGCAAATCAGTATAAAGCTTCCGGCAATTACACCAAGGCGGAGGTCACACTGTCCAAAGCCATCCGGGCCGGAGCCACCAAGGAGCTGTATATCGCCCTGTGCAAGACCTATGTGGAGCAGGACAAGCTTCTCGATGCCGTTTCCATGCTGAATAACATTCCGGATGCGGGGATCAAGGCCCAACTGGAGGAGTTGCGCCCCAGCGCCCCCGCCCCGGATTATGAGCCCGGCTATTACAGCCAGTATATCAGCATCACCCTGTCCTCTCCCGCCGGAACCGTTTATTACACCACCGACGGAGACTACCCCTCCATTGCGGGAGCAGTCTACAAAGAGCCCATTGCGCTGACCCTGGGTGAAACCCAGATCTATGCCATCGCCGTCGGAGAAAACGGGCTCGTAAGCCCCGTTACCATTTTGGGCTACACCATCGGCGGCGTCATCGAGCCTGTGATTTTCATGGATGCAGCCATGGAAAAAGCAGCCCGCACCGCCATTGGCTGTGAACCGGACCATGTGCTCTACACCAACGACCTGTGGCAGATCACCGAGCTGGAAGTCCCCAGCGATGCCCAGACTCTGGAAGACCTGGCCCATCTGACGTTCCTGGAAACCCTGACCGTCAGTGGCCGGAACATGTCCAATTTGAACGACTTCTCCCAGCTGACCCACCTGAAAACGCTGAACCTGACCGGTTGCCGGTTCCCGGCGGAAAGCCTTTCCACCGTTGCGGCCCTGCCTCAGCTAAAGGAGCTGACCCTTTCCGGCTGTGGTCTCAGCACCATTGCGGGACTGGAGCTGGCCACGTCCCTGGAATCCTTGGACATCAGCAACAACACCATTCGGAATCTGGAAGTTCTTTCCGCTTTGAAAGAGCTGACCCGGCTGCATGCCGCCCACAATGCCATTACCGATCTGTCCGTTGTAGGAACGCTGACCAAGCTGACGGAGCTGGACGTTTCCTATAACGCCCTGCAGGGCATCGCCCCCCTGTCCGGCTGTGTGCGGCTGGAGACTCTCAATGCCACCAACAACCAGATTTCCGATATTTCCACCGCCGCCGCTTTGCCGCTACTGACGGAGCTGAATCTGGATTACAACGGTCTTTCTGACCTGTCCGGTCTGTCCGGCTGCGCTTCTTTGAGAGTGCTGACCCTGTCCAACAACAGCATTGAGGACATCTCCCCGCTGACAGGACTTAGGACCCTGGAGCGTCTGGATTTCTCCTACAACAATGTTTCGCAGCTGCCCCAGTTTGCCGAAAACAGCGCCATGCAGGTGATCGACGGCTCCCACAATGTTCTGGAATCCATTGATACCCTTCGCAACATGACGGACATTGGCTATATCTATATGGATTACAACAAGCTGACCAATGTGGATGCCCTGGCCGAGTGCTACCATCTGGTGCAGGTAAATGTTTACGGCAACGAGATCCCCGATGTTTCCGCCCTGACCGAGCATGACATTATCGTCAATTACGACCCCACCGTTGCGGACGAAGATTAAACCTTTCACAAGGCCCCGGATGATGTTCACCCGGGGCCTTGTGCTGTCTGAAAAGCAAAGAAATTTCAGTGTACGTTTCCACATTTGCGGGTTGCTTGCTATTATGTCCCACATGTGATACACTGGACATTCGTTCAACAAATCGGAATTTGTGGAGAATACTGACTTATGAAAATACATATTATTGGTTGCAGTGGTTCTGGAAAAACCTATTTAGCAAATGCACTTTCAAAAAAGTATAATATTTCCCATTTCGACTTAGATGATATTCAATGGGATAATAACGCCAAAGAATATGGCAAAAAGAGAACGCTTGATGAACG
>CAKTOB010000008.1 GCA_934589525.1 uncultured Oscillospiraceae bacterium | reverse complement strand
GATGGGTGTCACAGCACCGCAGTGCTGTGAACTTTTCGTTAATTATTTCGCTGTCTACTTGACGGGGCGCAGTTCACGTTGTGCTTTCCGGGCGGGATTTTTTTCCCGGGTTCAACCTTTGCCCTTCCCCCGGGTCAGCTCATAGCTCATGCGCAATAGCTCCTGGATCTGCCCCTCCTCCACCGGGCCCTCCAAAAGAATGCTGAGCCACTGTTCCTTGTTCATATGATAAGCCGGAAAGAACCCAGGCTGCCCCTTCAGGGCCCCAATGATCCGGGGGTCTCCCTTCACATTCAGCACCTCTACCCGCCCCTGCCCTCCAAGCCCCAGCTTGCTCCGCTCCACTTCCAGCACCAGGCCAAACCACTTCCGGCTGCCCCCATGCCGCAAAACCCCGTTGGGCTCCCGCCAGGGGTAATCCGGCACCACACCAAATTCCTGTTCTGCCCATTGAAATAAGGCTTCTTTTGTCATATGGAACGCCCCCATTGCTGTTTTTTACATTATAGCACAGATTGGGGCAGCTTTGCATTTTTTGACGAAAATGTTTGAATTTTTCTGAGTGCACAGTTTTCAGCTGGGCCCCAGTTACCAGTTGAAAGTATTGCCTCTTTGTGGTATATTGAGTTTAAAGGACCTTTGATATGACCAGGGAAGAAATGAGCCAAGCGCCGTGGGAGGAATTAGAGTCATATTATGAAAAATTCTCAAAAAGATAAGCTGCAAATCCGCAATAGCACAGTGGATTTTCTGGTGTTTACGAAGGATGCCCATGAGGATGGAATTGAAGTCCGGGTACAAAATCACGATGTTTGGCTGACACAGAAAGCCATCGGCCAGCTCTTTGATGTAGAGCGCAGCGTCGTGACCAAGCACTTAAAAAACGTGTTCGAAAGCGGCGAATTGTCAGAAGATTCAGTTTGTGCAAAATTTGCACAAACTGCGGACGATGGGAAAACTTACCAATATAAGTTCTATTCCCTCCCGGCCATTATTGCTGTCGGCTATCGAATCAACTCCGGGCGAGCAACACAATTCCGCCAGTGGGCCACCAAAGTGCTGGATACATTTGCCAAGCAGGGATACGTTCTGGACAAGGGTCGGCTGGTCAACGGTCAGATTTTCGATGAAGATTATTTTGACCACCTGGTTTCTGAAATCCAGGAAATTCGGGCAAGCGAGCGCCGCTTCTATCAAAAAATCACAGACATCTATGCCACCGCCGTGGACTATTCTCTTGACAGTCAGACCACGAAAGACTTCTTTGCTGCCGTCCAAAATAAAATGCACTACGCTGTCCATGGCAGCACGGCGGCAGAGGTCATTATGGAGCGGGCAGACCACACTAAGGAACATATGGGCCTGACATCCTGGCGCAACGCTCCGGACGGCAAAATCGTCAAAGCGGATGTGTCCGTCGCAAAGAATTATTTGTCCCTTGATGAGATGCAGGAACTGAACGAAATCGTCACGATGTACCTGGACTATGCCACCCGGCAGGCCCGTCGGCATATCCCCATGACGATGGCGGACTGGGCCTCCAAACTGGATGCTTTTCTGCAATTCAACGATGCGGAAATCCTGCAAGACAAAGGGAAGGTCACCGCTGCCATTGCCAAGGCATTTGCCGAAAGTGAGTTTGAGCAGTACCGCATTATCCAGGACCGGCTCTATCAGAGCGACTTTGACCGACTGATCGCAAGCACCGGAGTGTAATACTGCTCTATATGAAAATTAAAACCACCGAACAAATTCTGTTCGGTGGTTTTGGCAGGGGCACAAGGACTTGAACCCTGAGCCTACGGTTTTGGAGACCGCCGCTCTACCAATTGAGCTATACCCCTATATGTAAAAAGGATAACCTTTCGTTGCTGGTGGGCCTTCAGGGACTCGAACCCGGGACTATCCGGTTATGAGCCGGAGGCTCTGACCAACTGAGCTAAAGGCCCGTTCAATCAAGTGACGCTCGTCACTACGGGTAGGATTATATCACGGCATAGAGCTTTTGTCAAGCATTTTTTGCTGGAAATGGGCAAAATTTACCAAAATCTTCACCGGCGGAAAAGTCCGCCGGTGAAGGGGTGTGTTTACTCGGAATCCTCGTCGTCAAAGGTAAATTCCAGGGTCTCGCCGCAGTTGGGGCAGACGATGCTGCCGGACTCCAGAACCTCTTCGTCAAAGTCGATGATGTTGCCGCAGGCGCACTCTACCTCGTAGACGGTGGTCTCCTCGTCGCCGAAGTCAAAGCCTTCTTCGGGCTCTTCCTCGTCGTCATCGTCGTCATCGTCCTCGTCATCCCCGTCGTCATCGGGATCGTAGTAGTCTTCTTCGTCGTCCCAGTCGTCATAATCGTCGTCTTCATCCATGATGAAGTCCTCGATGGCGTCCAGGTCCTCTTCGATCTCGTCCAGCTCGTCGGAGATGGCAATGGTGGTATCCTCAATGTCCACCATGCGCTTGGACATATCGCCGAGCAAATCAACGATGGCAGCGATCATCTTTCCTTCATTGGTCTCGGTGTCCAGCTTCAGGCCGTCCATCAGGCCCTTCAGGTAGACGGATTTTTCAGAAATCGTCATATTCGTTCTCCTTTCAGCCAAGACGGCTGTCCTTAGGCCTTGGAACGGCCCAGGTACTCGCCGGTGCGGGTGTCGATCTGGATCTTGTCGCCCTCGTTGATGAACAGGGGCACCTTGATCTCGGCGCCGGTCTCCACGGTGGCGGGCTTGGTAACGTTGGTGGCGGTGTTGCCGGCGAAGCCGGGCTCGGTCTTGGTGACCACCAGGTCGGCAAAGTTGGGGGCTTCCACGCCGAAGACGTTACCCTTGTAGCTCATGATGGTGCAGGTGTCGTTCTCCTTGACGAACTTGAAGGAGTCGTCCAGAACGCTGGCATCAATGGGGGTCAGCTCGTAGGTCTCGCCGTCCATGAAGTAGTACAGGTTGCCGTCATTGTAGGAGTACTCCATCTTCTTGCGCTCAATGTAAGCGGTGGGGTACTTGGCAGAGGGGTTGAAGCTGGTTTCGGTCACGCCGCCGGTGATCACGTTCTTCATCTTTACACGGACGAAGGCCGCGCCCTTGCCGGGCTTCACGTGCTGGAACTCGATGACCTGCATTACCTTTCCGTCCATTTCAAAGGTAACGCCGTTTCTAAAATCACTTGCAGAAATCATTGGTTTATCCTCCTAATTTATGTTCCCTTGGGGGGATACAAGAATCTATATCCTTAACTATGCTAGTTTACCCTATAATACGTTATTTTGCAAGGGGGTTTTGTAAATTTTTTAGATGATGAGCAAATCTTTGGGGAGATTGGTGATATCTTCGCAGCCATCGGCGGTGACAATTGTCACATCCTCAATACGAACGCCGAACTTTCCGGGCAGATAGA
This sequence comes from uncultured Oscillospiraceae bacterium, assembly GCA_934589525.1. Taxonomy (GTDB): domain Bacteria; phylum Bacillota; class Clostridia; order Oscillospirales; family Oscillospiraceae; genus Faecousia. Next base: position 75,695 of record CAKTOB010000008.1, on the reverse strand, counting down.
TGCCGGGCTCCGCGGAAGTCACCGCACCGGCGGGGATCTCCTTGAGGTAGCGGAAGCTCATATTGGGGCCCTCGTGAATTTCCAGGCCCACGCCGTGGCCATAGCTGTGGCCGAAGAACTCTCCGTAACCGGCATCGGTAATGACCTTCCGGGCGGCGCCGTCCACCTGGGCACCGGTGACACCGGCCTTGGTAATGGCGATACCGGCCTTCTGGGCTTCCAGAACGGTATAGTAGACTTTCTTCATTTCCTCGGTGGCGTAGCCCACGGCGAAGGTCCGGGTGGTATCGGAGCAGTAGCCCTGATACAAAACACCAAAGTCCATGGTCACAAAGTCGCCTTCCCGGATCACCCGGTCACCGGCCACGCCGTGGGGCATGCTGGTGTTGGGGCCGGAAACCACGATGGGGTCAAAGGACAGACCCTGGGCACCGTTTTTGTACATGGCGTAAATCAGCTCCGCCTGGGCCTCCAGCTCGGTCATACCGGCATGGATGCGGGGCAGGGCCTCCTCAAAGGCCTTGTCTGCGATCTTCTGGGCCTTCCGCAGCAGGTCCAGCTCCCAGGGCTCTTTCACGTCCCGGAAACCGTTGATGCGGTCGTTCATGGGCACCAGCTTGGCATTCAGGTTCTTTTCCAGGTTCATAAACTCCGCCACGGTGAGGTACTTTTCCTCGTAACCCAGGGTGGTGACCCCAAAGTCCGCAATGGCATCGTTTAAGCACTTGGCATAGTTCCGGTCGGCGTTTACATCCAGCACCTCAAAGCCCCGGATGCCCGCCTGGGCGGACTCAATATAGCGGCTGTCTGTAAAATAACGGCAGCCCTTCTTGGTGACGATGGCCATGCCCTCGGCAATGTCGAACTCCGCGCCGTAATGCCGGCTGTAGCGGGAGGTCAGCAGCAGGCCGTCTGCCTCGCCATCCAGAATGGACAGGAATTTTTCAATGTTTTTCATAACTTGATTCTCCTTTTTTTGGCCGCAAAGATAAAGGGCAGTTCTAAAACATGCCTTGCTTTCAGCCAAATCGTATGATTATCAATGGCCTTTACCAGGATGGGTGTGACCCCCGCCAGGTTTCCGGCCAGTGTATCCGTAAATATCTGGTCCCCCACAATGGCGGCGTTCTCCGGGGCGAAGCCGAAGCGCTCCATACATTCCAGCAGGCCCTGGGGGCTGGGCTTGTGGGCCCGCATGATGTAGTCCAGGTGATAGTCCCGGCAGAAGCGGATCAGCCGGTCATTTTTGCTGTTGGAGACAATGGCGATCTTTACCGGGGAGGCGTTCATGGCCTCCAGCCACCGCCGCATCTCTTCCGTGGGCACATCGGTGGTGTAGGGGACGATGGTATTGTCAAAATCCATCATCAGCAGCGTGATGCCCCGGCTGCGCAAAAATTCCGGGGTCAGGTCTGTCAGCTTCTCGGTCATAAGCCCCGGCAGGAAGGACAAAGACATATTCGTTTCTCCTTTATCATATACTGACGGAGAAATGCCGTTTGACTCGGCCCATGATCCCCGAACGCTCTACCAGTATACCACGGAAAGGAGGATTTGTCCATGGGTATCACGCAGTATCTGGCCATGACGGAGCAGGAGCTTTCCGCCGGTCCCCCGCCCCCCTGCCTTGCCTATTTGGGCTGCTGTTTTTCAGAGTCGGGGCTTGCGGGTCTGCCCCAAAGTCTTCCCCCGGGGGCCCTGCTGATTTTGGACGACCGCATCCCGCCGGGAGACCGGCCCATTCCGGAAATTGGGGAGATGCTGGGGAACGTTCTTACCCGCTCCTCCTGCCGGGGGCTGCTGCTGGACTTTGAACGGCCGGGAATTGCCCCGCAAAAGGCCCTGGCCGCCTTTCTGGCCCGGCATCTTCCCTGCCCGGTGGCCGCCCCGCCGGAGTACGCCCCGGAAAATGGTCCTCTGTTTCTTCCGCCGGTGCCTGTGGACTGCACGGTGGAAGACCATCTGGCCCCCTGGCAGGGACGGGAAATCTGGCTGGATACCGGCCTTTGCGGCCTGGACCTGACCCTGACCCCGGCGGGCGCAATCTACTCGCCGACGGCGGAGCCCCTCCCGCAGGGCTTTTACGACGAGGCTCTTTGCTGCCGGTACACCATCCGGGAAACGCCCCAAGGGTTTCTCTTCCGCCTGGGCCGGGACCGGGCCTGTCTCCAAAAGCTGCTGACCCGGGCGGAGCCCCTGGGGGTGACCCTCAGTGTAGGGCTGTGGCAGGAGCTTTCATCCCTGGACTGAAGGCCACGCAAAAACAGGATGGGTCATCCTGCACAAGCTACCTCCCATCCCCTGGTTTCAATGGGTATCACATTGTACAAAACACAGATTTTGCAAGAAAAAGTGATTGACATTGCAAAAAGATAGGAGTAAGATACCCCCATACAAAGCCCGTGGCTTTTAAACAGACAAAAAAGGCGACAAGGAAGTCGTCTGTGGGGAAACCCATAGACCCTCCTTGTCGCCTTTTTCATTTCTGAAAGGGGAACATGAATTATGGTTACAGAAATCTTCTCTTCCATGGTATTTGACGACGCGACAATGCAGGCCCGCCTGCCCAAGGAGACCTACAAGACCCTCCAGCGCACCATCAAGCTGGGAAAGCACCTGGATATGAACGTGGCCACGGTGGTGGCCAATGCCATGAAGGACTGGGCGGTGGAAAAAGGAGCCACCCATTTTACCCACTGGTTCCAGCCTCTGACCGGTGTTACCGCGGAGAAGCACGACAGCTTCATTTCCCCCAAGGACGGCGGGAAGATCATCATGGAGTTTTCCGGCAAGGAGCTGATCCAGGGCGAGCCGGATGCCAGCTCCTTCCCCTCCGGCGGCCTGCGGGCCACCTTTGAGGCCCGGGGCTACACCGCCTGGGACGCCACCTCCTATGCCTTTATCAAGGACGGCGTTCTGTGCATTCCCACGGTGTTCTGCTCCTACGGTGGAGAGGCCCTGGACCAGAAAACCTCTCTGCTGCGGTCCATGGAGGCCATCAACCGCCAGGCCCTGCGGGTGCTGAAGCTCTTCGGCAACGAAAACGTGACCTCCGTGAAGACCACCGTCGGCCCCGAGCAGGAATATTTTCTCATTGACAAGGCCATGTTTGATGCCCGGAAGGACCTGATCTACACCGGCCGAACCCTTTTCGGTGCCAAGCCCCCCAAGGGCCAGGAGCTGGATGACCACTACTTTGGGGCCATCAAGCCCAGGGTGGCGGAGTATATGAAGGACCTGAACAACGAGCTGTGGAAGCTGGGGATTCTGGCCAAGACCGAGCACAACGAGGTGGCCCCTGCCCAGCATGAGCTGGCCCCCATCTTCACCACCACCAACATTGCCGCGGACCACAACCAGCTGACCATGGAGCTGATGCAGAAGGTGGCCAAGCGCCACGGCCTGGTTTGTCTGCTCCATGAAAAGCCCTTTGACGGGGTCAACGGCTCCGGCAAGCACAACAACTGGTCCATTTCCACGGACACTGGCGTGAACCTCCTAGACCCGGGCACCACCCCCTATGAAAACGCCCAGTTCCTGCTGTTCCTGTGCGCCGTGATCAAGGCCGTAGACGAATACCAGGATCTGCTGCGCATCAGCGTGGCCTCCCCGGGAAATGACCACCGGCTGGGCGCCAACGAAGCGCCTCCCGCCATTGTATCCATGTTCCTGGGAAGCGACCTCAGCGAGATCCTGGAGGCCATCGAAAAGGATGTGCCCTACGACGGCCATGAAAAGGAAGTCCTGCGCATCGGCGTTCACACCCTGCCCAAGTTCCACAAGGATGCCACGGACCGGAACCGCACCAGCCCCTTTGCCTTCACCGGCAACAAATTTGAGTTCCGGATGCTGGGCTCCTCCGAGTCCATCTCCTGCGCCAACACCGTGCTGAACACCGCCGTGGCGGAGGAACTGAAGGAGTTTGCGGACATTCTGGAGGGCTGCGACAACTTTGAAGCCCGGCTCCACAGCCTGATTCAGGACACCATCCGGGAGCACAAGCGCATCATCTTCAACGGCGACGGCTACGACGAAAGCTGGGTGCGGGAAGCGGAGCGCAGAGGACTGCTGAACCTGAAAACCACCCCCGACGCCCTGGCCCATCTGCTGAATGAAAAGAACATCCACCTGTACACCGCCCACGGCGTTTACAGCGAGTCGGAGATCTACGCCCGCCACGAGGTCAAGCTGGAAAACTACTGCAAGGTCCTGAACATTGAGGCCCAGACCATGCTGGAGATGACCAAGCGGGATATTCTTCCTGCCATGTCCCGGTTCTCCGGGGAGCTGGCGGGGAACGCCGCCGAAAAGCTGGCGGTGCTGCCGGGCACCGACTGCACCTATGAAAAGGAGACCCTGGCAGCCCTCACAGATCTGATGGGCAGCACCTATGAGACCGTAAAAACCCTGGAAAAGGACCTGGCCCAGGCCAAGACCGTGGCCGGTGCCGCCGCCATGGCAGAGGTCTATAAGACTTCCATCATGGAAGACATGACCCGGCTGCGGGCCACCGTGGATGCCATGGAAACCCTGTCCGACGGCAAATACTGGCCCTACCCCAGCTACGGGGACATCCTGTTCGGCGTGCGATAAGCCGACAAAACTTGTAAGAATCGTAAGAAACGGAGACCACCATGGAACATACACTGTATTCCCCCGAATTTGAACACGATGCCTGCGGCATCGGCGCCGTTGTCAGCATCGACGGCATTCCCAGCCATGAAATTGTTTCCGATGCCCTGACCATTGTAGAGCGGTTGGAGCATCGGGCCGGAAAGGATGCCACCGGGGAGGTGGGCGACGGGGTCGGCGTGCTGCTGCAAATCTGCCACCCCTTCTTTTCCTCCCTGGGCATCCCTCTGGGGGAACGGGGGGACTACGGTGTGGGCATGTTCTTCCTCCCCCGGGACGACTTAAAGCGCCGTCAGGCCCAACGGCTTCTGGAGGTGGTCTGCCGCAAGGAGGGGGTACCCTTTATCGCTTGGCGGCAGGTCCCCACGGTGCCGGAGGTCCTGGGGGCCAAGGCCCGGGACACCATGCCTGCCATCTTCCAATGCTTCGTGGCCCGGCCCCGGGAGGTAAACCGGGGGCTGGACTTTGACCGGAAGCTCTATGTGATCCGCCGGGTCTTGGAGCAGAGCTGCGACACCACCTATGTCTGCTCCTTTTCCTCCCGGACCGTGGTGTATAAGGGCATGTTCCTGGTGAACCAGCTCCGGGCCTTTTATCCCGATTTGCAGCAGGAGCGCTACGAGAGCGCCATCGCCATGGTCCACTCCCGGTTTTCCACCAACACCACCCCCAGCTGGGAGCGGGCCCACCCCAACCGGCTGATCCTGCACAACGGCGAGATCAACACCATCCGTGGCAACGCCGACAGGATGCTGGCCCGGGAGGAGACCATGGAGTCTCCCTGCATGGAGCAGGACATGGACAAGGTCCTGCCGGTGATCTCCAAAAGCGGCTCCGACTCCGCCATGCTGGACAACACCCTGGAATTTATGATGATGAACGGCATTCCCCTGCCCCTGGCTGTGATGATTGCCATTCCCGAGCCCTGGAGAAACGACGCGGGAATGTGCCGGAAGAAGCGGGACTTTTACCACTATTATTCCACCATGATGGAGCCCTGGGACGGCCCCGCCGCCATCTTCTTTTCCGACGGCGACATCATGGGGGCCGTGCTGGACCGGAACGGTCTGCGGCCCGCCCGGTACTATATTACAAAGGACCGGCGGCTCATCGTCTCCTCCGAAGTAGGAGTACTGGACATTTCGGAGGAAAACATCCTTTGCAAATCCCGGCTGCAGCCCGGAAAAATGCTGCTGGTGGACACCGTTCAAAAAAAGGTGATCTCTGACGAAGAGTGCAAGGCCGCCTTTACGGACCGGCAGCCTTTCGGCGAGTGGCTGGACCAGAATCTGGTGACTCTGGAGCAGCTGCCGGTGCCGGATCACAAGGTGCCCGTGTATTCCCAGGAGCAGCGGGACAAGCTGTATAAGGCCTTTGGGTATACCTACGAGGATGTGAACGATGCCATTTTGACCATGGCGAGGACCGGCTCCGAGAAAATCACCTCCATGGGTACGGACATTCCTTTGGCGGTGCTATCCGAAACCCATCAGCCCCTGTTTAACTATTTCAAGCAGCTTTTTGCCCAGGTCACCAACCCGCCCATCGATGCCATGCGGGAGGAGATCGTCACGGATACCACCGTTTACATCGGCTCCGACGGGAATCTTCTGCGGGAGCAGCCTGAAAACTGCCGGGTGCTGGAGATCCGGCAGCCCATCCTGACCTCCCTGGAGCTGATGCAGATCCGGAATATGAACCGCCCGGGCTTCCGGGTGCAGACCATCAGTCTGCTGTACTACAAAAACGCCTCCCTGAAAAATGCCCTGGACCGGCTCTTCATCGAGGTAGACCGGGCCTACCGGGACGGCACCAATATCATCATTCTGTCGGACCGGGGGGTGGATGAATACCACATGGCGATTCCCTCCCTGCTTGCCGTCTCCGCCACCGAGCAATATCTGATCCGCACCAAAAAGCGGACGGCGGTGTCCATGATCCTGGAATCCGCGGAACCCAGGGACGTTCACCACTTTGCAACCCTGCTTGGCTACGGTGCCCGGGCCATCAACCCCTATCTTGCCCAGGAGTGTGTGGCGGAGCTGGTGGAAAAGGACCGGCTGGACAAAGACCCCTACCAGGCCATCCGGGACTATAACGGCGCCGTGCTCCACGGCATCGTGAAAATCGCCTCCAAAATGGGCATTTCCACCCTGCAATCCTACCAGTCCGCCCAGATTTTTGAGGCCGTGGGCATCTGCCGACAGGTCATCGACAGTTACTTTACCAATACGGTGAGCCCCGTAGAGGGCATCGGCCTTCAGGAAATCGGGGAGGGCGTCCAGTGGCGGCACAACCACGCCTTTGACCCTCTGGATCTGGGGGTGGACACCACCTTAGACTCCACCGGCACCCACAAGCTCCGCTCCGGCAGCGGTGCCGAGGATCACCTGTATTCCCCCAAAACCATTGTGGCCCTGCGGGAGGCGGTCCGTTCCGGTTCCTATGAAAAGTTCCGGGAGTATACGGACATAGTAGACGATGAGCGGAGGCCCCATACCCTGCGGGGGCTCATGGACTTCCGGTTCCCGGAGGACGGCGGCATTCCACTGGAGCAGGTGGAGCCCGCCCGGGAGATCGTCAAACGGTTTAAGACCGGGGCCATGTCCTACGGCTCCATTTCCGAGGAGGCCCACACCACCATGGCCATTGCCATGAACACCCTGGGGGGCAAGTCCAATTCCGGCGAGGGCGGCGAAGACCCCGGCCGGTTCGGCACCCTGCGCAACAGCGCCATCAAGCAGGTGGCCTCTGCCCGATTCGGCGTGACCAGTGCCTACTTAAACAGCGCCCAGGAGATCCAGATCAAAATGGCCCAGGGGGCCAAGCCCGGAGAGGGCGGGCATCTGCCCGGCAAGAAGGTCTATCCCTGGATCGCCAAGACCCGCTGCTCCACCCCCGGTGTCTCCCTGATCTCCCCGCCGCCCCACCACGACATCTATTCCATTGAAGACCTGGCCCAGCTGATTTTTGACCTGAAAAACGCCAACCGGGACGCCAGGATCTCTGTCAAACTGGTATCCGAGGCCGGTGTCGGCACCGTTGCCGCGGGGGTTGCCAAGGCGGGGGCGGGCTGTGTCCTGATCTCCGGCTATGACGGCGGCACCGGGGCCGCCCCCAAGAGCTCCGTTCACAATGCGGGGCTTCCCTGGGAGCTGGGCCTTGCGGAGGCCCACCAGGCCCTGATCCGCAACGGCCTGCGCTCCCGGGTTCGGCTGGAAACCGACGGCAAGCTCATGAGCGGCCGGGATGTGGCCATTGCCTGTATGCTGGGGGCGGAGGAATTCGGCTTCGCCACGGCACCTCTTGTCACCATGGGCTGCGTCATGATGCGGGTGTGCAATATGGACACCTGCCCTGTGGGTATCGCCACCCAGAATCCGGAGCTCCGGTGCCGGTTTTCCGGCAAGCCCGAGTACGTCATGAATTTCATGCTGTTTATCGCGGAGCAGCTGCGGGAGATCATGGCAAAGCTGGGCGTCCGGACCGTGGACGACCTGGTGGGCCGGACGGACCTGCTGGCCCCCCGGGAAAAACGCATCACCCACCGGGCGGATACCATTGACCTTGGCGCCATTCTCTCCCCCCTGCCCCCTACCCATTATGAAGCAAAGGATCAGTTCAACTTCCAGCTGGAAAAAACTTTGGATGTGCGCACCCTGCTGCCCGCCTTTGAGCCCAGCTTCCGGAAGCGGAAGCCCCACAGCGAGCAGGTCCGGGTATCCAGCGTGGACCGCACCCTGGGCACCATCCTGGGCAGCGAGATCACCCGCCGCTTCGGTGACACCCTGGAGGAGGACACCTATCAGGTGTGCTGTCAGGGCGGCGGCGGCCAGTCCTTCGGTGCCTTCATCCCCAAGGGCCTGACCATCCGCCTGGAGGGGGATGCCAACGACTACTTTGGCAAAGGGCTGTCCGGCGGCAAGCTGGTGGTAAAGCCCCAATCTTCTTCCCAGTTCCCCGCCAAGGACAATGTGATCATCGGCAATGTGGCCCTCTATGGGGCCACCTCCGGAAAGGCCTTTATCTGCGGCATTGCCGGAGAGCGGTTCTGCGTCCGCAATTCCGGTGCCCTGGCCGTGGCCGAGGGCTGCGGAGACCACGGCTGCGAATACATGACCGGCGGCCGGGCCGTGATTTTGGGCAAAACCGGGAAAAACTTTGCCGCCGGTATGAGCGGCGGCATCGCCTATGTGCTGGATACGGACCACGACCTGTACTTAAGGCTCAACAAGCAGATGGTCTCCATCAGCGCCGTCACCGAGCGCCACGACGCATCGGAGCTCCGGGGGCTCATTGAGGCCCATGTAACGGAGACCGGCTCCGTCTTTGGCCGTGAAATTCTGGAGCACTTCCCGGAGTATCTGCCCAAGTTCAAGAAGATCATCCCCAACGATTACCAGAAAATGATCTCCGCCATCGGCCAGATGGAGGAAAAAGGAATGGACCACGAACAGGCGACGATGGAAGCCTTTTATTCCGTCAGTAAGGAGGCCTAAGCATGGGAAAAGCAACAGGCTTTCTGGAGTATTCCAGAAAAACAAACGATACTGTGGCACCCATGGTGCGTATCCAGAGTTTTCAGGAGTTCCATCCCCCTTTGAGTCCTGCCCAGCGGCAGCAGCAGGCCGCCCGGTGCATGAACTGCGGGGTGCCCTTCTGCCAGTCCGGCGAGAACTTCGGCGGCATGTTCAGCGGCTGCCCCCTGCACAATCTGATTCCAGAATGGAACGACGAAATCTACAACGGCAACTGGCAGGAGGCCCTTTCCCGCCTGACGAAAACCAACAATTTCCCGGAATTCACCGGCCGTGTATGCCCCGCCCTGTGTGAAGCGGCCTGCACCTGCGGCTTAAACGGCGACAGCGTCACCGTTCAGAATAACGAATTGGCGGTGATCGAGCGGGGCTTCCGCAGCGGCTGGATCACCCCCAGCATTCCGGCAGTCCGAAGCGGAAAGCGTGTGGCGGTGGTGGGCTCCGGCCCCTCCGGTCTGGCCGTGGCCGACCGGCTGAACCACCGGGGCCACAGCGTCACGGTTTTTGAGCGGGAGGACCGGCCCGGGGGACTTCTGATGTACGGCATTCCCAATATGAAGCTGGACAAAAGCGTCATTGCCCGCAGGATCGCCCTGATGGAGGCCGAGGGGGTGGAGTTTCAGGTAAACACCAATGTGGGCGTAGACATTACTCCGGAGGAACTCAAAAAGCGCTTCGATGCCGTAGTGCTGTGCTGCGGCTCCAAAACCCCCAGAAGTCTCAATGTCCCCGGGATGGATGCCCAGGGTGTGTACTTTGCGGTGGACTATCTCACCGCCGCCACCAAAAAAGTCGTCGGCATCACCCAGGACTTTGCAGTCACCGCCAAGGACAAACATGTGGTCATCGTCGGCGGCGGCGATACGGGCAACGACTGCGTAGGTACCGCCATCCGCCAGGGCTGCGCCTCCGTCACCCAGCTGGAAATGATGGGCAAGCCCCCTGCCGCCAGAAGCCCCTCCAACCCCTGGCCCCAGTGGCCCAAGGTCCTGAAAACGGACTACGGCCAGCAGGAGGCCATTGCCCAGTTCGGCCACGACCCCAGAATCTATGAGGCCACCGTCCAGGAGGTCCTTTGCGGGGATGACGGGGCCGTGGGCGCTCTGCGCATCGTTCACTTAGAGCCGAAGACCGAAAACGGCCAGACCCGGATGCAGCCCATTCCGGGAAGCGAGGAAGAGATCCCCTGCGACCTGCTGCTGATCGCCGCCGGGTTCACCGGGGTGCAGGAGTATGTGGCCCAGGCCTTTGACCTGCCCCGTGATCACCGGGGGAATCTTCTAACCCTCAATTATCACACCCCCATCGACCACATTTTTGCCGCCGGAGACTGCCGCCGGGGCCAGAGCCTGGTGGTCTGGGGCATATTCGAGGGCCGGGCCTGCGCCAAAGAGGTGGACCGGTACCTCATGGGCTATACCAATATGCTGTAAGCGAACATCCGAAAAGCACTGTCCTTTTCCGGCCGATTTGACTTTTGCGTCTATATGGGCTATACTGTACATACCCCTAACGGTATGGAGGATCGATAAATGAAACAGTGTATGGATGCGGACAATCTGCACCGCAGATTAAAGAAAATCATCGGGCAGGTACAGGCCATTGACCGTATGGTAGATGAGGATATTCCCTGCGAGGATCTGCTGTCTTTGATCAACGCTGCCAAGTCCGCGCTGAACGGTTGCGGCAAGGTCGTTTTAGAAGGGCATATCAAGCATTGTGTCCGTGACGGAATCGAGCACGGCGATGCGGACAAAACCATAGAAAGCTTTACAAAAGCGGTGGAACGCTTCGCCAATATGCAATAATCAGGAGAGAAGACCCGTCAGTTCAGCGGGGTGTTCGTAAGACAGTTGAATTCAATGATTTGAAAACCATTAGTTTTCGAAGGACGGCGTGGCTTTGGTCACGCCGTTTCTTCTTTCAAAAGTTCGTCCAGAGGGATAAACCCGATAGTGACGCAAAACAGCCCGGACATTCAGCTGTCCGAGCTGTTTGCTCCGCAGAACGCGCATACGGTGATTACCCCCGTATAGAAGTGCGCCCTTAGTTCCTAAGGGTTATTTCGTCGCTGTATCCAACGCAGTGTTTACAACAGGTTCCATTTCGTAGACCTTGGTAAACTGAGCCTTTCGTTCCGGGGACAGGTGGTGGCTGACAAGGATCAATGTTAAATCCGGGTTGCTTAGCAAACTCTGCTCCACGATATCGGCGTTCTTCTGATCAAGAGCGCTGGTTCCTTCATCTACCAGAAGAATGGAACGGTTATGAATCAACGCCCGAGCAATCGCCACGCGTTGCTTCTGTCCACCAGACAGGTTACTGCCGTCCTCGCCTACAGGGGTATCCAGTCCCAGAGGCATATTGGCAAGATCCCCATCTAGCGCGCTTCCTCTGATGGCTTGCTCCAGCATTTCTTCTGTGAAATCGGAACCCAGCGTGATGTTGTCCCGAATAGTGGTATTGAACAGAAACACATCCTGCTCAATGTAGCTCATCTGCTGCAGCAGCTGCTCTTGGGTAAAGTCACGTGAATCCTTACCGTCAAAGCGGATACTGCCCTGGTAGTCCGGCAGCCAACCCAGAATCAGCTTCAAAACCGTGGATTTGCCACAACCAGATGGCCCGATAAGGGCATATTTCCCACCATTTTTAAACAGGAAAGACTGATTTTTCAGAACCGGCTTATTGCCATATGCAAAGGAAACGTTTTCGATTTCGACTGTCGTACAGTCTGCCGCATGGCTGGGATTTCTCTGTTGCGGTACATCCTCCGCGTGATTTCTGATTTTTTGGAAATAGGCGTTGCTTGCCGCAAATGACAGTCTCAGGTTTGCCATATCGTTCAGGCCATTGCTCACAGCACCGCACAAACTTCCTCCTCCAAAGAGTGCAGATTGAATTATTATTCCATTAATCGATAAGAATCCAATTAAGATATTCGTCAGGACCTGACAAAAGATCACCAAGAAACCCATACCACCGCCGATCATACCGCTCATATATTTTTGTCTAAAGGAAGGCTGTTCAATCTGCTCGCTGATGGTTTCACATTTTTCCATAAACCTCTCGGTATGCCCAAAGGCGCGCAGAATCTCATAACCTCCAAGCAGATCCTTAAATTTGCTGACACCGTCAGCCTGAGCCGCAGCGTTTTCCTTTCCCATCCGTTCCATCCTTTTTTCAAAGAGCTTTGGCGCAGTAATCATAATAACGGTTGTAACCAAAGAAGCCAGAAGCAAGGACCAATGCAGGGAGGCCAATGCCGCAATGCTCCAAAGTACCTGTGCAGCCAGTCCAACCATTCCATAAAAAGGCTCCCAAGCCAAAACTTCGATTTGCCGCACATCATTTGTAAACCAGGAGAGGTACTCTCCCCTGTCTATGGCATGGAAATCCTCATGCGACTTTTGCAGGAGCGTTGCGGCCATATCTAATCGGAGACGATTGTCCATCTTTTTGATTGCTCGCCCTTGACAATATATCTGAATGCTTCTGGATAGAAAATATCCGGCCCAGCCAGCCAATGTCACAACAAGCCAGAACAAAAATTTCCGAAAATCCTTATTTATAATCTGCTTGAATAGTTGCATCTGAACCAAATTCAGAAGCACCTGTATTCCGTAAGTAGTTACTTGGAATGCGCAGGCAAGTGTGTTGATTTTCCAAAATTTTTTCAGATAGTATGACATTCTTTCCAACCTCCTTCACTCATTAGCATGACAGTATATCGCAGGTCTCAACTTTTTAACATATCGTTTTATGTTAGAAAAAACGAACCTGAAACGATATGGCTTCTCGCTCTTTTTAGGATTATTCTTTTCACGTAATCAAATTCACATGAAAGGAAATTAATTAAAATGAAAAAGCTAATCAATTGCATTCTCTCGTTCACTCTCTGCGCTGTACTGTCTGTTTCCGCCTTCTTTCAGGTTGTAGATGCAATGGAAATAGAATCTGCTGATCCTGTTATCACAGACTCTTCCACAATGCAGACCGAGCCACTTGGATCTCAAGAAGAAACGTCAAACTGTGAAGGCATGGATGGTACAGGTTTACCTAACAGCAGCAGCATCGAGCCTAACGGTAAAGGCGATGAGTTTTGACAGTGATTATTTTAGCGCACCGATCATACTCGGTGCGCCCTTTTTGTATCTATAAGCTACGCTAATATCAATCCTAAGAAATCTTTTGCTTCTGCTTGGATGATCGCTCTATTATCACGATCATCGAGCACTTTGTAAAGATAAAATGATTGCTGATATAACTCTGCACTTTCTTCTCGGTCGCCTTGATGATAATGGCACTCTGCTAAGATTGCAATGATGTCAGGTAAGCATTGATAGTGTCCATAATCCACACAGATTTTTCTTCCGTATTCCGCCATCTCAATGGCCTCATCAAACCGCTTTACAATCTCCAATTCTCTGGCATAATTGTAGGCGACCATAGGAATATGGGCACGGTTCGGCGGGATCTTTTGCAGGTGCGTTTGCAGATATCGAAGCAGCTGCTTCAAAACATCGATGGCATCATAGTGCCTGCCTGCCCGAAGGTAACAGGTTGCAATATTGTTGATCAGCTTGATCTCGTTTTCCGTATACAGTCCCTGCCCGATTTGATCCAAGTCAAACTTAGGGGACGTCATGCGGATGGCCTCCAGCAGCATGGATAGACCTTCCTCCAAACCATACGGGCCGAACTCCGTGCCCAGCAGAACTTTAGAGCGAAGGATCAACTGTTTCGATAGGGTATCATCCTTGTCCATCACCGCTTCCAGCCGACTATGCGCTTCCAAGGTCTCCTGGCGGATTTTCGCTTTTTCGCCTTCGGCTGCGCGTTCAAAGCGCACATGACAGCTGACGATCTCTTTTTCCAGATCGCTTATTTCCAGTTCTTTTGAGCTCAGCAGTCCATAAAACCGGTCATCAGGCAATCCCAACCGCTGCAACAGTGCCTTGATGCGGTTGCGGGATGGGGTTTGCCGTCCATTCTCAAATCTGGATATTGTCATAGGCTCGCAAATACCCTCGCACAGTTCCTCCTGTGTAAGTCCCAGCTCCAATCGCCGCTGGCGAATCACTTCCCCCAAAAATATTTCTTTCACAATAGAAACACCTCTCCGTATTCATGAGCTTTCCATAAAATGGTACCATATCCATCAGAAACAGCCGCTGGAAGCTCCATTTCATCTCCATTTCGAACTTCTGCCGAAAATTTTCTAGGTGGAGATTTGTCGTACTTCGTATCTATTGTAACCGAAAAGTCCGAGTATGTCCATTCTTTCTAATGCGGGAAAAAAATAAGTGATACCAGTCGAAATGACCAGGCATCGCCCATTTTCGTTTTACCAACTCTGCAAGACAGATGCCGGAATAAACAATTCATAGTATTACTGTGTTACGGGCACTCGCCTTCCGGTAGTTTTTTCCTCTTTTTTCTCTTGACAACATATACCCCTATATGTATAATGCAGGTATACCCATAGGGGTATAGGAAGAAGGTATATTTCATGAAGTTCCTTACAATAAAGCTGGAGCGCCTGCTGGCATGGGGCGGTATGAAAAAGGATATTGCGCTGCTTGTGATCTCCGGCATTGCGGTGCTGGGAAGCCTGCTCAAGTGGCGTCTGCTTCCTTTTGATTCGGCGTGGATCGCAATTATTCTCTGCGGCGTTCCCATTATTCTGGAGGCCATTGTCGGTCTCGTCACCGCATTTGACATCAAGGCTGACGTGCTGGTGTCCCTTGCGCTGATCGCTTCGGTCTGCATCGGCCAGGATTTTGCCGCCGGTGAGGTGGCCTTTATCATGCAGCTCGGCAGCCTTCTGGAAGAATTGACCGTCGCCAAGGCCAGAGCCGGAATTGAAAAATTGGTTCGTCTCACGCCAAAAACCGCCCGTGTCTTAAAAAATGCGCAGGAGGAAATCATTCCCGCCGAGCAGGTCCACGTGGGAGATCGTATCCGGGTCTTGCCCGGTGAAAGCATTCCTGTGGACGGTGTGATCCTTTCTGGGCAAACCTCCATAAATCAGGCAGTTATGACCGGGGAATCGCTGCCTGTGGATAAGTCTGTGGGGGATACGGTATCCAGCGGCACCGTCAATCAGTTCGGCGCGTTTGAAATGGAAGCCACAAAGGTTGGCGAGGACAGCGCGATCCAACGGATGGTCCGATTGGTTCAATCGGCAGATGCCGGCAAGGCGAAAATCGTTGGCCTTGCGGACCGCTGGGCAACATGGATCGTCGTGATTGCCTTGTCCGCCGCCTCCTTGACGTGGCTCATCTCGGGAGAAATCATTCGCGCGGTAACGATCCTCGTGGTGTTTTGCCCCTGCGCGCTGGTGCTGGCGACTCCGACCGCCATTATGGCAGCCATTGGCAACGCCACGAGGCACGGATTTCTGGTTCGTGAGGGCGATGCGTTGGAGCGGCTGGCAAACACCAAGGTGATCGCCTTTGACAAAACCGGCACCCTGACCTATGGGGCCCCGGAGGTCAGGGCGGTCAGGTCCGTGTCCGATCGGTTTGAAAGTGCCCAGGTTTACCGGCTGGCCGCCTCCTCGGAGCAGCTTTCCGAGCATCCCCTTGGAAAGGCCATTGTAAACTGCTGCAAAAAAAGCGGGGCCGCTCTGAGCACCCCGGAAAATTTTCAGATGATCCCCGGCCGCGGCGTTTCCGCGCAGATCGAAAACACCCATGTTTTGGCCGGAACCCCCGGGCTTTTGCGGGAGCATGGCGTATCCATCGATCCCCCGGAGGAGGCCCAGGCATTCACGCGCCAGGGCTGCACCATCATCTATGTGTCCATTGACCGTGTATTCGCCGGATTCATAGCCCTGTCGGATACCCTGCGGGAAGAAAGCCCCGCAACCATCACCCAGCTCTCCCGTTTGGGCATCCAGCCTGTATTGCTTACCGGTGACCACGAAAACGCCGCCAAAAGCATTGCCGAAAAGCTGGGCATCCAACAGGTGCGCTCAAACTGTTTGCCGGAGGACAAGCTGAAAATCATCGGTCAATACCAGTCGAAGGATCTGCCCGTATGCATGATCGGTGACGGCATCAATGATGCGCCTGCGCTGAAAAAGGCTGATGTAGGCATTGCCATGGGCGGTATTGGCAGCGACATTGCCATGGATGCGGCGGATATAACGCTGGTAGATGATGAAGTAAAGGAACTCCCCCATTTGGTCGCGCTGTCCAGGCGCATGATGACCACGATCCGATACAACATGGCATTCTCTATGGCCCTGAATTTTATAGCCATCGTTTTGGCCATGACCGGCGCTTTGTCCCCGGTGGTAGGTGCGTTGGTGCATAACGCAGGCTCTGTGCTGGTCATAACCAACTCGGCGTTTCTATTAAAATGGCGTGAAAAATAACGGAATAAGAATAACGGTGCCCTGCCAGCTTCCAGGCAGGGCACCGTTGTGTTCTTTGAATGATTCTTTTTTATTGTTCGTAATACCGGATGATGTCCTCCGCCACCTCCCGGCGGGACTGGCGCAGGTCCATGGCTTTTTTCTCGATGTGGTAGTGGGCCTCCTGCTCCGTCAGGTGCAGGTGCTCGATGAGCAGCCATTTGGCCCGGTTCACCCTGCGGATGTCCTGCATTTTTTCCTGGAGGGTCTGGTTCTTCTTTTCAAATTTCAGAAGCTTCCCCCGCATGGCTCTTAAAAGCCCCAGGGCGCTGAGGATGCCGCCCCGGCTGGCAGGCTTTCCAAGGGTCAGCACGCCTTCGTCTTCCACCTTGTAGCACACCTCGTCATAGCATTCCCCGGGCACCAGCAGCAAAACCCCCAGGTCCTCCTCCGCCAGCTTCAGGGCCAGCTGGGTGCCGAATTCATCCCGCAGAGGGGCGTTTAGAATGACCAGGTCCACCTGGGTATCCTGGAGCATCCGCCGGGCCTCTCCCGCGGAGGCCGCCCGCAAAGGCGGCTCATAGCCCTCCGGGGGCAGCAGCTCCCGGAACAGCTCATACACTTTCTCACCGGCCCCGACAATGAGGACACGGTATCGATTTTTCCCCAAGGCCATGGCCAGGCTCCTTTCCCAAATGATGAGAAGATGATCCCTTTACCGGAACATTTCCTCCGGCAGGATGCTTCTTAAAAAGACGCTTTCTCCGGCGATCCGCTTGGCCTCGGACAAGGAGCCCGGCAGGACCTCCAGATGCTCGGTGACGGCGGGCTCCGCGGTATAGAGGTTCAGATTGGTGGGCTCCGGCGGGGTCAGCCCCCGCTTCACCCCGTCCAGTCCCGCAAAGATGATGAGGGCAAAGGCCAGATAGGGGTTCACGGAGGGGTCGGCGGACCGCAGCTCCATCCGCCGGTATTGGCCCTGGGCCGCGGGAATGCGGATCAGCTGAGACCGGTTCTGGTGGGACCAGCTCACATACCTGGGGGCTTTCTTTTCACCCAGGCGGCGGTAGGAGGCCTCACAGGGGTTTAAGAAGGCCGTCATCTCCCGGGCATGGCGCAGGATACCGGCCATAAAGGACCGGCTCACAGATTCCGGGCTCTCCTGCAAGGAGATATTGATATGCAGCCCGTTCCCCGCCTCCCCGGCAATGGGCTTGGGGGAAAAATCGGCGTAAAGCCCGTTGCTGACGGCCACCGCCCGGACGGTGGAGGCAAAGAGCAGGGCATTGTCCGCCGCCGTCAAGGCGTCGGAATACCGGAAGTCGATTTCATTCTGGCCCGGGCCTTCCTCGTGGTGGGAGCACTCCGGGGTGATGCCGATCTGCTCCAGGGTCAGGCAGATTTCCCGGCGGACGTTCTCCCCCTTGTCCTCCGGGGCCATATCCATGTAGCCCGCATGGTCAAAGGGCTGGGTGGTGGGGTTGCCGTCGGCATCGGTTTTGAAGAGATAAAACTCAAACTCCGCCCCGATCTGCACCGATAGGCCCAGGTCCTTGGCCTCCCGGACGGCCCGCTGCAGCAGGGCCCGGCAATCCAAGGGGAAGGGCCGTCCGTCCGGGTAGCGAATGTCGCAGAACATCCGGACCACCTTCCCCCGGCTGGGCCGCCAGGGCATGACGGAAAGGGTGGAGGGAATGGGAAAGAGGTACAGGTCCGACTCCACCACATCCCCGAAGCCCGCCACGGCGGAAGCGTCAAAGGAAATGCCCTGGGAGAAGGCACGGCTCAGTTCCTGGGGCATAATGGAAATATTCTTCTGCCTTCCTAAAAGATCGCAGAAGGCCAGACGGATGAACTTCACGTCCTCCTGTTCAATGTAGGCATCGACGTCCTCTTGGGTATACAGCATGGGCGGCCCCTTCCTTTCGGTCTATATTCAAGCTGCCATTTTTGGCGCAGAGAGTTGCAAAAAGCAAAAAAGGACATTCCCTGGACGAGGGCCCTCGCCCAGGTTCAGCAAACATCCTTGTCTACCTGAAACGGATTATACTCCCGAACATTTTCGTTGTCAATGGGTTTCTCCCGGGGCTGTGGAAAATCACAACCAGACGGGCACAGGACGGGGCCTGAATTGGAAATACTTCTAAAATGCAATTTCCTGTTTGACAAATTGCACCGGCGGTGCTATAGTTCCTACATAGCAAGCGACAAAGGTGTCGTTCAGAGGGTGCTCTGACGGCCACTTTGCCGTTTTTTTATTTTGCCTGTTTCCTTTCGGGGGCCCGGGACCAATTCCGATCCCGGTGCCCCCGCAGAAAGAAGTTCATGAAGGAGGAAGAGCCATGTGTTCCATCATTGGCTATATCGGAAAACAGTTTACCCAGGAGGAGATTCAACCCTATTTTGACAGAAGCCTTTCCCGGGGGCCGGACCAGACCCGCTATGTGACTCTGGGAAATGGTGCCGGGTTTTTGGGGTTTCATCGGCTGTCCATTATGGGGCTCAATGAAAACGGCATGCAGCCCTTCCTCCGGGGGGACAAGGCCCTGGTGTGCAACGGCGAGATTTACGGCTTCCGGAAGCTGAAGGAGGCGCTGATGCAAAAGGGCTACCGCTTTCAAAGCGGCTCCGACTGCGAGATCCTGCTGCCCCTTTTTGAAGAAAAAGGAGTAGATATGTTCCGGGAGCTGGACGCGGAGTTTGCCCTGGTCCTGTATGACGGTCAGGGCCTGGTGGCAGCCCGAGACCCCATCGGCATCCGGCCTCTTTACTACGGCTATGACAGCAGCGGTGCCATCGTGCTTGCCAGCGAGCCCAAATGCCTGGTGGGCCTGTGCCAGACCATTCTCCCCTTCCCGCCCGGGCACTATTATAAGGATGGCCGCTTCGTCTGCTACCGGGATGTGAGCACGCCCAAATACCAATGCGCCGACGACCTGGAAACCGCCTGTAAAAACATCCGGGAAAAGCTCACCGCGGGCATTGAAAAGCGGCTGGACGCGGACGCCCCTGTGGGCTTCCTGCTCTCCGGAGGTCTGGACTCCAGCCTGGTCTGCGCCGTGGCCGCCCGGAAAAGCAAAACGCCCATCAAAACCTTTTCCATCGGCATGGATTTAGACGCTATTGACCTGAAATACGCAAGGGAAGTGGCGGACTTTATCGGTGCCGACCACCGGGAGGTCATTATTACAAAGGAAGACGTGCTGGAAGCCCTGCCCCGGGTGGTGGCCCTGCTTGGCACCTATGACATCACCACCATCCGGGCCTCCATCGGCATGTATCTGGTGTGCAAGTACATTCACGAGCATACGGATTTGCGGGTGCTGCTGACCGGCGAGATTTCCGATGAGCTCTTCGGCTACAAGTACACGGACTTTGCCCCCTCGGCCCTGGAATTTCAGAAAGAGGCGGAAAAGCGCGTTCGGGAGCTTCATATGTACGATGTGCTCCGGGCGGACCGGTGCATCAGCGTCAACTCTCTGGAGGCCCGGGTGCCCTTCGGGGACCTGGATTTTGTGGAGTACGTCATGGCCCTGTCCCCGGAAATGAAGCGGAACCATTACGGCAAGGGCAAATACCTGCTGCGCCACGCCTTCGAACAAGAAAACCTGCTGCCCCAGGACATTCTGTGGCGGGAAAAGGCCGCCTTCTCCGATGCCGTAGGCCACTCCATGGTGGATGACCTGAAGGAATACGCCGAGGGCCTTTACACCGACCAGGCCTTTGCCCAGAGGGCCGCCCGGTATGATTTTGCCCGGCCCTTTACCAAGGAGAGTCTTCTCTACCGGGAGCTCTTTGAGCGTTACTACCCCGGCCAGGCCCGGATGGTGGCGGGCTTCTGGATGCCCAACAGCGCCTGGGTCGGCTGCGACGTCAAAGACCCCTCCGCCCGGGTGCTGAGCAACTACGGCGACAGTGGAAAATAAACAAATAATTGCGGGAGGCACTCTAAATGGAGCGCCTCCCGGTTTTTTATTCAATGAATGGTGGAAATATCCGGAATGACCTCTTCCAGGGCATCAAGCAGTATTCTTGCGGTGTCCAGAGAGGTAAACATGTTCACCCCGTTCTGGACGGCGCACCGGCGGATGGCCACGCCGTCATCGTAGTGGGCACGGGAGGTGATACTCCGGGTGTTCAGGATGTAGCTGACGTAGCCCGTGCGGATGGAGTTCAGGATCTCGTTGCTGCCGTCGCTGAGCTTCCGGCGGACACGGGTGCGGATGCCGTGGCTCTTTAAGAAGGCGGCGGTGCCTTCTGTGGCCTCGATGTTGAAGCCCAGTCGGTAAAAGCGCCGGACCAGGGGCAGGGCCTCTTCCTTGTCCTCGTCTGCCAGGGTAACGATCACCGTGCCGTAATCCTTCATCTTGATGCCGGAGGCCTGGAGGGCCTTGTAAAGGGCACGGTTTAAGTGGGTGTCATAGCCCATGGCCTCGCCGGTGGATTTCATCTCCGGGGACAGGTAGGCATCCATCCCCGCAAGCTTTGCAAAGGAGAAGGCCGGGGCCTTTACATACCAGCGGGGCGGAGTTTCCTCTTGCAGCTCCCCGATGCCCTGTTGGGCCAGAGACTGCCCCAGCATGACCTTGGTGGCGATGTTCACCAGATTGCAGCCGGTGGACTTGGACAGGAAGGGCACCGACCGGGAGGCACGGGGGTTTACCTCGATGACATAGACCCGGTCCTCCGGAGTCACGATAAACTGGATGTTGTAAAGCCCCCGGATGCCGATGCCCAGGCCCAAACGCTTCGTGTAGTCCTTGATGGTTTCCCGCACCTGTCGGCTCAGGGAGAAGGGGGGATAGACGCTGATGGAGTCGCCGGAGTGGACACCGGTGCGCTCCACCAGCTCCATAATGCCGGGCAGGAACACCTGCTCCCCGTCGCAGATGGCATCCACCTCCGTCTCCTTGCCCACCACATATTTGTCGATGAGCACCGGCTTGGTGGCATCCACCCGGAAGGCGTTTTCAAGGTACCGAACCAGCATCTCCTCCCCCGCCACGATCTCCATGGCCCGGCCCCCCAGCACAAAGCTGGGCCGCACCAGCACCGGATAGCCGATGCGATCAGCCACGGCAATGCCCTCTTCCAGAGTGGTCACCGCCTGACCCACGGGGTTGGGAATGCCCAGGGCCTTGATCACCGCGTCAAAGGCATCCCGGTTCTCCGCCTTTTCAATGGCATCGCAGTCGGTGCCGATGATCTTCACGCCCCGGTCAGAAAGGCTCTTGGCAAGATTCACGGCGGTCTGGCCTCCCAGGGTCACAATGACCCCCTCCGGTTTTTCCAGATGCACCACGTTCATCACGTCCTCCGGGGTCAGGGGCTCAAAATACAGCTTGTCCGCCGTGGTGTAGTCCGTGGAGACCGTTTCGGGGTTGTTGTTGATGACAATGGCCTCATAGCCCATGTCCTGGATGGTATGCACCGCGTGGACGGTGGAATAGTCAAACTCCACCCCCTGGCCGATGCGGATGGGGCCGGAGCCCAGGACGATGATTTTCTTTTTCTGCGAAACCACAGATTCGTTTTCTTCCGCGTAGGTGGAATAAAAATAGGGCACATAGCTGACAAACTCACTGGCGCAAGTGTCGATCATCTTGTACACCGGGAAGATGTTTTCCTGGCAGCGAAGGCCATAGATGTCCTCCTCCCGCTGCTGCCAGAGCTCCCCAATATCGGCATCGGAAAAGCCCAGGCGTTTGGCTTCCTTTAGTAGATTCAAATCTCCGGGGGTGCGGCGCATCTCCTTTTCAAAGTCCACGATCTGCCGCATTTTATCCAGGAAGAACATGTCGATCTGGGTCATGTCACAGATCAAAGAGGAATCCACCCCCAGCCATAAAAGCTCTGCAATGGCATAGATCCGGTCGTCGGTCCCCTCTTTGATATAGTCCAGGAGCTCTTCCATGCGCATATGGTCTTTATCAAACTTTTCCATGTGCAGGCAGAGCTTCCGGTCCTCCAGGGAGCGGATGGCCTTCAAAAAGCTTTCTTCAAAGCTGCGGCCCACGCTCATGACCTCGCCGGTGGCCTTCATCTGGGTGGAAAGCCGGTTCTGGGCATCCGGGAACTTGTCAAAGGGGAACCGGGGCATTTTGGTGACCACATAGTCTAAGGTCGGCTCGAAGCAGGCCGGGGTGTTGGCCAGCTGAATTTCATCCAGCCCCAGGCCCACGGCGATCTTGGCGGAGACCCGGGCAATGGGATAGCCGGTGGCCTTGGAGGCCAGAGCCGAGGAACGGGACACTCTTGGGTTGACCTCAATGACAAAATACCGGAAGGAATGGGGGTCCAGGGCAAACTGCACGTTGCACCCGCCCTTCACATTCAGGGCCCGGATGATCCGCAGGGCGCTGTCCCGGAGCATGTGGTATTCCTTGTTGGTCAGGGTCTGGCTGGGGGCCACCACGATGGAGTCACCGGTGTGGATGCCCACAGGGTCCAGGTTTTCCATATTGCACACGGTAATGGCCGTGTCGTTGGCATCCCGGATGACCTCATATTCAATTTCCTTAAAGCCCTTGATGCTCTTTTCCACCAGGACCTGATGCACCGGAGACAGGGCCAGGGCGTTTTTCATCATTTCCGTCAGTTCTTCCCGGGTGTAGGCAAAGCCGCCGCCGGTGCCCCCCAGGGTAAAGGCGGGCCGAAGCACCACCGGGTAGCCGATGTCCTCCGCGGCGGCCAGGGCCTCCTCCACGCTGTAGGTAATGCGGCTGGGTACCGTAGGCTCCCCGATGCGCTGGCACAGCTCTTTGAACAGCTCCCGGTCCTCGGCGCACTCGATGCTCTGAACATCCGTGCCCAGGAGCTCGATCTCGCATTCCTCCAGAACCCCCTTTTTCGCCAGCTGCACCGCCAGATTCAGCCCCGTCTGGCCGCCGATGCCGGGGACGATGGCATCGGGCCGCTCATATCTGCAAATTCGTGCCAAATATTCCAGGGTCAGTGGCTCCATATAGACCTTGTTGGCAACGGAGGTATCCGTCATAATGGTAGCGGGGTTGGAATTGGCCAGAATGACTTCATAGCCCTCCTCTTTCAGGGCCAGACAGGCCTGGGTACCCGCATAATCAAATTCCGCCGCCTGCCCGATGACAATGGGGCCGGAGCCGATCACCAGCACTTTTTTAATATCTGTTCTTTTGGGCATCGTTTTTGGCCTCCTTCATGTAGTCTGCAAAGTGGGCAAAGAGGTATTGGCTGTCCTGGGGGCCGGGGGCGCTTTCCGGGTGGTACTGGATGCCGAAAATCCGGTCCTCCCGGCACTCTACCCCCTCCACGGTCCCGTCCAGCAGATTCACATGGGTCACCTGCAGGCCCGTCCCCTCTACGGATTCCGGCACCAGAGCGTAGCTGTGGTTCTGAGCGGTCATTTCGATTTTCCCGGTCAGCAGATTCTTCACCGGGTGATTGCCCCCCCGGTGGCCGAATTTCAGCTTATAGGTCTTGGCACCGTAGGCCAGGGACAGGATTTGATGGCCCAGGCAGATGCCGAATATCGGCACTTTCCCCCGGAGCTGCCGGACGGTCTGGGCCACCTCCGGCACATCCTCCGGGTCTCCGGGGCCGTTGGAGAGGAACACCCCATCGGGCTTCATAAATAAAATCTCCTGGGCACTGGTATTATAGGGCACCACGGTCACGTTGCAGCCCCAGCGGTTGAGGCTCCTGATAATATTCAGCTTGATGCCGCAGTCGATGGCCACCACATGGAACTTGGCATCGGCGGTGCGGCTGTACCAGCGTTTTTTGCAGCTGACCCGGGCCACCGCGTCCCGGGGTACCGGAGTTCTCGCAATGATTTGCAGCGCCTCCTCCAGGCCGGTCTCCGGGGTGGTGATCAGCGCCCGGCGGCTGCCCAGGTCCCGGATACTCCGGGCCAGCTTCCGGGTGTCCACCCCGGAGATCCCCGGAATGCCGTTCTCCTCCAGCAGCTCCGACAAGGTTTTGACGCAGCGGAAATTGGAGGGGAAGTCATTGTAGTCGTACACCACCATACCGCCGATGTTGGGGAATTTGCACTCAAAGTCCTCCTCGGCAATGCCGTAGTTGCCGATCAGGGGGTAGGTCATCACCACCGTCTGGTCCGTATAGCTCAAATCCGATACGATCTCCTGGTAGCCGGTCATGGAGGTGTTAAAGACGATCTCGCAGACCCTGTCCTCCCTGCCCCCGAAGCCGTATCCATTGTATTCGCTGCCGTCCTCCAGGACCAGCTTGCGGTCAAAAGTTCTCATTTTTCTGTCCTCCTTTGGGAAAGCTTTCCTTCAAATCGGTCCTTTTCCGTATGGGTGGGGATGCCGGTGGGGTACTCCCCGCTGAAGCAGGCGTGGCAGAAATCCTTGGAGCCCAACATCTGCGCCAGGTCCTCCAATTCCAGATACCCCAGGCTGTCCGCCCCCACAAACTTACAGATTTCCGGAACGGAATACCGGCAGGCGATGAGCTTGTCCCGGGAATCAATGTCCGTGCCGTAATAACAGGGATTCCGGAAGGGCGGCGCAGAAATCCGCAGATGGATCTCTCTGGCCCCCGCCTCCCGCAGCAAAGTAACGATTTGCCCGCTGGTGGTGCCCCGGACGATGGAGTCATCAATGAGCACCACCCGCTTCCCCTTCACCGCCGGACCAATGGGGCTCAGCTTAATGCGCACCTGGTCAAGCCTTTGCCCCTGGCCGGGGGAAATAAAGGTGCGGCCAATATACTTGTTCTTGATAAAGCCCAGGGCAAAGGGAATGCCGGCCTCCTCCCCGTAGCCCAGGGCGGCATCCATGCCGGAGTCCGGAACCCCCACTACAATGTCCGCCTCCACCGGATGCCGGCGGGCCAGAAGCCTTCCGGCCTCCTTGCGGGCCTCATGGACGCTGACCCCGTCGATCACCGAATCCGGCCGGGCAAAGTAGATGTATTCAAAGATGCAGGGTCTGTGGGCCTGGGTTTTGCACAGTTCCCGATTGGAATGCACCCCGGTTTCGTCAAAAATAACGATTTCCCCCGGCAGAATATCCCGCTCCGGCTTGGCCCCCACCGCCCCCAGGGCGCAGCTCTCCGAGGCAACAATATAGGTCCCGTCGGGCCGCAGCCCGTAGCATAGGGGCCTGAACCCCCAGGGGTCTCGGGCGGCAATGAGCTTGGCGGAGGACATCATCACCAGGGAGAAGGCCCCCTCCATCTGCTCCATGGCCCGGCCCACCGCCGCCTCAATGGAGGGGGTTTTCAGCCGCTGCTGGGTGATGATGTAGGCGATGATTTCCGTGTCGCTGGTGCCGTGGAAAATGGCACCTCCCAATTCCAGGGCGTTTCGCAGTTCATAGGCATTGCTCAGATTGCCATTGTGGGCCAGGGCCAGTTTTCCTTTCATGTGGTTTACCACAATGGGCTGGCAGTTGGCCCGGTTGGTGGCCCCGGTGGTGCCGTAGCGCACATGGCCCACGGCCATGGTGCCTGTGGGGAACTTCCCCAGTTCCTCCCGGGTAAACACATCCCCCACCTGTCCCAAGTCCCGGTGGGTGGTGAATACGCCGTCATCGTTTACTACGATGCCGCAGCTTTCCTGCCCCCGGTGCTGCAGGGCATACAGCCCATAGTAGGCCAGGTCCGCCATATTTTGCGGCTCCGGCGACCAGGCACCGAACACGCCGCATTCTTCATGTAGTTCTCTCATAGGCTCCCCCTTTACGCAAAAAAAGAACGCCTATTCAGGCGGAGAGAATTCTCCGCCCAAATAAGCGTCCTTGCTTTTCCCGGTGATTCTACCACGATTCCCGGCCCATGTCAAACCCGGGATGGGCTGCGGTCCAATTTCTGTAAAAATAAGCAGACCTGCCTTTTTCCCTTCCCCGCCAATTGGATATTTCGACGGGGGTTCTCAACTGTGACCGCAGCATCCGCCGCCACATCGGGAAGCGTTTACAGCATTTACTCCCCGTCCACCTTCAGGAACATTCGCGCAATGCCGGATACCGCCGCAAAGAGCACCCCGGCTACCGGCCAGACCAGCCAGGTAAAGTCCCAGCGCATGGTCCAGAAGCTCCAGCCTAAGTAAATCGCGGTGGCCAGACACCAATACGCACCGGAAAAGGTATCCAGTTTTTTCTTCGCCCGTTTTTCCTTTTGGGTATACTCCCCTTCCTGCAAAAGGGCATCGAAGCTGCCCTTGACGATGACGACCCGGATGATCAAATTGACCCCCAGAGCTACCAGCGCCAGCAGCACCGCCACACACACCATCACGCAAATGCCGCCCTCCGGTGGGTTCATGGTTCCGACAATGAGAAGCGGGATCACAGACACGATGCACAGCACAACGCCCAGAGCAATTCCCCGGGAAAAGTGCTCCTCAAAGCCACTGCTCTTTTCCCGGACCATTCCCGTAACGCCATACTCGGTTTCAAAGGGTTCCCGCTCCAATTGTTCCAGGCGGCTCATGCGGATGCCACAGGTGATGAACAGGAACACGGCAATGGCCACAAAGATAAACAGCACCGTACACCCGATCCCCAGAGCCATGCCCCAGGTGATGGGCAGCAGCCTGTTTTCGGAAAAGGCCAACAGCAGAATCAGCAGAATAGGGCTGAGAATGCACAGGGCCGTGGCGTTGGCAATGATTGGAGCGGCCTCTTTCTTGATGTTCAGAAACGCGTTGGCTTCCTCCATAGAGACCTGGTGCAGGGTGCTCTCCGGGTCGTTTCCGGTCCCCATGCCCCGGCTCTCCTGTCCCAGAGCATCCTTCAACAAGTAATCCGTACTCACTCCAAAAAGCTCCGCCAGCTGAATGACCTTTTGCAGGTCCGGTACGGAACCGGCGCTCTCCCATTTGGATACGGACTGTCTGGAAACCCCCAGCTTCTCCGCCAGCTCCTCCTGGGACCACCCGTTCTTTTTTCGTTCTTCTGTGATTTTGTCTGCCAGGATCATAAAGATCCCCCTTTCTGTTTGGATGCCCTGATGATACCATTTTGGGCGGTTGCTATCTACCAAGCGGGCTTTACATGCCGTTAGCCGCCGGTTGCGTTTTGCTTGTTTCCTGCCACGGAGTCGGAAACATCAGCCAGCATCAGGAATTTTTTGTCGGAGAGAATGCCCTGGGTGAGGAACTGTCCGTCCCGGAACAAAGCATAAGTGGTCACGGGAGCCGAGACCTTCTTGGCCATACTCTGCTTGCCGGACATGGCGCAGCAGATGTGCTCAAGGTCGATGTTTTCTTTGGTGATGTGGATATAGTTCATGGTGCGTCATCCTTCTTAAAATCGGTCTGGGGGGTATAGGTTTCTTTTTATTATATTCCTGCATTTTGGAATATCAAGAGCGATTTTTCACGGAACCTGAGAAGCAGAGGCCTTGAGCGTCGGTCGGCAGGAGGTTTTCAGCGATCGATCCGTTTGTTATGAAGGATTGACAAACGCAAAGGACGTGAGTATGATGAGGTAAAAGCACCGCTTTGGGGCCAAAAAGGGGCCGAAGCGGGCCTTTAACAACAAAACATGGAGCAAGAACAATGATCGAAAAAATGCTGATTCGTGGGGCCAAGGTCCACAATCTGAAGAATATTGATGTAGACATCCCCCTGGGGAAAATCGTGGGCATTGCGGGGGTATCCGGCTCCGGCAAGTCCTCCCTGGCTCTGGGGGTGCTGTATGCCGAGGGCTCCCGGCGGTATCTGGAGGCCCTCTCCACCTATACCCGCCGCCGCATGACCCAGGCCTCCAAGGCCAGTGTGGAGGAGGCGCTGTATGTCCCCGCCGCCCTGGCGCTGCACCAGCGCCCCGGTGTGCCGGGCATCCGCAGCACCTTCGGCACGGGAACGGAGCTGCTGAACAGCCTGCGGCTCCTGTTCTCCCGGCTTTCCAGCCACTGCTGCCCCAACGGGCATTACCTCCCTCCGACTCTGGCGGTGGCCGCGGGGAAGGAGCTTGTTTGCCCGGAGTGCGGCGCAAGGTTCTATGCCCCCTCGGCGGAGGAGCTGGCCTTCAACTCCCAGGGGGCCTGCCAGAAGTGCGGCGGTACCGGCATCGTCCGGGCCGTGGACCTGAGCACCCTGGTGCCGGACGACTCTCTGACCATTGACCAGGGTGCCGTGGCCCCCTGGAATAGCCTCATGTGGTCGCTGATGACGGACATCTGCCGACAAATGGGGGTGCGGACGGACGTGCCCTTCCGGGAGCTGACGGAGCGGGAAAAAGAAATCGTATTCCATGGCCCGGCCGAAAAAAAGCACATTCTCTACCGGCCCAAAAAATCCGACTCCAACGACTTTGCGGAGCTGGACTTCACCTATTTTAACGCCGTCTACACCGTGGAAAACGCACTTTCTAAGGTCAAGGACGAAAAGGGCATGAAGCGGGTGGAAAAATTTCTGAAAGAGGAAACTTGCCCGGATTGCCACGGCACCCGGCTGTCGGAAGCCGCCAGGAGGCCCCGGCTCCGGGGGATCTCCCTGGACCGGGCCTGCGCCATGACCCTCTCTCAATTGGTAGACTGGGTGCAAGGGGTGCCGGAAAGTCTGCCGGAAGAAATGGGCCCCATGGCCCGGAGCATCTGCGAGGCCTTCCAGAGCACCGCAAAACGGCTCATGGACTTAGGTCTGGGGTACCTGACCCTGGACCGGGCCGCCTCCACCCTCTCCACCGGCGAGCGCCAGCGGATGCAGTTGGCCCGGGCGGTCCGCAACCGCACCACGGGCGTTCTGTATGTGCTGGACGAGCCCTCCATCGGCCTGCACCCCTCCAACATCCTGGGCCTCACCGGGGTGATGCAGGACCTGGTAGCCGACGGCAACTCCGTCATTCTGGTGGACCACGACACCCAGATTTTGAAAGAGGCGGACTGGATCATTGAAATGGGGCCGGAGGCCGGGGCCAAGGGCGGCCATGTCATCGCCCAGGGCAGCATTCCCGCCATTGAAAAGAACGCCGTCTCCCAAATCGGCCCCTTCCTCTCCGGAACCGCCGAGACCAGGCTCCGGGACCGCGCCCCCAAAGACCTGCTCTTTGACAAGGGCACCATTTCTCTTTCCACCGACCAGATCCATACCGTAAAGCCTTTGGACGTGCAGATCCCCAAGGGGCGGCTGACCGTGGTCACCGGGGTTTCCGGCTCCGGCAAGACCACCATGGTGCTGGAGAGCCTGATCCCCGCCCTGGAAAGTAGCATCAGCGGCGGCACCCTACCCGCCCATATCCGGAAGGTGGAGGCCCAGGGGATCGCCCATGTAAAGCTCATTGATGCCACCCCCATCGGCATCAATGTCCGCTCCACCGTGGCGACCTACGCCGGTGTCCACGATGAGCTTCGAAAGCTCTATGCCAAGTCCCCCGATGCCAAAAAGCAGGGATACAAAGCCGGTGACTTTTCCTACAATACCGGCTCCCTCCGCTGCCCCGGCTGCGACGGCACCGGTGTGGTGAGCCTGGATGTGCAGTTCCTGCCGGATGTGGATATTCCCTGCCCGGATTGCAAAGGCTCCCGCTACCGCCGGGAGGCCTATGGAATCCGGCTTGAAGGTCCGGAGGGCGCAAAGGCCTCCCTGCCGGAGCTGATGGACATGGATGTAAACACCGCCATGGCCTTCTGCAAGGGCATGAAAACCGTCAGCCAGAAGCTGGCCATTCTAAAGCAGCTTGGCCTGGGCTATCTGACTTTAGGAGAGGAGACACCGGGGCTCTCCGGCGGCGAGGCCCAGCGGCTGAAGCTGGCCAGCGAAATCGGAAAAACCCAGGAGGATTCCGTGTTCGTCTTTGACGAGCCCTCCATCGGCCTGCACCCCCTGGATGTACGGGTGCTGCTGGGGGTATTCCAGACCCTGCTGGACCGGGGGGCCACCGTCGTTGTCATTGAGCACGACCTGGACGTGATCCATAATGCAGACTACATCATCGATATGGGCCCCGGCGGCGGCGAATACGGCGGCCGAATCGTCGCCACGGGAACCCCCGGGGAGATCAGGGAAAACAAAAACAGCATTACGGGAAGATTCCTATAAAAAACAGCCCTCTATGATGACATCCGAACATCATAGAGGGCAGCGTTTTATAATGGGTTCTCTTCCGCCCCTAAATAAGGCGCAAAGACTTTTTTCAGCAATTGACAGTTGATGTAGCAAACTGTGGAAAACCACAGGATCACCCACAAAAAGGAGATCTTCAAAAACAGATACAAATCGGTAAACAGCAGAAAAAACGGGAAGATATTCAGGGCCCCCATCACAATAGACCTGGGCAAATACCCGATGCACAGCAAAAAGGCGTTGCACAGCTCCGCCACCATGCTGTTTTCAAACCGACTGACCAGCGGGAAGGCATAGGAGAACACCAGCACCGCCAGGGTACAAAGCCCTATGAATACCACCGTCAGATAATACGCCCCGCCGCCCATGGCACCAATCCGGACTGCGCACAGGAAGGAGCTGCCCACCAGCAGTATTTCCAGCAGCCACAGCCCCGTGGCCTGGAGGAAATTTGCCCGAAAAGCCCGGAAATAATCCCGGATCACAGAGCCCTCCTCCTCCGTCCCCAGCCGGAAGCACACCGCATACAGCGCCGTCAGGGAGGCCCCCACGGTCACAATGGGGAGGCTGGTCAGTAAAAACAGCAGATTCAGCACCATCAGGTCCGCCAGACGGCCCATATAACGCATAAACCGGGAATCCAGAGAAAACAATCCGCTCATAAAGGTCCTCTTCTTTCTTTTTCTGTCTTTTTCTTATAGTAATCCCTTCGCAGAGTTTTTTCAAGTTTTATTTCCCGAAAACATCATGGACTGCCCCGGCGGGTCTTTTGCCCGGGCCTTAAACATCCAGCTCCGAAACCTTCTTGGGATATTCCCGCAGCTCCTCCGGGTCGTGAAGAGGATTCCATACCTGGGCAAAGAAGGGGTCTACCCGGGCCCGGCTGCCGTAGTTCCAGCTTTTGCGCTCGCATTCGTCGCACCAGTGGCCCCCCTCCAGCACCAGCCGGGGGCTGGCCTTGAATCGGTGGCCGAAGGCGCATTCAAATTCCAGGGGCGTTTTCCAGTCGCCGGTTTTCATATTCTCGCTCAGCAGCCTGCCCCCGCGGAAGGCGGCGGCCCCGGCCATATCCGCCGGGGTCAGCTGACTTTCCGGCTTGGTTTCATCATAACCGTGGTCCATGGGCACCACCCTATCCCATTGGGTAAAATGGGTCATGCGGGACCATTTTTCAGGCAGGGCCTCCCATTTTGCGCGGCTGCCCCAGTAGGCATCAATATGGTCTTCCAGATTGTCCTTTATAAAGCGCACAGTGCCGTGCTCCGTCCGTGTCAACTTGCCAAAGCGTCTGCGCAGAACCGCCCCCATCAGCCGCCGGCCCCCGGGAATGCGGCACAAGCCCCTGGATACCCTGGCCAACGCCCCCAGCTTTTCCAGATAGCAGCGGTAAAAATACTCCATGGAGTCCTGCCGGAAGTGGAGGTACCCTTCCAGTTTGTCACTGTCTAAATAGTATTGACCGTGAAAATTGCGGGTGGCAAATTCCTTGGGGTTGAACACATCGTCCAGGTCTGTAAGGCCGATGGCACCAAACAGTTTCCGGAACATTTCATAGGTGCTTACCCGGCAGCTTTCACCGCCGCCGATGTTGTAGATATGCCCCCAGAAGCCTTCCTCCAGGGTGCCGTCCCGGTTGAAGGCGCACAAATTTTTCATGGCCCGGGCGGAATCCCGGTCCGAGCAGTATTCCAGAACATTGTCCAGGCAGTTGTGGAAGATGATGGCATCCTCCACACCCGCCATGGCCTTCCCCGTCATGCCGGTCTGCCGCAGAGAAACCCAGTATGAAAGGCCGCTTTCGATGACCAGCCGTTCCGCCGCCACCTTGGACACCGCATAATAGTCAAACACACTGGGCTTGATGGGATCGCCCACCCGCCCCCAGTGAATGGGCGGCATCCGGTCACCGGTCTGCGCCACTGTGCCGATATACACCAGCCGCGTCCGCTCCTGCTGCCCCAGCCCATAGATGGCCCGGATCAGATTTCTGGTGGAGCCGTAGTTGACCTTCATGGCAAGCTCCGGATGGTAGTCCGCCGCGGGAGACACAAGAGCCGCAATGTGCAAAATCAGGTCCGCATCCCTGACACACTCCAGCACCGCGTCATAATCATTTAGATCCCCCCAGCGGATCTCCAACCCAGCCGCCCCCCGAAAGGCAGCCAGAATCTTCCGATTCTTCACCGAATCCCTGACAAGGATCACAACATCCTGCTTGTCCCGATCCTTCAGCATCTCCTTCAGACTGGCAAGCCCCATGTTGCCGGTTGCGCCTGTCAGAAATACTCTTTGTTTTTTCCCCTGCATTTCCATCACCGCACCCCCGTTCTTGTGGGTTCCCCCACGAAAATGGGACAACCCCGGGAACAAGAACCATCCCCACAGCCTCCCGGGCTCCTGTCCTCTTTTATAACAGTATACCACAATTGTTTGACTGTTTGCTTTCTGATTTGTAACGTTTTTTCTGCCGGGATGGCATATCGGGGGGTGGTTCTGTTTTGTCCGCACAGGTTGTATTTGCAACGTGGCGGGCGACAACAGGTTCACCCCTGCCGTACGTTTCCCACCGTGTCAGCGGCGAATCCTCGGCAGTCTGGACTTTTGGAATTTGGGGCTTTTCCATAATGTCTTTGCTATCTTTTCGTTTGAACAGTTTCCCCAATAGACCCATTGTATTTCCTTCCTTTCCGAAATCTCCCGCCGGGGGATTTTTTGCTTTCTCAGCCGTCATTTTCGCCCAGGCGGCCTTCTGGTCTTTCGACCAGGAATACAAAGGTACCAGGAATCCCCAGAATGTTAGCGTCTGCACGATTGATAGCCAGTCATGAAGCAGGTGCAGCCTATAGGCCATGGGGACTTCTCCTTCCTCTATGATCGCATCCATCTTCGCAGTAACATCCCGGTCCCACAGCATTGATACCGCAACCAGGATGAGCGAAATGAAGAGCATGTAATTCCGACTCCGCCGCCAAAGGGGAGAGGGTGCTCGTTCCGATTTCCGGAAAAGGCGAACGATTCCCCTTACGGAAAGCAGGAAAAAACCACTGCACAAAATCAAACAGCATACACCGACAAAGAAGAAATCCATATTCTCATACAGCTGATTTACAGAGGCGTGGAAGCTGCCTTTCCAGGCTTCGTATTCCTGTACCGTAAATACCAATTCCAGCAGGATCATACACAGGCACACCGCCACCGCAGCCAGCAGGCCGATGAAGTTCAGACACTTTTTTATCTTCTCTTTCATAGAACGTCATCAGCTCCTGTCCCCTTCGTAGTACTCGTCGTTGCCCCATCCTTTAATCCAACACATCCGACTCATCGATCACAGGCCCCATATCCGGCAGAATGCAGAAGAAATCCATGCGACGCTCCCGGGCGTATTGCTGGGCATAGGACTCGTCCCAAACATAGAGCCGTAGATTGTCGCAGTTCCAGAAGGAATCTGATTCAATCGCCGTGACGCTCTCCGGAATCGTCACTTCGGAGAGCTGCTGACATCCGGCAAAGGCGAACGCTCCGATTTCCGTCGTTCCTTCCGGAACCGCATAGGTGTCTCCCGGTCTGCCGCAGGGGTAGACGAGCAGCTTGGTGCCGGCTTTATCAAACAGTACGCCGTCTATAAGAGAAAAATCAGGATTCTCCGGAGCCAGCTTCAACTCCAGCTGGGCAAAGTCAAAGGGATTTCCCTCTATGGAGACAACGCTTTCCGGTATGGTCACAGCCGTCAGGTCATTGCAATTTTCAAAGGCGTGGGTTCCGATTTCCAGAACGCCTTGCGGGATCTCATAGGCCCCCGCCTTATTACAGGGACAGGCGATCAGCCGGGTGCCATCCTTATTAAAAACGACCCCATCTACCACAGAAAATGTGGGATTATCGGAGGAAACCAGGATTTCCGCAGCCAGATGCCGAAAGGGATTGCCTTCTATGGATGTGACGCTGTCCGGGATGGTGAGCCGGGTCAGACTGCTGCACATGAGGAAGGCACTGTCGCCAATAGACGTGACTCCTTCCGGGATGTTGATCTGCGTCAGGTTCACGCACTGACCAAAGGCCCCCTTACCAATGGTGCGGACCGTCCGGGGAAGTGTTACATCCACAAGGGTTTCACAGCCCGCAAAAGCATAAGCCGGAATGGACGTAATCCCATCCCCAATCCGTACTTTGGAAATCCTCTCCGGCAGATCACGAAAGAATACCTTCTCGTCGGTTTCCGGAAAGGATACGATTTCCATGGTTTCTTCCTCTTCCCAGAGGACATATTCCCAGTTCCCAAGCCGATGGATTTCTTTTTCTTCCCCGCAGTTCACGCATTTCCGGTTTTCCCAGGTGTGGGCGTGGGGCCGGGAGGCGGTCTTGGCGCAGCCAGGGAAAAGCAGGGCTGCCAGGATAAGCAGTCCCGGAATCAGAAGACGCTTCTTTTTCATGTTGCCTCCAGTTTATTTAGAATTTTCTCCGTTTCATCATCCATAGAACCGCCATAGAATTTGTCCAAAACCTGTCTGAATATTGATTCTCCACTGATTAAGTAAAAAAGCGTCATGCAAGAGCGCAGTTTCAGATTGTCGGGATACCCCATAATGGCTTCCACCGCTCCATCCTGTTTCAAAAGTTCAGAAGAAATCTCCACCAGATGTGCAGAAAGGACAGGATCATTCCAGTAGGCTTTCGCCTCTGCCGCGCTCTGAATAGCGTAATACTGAGCAACCGCACTGTGCCCTAATCCCTGTATCTGCGGGAAAATATACCAGATCCAGTGACTTCTTTTCCTGCCGGAGCGAATCTCCGCTAATGCCGTCTCATAAGATTCTTCGTGGGCCTTCCGGAAGCGTTCAAGAGTCAATTCGATTGCGGGTACAGTCATGTTCTTCCCTCCTACACAGCAACTGTTCTGCGTTCTCGAAGGCAATAGCCTCCGCATAAGCGCATTCGGTATTTTCATACATCCACTTCAGCCCCATTTCCGCACTGGGCGGACGATAATAGGTCCGGTGGGCATCGGTACCCAGGAAGTCCGCCTGCTGCTCCAGCACCAGCCGCCTTGCCCAGGCTTTGGTAGTCTCGTCCATTTCATCGAACAGGCTTCCCACATTCAGCTGGATTTTTGCGCCCAGCTCCCGGAATTGCTGCACCAGTTGCATATTGTTCTGAAGGTGCCGATAATGCTCCATGTGCGCAATGATCGGGATATATCCCGCCTCCACCAGAGTCTTCACACAGGATACTGCGGCCTCTGGCTGCACCCATCTGGAAAACTCCATCAGCACATAGTTCGTACCGTTCATAGTAGGATATTCCCCGGAGCGGAGTTTTTCCAGCACCTCCGGCATCCGTTCTGCCTCGCAATAGACCTCGCAACCCAGATAAAGAGTCATATCAGGAAACATCTGTGCGGCCTTGCCATAAAGGTTTTGAAAAGCTTCCAGTACTTCCTTCGGATGCTCATCAAGGGCGCTGCTGTGGGGTGTGGCGAATATATGGGTGATTCCCTGCTCTTTGGCCCGGAGAAGCATCAGCAGGGACATGTTCTGGTCTTCCGCGCCATCGTCTATGGCGGGAAGGATGTGAGTGTGAATGTCGAGCATGTTATCCCCTTTCCTTACTGCTGTTGTCCATCGTTCTTCTGATATACAATCTTCATTCGTGTTTACATACCCAACAGCGGTATAAGCTACCCCATTTGGGTTCGCAATCAATAGTGCAAATACAAATTGACAATATCCTTCGCACTCTGGAAGCCCGTTGCTGTGCCTGCAAACATACATTTGATTGAATCGGACAGTGCGGCATAATCCACGCTGCCTTTACTGAATATCCGGGTCAGCGTAATGGCAAAGCGGTATGTAAAAATGATATTCGTCATGCTGGAGACACCCATTGCTACAATCGAGCCTGCACCCGGAATGAGATGGAACAGCTTTGTAGCGGTTTTACAGCCAAAATAATAGCCACCCATTCCTAACAGGGCCGAAGAGCAAATTTTTTCAGACGACACTCTATCCAGAGCAGCACCGTAATACTGCGCATACCGGACAAGAAGATAGCCCCACCAGGCAGCAATGCTGGCAATATCTGCTATGCTGGAAAACGAGCCGACTGGTCCCAGCGCAGCTGTTTCGCCTATTGCAAGTTTGACATCCCATCTTAACTGCAGTGGAATCTCAATTTTGTCGTCAGCTGTCATTTGGGCAGATACTTTCTCCGGCTGGCGGGGCTGAACTTCCTGGTTTTTTTCTGCCGTTTTTACATTGGCCTTCAAGTCATTGATCTCTTTCTGCCACGCCGCTGCCTGTCTGCTGTCCGCAAACGATATGTCCAGTAAATTGATTCCGGTGTTTATTCTCAAGAACTTCGGATTCTCCTTTTCCGGAGACAGATATCGAATTGACGAAACATCGATAACATAGTCATGATCATATTCCCGGATCAGTACAATCCAATCTTTATCATCAAAGTGTTTCGTACTGATCCTGCAGTTTTGTGTATTGCCATTGAGCCATGTTACCGTAACATCGCACATTTCCTTGACCATGTGTAATCCTCCTAAACTTTTTCTCTGCAATTTCTAAAGGACCTATAAAGGACGACTGTAAAATAAAGATGGACACCTAATTCAGCTGGATTTTTGCGCCCAGCTCCCGGAATTGCTGCACCAGTCGCATATTGTTCTGAAGATACCGATAATGCTCCATGTGCGCAATGATCGGGATATATCCCGCCTCCACCAGAGTCTTCACGCAGGGTACTGCGGCCTCCGGCTGCACCCATCTGGAAAACTCCATCAGCACATAGTTGGTGCCGTTCATGGTAGGATATTTCCCGGACCGAAGGTTTTCCAAAACCTCCGGCATCCGTTCTACCTCGCAATAGACCTCGCAGCCCAGATAAAGAGTCATATCGGGAAGCATCTGTGCGGCCTTGCCATAAAGATTTTGAAAAGCTTCCAGTACTTCCTTCGGATGCACATCAAAGGCACTGCTGTGGGGTGTGGCGAATATATGGGTGATCCCCTGCTCCTTGGCCCGGAGGAGCATCAGCAGGGACATGTTCTGGTCTTCGGCACCGTCGTCTACGGCGGGAATCAGTTGGATATGAATGTCGATCATGTTATACACTTTCCTTACTCTCAAACCTGGCATTCTGTTTTTCTACTGGATAAGTTATCAATATGATTTAAAAGTCCATATATTAGGGAAGCTCTGATTAAATCGGCAAGAGCTGGCAGTGAGAGATTTTGTTCCCAGGCAAGGTATGGAAAGTGGAGGAATACTTTGTGTATTTCCCACTTTTCATACCGCAGCCTGGGGGCAAAAGATCCACTGTCCAGCCGCAGACGATTTATTCAGAGTTTCCTTAGATCTGCATACATATAAATGGATGTACAAGCGTAATTCAAATCTAAAGACGAGTTCATTTTCCGCCAGTTCGCCGCAAATCAGCTTTGACTTTCCTTTTCAAAAACCTGAATGGTGGTGTCGATGGAATCCACAACACTGACCATGTGGTATTTCAGCACAAATAGTACATCGGCATCCTCCGGATAAAGGATTTTTGCCTTTCTCAGCAGAGGAAGAACGTAGTGCCGGGTCTCCTCAATGTAAGCTTTCAGCTTTTCCACAGAGAAAGTACCTGCCATACTGGAAACATTGTGGCATCGGTCAATCAGCTTGGTCAGCGTAGCTTCACGGCACTGCAGCAGGAGATTGTAGTAGCGGTTTTTGGCGATCTCCTTGTTTTCGCCCTCCATGACCCGGAACGTCATCAGGTCAACGGCCCGTTTTATAGGCTCACTTACGGGCAACTCTGCCAAACTGACACCGCAGTCCTCACAGACATCGTGCAGGAGGATGGTCGCAATTACGGCATCATCCCGAATACCAATGCTGACGGCGTTGCAGGCCATCATCAGCGGATGGACAATGTAAGGTTCCCCACTTTTACGGAGCTGACCGCTGTGCTTTTCCCGGGCAAAGGAGAGCGCTTTCAGCGTCTCCCGCATCCCGGCACCGGAGGCAAAGCCCCGCAGATAGGTATACATTTTATCAGGATGAAATGCTGTAGTGCTCATAATATGATCCTCCGGTCTCTTTACCAGGCCCTGATTTGCTCATTGCTCCTCCTGCCAGTCGATCCCCTTCGTGGGCCAGCCCAGCTTATCGAAATATGCTTTCAAGCGGCAGTCCGCCGAAAGAAGGGTTTCATAAAATGTCAGATGCGCAATTTGATAGCCGCCGCGCAGAACTACCAGGTTGATTGCTTGTCCGTCAAAAATCAGGAACTTCAAAATTCTGCTGTCCCACTCCCGGTCGCCGGAATCGAAGGTCGGGATTCTTGTATAGATTATAAGGTCTTGCTCTCCATAGGCGTCCTTGCAGATGGAGATATCCTTTGTGAGGTCCATGACCTCTTCTTTCCGCAGTGCGGATACGTTCGGATAGGTCCTCTTATGAAAAGTGAAGGCGTAGCTTTCTAAAGCTGTAGAATAGTGGTCCTTTCTGTAGGCACTCTCAAATTTCAAAGAAAGATTCAGCCGTTCTTTTCCATCTTCCAGTGTCAATGTATAAGGAACAGGCTCCTTCAGCTGATTTTCCAGGTACTGAAGATCCTTTTGGATTTCCTGCTTTCTGGCATCCATGCAGGTCTTCAAAATCTGCGTATATACCTGCGGTACTGCGTTGCCCGGCAACTGAGAAAGCCGTTCTGCTACCATTGCATCAAGTTCGCTATACCGATAGTATTTTTTCTCGAACTCATAGTACCGACTCTCAAAAAAGTGTTCTTCAAACTGCTGAAACCACGGAGCCGCAGCAGCACTGTATTTCCAGTAATTCCAGCCTACTGTGTCATAGAGGTTTGACAGGGGATGGAGATGTGCTGCGGAAGGTGAAAGTTCACCTGCCCGAAAGCCCTCCAAGAATTTCAGGTTCATCTGTTGTTCAAATTGATCCCATAGTCTGGGAAATTCCTGAGATAGATTTAGGTACATATGGTTATCCTCCATTCCTTCTCTTATTTGCCGCCGTGCACAGCAGTTGTTCTGCATTCTCGACTCCAATTGCATCCGCATAGCTGCGTTTGGTATTTTCGTACAGCCACTTCAGCAAAAGCGCTGCTGTGGGGTGTGGCGAATATATGGGTGATTCCCTGTTCCTTGGCCCGGAGGAGCATTAAAAGGGACATATTTTGGTCATCCGCGCCATCGTCTACGGCGGGGATGATGTGGGTGTGGATGTCGATGATCCAGTGAGCCATAAGCACCATCTCCTTTCTTTGGCGACATGCAAGCAAGCCAATACTTTTCACAGTGAAATTTGTGTTCCGAGGGGAGCGACCAAAGTAGAACATACA
Organism: uncultured Oscillospiraceae bacterium; assembly: GCA_934589525.1. Classification (GTDB taxonomy): domain Bacteria; phylum Bacillota; class Clostridia; order Oscillospirales; family Oscillospiraceae; genus Faecousia. The sequence goes on along the minus strand of CAKTOB010000008.1, from coordinate 35,797 downwards.
GTTCCTTTTTAGGATCACATTTCCCTCTCAGACTACAAACTAAGCAGAATTTATCCCAAAAAAGAAGGTTATAATCAGCAACTTCCCCAAAAGTATGTTCTTCTGGGGGGCAAAAATACGAACTCCGGACCTCAGTGATTCGGATGTACGCTTCCCCACGAAGATTGCATAATTAAGCACCTCCGTTCTCATAGGCCAAGCTGGTTCCATATCGGACCAGATTGTGAATCCGGAGCTGGCCGTCCCACAAAATGGCCTCCGGCTCCCGCTGCTCCGGGGGACGGCCTGCCTGCAGCGCCTCCTGATGGTGGTGCATGGTTTCAATGACCCGATAGCACTCCGGGAATTGGGCTTCTACATAGTCAATGGGGAGCTGACCGGGGTACGCCGTAAAGCAGTGGATGGCGCCCCGGCAAATAGAAAGCATTTGCTGGAAGGAATATCCTTTTTCAAATCCCCGGCGGATCAGCTCCGGGATCACAAAGAAGGTCCTGGGCTCGATCTGCTCAAAGGAAAGATGCCTGGGAAGCTCTTCCAGCTCCGTGCTCATAAACTCCGGTTCCAGCTGCCGGTCCAGAGCAAACTGAAGCATATCTGCCGCAATGGCGGAGGACAGCAGATACCCCTTTTGCTCCGGATCAAATCGTTCCTCCGGCAGCTCCATCAGCCAACCGCGGAAAATATGCCCGTTCCGGAATTCGTCCCTGGGCGTTGCCCGGATGACAGTACCCCACAAAGGGATCTCCTGGTCACAACTCCTGGAAAACTGCCGGGTACACTTCGACCCAAAGTAGAGCTGATGGGTCACACACCAGTATGCACGGGAACTAGGAGCCTCCTCTAAGGGCATCACCTGCGTATCCGCCCCCCAGACATCCGCAGCGGTAAGGCCAAATTGCTTCATCAGAGCTTTCGCTTCGTTCCAAAGCCCCTGGGGCACTTGAATTTCCCGGACCCCAGAGTCCTCGTAATAAAAGCCGGCCAGAAACACGCAGGAGTCCGGCCGTCTGCATTGCCTCCACCCTTGCTTAAAAGACTGCTCCCGCAGCCATTGGACCGCCATTTCGCCGGTCAGTTCCTGGGGAGAGGCGATCTTATACCGCAGCTTGCTTTCCTGATAGAATTTTTCCTGAAGATAGTTGTGATCAGCCATAGTGGGTACCTCCTGTAACTGAGTAATAACAGAGTTAGTTGTACAACGTATCATGAATATGGAATATGCTAAAGCCCAGATTTGTATAAGCTTCTGAAAAGTATAATTATAGTATACGAAAAAGAAGCAATGCTTCGGTACAGTACCATCAACATTGCTTCTTGGCAAAGCTGGATTATACTTTTTTGATTTCGCCGGTTCTCAGTGGAACGATTACATCTTGGTAGAGAATGTCTTTTAGCATTTCAGCATTCTGGTAAACACCTTCTAAATCATAAGGGGAAAATGCCTCAAATGTTTTCAACATTGTTGCCTCCTTGCCCCTATCAATTCTAGTCAGTCCTCTTGTAAACGCCTCCATGCGAACTGATTTTCCAGGATGCACTCCATCAAGCGTTACCTCCGAACCACCATTATACCAAGCAAGTCTATGTGTGCTATCCAACTTACACAGACGTGCCGTCAAACCTGCAATATAATCCGCGCAAGCTTCATTCTCATAGAGTGTAATTTCATTCTCCAGTCCAATATTATAAACAACTCTATGTCCAACTTCGTGTGACAGCGTTCCAAGGATGGTATCCATCCCGTACTCATTTCCGGCTTTTCTCAGGTATTCGGGGTCATAAGCAAGTCGCCCAAGATAGGTATTGATACCTGCGTTATTCATACCGTATCGTTTTGAGACGGTAATATTGTCATTTCCATAAATAGCCGCAATTTCGTTAGTCAGTTCTTCAATCCAACCTCTATTTACCTCTCCAATATTAATTCCATTCTTCCACTTTAAGTAGTTCTTGTTTTTTTTGAACTCGCCATTTGCCAGACTCCCAAAGCTGATTTGGCTTTCACTATTATAAACACTCGCTTTACCCAAATTAGCTGCTTCGATTGTCTCATCAACTTTTCCAAACCGTGCTACACCTTCTGCTACTTTCACTGTTTCTTTTGCGACTTCTTCTGCAGTTTCTTTTGCTAGTTCCAAAGAGGCCGTAATCAATTCCATATATATCCCCCCAATATCATTCACTGATCATATTATACAAATACAGCTCTTTATCGTCAAATAAGTAGTTTACAAACTGTGAATTTGTGTAAACGTTTAACCATAATTATATTGGCTTTTTGGGAGACAGTACAATTTGATTACACTCTAATTATACTGTCTCCATTGGATCCGCCACACGTTTTTCAGGTGTATTATTCCAAACAGAACTTGCTTTCAAATCTTGAAAAAATTGCTCTTTTTTACATTCGTTTCTGGATAAGTTTCACCTTCCAAGCCTTCGTTGATGGTGGAAATATGGTGAGGAACATCTACCTCTGCTGCCAGTGTTCTTCTGAAATAGGATTTTTGTGCCCATGCCTCCGCCTCATACGGAGAGTAAAGATAGCTCACTCTCCTTTTAGGTGTTCCTCGATTGTTTTTCAAATCCTGAATTAGGCCAACCAGTCTTAAATCTGCAGTCAGTCCAGGATCAACACAATTTATAGAAGCGTACTGTTTGATATGGATCATTTCATGATATATCGATGACATGACTTCCAAGTAGTCGTCTGTCAAATGCACCAAATCAACTTTCAATGTCGGTATCCCAACAATATTGACGCCGCCGCTATTCAATGGGCTTACTTTACATGAAGCTTGAGCTATATAATCCTCTCCAGAAATACCGATAGGCTTAATTTCTTTCATCCATTCTTCGGGAAGATCAAATTCTTTTCCGATGATCACAATTGCTTTGCCTAACATATTCATTTTTTGCTTGATTGTTGCCTCTTTCCACACCCATGGAGTTATGCCATAATCGCGCAAGTATTCTGAACACTCTTTTGAAATATCGTTGTATCGGATGGAACAATAAGGTCTTTCCTTTACGATACAAGTATCAAATGAATTCAAACTTAAATTGAACTGGGGAAACTCCGAAGTGTGCAAAGCATCAAGTCGTTGTTGAACAACTTCAGAAGTAAGATGTCTTCTGATGAGAGAACCAAATCCGTTGGGCTTAATTGCACCAAAGTCCGCAACTTCACTTGCCGTTATGGTTGCTTCAGCAGTCTTTTCAGCAACTAAACCTACGCCTTCTCCAATCATACCGAATTTTCTCTCCTCTTGTAGCTAAACAATCCTATTATACGAGAAGTAAGCAGATCAAAATTCTTAGGCATACACAAGAAGTAGCGACCTAGCAAAAGGCGATTGAGGTTATAGTCCAGGTTCTCTGGTGTTACTTTGAGTTTAATAAGGTCTGTAGTAACCTTGCAAATGAGGTTCAAATCGATTGTATTGCCTACCAATACCCTTGCACTCTTGTATTCCTCGATATTAGTATATTCAAAAAAATCCAAGATACGAGGTTCGAGTTTGTGTGTACGGTAGCTTATAAATGCTTGTAGCTCAGCTTTACTCAACTCCCCATTGGTTTCAGATGCAAGTGTAAGGAACTTTTCAATGAACATACACACCATCTTGCAAGTACAATACTGGCTAGGAAAGAGTTCTTCAAGTCTTGCAGGGATTATAGTGGTTATATACTCTGCCAAAAGGTGTCCTTCGGATAATCTTGCAACCAACTCCGAGTAACCGTACTTTATCATTGCGGTCTTTATTGCTTTACATAAGAGGGTATATATCTCTTTGCAATTATCCAACTCATCGTACAACAGATGATTGATAACTGGGTCAATGACAACAGCGTTAATATAAATCGATAATTTTCTGTCCTCTAAAAGAGTACTGACAACACTATTTCCGCTAATTTCCTCACGTTCAATAATAACGGATTCTTCCTTTGAATTACACGGCGGCACTTGAACCTTTGCTGATGTACGCATGCCGCCGTAATGGACTAAAGCTTGTCCAGGGCAAAGCGTGGCAAGCTCTCTGTCGTCTTTATCCAGCAAAAGGACATCTTGCATAGCTTCAATATCTTTGCCGTAGTCTATTCTGTGCGCCACCTTAATACCAGTGTTTTTTAGGACAGAGGGATGCAACGCAGAGGGACTTTGGTCTACTATGATGAAGCCTTCACCATACGCACGAATCTCTGCCAACATATTGTTAAGTGTCTTCACAAGTTCTTGAGCAGAACTCTGACCGCTACCGCCTTCGCCAGACGAAGTAGACGCAGCAGTGTTACCGGCAAAAAGATGATGCGCTTCTTCGATTACCACAATGTGCTGTAATTCCTTTTTTGTGCTACCGATACACTTAGTTTTCAGATACTCGTAGTATTGAGCAATGATGACGCCCATCACAATAGATTTATCTGCATCGTCCGCCAAAGAATCCAAAGAAATAACCACTCTGCCTTTGCTCAACTCGTCACAAGGAAGATGCTGAGAAGTATTCAGTAACATACCTTTGGGGCCGCTTGTAAAACTTTGAAGTCTCGATAGCAACGCACCTCGATAATTACCTTTCAGTTCCTCGCCAAATTTTGCGTTATCAAGATAGGCATCTACTTCACGACATAAATCGCTAAATGTTGGATACAGCATACTTTCAGGAAGTTCTAAAGCGTATCTGTTTTCATTTTGAATAAAGTCCCAACCACAATGTTGGTAAACCAAAACCAAACATTGCTCCAAGATGTTTGGCATCGCAGCATACAAATCGAAAGCAGAAGAAATGATTTGCTTCAAATAATCAATATGGTACTGCAAGCTACTTCCTTTCGGGAACCAAAAAGGATTAAGGCAAAGTGCTTTGTTGCTACCAGCTGTCATAGTATATGCCTTTATTCCAGGGAGAGAGTGATATTCACCCTTTACAGGCTCAATAACGAGGTAAGGAAAATCACCAATACTGGAAAGCAAATGATGCACGGTATTCGTTTTACCCGAGCCTGTCATGCCACAAATGAATGTGTGTCTGTTCATTTCTTTCTTCGGCAGGCCTAATTCAATTGTGGTCGCTTCCTCGTATTGTATCAAATTTGCAAATGGCACATTTTTTTCGCTATTAGGGAGATTGACATTGTAATAGCAGTTTCTTACTCGCTCAAAACCAAAGAAAGATGTGGTGGGGAAAGAAATGAACTCTGTTGCATAAGCAGCAGGCAAGAGAATTGCTCTATGGGCATTTTTCTTTTGATTTTCTTCGAAATGTTCCCACTTGCAGGCATATCCAGCATTTGTGAGCATTGCGGTCAAGGGAACCGACAACGCTCTTTCTCTACTGTCTTTCTCCTCAGTCCGAAGTTCACCTTTACCCAAATATGCAGAAACGGTCATTTCAATTGTCCATCCCCGCTTTTTTGTGTCAGAAAAGAGTTGGATAAAGTATTCCGCTTCTTTCTTTAAATCAGAAAGTTTTGAGCTAACACCCTTCCAAGAAACAGACGCGCTACAGGATTTGTTGTATTTAATATCTCCCTTGACAGTTTTGTGAACAGTTCCGAAAATATTATCTTTACTCTCAACAGAAATATTATCGCCTGTTTGAATATTGCTTTCAAGATATGTCGTTATTTCGTCGCAAAGCTTACGCGCATCTGCGATGAGCTTGGAACACTCACTAGGGGAAGCCGGTTGAAAGTCCAAACGGACCATTCCAGAGTAACAAGTCAACACATTTGCGATAGCATCTGCCCATTTGGACATATGTATTGCTGACACAGACTCTCTCTTTTCCATTTCCTCAGCATTCGTTCTCACAGCCTCAAAACTATGTGCGTATAAGCCAGATGGAGCGGAAAATACAGGATCGTAGTTCTCGGCTTTTACAGTCCCAAATGCACTTTTAAGAAGTCGTGGTGCAAGGTTTTCATCCTTGCAACCAATAGCATAAACTATTTTTCCATCCATTCTTTCACAAAGAATGGCGAACGGCTGATTACAGGTTGCAAAGAGAGACGCAGCATAGTCAAGAAGCCCATTATCTGAATCAGTGTTAATATTCCCCTTGTCTTTTTCAAACCCAAATCCAAGAGAAGATATTCTATACCATTTCAACTCCGGGCTGTCGGACACAGCAACACTGTGCGCAATGTAATCATCGGTAGGGCTGGACAGATGACGAAGTATTTCGTTCTGGTCGACAGAAATATTTACTAAATCCATTTCTTCCCCTCCCTCTATTTTTTGCTTCCAGAAACAATTGCATCAATCTGAATTTTGCAATCATCATAAAGCTTTTTGGTGTTCTCAGCTTCGCTATCTTCAAGAATAGTGGAAATGTTTTTATAGTGCTCTCCAATTCCCGCCCAAGTTTCGATGGCTTTATCAAGTTCCCTAATTTGATTGGTCAAATCAACCACAACGCTTGCTCCAAAACCGACAAGAGAAGAAATGTTGTCGTGCATCTTTTCAATCTCGGGTATTGCGCCTTTTACAACTCTGCCTCCGCTAAACCTGGTCACCTCCGTGGAGAGAGTGGACGGAAAATTTGCGTCACCTACATCCATTCCATACATGGCATCAATAAGTCTGGACAATTTTACTGTATATTCGTTTTTTTTCTGCGAAAAGTCGTTATCCAGAATTACATGCAAGTCTGCTGGTCTCATGCAGTCAAGAATCCAGCCGATATAGTTTGTTCCGGTGAACGTGGTGTACATGAATGTTCTGATTTCAGTCAAGATGTTCTCGCAAAATCTATCTCTAAAGATTTGGTCAGTATCTCTGCAGAGTGTATCAAAAATACCATTTGGGCCTGTTAATATATCAAAACTATCACAAACCATAACACACATAGCATTAAGTTTTTCTTCCAAAGCCTTTTTAAGCTTTTCACGAGTGGCGTTGAAGTTCTGGTAAATCTCATCTGTAACCCTGTTTCCAGCGGCCTTGCAGAGTTCGTCACGCTTTTTGTCAAATGAAGACAAGAAAACATTGATGTAATCATTCACAAAATCACAAGTGATTTTTCTGAGGTCGTTTGTATAATCATTCAGTAGAGCATTGTACTTCTGGATTTCTGTATCAGCAACCATCAGTGCTTTGTCGAAAGCTGAAATTGTGATTTTGCTTTCGGTATTGCTTCTAACTCTTTTGAATTTATCCCAGTTGGGATTGCTTGTGTTAAGAGGATAATTTCCCCAAATATTTGCCTTTAAGCAGTTGGGATTTCCTACGGATTCCAGAGTTCTCCATTCGGCTTTAATGTCCTCAATAAGAAATGCTAACGAATTAACGAACTCTGCCTTAATTTTGTCTCCGATTTTATTGCCCAAAGCAGAAAGTTTTACAGCCAAATCAGCCTGAAACTTTGCCGTCTGATAAACATAGTTATCAAGAGCTTGTATCTTAGCTTTTCCCAAAGCCTCGGTAACTGCACTTGAAATCTCCTCACCCTTTCCGTCGATTCCCTCAAGGATGCTACGAGAGGAAGAAAGTGAATCTCTAATGTAAATATAAAATTTTGTTTGAGTAATTGCCTCAGTTAAAGCAACCTCATATTTCAGTCGCTCAATATAATCAGCCAATGCACTCTTAAAAAAAGAATCGAGAGTATATTTGAGCTTGCTATCCTGAACAGCAATAATATTATCAAAACCATCTCTGCTGGTAGTGAAAGTACAATAAGCGCTCTTGTCACCCTTATACTTCCCTTCCAAATTTTTGATTATTTCATTTTCGGATGGCTCATCATAGTCGTTGCATCTCTTGTCGGATGCGGTCTTGGTCATGAGCGCATTAACGCCGTTTTGAATGTACTTATACTCACCTGTAAGAGCAACTACAACATAGCAACGCTCACCCGTGAGACAGGGCAGCTTTTTAAGGAAGTCTATAACGGGACCCGAATCATTAGGCCTTCTGTTTCTGCAGTTATAGATACAAACTTTATTCTTTCGGGAGTTGCCTTCAATTGTATCTTTTAATGCATAGAGAAGATCTCCATCTACGACACCATTATCGGAGCAGAGAACCCATACAGCATCAGCCTCCGTTAAAATACCACGAACAAGGGCGGTATGAGAAGACTGCGTGGCGGTGTCCTGGGTAGAAGCACCTGTTCCAGGCAGGTCAATTAGTGTAACGTTGTTAGGAATATCATCGTTGCACCAATCGAGATAAACGCAATAGTCACTACCGATAGGGAACTTATACTTCTTGAACAGCATCTTTCTTTGCTGATTGACTTTCTTTGCATATTCGCCCATTTCTTTCTCACTGTCGTTCTGATTAACATAAACGCACAAAAGAATCAGCAAAAGTAAGAAACGGTGACGGGGATTGTCATATGTAAGGGCAAAATCATCTTTAGAGATTGTCCATTTCTCGGCGTCCTCGCCATTGAACAGGATGTCCGCCTTATTTGTTTCTTTCATGAAATACACAACATTTTCAATGGTCGTCATATATTCATACGCATTATCTTTGAGACAAACGCCATGCGTAACAAAGTACATATAGTCAAACAAATCGTTGAACATTTCTTTGGAAATGTCCTTTGCAAAGAAGGTTCGCTTGGTTTCAGCATCCTTCACAAAACGAGTAGACGTAAAGCCATCCTTTTCTCTTACCTCCTTTTTGATTCCATATACTGTTACGCTTTCACGAGATTGCTCATTGACACGAGTGATGTAGGTAGGCACAGACGATGTAGTTTTAGATGCCACAGGCAAAATAGGATAGCCACAAAGAGCATTAAAAAGTGTGCTTTTTCCAGCTGAAACAGGCGCAACAACCGCAATATTGCAATGTACGTTGCTCCCGCCAGACAAGGGCGGAACAACGCAGCTTGCAATATAGTTTTTATCTATCCATTGAGGAAGTTGCTTTTTTTCTGAAGTGGCTATATCGGTTAAATTCTGAATTATTTGTTCTGAAAGTCCAAACATTTTTATTCTCCTGTTATGTAAATCTTTTAGTAAACCTTATATAATTTCCATTAGTCTTTTCATGTTATCATGACATCTGTATGCAACTGTTTTTATATTAGCCTCGGTATATTCAGCACGGCTCACCGGTAAACCGAAACAGTCCCAAACGAGGATGCCATCGGCTACAGCGTCATCCCCAGTGGGTTTATTCGCATTTGAAAGCCAAATCTCACTCTCAATGTCAATAAAAAAAAGTCTTGATTCAACTCGTTCGGTTGTCATATGGTGATATTCAGCAATTTCAGATATGAATTCGCTAGGATTAATATAATGTTGCAGTTCGCCTTTGAATCTGAATACAAAATACGGCTCCATACTGCTAGGAAGTTCAAACCCCGTGAAGTCAGCGACTTTTTCTCCGCAAAGCAAAAGTGTTTCAGAATCAGTATCAACTATGTTTGTTGAATCCATAATTTCATATTTGCTATCATCGTCAAACAAAATATGTGCCAAGTCGGTAGTCCAAGCTCTCTTATGCTTGGAGAGCAGCAAAGTCTTACCCTTGGTGATTTGTTTTGCATTTGCGATGTCGTTTATCGCCTTCTTAAACGCTTCAACATTCTTCGCATGGAATAAAACAGGATTCTTTAAATTGTGTTTTCTGGCAGCGTTTCTCAAATCCGTAATTCCATGGTCGTTTTTGTTGAGAAGCACAAAAAACCATTGGGGAGCATCTTTATAGTTTTCAAAAAATACAGAATGATATTTCAGCACATCGACCCGAAGATTTGTTATAAAAACAAATCCCTCATCAGAACAAGGCGTGCCATCCGTTTTGGCTGTTGACGAATCTAATTTCAAAGGTGCGTTTCCTATAGGGAGAAGTTGGGTAAGAACCTCACGATACCCGTCCTCTAGCCTTAATCCATCGTCAAATACTATGTTCATATCACTCCTCCGCTCTTGCTAAAGCTTTGTCGATTTCTTCAGTTGTGATTTTCTCCAAAGCATCAAACCAATCATCAAGTTTTTTGCAGTTGTCTCGATAGATTTCCAGGGTGGCACGACGATACATATCATCATAATCAGCAGTAGACGTGGGGACTTCCTTTTTACGGGCAAATTGCTTTTTTTTGCTCTTTACCGGTAGCAAATCAAAATACTTAACAACTTCAATAACCATAAGGGCCGCATTTATCGCGCAAGGAATGATCTTTACTAACGCCCACTTGCTTCCACCGATAAAACTCACAAGCAACGGAACCGCAATGCCTTGTGCTGCCAGCAACGTCAAGAAAATGGGCGTGGAAATTTTCTTGACGTTGGTTTTTGTTCCAGGCTTCGGCTGAGCTCCATTGATTCTAACAACAGTAGGACTGGCGACACCTTGCTTATATTTTTCACGAATTTCTGCAACTGTTGGTACGCTGATGAAGGAAAGCTTATTCAGCTTCAAAGAAACATACGACCACACATCGTTACCCACGCCATCCTCTTGTAAGGTGGGCATAATAGCATTTGCAACATCCGAGAAAATATTGATAGACATAGTGCTCAATGCTCTCTGGTTTTCATAAACATCATTGGGATTATTGCCCTGATAGACATTTTTTAGAATATCATGTTTTTCCTCTCTAAGCTTCTTAATTTGTTCTATTGTTTTATACATAGTGCATTCCTCCCATTATTTCCATGCATATATTGTATTTTAAGCTACCTATTTCCGCAAGAAAGCCGTTCACAAGCTGTGAATTTTCAACACCTTTTTCCAATAATTGGGATTTATTGAAAGCAATTCGGATATAACTTTTGTTAGCCCACAACCGGTTCTAACAGCAGAAGCAAGCACACAATCATCTTTACAAAACGGGTCAAAGCAACACATTATCATTCGCAAATAGATATCACAAATTTCCTCGGCTTCGTGTTGCGAATTAGTATGTAAGAGTTTGTGACCATACATATTTCCGGCATTTTCAGAAATATCAACCAACAGCAAAAACCACCGATATTTCTCTGGAATACGTTCTTCCTTTTTCCAGGCGGTTACTTCTGATGATGACACATGACATATTTGGGCAATATTTCGTTGGTTGTAGTAGGATTCTGCATCTTGCTCCCTATAGCATAGTGCATTGATTGCATGAGAAAACGGCGCCATCAGTGCCAATACCAACTCACCATCTTTGTTGATTGCATCATATTCTATGCGTATCAATGGATCAGCATAGGGCAAAACCGTTACACTTGGTGATGCTGCATAATATTCTAAAAATTGTAGAAAATCCCCAATCATATTTCTCACCCAAAAGCAAATTTATAGTATTCAACAAGCTTATCCCCCGGTATTCCCCCCGGCCACTAAAGTACAGTTTATCATCCACTAGGTACTTGTAATTTGTATGTCGAATAGATATAATAGGAAGTACATATATCTACTAATTTTTGTATGGTTAGCAAACTGTACATTTTCATCCGTTGCATTCCTTCACCCACCGTAAAAAGGTGCTGTGGGTGATTCCCAGCTGTCTGGCTGCCGCCCTGGCGGATATTTTCCGGTCTTGCCATTGCTTTTGGAGTACGCAAAATACCGCGGGCCGCTCCATGGGTTTTCTGCCGAATCGAACGCCGTTTCGCTTTGCCGCGGCGATCCCTTCCGCCTGCCGCTGCCGGATAAACTCCCGCTCCGTTTGGGCTACATAGGACAGAAGCTGCAAAACAATGTCCGCAATCAGTGTTCCGGTCAGGTCCCGGTTTTGCCGGGTGTCAAGCAACGGCATATCCAGCACCACAATGGCCGCCTGTTTTTCCTTGGTGATGATCCGCCACTGCTCCAGGATCTCCTCATAATTCCGCCCCAACCGGTCGATGCTCTTTACTACCAGAGTATCGTCCTTTTTCAGCTTCCGGACCATTTTCTTGTAGTTTTTCCGCTCAAAGTCCTTTCCGGATTGTTTGTCCATGTAGATTTTGTCTGGGGAGATTCCAAACTCCCGCATTGCAAGGAGCTGCCGCTGTTCATTTTGTTCTCTTGTAGAAACACGGATATACCCATATTCCATAATACAAACCTCCAATTGATCGGTATCCGGATAAATTGTAATACGGTTTGCGAACCGCTTCGTCCAAGAGTTCAATGATCCAGAACAGGAAATAAAATAAGTGCCAGCAACCCGGCATCAAACCGGCACTGCTGGCACAAACTCAATATGAAATATCCTTGACATAAACAAAGAATCCGAACCCATCTCCCACAGGGAAGAAGTTCGGATTTCTTATGCTTGGTGGACGATATAGAACTCGATGGCCGCTTTGCCCCCCTGGGCAAAGCGTATGGTTGCCACCAGTTTTTGAACTGGTGGCCGCAAGATGCCACCGGCATCTTGCATTTAGATGGGTTCGAGTCCTATATCCGCAAAAAAGAACACCACCCAAAGGGTGGTGTTTTCATTTTGGTGGACGATATAGGACTCGAACCTATGACCTTCCGCACGTCAAGCGGATGCTCTAGCCAGCTGAGCTAATCGTCCTTGTTTTGGAGGTTCTGAGGTGTTGCGCTCGGAACAGTTAGGATTATATACCATAGGGGCGAAAATGTCAAGCACTTTTTTTAAGAATTTTAAAACATTTTTGGAGGCCCTTTTATTCCGCCCCCAGGGTGGATAAAAGGGTGGTCATGATCTGGGTGCAGGAGTCGGGCCAGGGGTAGGAATCGGTTTCGTAGCCCGCGGTGTCCAAAAGGCTCTGGGCGTCCTTGCCCATGAGCTGGCGGTAGGTTTCCAGGATCAGGGTGAATTTGCTTGCCAGCTCCTCTTTGTCCTTGCCCCGCATCCAGCTGTTTTCCGCAGCAATCATTTCATTTTCGCTGAGACCCGTGGATTTGCACCAGTCCAGGAGCTTGGCGGTATAGGGTACGGCGGTGGCGGTGCTTCCGGCGGTGCCGGGGAAGACATTTTCTTCCACCTGGTCCAGGAGTCTCACCAGGTCCTCTTTTCCCTGAGTCTGGACGGCGGAGACGGTGGCCCGGGTCTGGGCCTCCGGCATGGTGGCGGCGGTGGTCACGGTGGAAGGCTCTGCGGACTGGCAGGCGCTTATATTGAGACACAGCAGGGTGGCCACCAGGGCCGCGCTGAGCTTTTGAATGTTTTTCATTGTATTTCCCTCATCAATCGTATCATTTCGGTTACATCATGGTTACATAACATTTTCTGAACAAGACGTATTATACAGTTTCTTGACCAAAAATCAACTATGTTAAGGAAACATTTACCTTTTTTAGAGATTTTGACAAAATGCCCGCCGGTTGACCGTAACGAATCTGTTTATTTTTGTAACAATTGTCATTTTTACTTTTGAATACTTTGTAAATAGCGGCCCAATGCCGGGTTGCGGTTGTCCCGCCGCCACACGGCCACGATCTCCTCCACCTCCTGCTCCCCTTCCAGGGGCACAAAGCGGAGATTATCGGAGTGGTTCAATTTGGTGGTGCAGTATTCCGGCAAAATGGAGATGCCCTCCTCGGAGGCCACCATCATTAAGATGCTTTCCGCATCAGAGGAGCGGAACAGGATATTGGGCTTGTACCCGGCCTTCCGGTACAGCTCCATGTAAAAGGCATCGCCGTAGGACTCTATATCCGCCGAAGGGGACATATATAGAATATTCTCCCCCATGAGCTCCTGCCGCCGGAGCCGCTGCCGCTGGGCCAGGGGGTGCCGGTCATACAGCGCCACCATCAGCCGCACCCGCTCCACGGTCACATAGTCCACCTCTTCATTCTGCTTTAAGTTGGTGGAGTCCCAGGTGAAAATCAGGTCATAGGCCCCGCTCAGGACGCCGGAGGACAGGACATCCGCAGAGCACCTGTAAAAGCTCACCAGGATATTGGGGTTCGCCCCATGGAAGTGCCGCATCCACATGGGCAGGTCGCTGTGCTCATAGCCGCAGACATAGCCCAGCTGCAAGGTGCCGGACAGGCCCATGGCCGCGCCGTGGGTCAGCTCCACCGCCCGGTTCATCCGCTCTAAAATCTCCTTGGCCTCCCCCAGAAAGGTCTCCCCTGCCCCGGTAAGGCTGACGGGCCGGGTGCTCCGGTCAAAGAGCGCACAGCCCAGGGTCTGCTCCAGAAGCCGGATCTGCTGGGTAATGGCGGTCTGGGAAATGTAAAACTGCTCCGCGGCCTTGGTAAAGTTCCGGCTCTCCGCCGCGGCCACAAAGTATTTCAGCTGGTTTTGATTCATGTTACAGCCCTCTATCATTGGTTTTTCTTATTATAGTATGCGGTATCCGCCGTTGTCAACCGGGTTTTTCCGAGATAGAATAGTCTCACTATGCAAAAGAGAGGAAAAAGAATGGAAAGAGAATCTTTTAAATCCCGGCTGGGCTTCCTGCTTGTCAGCGCGGGCTGCGCCGTGGGCATCGGCAACGTCTGGAAATTTCCCTATGTGGTGGGGCAGAACGGCGGCGGCTGGTTTGTGCTGCTGTATCTGCTGTTTCTGGTCATCATGGGGCTGCCCGTACTGACCATGGAGCTGGCGGTGGGCCGGGGCAGCCGGAAAAGCGCCGTTCAGGGCTACCAGGCCCTGGAAAAGCCGGGAAGCTCCTGGCACATCCACGGCTGGTTTGCAATCGGGGGCTGCTATCTTCTGATGATGTACTACACCACCGTTTCCGGCTGGATGGTCAGCTACTTCTATAAGTTCGCCACCGGCCAATTTGCCGCCGGAATGGACACGGAGCAGTGCGGGGCAGTCTTTGGCCGGATGCTGGGAGATCCCATGGAAATGGGCTTCTGGATGGTGCTGACCGTTTTGGCGGGCTTCCTGATTTGCAGCCGGGGCCTGCGGAACGGCCTGGAGAAGATCAGCAAATTCATGATGTCGGGGCTGCTGATCCTGATCGTGGTTCTGGCGGTCCACAGCATGACCCTTTCCGGCGCCGGGGAGGGGCTGCGGTTCTATCTGGTGCCCAATGCCCAGAACGTCCGGGCCGCGGGGCTTGGCAGCGTCATCAGCGCCGCCATGAACCAGTCCTTCTTCACCCTGAGCCTGGGGGTGGCCGCCATGGAGATTTTCGGCAGCTACATGAGCAAGGACAACACGCTGCTCAGCGAAGGCGTGCGCATCTGCGGCCTGGATACCTTCGTGGCGCTGACGGCGGGCCTCATCATCTTCCCCGCCTGCTTCAGCTACGGGGTGGAGGTCAACGCCGGTCCCAGCCTGATTTTCATCACCCTGCCCAACGTCTTTGTAAACATGGCCGGGGGCCGGGTCTGGGGGAGCCTGTTCTTCCTGTTTATGACCTTTGCCAGCTTCTCCACGGTGATCGCGGTGTTTGAAAACCTCATGTCTTTCTGCATGGACACTCTGGGATGGAGCCGCAAGAAAGCCGCCCTTATAAACTGCGCACTGGTACTGGTTGCCAGTCTTCCCTGCGTTCTGGGCTACAATGTGTGGCAAAACCTGCACATCATCGGGGCCAGAGACGTATTGGACAGCGAGGATTTCCTGGTCAGCAACCTCCTGCTGCCTCTGGGGTCACTGGTGTACCTGCTGTTCTGCGTCACCAAATGGGGCTGGGGCTTTGAAAACTATCAGGCCGAGGCCAACACCGGCAAGGGGCTGCAAGTAAAGGGCTGGATGAAGTATTATTTCCGCTTCGTTCTGCCCGTTCTGATCCTGGTGATCCTGGTGGAGGGACTTCTATAAAAAGAAAACCGGAGCAGGCATGACGGTCCATGCCTGCTCCATTTTTATACTATTTAAAAGGCCTTGCCGCTGCCCATGTTCATGGCCATGCGGATGCCGCCCATGGCCGGGGACACGGTGTTTACCACCACCGGTGCCAGCTTTTCCATGGCCTCCACGGCCTGGGCGCGGAAGCAGTCGCTCTTGAAGAGGCCGCCGGAGAGGACGATTTTCAGGTTCTCCTCCCCCTGGGCCTTCAGGTTTTCCAGCATCTTCCCGGCGTAAAGGGTCAGGCTGTCCACCGCCCCCTGGCGGAGTTTTTTACACAGGGGGGACTCTGCCGTCTCCAATACGATAGAGGCGTAGGTGGCGATCTCGTCCCCCTTGGTCAGGTTCGACAGCCGATAGAGCATTTCCTCCCGGCCGCCGCCCTGGGGCAGCAGCTTCTGCTCCACCGCCCGGAACGTAAAGCAGTCCTCCCGGCAGCCGTCCAGCCACAGGGTCATTTCCCGCAGCAGGCGGCAGGCCATCCAGTAGCCGGAGCCCAGGTCCGAGAAGGAATAGTTCCAGCCGCCGATGCGGCTGGTCCGGCCCTTGCTGTCCACCCCCACCACAATGGAGCCGGTACCGGCAATGACCACCACCCCGGGCACGTCCGCCGCCGCCCAGAAGGGCAGAATGGCATCATTGACCACGCAGGTCCTTTCCGACGGGAACCCGGCCTGCTGGATCATGGCCTCATAGACCAGCCGGTCCTCTGGGGTGTCACAGCCGGACATGCCCCAGATGCCTCTGGTCACATGACCGGCCCGGATGCCGAAATTCTCCATGCGCCGGACCAGGTCCCGCATATTGGCAAAGGCGGTGGCATTGCCCACAGACTTAAAGCTGGTGGCCCCACCGGACAGGGTCAGAAGGACCTTGCCCTCTCCGTCCGCCACGCACAGCTCGGTTTTGGAGCCGCCGCCATCTACACCGAGATAAAGTTTGCTCATTTTCATTTTCCCCCTATAGCCTCGGAATTCCAGGAATTTCGTTCGCTACTTTCCTTATATATAATTTATTACAAGTTGCGGCAAATTGCAACAGGCAAATTGCCCCTTGTGACCTTTACAGCGCCGAAATACCGGAGTATAATAAAGATAACATTATAATGTGAATAAAAAAGGTGCCTTATGAAACGAATTTTCGGAATATTCCTGTGTCTTTTTCTGCTCTCCGGCTGCGGGGCCGCCGGGGAGGCTGCGGCTTCTACCCGGTATCTCACCGCCATGGATACGGTCATGACCCTGACGGCCTACGGCACAGACCGGGACCGGGCCCTGGATGAAGCGGCGGCGGAGATCCGGCGGCTGGACAGCCTTTTGAGCATCGGAAATGACAGCAGCGACATCAGCCGCCTGAACCGGGAGAAAACCGCGGTACTTTCCCCGGATGCGGCTTCTCTTCTGGGAAGCGCCCTGGACCTGGCCCGGGACACCCAGGGAGTATTTGACCCGACGGTATATCCCTTGGTAAAGCTCTGGGGCTTCTATGACAAGGACTATCATGTGCCCTCCCGGCAGGAGCTTTCCCAGGCTCTTGATTTGGTTGACTACCGGGAAGTCTCCCTGGGGGAAGACGGTCAGGCCAGCCTGGGGCCGGGGCAGCAGATCGACCTGGGGGGTATCGGCAAGGGCTTCACTTCCCAGCGTGTCACGGAGCTTTTGCGGGATGCAGGCATCACCTCCGCCATGGTGAGCCTGGGGGGAAACATCCAGTGCCTGGGGGCCAAGCCCGACGGCAGCCCCTGGAACATCGGCATCCGTGACCCCTTCGGGGAGGACGTTTACGCCGCGGTCCGGGTCACGGACAAGGCCGTCATCACCTCCGGAGGCTATGAGCGCTATTTTAAAGACCCGGAAACCGGCATCATTTACCGCCACATTCTAGACCCCCGGACCGGCTTTCCGGCGGAAAGGGGCCTGAGCTCCGTTACCGTCATCACCTCCGACGGCACCCTGGGAGACGGCCTGTCCACCGCCCTGTACATTATGGGTCTTGAAGATGCCACCCGCTACTGGCAAAACCACCGGGATGCCTTTGAGGCGGTGTTCATCACCGACGACGGCACCCTCTACGCAACGGAAGGCCTGCGGGGCAGCCTGACATCCCAGCATGACATCCATTACCTTCCCTGAGAGATAAGCAGACCGTTCACAATTTGTCTGTTGAAATCAAAAATAAAGTATGTTACTATTATTGTAATTGGACTCAGGAGGAAGAAAATGGACGACGAGAAGATCAAAGCCCAAATCGGCAGCAACATTGCCACCTGCCGAAAATCCGCCGGGCTGACCCAGGCGGGGCTGGCGGAAAAGCTGAATTATTCCGATAAAGCCGTTTCCAAATGGGAGCGGGGGGAATCGGTGCCCGATGTGCTGACGCTCATGCAGCTGAGCACCCTCTTTGGGGTCAGTCTGGACCGGCTGGTGCGTGACCCCGCTCTGTCTGACCCCTGTCTTCCGGAGCCGGAAGCATACGAGCCCCAGAAGCGCACCCCCAGGAAGGGGATCATCCAGGCCCTTTCCAGCACCCTGGTTTGGTTTGTGGCCCTGTTTTTCTTTGTGGTGATCTCCTCCTTCGGCATTCGGGGCAGCTGGATGGCCTTTATTTACGCCGTGCCCGTCAATGCCATTGTGCTGCTGAGCCTGCGCTCGGCCTGGGGGCTCTTCAGCTGGAACAAGGGTTTGATCTCCGTCATCGTCTGGGGCTGCCTTGCCAGCATTTATGTATCCCTGAAAATGATTTTAAAGGTCTCCCTGTGGAAGCTGTTCCTGCTGGGTATTCCCGGGCAGGTGGCCATTTTCCTGTGGTTCCGGATGTTCCGGACACCGGAGACCGCCCAGGAGGAGGAACCGTCCGATGCTGAATAAAAAGGAACTCCGGGCCATGGTCCGGGAGAAAAAACGGGCCATGACCCCGGCCCAAATTGAAGAAAAAAGCCGGGTATTGGGCGAAAAATTCCGGGCCTGCCCCCAGTATGCAGCAGCCAAAACCATTTACGGATACCTTCCTTATAACCAGGAGGTCCGCACGGTGCCCATGCTGCTCCGGGCCCTGGCCGACGGCAAGCAGGTGGCGGTGCCCAAGGTCTATGGGGACGAGATGAAATTTCTGCTGCTGTCGGACCTTAACCAGGTAGCCCCGGGCTACGCCGGTATCCCCGAGCCCATTGCCGACGGCCCCGAGGCAAATGACCCGGAAGCCCTGGTGCTGATGCCCGGCCTGGTCTTTGACCCCCAGGGCCACCGCATCGGCTACGGCGGCGGCTTTTATGACAAATTTTTAAGCCGGGAGCCAAACCACCCCACGGTGGCCCTGTGCTATGATTTTCAGGTGCTGCCCCGGCTGGAAACCGAAGAATTTGACATTCCCGTGGACACGGTCCTCTGGGCGTAATGGATAAGGAGATTTTATGGAAGCACTGATTTGGATCTTCACAGCGGCGGCGGTTTTCGGCCTGTGCCGTCTGGTGGACAAGGGCTTTCAAAAGCTGTTCCGCAATAAGGCCGAGCACCTGTCCGGTCAGGCCGTCCGGGTCAACAAGCGCTACGGGGTTTTCGGAGTGATCCTCTCGGCTCTGGGCGTGGCCGCCATCGTCACCGGCGCGGGCACCGACCGGGTATTGTTCTGGGGCGGCATCATCGTGCTGCTGCTGGGCCTTTCCCTGGCGGTCTATTACCTGGGCTTTGGCATTTTCTACGGGGCTGACAGCTTCCTGGTGTCCACCCTGTTCAAAAAAAGCGCCTCTTATCCCTACAGCGCCATTGTGGGCCAGAAGCTCTACCTCATCACCGGCGGCAACATCGTGGTAGAATTGCAGCTGGAAAACGGCAAAACCGTCAGCCTGCAATCCACCATGGAGGGGGTCTACCCCTTCCTGGATACGGCCTTTGCCAACTGGTGCCGCCAAAAGGGCCTTGCCCCGGAAAGCTGCGACTTCCACGACCCCCAGAAGAGCTGGTGGTTTCCCCACGAGGAAGAGTGACCATGGGCCATATTCCAAAGGGGACCACCGCTCAGCTGGAGCTGGTGACCTTTCAGCAGGCCTTGGATGCCGCCAACACCCCCAGCCCGGATTACGACATTCAAAAATGGCTCTATGCCCCCAATTTCTATTCTGAATACCGGTACATCCTGGGCACCCGGGGAAAAAAGCCTCTGATCTGCATCGGCGTCAACCCCTCCACCGCCCGGCCCGATGCCCTGGACAACACCTTAAAATCCGTGGAGCGCATCGCCCTGGGCAACGGCTATGACAGCTTTCTCATGTTCAACGTCTACGCCCAGCGGGCCACCGACCCCAACGCCATGGAAAAGGCCCTGAACCCCCTGCTTCACCGGGAGAATATGGCGGCCTTCCGCTATGTGCTGTCCCTGTCCCCGGAGCCCGCGGTCTGGGCCGCCTGGGGGGCCGTGATTGAAAAGCGGAGCTATCTTTCCCAGTGCGTCCGGGACATGCTGGACATCGGCAAAGAATACGGCGCCCGGTGGTATTGCGCCGGTGCCATCACCAAGAAGGGCCACCCCCACCACCCTTTGTACTTACGAAAAGACGAGCCATTAAAGCCCTTTCCGGTAGAACCCTATCTGGAAACGCTTTGACCTACAAACCCGGACGTGTTGCGTGTGACCCAGGCGACACGTCCTTCAATACTTTTAAAGGAGAATTTGGATATGAAACTGCTT
Source organism: uncultured Oscillospiraceae bacterium (assembly GCA_934589525.1). GTDB lineage: Bacteria > Bacillota > Clostridia > Oscillospirales > Oscillospiraceae > Faecousia. The sequence continues at coordinate 15,452 of CAKTOB010000008.1, read as the reverse complement.
ATTGCCTCGGATATTCACGGCAGCGCCTATTGGTGCGGTCGGCTTTGTGAAGAAATGGAAAAGGAGAACCCGGACAAGCTGATTTTGTTGGGGGACCTTCTCTACCACGGCCCCAGAAACGATTTGCCCCGGGACTATGCCCCCAAAAAGGTCATCCCCATGCTAAGTGCCCTGTCCGAAAAAATCATTGCCGTTCGGGGCAACTGCGAGGCGGAGGTGGACCAGATGGTGCTGCCCTTCCCCTGCATGGCAGATTACGGGGAGCTTCTGGTGGACGGAAAGACCTTCTATTTGACCCATGGCCACCATTTAAGTCCCCAGGCCCTGCCGCCCCTGCCCCAGGGAAGCATTTTCCTCTCCGGCCACACCCATGTGAAGCTGGACGAAAACGTAGGCGGCATCCGCTGCCTGAACCCCGGCAGCGTGTCCATTCCCAAGGACGGCAGCCACAGCTACCTCATTTATGAGGACGGAAGCTTTTTCTTCCGGGTCATGGAGGAATAACCATGGATTCGACCCAATGCGACAGCTGCTGGTATTATGATTATGATGAGGAGTATGACGAGTACTACTGCATGATGGACTTGGACGAGGATGAGGTTTACCGCATTCTTGCTTCCACCAGTCAGCGCTGCCCTTACTACCGTCAGGGCGACGACTATACCCTTGCCAGGAGACAATGACCATGAAATTTCTTGCTGCCCTATTGGCCCTTTTCCTGCTGGCGGGCTGTGCCGCCCCCAGCGAAGAGACGACGGCCCCCTCGGAGACCACCCAGGCCCCCGGCCAGGCCCTGGAATCCCAGACCCAGGGGGCGATCCAGGTGTTCCCCACCGGGGAGACGGGCTTCTGCCGCCTTTACCCCATGGGGGAGGACCTGCTGTTGCAATGCGGCGGCAGCCTCTCCCGGCGCTCCGGCCCAGAGTTTCAGGAGGCCGCCCAGGGCAGCACCCAAGTGGTCCTGCGCACCGACCCCGACGGGGCCTGGGTGCTGACGGGCCACACCGTCTCCGTTTTGGACAATGCGTTACAGGAGCTCCAGACCATTCCTTTGCCGGAGACCCTTTCCGGCATCCCGGGCCTGAGCCCGGACAGCCGGTATTTATACTACTTAGACCGGGGGTGCCTGAAGGTCCTGGATTGCTCCACCGGGCTTTCCGGTCTTCTGCGGGACCATATGAATTTTTATGACGGCTCCGTCACGGCCCTGTCCCAGGAGCTTTTGTTCCTGCGGCTGACCCGGGAGGACGGCACCGCCCAGAGCCTGCTCTTATCCGCCCTGGACGGCAGCACCCAATATCCGGACTATGCCCCCCAGGACGCGGCCTGGAGCGAAGCGGGCCTTCAGATGGTCCTGACGGACCTGGGCTCCCCCCTGGTGGTGCTGCTGGCCCCCGGGGGCACCGCGGGGCAGCTGCCTTTAGGCCCCACAGAAGAGGTCCTTTGCTTTGCAGATGGCTTCGTCATCACGAAAACCCCTACCCCCACAGGCATGACCCTGCGGCTCTACAGCTTTGCCTCCCGGATGCTGCGAAGCGAAGTGGAGCTCCATGGCATTGACACCCTGGGAAACGGCTGCTTTACCGAAAACGGCCGCCTCTACCTCACCGCCCGGGACGAAGACTCCGGCCTCTGGTGGATACTCCGCTGGAATTACGATGCCTTCCCCTCGGAAAGCACCGACTCCTGCCTGGTGCCCTACTATACCCGAGCGTATCCGGATCAGTCCGGCATGCAGCAGTGCCGGGAGACGGCGGACCGGCTGGAGAACAAATTCGGCATTTCCATCCTGCTCTTTGATGAAGCCTCCCAGGCCGCCCCCTGGGACTACCATTTCACCGCCGCCTATCGGGTGGACGAGACCCAATGGCAGCTCCAATGCCTGGAGGAGGCCCTGGGCACCTTTCCCCAGGGGTTTCTCTCCAAGCTTACAAGAGGCTGGGACGATTTGACCCTTTGCCTGGTCAGCGCCATCGAAGGCACCGCCGGTACCGGCAGCCTGGACACGGCAGAGGGCCTGCAATTCCAGTCAGGCAGTCACTTCTATCTGGCCCTGGCCCCCTCCTCCCCGGAGAGCCTGCGCTACACCCTGTTCCACGAATGCAGCCACCTGATCGACACCCAGGTCCTGACCCGGTGCAGCGTCTACGACAACTGGAACGACTTGAATCCCCAGGATTTTGCCTACGCCCTGGACTATCAGGTGGACCTGGAGGCCTACGGCAGCTTCCTGGAAGGCGACAACCGGGCCTTCATCGATTCCTATTCCATGACCTACCCCGCGGAAGACCGGGCCCGGATCTTCGAGTGCGCCGCAAACCCCGGAAACGAAACCCTATTCACCTCCCCCATCCTCAGAGCCAAACTCCTGCGCATCTGCACCGGCATCCGCCAAGCCTTCAACCTGACCCAGGAAGAGGGCCCGTATGTGTGGGAGCAGTATCTGGGCCAGGGAGCGGGGAATAGTTGACAGTTGACAGTGGACAGTTGACAGTTTTTTCTGAATTGACAATGGACAATTGACAATTGACAATTATTGAGCAACGAACGTTTCCGCTTTTGAAATCCGTTGGTTCAAAAGTCCACCCCCCGGTGTGTCCGTAGGGGCGGCAATCTGCCGCCCGGGACGTTGCAATTATTGAGCCGTACCGACTAAACGGTATCACAATGGACAAATCCGGTGTAGCGGCGGCAATCTGCCGCCATCCACGTTGCTAATACAACCTGTGTAGGTAAGCAAAACCACCCCTCAGGTTTGTCATTCCGACCGCCGCGTCAGCGGAGTGGAGGAATCCACCACGTTGGTAAAAGAACCAACACAAGATAAAACTTGCCGCTTGGGAAGATTCCTCGACTCACATTCGTTCCCTCGGAATGACATGCTGGTAGGTGCTACCATTCACCCGCACGGGTTAAATTCGGAACGCCCCCGGAACGGCACACAGGCCGTTCCCTACGGTTTCGCTGACACGTTCTACCTCTGCGCCTGTTGTTCCTACAAGGCGGAACGTGGTACTGCGCCTCTTTAAAAGCAAAAACGGCGGCAAATCTGCCGCCGTTTTGTGGTTGGTTACTTCAGAATCCCGCTGATGTCCTTTTCCGCCAGGGTGAAGGTCACGGTCTCGCCTTCGTGGGTCAGGGTGACGCTGCCGGTGCCGGAGGTCAGGATGTCGGAGAGGGCAAAGTCAGACTGGGCTTTGTTGGTGATGAACCGAATCCCCGTGATGCCCTGGGCTTCCAGCTGCCGGAGGCTCTCGGTGGAGCCCCGGAGGGAGGCGGTGTCGGCCTGGACCGTTACGGTGAGCACCCCGTCCTTGACCTGGGACTGGTAGGGAAGGGCCTGTCCGTCAGCGCCGCAGACCCAATAGGCCTCTTTCTGGGTGCGCGGCAGGGGTTCAAGCTTGGTGCCCTGAGCCGTCCGGGTGTCCGTTACGGTGCAGCCCGGGCGGGCGCAATGGGCGGTTTCCGTGCCGTCTGCTTCATAGGTGGCATCCTTGTTGTAAACATAGGTTTCAAACAGATGCCCCAGCTTGGTGCCCGCCTTGGTCCGGGTGTCGGTTTCCTTGCAGCGTTCACACTTGGCGGTCTCCGTGCCGTCCTGGGTGCAGGTGGCATCATTGTTGTAGGTATAGTTGCTGAACTGATGCTCCAGCTTGGTGTTCTTGGCGGGCCGGGTGTGCGTCACGTTGCAACGTTCACACTTGGCGGTTTCCGTGCCGTCTGCGTCACAGGTTGCATTATTGTCGTAAATGTAAGTTTTGAAATCATGATTCAGCGCCGGGATCGATTCGGTTTTGGTTATTGGGGAAGTGTGCGCTGTATTCGTACAGGTGTAGGTCATTACCCCTTCGGTGGTACAGGTGGGCTGGGTCGTTACCGTACCTTCATCCCAGCTGTGGTCGCCGGTTGTACCGATGGTCGATTTTTCGGGTGTGGCTGTATCGATATTGTCGCCGGGCTTGTATGTTTGGATGAATCCGTCTACGGTTAGCTTGGAAGTATCCAGAATTAGCTCATCACCCTTTTGAGTATCAGTGCCGCCGTTGCCGATAGCGGCACCTTCCTTCAAATAACCCTTGTATTCCGCACCACCCTGGGCCTTCACCTGCGCATCACCGGAGATCTTGATTCCGCTGCCGTTACTGCCCTGTCCGCCGCCGATACCGGCACCGCTTAGGCCGCCCTGAGCTGTGACCTTGCCGCCATCGATGTTGATCGTGTTGCCGCTGCCGTCGTCTCCGCCGCCAATACCGGCTCCTTGCTCACCGCCGGTGGCCGTGACCTTGCCGCCATCGATGTTGATCGTGTTGCCGCTGCCGTCGTCTCCGCCGCCAATACCGGCTCCTTTTTTGCCGCCGGTGGCTATGACCGTGCCGCCCTCGATGGTGATTGCACTGCCGTTTCCGACGTCACCGCCGCCGATACCGGCACCATAATCGCCGCCGGCGGCTGTTACTGTGCCGCCGGAAACGGTAATTCCGCTGCCACTGCCGCTGCTGCCGCCGCCGATACCCGCACCGTAATCGCCGCCGTTGGCTATGACCTCGCCGCTGGAAACAGTAATGTTGCTGCCGTTGTTACTGCTGCCGCCGCCGATGCCCGCAGCCCATTGGCCGCCCTTGGCTGTGACCTTGCCGCCGGAGACGGTAATGCCGCTGCCGTTGCCGTTGTAACCGCCGCCGCTGCCCTTGTAACCGCCGCCGATGCCCGCGCCCCAGTCGCCGCCGGTGGCTGTGACCTCGCCATTGGAGACGGTAATGTCGCTGCCGCTGCCGCTGTTGCCGCCGCCGATACCGGCACCCCAGTTACCGCCGTTGGCTGTTACCTCGCCGCCGGAGACGGTAATGCCGCTGCCGTTGCCGTATTTGCCGCCGCCGATGCCTGCACCGTTTTTGCCGCCCTTGGCCTCTATTATCTCGCCGCCGGAGACGGTAATGCCGGTGCCGTTGCCGCCGTTGCCGCCGCCGATGCCGGCACCGTTTTTGCCGCCGTTGGTGGTGACCTTGCCGTCCTCGATGTTGATCGTGCTGCCGCTGCCGCCATTTCCGCCGCCGATACCGGCAGCGTTCTCGCCGCCCTTGGCCTCTACCTCGCCGCCGGAGACGGTAATCTCGCTGCCTGCTCCTGCGAAGCCACCGCCGATACCGGCACCGTCTTCGCCGCCTTGGGCCTCTACATTGCCGCCGGAGACGGTAATCTCGCTGCCTGCTCCTGCGAAGCCACCGCCGATACCGGCAGCGCCGTAGCCGCCGTTGGCTTTTACCGTGCCGCCCTCAATTGTAATGTAGCTGCCGCTGCCGTCTTTTCCGCCGCCGATACCGGCACCGCCGGTGCTGCCGGTGGCCGTGAGGCTGCCATTATTATTTTCGTCCGTAATGGTCAGGGTGCCGTTGTCCTTCTTTTCCACACCGGCGTGGTTCGTGCTGCTTTGAACCTTGTTGGTTCCGTCCAGCTCGATGTTTACGCTGCCTTCGCCGGAGGTAGTGATGGCCGCCCCGCCGGTACTAATGTTGACATTCTCCAGGGTCACGTTGGCTTCCGCACCGGCGGCTGCATCAATGGTGATGGTATTGGAAGTAGAGCCGGTGTTTCCGGCATTGGTTCCAGTCGGGTCCCAGTTGCTGATGATGGGGGCATCATCATTTTTACGTTCTCCTCCAACCTGGGAAACAGTCTGACCGGATTCTGTGGCCTCTACGCTAATACTACCTTTTTCCAGATACCAGTTGTCCGCCAAAACGAAGCTGGGGATAAAGGCCCCCAGCAGCACCAGGGACAGCAGCCGTGTCGTGATTTTTTTCATAAATATTCCTCCTTACGCCGGAAGGGGTCTGGCTTTGTATACTATAAATATAGCAAAGAAAAGCCCTGGATTGCAAGGGCTTTTTCAATTTTGGAAGTCCCTACAAAACGGGGAGGGTTGTTTTGTGCAATTCTTAAAAAGCATCAGATTCCGTGATTTTTTTGAGCAGTATCCGGTGATAGTTGTCTCATAACTTTCAAAATTCAGTCACGGCGGGGCGGCGTAAAACGTTGCACAAACAATGGGCGAATCCGTAGAAACCTACCCTTGCCTCTCCCTTTGGGAGAGGTGGCCGAGCGCAGCTCGGACGGAGAGGGCCAACGTTGAGAATTTAGGTGGACGTTTTCATTATAAAAACGCCGCAAGGCCCTCTCAGTCTCGGCTGCGCCGAGCCAGCTCTCCCAGAGGGAGAGCCAAGGGGCGGGGGGTTGTTTTGTTTTGTCCACACGGGTTGTAATTTCCACGCCCCCGGAACGGCACATAGGCCGTTCCCTACAGTCTTTAACGGACGTACAGAAATGAACCACGTTGGTCGCCTCAATAACTGTCAACTGTCCACTGTCAACTGCATCTCCCATCCCGTTCTCCCCACCAGCAAAAAACCACGCCCCGGTCTGAGGCGTGGTTTATGTACTTCTAAGCCAGGGCTCTAGTCCTCCGGGAACAGGGTTTGTTTGCAATACTGGATGATGGAGCGTCTGGTGACGATGCCGATGAAGGCTTCTTTGTCGTCTACCACCGGGACAAAGTTCTGGGTGGAGGCACGGTCGATGAGGTCGTGCATGGAGGTGGTGACCCGGACGGGGACGTTGTCTTTCCGGCGGGAGATCTCGCTGATACGGTGGGCTTCCGCCTGGCGCATGTCCAGGTTGCACAGGCAACGCAGCGCCCACAGCAGGTCTCCCTCTGTCAGGGTGCCCCGGTACTCCCCCTGCTTGTTGAGAATGGGAATGGACGTATATCCCGCCGCTTCCATTTTCTCTATGGCTTGACGGATGGTGGCGTCATCATACAGGTATGCGCACATAGCCTTGGGCAGCAGAAAAAACAAGATATTGTTCATGACCTTCTCCTTTTCCGCGGCAGGGGGTCTTCACCTACCGCCACTATATTATAGCACAGCAGGGCCAAAAAAGCATGAACAATTATTGACGAACCCAACATGAAATAACGAAATTCCGGCGGTGCTTTTTGTGGAAACTGCACAAATCCCCCTGGGCTCCCGACCACAGTGGCGAAGGGAGGTCTCCGGGGGGCTTTTGACATATAAAGGACGATTCTACCGTAACTTTTGCGTTTCTACCACTCTACCCCCGGGAGAAGCGGTTCTCTCCCGGCAGGAGAGGGTAGAATCGGCCTTTGTAGGTACTTTTTTCCCGGGGACGGTGGTATACTGATAAAAAAAGAAAGGACGGAAGCCCCGGCTTCCCAAGGGGAAAAGCTTATGAAACGAACAAAGCTTGCCGACCGCGCCCTCCCCAATTACTCCGTGGGAGAGGAGATCATGAACACGGTCACACACATCATCGGCGGTGCCATGGGTGTCTCGGCCCTGAGCCTGTGCGTAGCCTTCTCGGCCCTGCACAATAATATTTACGGCATCGTCTGCTCCGCCATTTACGGCTTCTGCATGGTGGCGCTCTACAGCGTCTCCAGCGTGTACCACGGGCTGAAGCCCGGCATGGGGAAGAAGGTCATGCAGGTCATTGACCACTGCACCATCTACTTCCTCATCTGCGGCACCTACACCGTCATTGCCCTGTCGGCCATTCGTCCGGTGTATCCAAAGCTCGGCTGGTGGCTCTTTGGCTTTGAATGGGCCATGGCCCTCATCGCCACCGTTCTCACGGCCATTGACCTGCGGGCCTACCGGGTCTTCTCCATGATCTGCTACATCGGCATGGGCTGGGCCATCATCCCCTTTGCCAAGGTGGTGTGGCAGGTATTGCGCCCTGCGGGGTTTTGGCTGCTGCTCTCCGGCGGCATTGCCTATACCATCGGTGCGGTGCTCTACGGCATCGGCAGCAAGAAAAAGTGGATGCACTCCGTGTTCCACATTTTCGTAGATTTGGGGAGCCTCCTGCACTTTTTGTGCGTGGTGCTCTTTGCCGTGTAAAAGAAAAAACAGCTGTCATTGGGCACAAAGCCCGGTGACAGCTGCTTTCTTTTAAGCTTCCTTTTCAAAATAGGGGGCAAAGATCTTTTTCAGGAGCAGACAGTTGATATAAGCCGCCCCGGCAAACCAAAGGCTGAACCACAGGATCCCCAGGCCCAGAAACGCCTGGGGCATTATGAGAAGCATGGCCCAGGGAAAAAGGTTCAGTACCGCCATGATAAGGGACCTGGGAAGATATCCCAGCCCCAGCAGCAGCCCGTTTTGTAAGGTGGAGAGGCTGTCATTCCGGAACTGGCTGAGCAGAGGGAACACATAGCCAAAGGCCACCACGGACACAACGAACAGCACCCCAAAGAGTACAGACAGATACCCCAATGCCCCGGGCTGGTTTCTCAACAGCACCACGCAGGCAAAATTTCCCCCGCAGAAAGCCAGGCACAGCAGCCACAGCACCGTCCCCTGGGCAAAGTTTTGCCGGAAGGAGCGGAAGTAGGCGGCAAAGAGCTTCCCCTCCCGATCTTGGGACATGGGATAGCACACGGCGTACAGAGCCGTCACCGCCGCCCCCACGGTAAACAGGGGCAGACAGGTCAATAAAAACACCACATTGAGCATTACCAGGTCTGCCAGACGGCCAAGGCCCTGGCTCAAAGGGGCATCGAGAGAAAACCATTTGTCCATTGCCCTGCCCCTTTACAAATCCAGTGCTTTTTTCCAGGTGTGCAGATATTCCAGAGCCTGGCCCCGACTTCCGGCCTCGGCGGCCATCCGCAGCAGCGGTTCCGTGCCGGAGAACCGGCAGATGACCCAGCTGCCGTCGGCAAAATAGACCTTGCAGCCGTCCTCCCGGCTGATGTGGTCCACAGGCTTTCCGAAGTCCGGCACTTCCAGGTCTTCAAACAGCAGCTTTTGAAGCTCTAATTTCCGGGCGGGCTTCATGGTAAAGGCGGCGTCCTCATAGTAGAATTGGCCGTACCGGTCAGTGATCTCCCGGTAGAGTTCCGAGACACTTTTCCCTGTCACCGCCAGCATCTCCACCAGCAGGGCCGCAGCGTAAATGCCGTCCTTTCCCGCAATGTGGCCCCGGACCGCCAGACCGCCGGAGGACTCGCCGCCGATGATGGCATCGGTCTGGGCCATTTTGGCGGAGATGTGCTTGAAGCCCACCGGCACTTCATAGCACTCCTGGCCAAAGTCCGCCGCCACCCGGTCCAGCAAATGGGTGGTGGAATTGTTGCGGACACAGGGGCCTGTCCAGCCCCGGTATTTGACCAGGTAGTAGTACAGAAGCACCAGCAAGGTATTGGGGTGGAGGAAGTTGCCCTGTTCGTCAATGACTCCCAACCGGTCTGCATCCCCATCGGTGGCAAGGCCCAGACTGCACCGGTTTTCAATCACATAGTTGCTCAGCAGCCGCAGAGCTTCCGCACTGGGGGCGGGCATCCGGCCGCCAAAAAGGGTGTCGTGCTGCTCGTGGATCACGTCCACGTCACAGCGGCAGGTCAAGAGGATGGTCCGCAGGCTGCTCTGGCTGACACCGTACATGGGGTCAATGGCGATGCGCAGCCGGGCATCTTTGATCTTCTTCACATCCAGCACCTTGAGAATGCTGTCGATGTACTCATTGAAGGGATAAATCTCCTGAATGAGGCCCTGCTCCAGGGCCACGTCGTAATCCACAGAGGGGATGGCCCCGCCCTCTACCTTGCGGATCTGCTCCTCGATTTTCCCGGTGACGGTCTGGTCCGCGTCCCGGCCTCCGGCGGTAAAGACCTTGATGCCGTTGTAAATGGCCGGGTTGTGGCTGGCCGTCACCGCCATGCCGTAGTGCAGCCCCAGCTGCTTCACCGTGAACATAATCAGCGGCGTGGGGGAAGAACGGTTTACCACCATGGTCTTATGGCCGTAGCCCGCCAGCACCTCCGCCAGCCAGTGGCAGGCCTCCTTGGAAAGAAACCGCCGGTCATAGCCCACGCAGACCGGGCAGTCCTCCAGGCCCTCGTCCTTCATGAGGCCGCAGAGCCCCGCCGCCACCAGGCGAATATTTTCCTTCGTAAATCCATCGGCAATGATGGCCCGCCATCCGCCGGTTCCAAACTGGATCATGTTGCCGCCCATCCTTTCCTGGCCCTTCCAACAGGGTCTGTTTTCCCCTATTTTACCACCTGATCCTGATAAAAACAAGTATTTCCCTGCAAAAAAATCAGGCCCGCGCCGGTGTGGGCGGGCCTGACAAGAAAGGTGATTATGCCTTGGGGGTGCCGTCGGGGTCAAACAGGGGCAGGGGCTCCAGATAGAGAATATCCTCCCGGTCCTTGGCATCGCCCTCGGCCAGAATGGCCATGCGGCCGCAGATGATGCCGCCGGCCTTCTCGACCAGGGCTTCCAGGGCCGTCAGGCTCTCGCCGGTGGAGATCACGTCGTCCAGCAGCAGGATGCGCTTGCCCTTCATCAGCTTGGCATCGTTGCCGTCCAGATACAGGTGCTGCTCCCGGTCGGTGGTGATGGAACGGACCGCCACGCCGAAGGTATCCCGCATGTAGAGCTTGGAACCCTTCCGGGCCACAAAATACTTGTCGTCACCGGCCTGACGGGCCATTTCGTGGGCCAGAGGAATGCCCTTGGCCTCGGCGGTGATCAGATAGTCATACTCCGGGGCTTTCTTCAGCAGCTCCCGGGCGCAGGCCACCGTCAGCTCCTGGTCCCCGAAAATAACGAAACCGGCAATGGACAGATTCTCATTGACAGGGCAAATGGGCAGGTCCCGCTCAAGGCCTGCGACAGTCATATGATAAACCATGGATGAACGCTCCTCATCTATAATATATATGTTTATTATACTCCCTTCCCCAGGAAAGGTCAAGGAAAGCTTTTCAGCAAAACCGGCCCCGTGTACAAACGGCGCCGGTTTTTTAGGCTTTTTTCACTTATTTGGGCACATACTCCAATGTATCAAAGCAGGGGTCATATTTCCCCGGCTCCATGTGGTAGAGTTTGGCGATGTAGTCATTGGAGAAAATCTCCTGGGGCGGCCCCATGCGGTCGATGCGGTCTCCGGCCACGCAGACCACCGTATCCGACACCCGCTGGGCAAGGTCCAGCTCGTGGAGGGACACCAGCACCGCCAGATTCTTTTCCCGGACCATGGTTTTAAGAATGGTCAGAAGCTCCAGCTTATAGCGGATGTCCAAATAGCTGGTGGGCTCGTCTAAAACGATGATCTCCGGGGTCTGGCACAGGGCACGGGCCAGAAGGATGCGCTGCCGCTGGCCGTCGCTGATGGCATCAAAGGGCCGGTCCGCCATGTCCAGGCCGTGGACCAGCGCCAGGGATTCCTCCACAATGCGCTTGTCTTCCTTCCCCAGAAGGCCCAGGGCCCCGGTGTAGGGATAGCGGCCGGTGCTGACCACATCGTAGCAGGTCATGAGCTCCGGGTGGACGCGCTCGGTCATCAGAATGGCCATGCGCTTGGCAATGTCTTTTTGGCTGCACCGCTCCATAGGGGTGCTCTCCAGCAGCACCGTGCCGGAGACCTTGGACAGCTGGCCCACGATGGTTTTAAGAATGGTGGACTTGCCGGAGCCGTTGGGGCCGATGAGGGTCACGATCTTCCCCCGCTGGACCTGGAGGCACACATCCCGGATGAGAGGCTTCCCGTCATAACCTACGGAAAGCTTTTCCGTTTCCAAAAATCCGCTCATTCTCTCGCCGCCTTTCTGTGGAGCATCATATAGATGACAATAGGGGCACCGAACACCGCCGTTACCGAGCTGATGCTGACCTCCGTGGGGGCAAAGGCCGTCCGGGCGATGAGGTCACACATCAGGCAAAAGGCACCGCCCCCTAAGAAGCAGGCAGGGATCATCAGCATGGGCTCCGCCGTGCCAAAGAGCCGCTTCATGAGGTGTGGCACCGCAATGCCCACAAAGGAAATAGGGCCGGCAAAGGCCGTGACACAGGCGGAGAGCACGCTGGAGAGCAGAATCAGCGCCGCCCGGAAGGATTTGAGGTGAACCCCCATATTCTGGGCGTAGACCTCCCCCAGCTGATAGGCCCGGATGGGCTTGCTCAGCAGGAACGACAGCCCCACCGCCACGCCGCAGACCAGCACCATGGCCCGGACATCGGTCCAGGTCCTGCCGGAGAAGGAGCCCACGGACCAGTTGTGCAGATTTACAATATTGGAGTCGTCCGCAAAGGTCACGAGAAAATCCGTCAGCGCCGAGCAGATATAGCCGATCATCACGCCGCAAACCACCAGCAGGCTCATCTGCTTGACCTTCTGGGAGATCAGCAGCACAAAGCCCATGGAGATCATGGCGCCAAAAAAGGCGGAGAAAATCAGGCTGGCGGAGCTGGAAACCGCCCCACGGCTCAGAAGGAAGATCATGGTGACGGAAACCGTCAGCTTGGCGCCGGAGGAAATGCCCAGCACGAAGGGACCGGCAATGGGATTATGGAAAAAGGTTTGCAGCAAGAAGCCCGAAACCGACAGGGCCCCCCCCAGGATCAGGGCAGACAGAAGCCTTGGAAGCCTGATGGAGCAGATGATGTTCCACTTGGTCTCATCCTCCCCCCGGCCCAGAAGGATTTTCAGGACCTCCTCGGGAGAAATGGCCACGGAGCCCGCGTTGAGATTCCACAGCAGAAACACCGCCACCAGCACCAGCAGCAGGGCAAAGCCCAGGAAGCGCCTGGATCTTCTTTTCTGTGTCATGGTGCGCCTCCTTTAGTGCAGCTGTTTCAGGAAATACAGGCTCCGGTCCGCGCCGGAGGCTACGGTATTCACATCCAGAATAAAGTCCCCCAAGGCCAGAGACTCCTGGTAGAAATTCTTGGAAATGCAGTAGACCTGCCCTTCCTTTACCGCCTTGAAGTCCCCAAGCAGCGGGGCCTTGGCAAGCAGCGCCGCCACAGAATCCAGTTCTCCGTCCACGGTGCTATTGTAAATCAGGATGTCCGCGTTGATGGCCCCGTTGTAGAAGGCCTCCATCTGGACGGTCTGGGAGGAGGTGGCCCCGGTGTCCTCATCCTCCGTAAAGAGCACGCTGTCACAGCCCGCCAGGGCAATGGACTTTGTGATGTAATCCGTGCCCTTGCGGACGTTCACGGCTCCGGAGGCGGTGATGTAGAAGAAGGCCACGGTCTTTCCCGTGTCCGCTTCGTTAAGGACCGGGGTCAGGCTGGTAAGAAGGCTGTCATAATAGTCCTTCGCCTCCTGCTGCCGGTTCAGCAGCGCCCCATAGAACTTGATCCACTCCATCCGGCCCAGAGGGTGGGCCTCGTAGCTGGAGCGGTCCACCAGCACGGGAATGCCCAGATGCTGGATCTGCTCCAATACGTCCGGGGTGTGATATATCATGGCGTTTTCCACCGCTAGATCACAGTTTGCCGCCAGAATGGTTTCGTAATCCGGGGCGGAGTATTTGCCCGCGTAGAGGATCTTCCCCTCCGCCATGGCCTGTTTGGCCTGGGGCAGATACCAGGAGGTTTCTTTCTGGCTGCTGAGCTTTACCGCGTCCAGGGCATCCAGCTTGCAGAAATAATCCATGGAGGCACTGGCCACCATGTAAATGCTTTTCAGGGGCTGGTGCAGCACCGTTACGTCCTGGGGAATCCCAGTGGGGGTTTCCGCTCCCTCCGGCACCACCAGGAATGTCTGGTCCGTGCCCACGGTGAGCTTCTGATAGCCCTGGGCCTGGGCAATAGTAAATTCCCGGGCATAGGAAAGAGGCTCCTGCTGAAAGTCCAGGTCGGACCAGCAGAGGGTTTCCTGGGTGGCGGCGGTCTCCGCCGTGGGCTCCTCTATTGGAGCCTGGGCGGCACAGCCCCCCAGGAACAGGGCCAGTGCCGCCAGAATGAGCATCAGGTTCTTTTTCATGCCTTGGGGGTCAGGGTGTCCGCCTGGAGGGTAATGGTATACTCGATCTCATGGGGGGTACCCATGGCCACGGTGTCCGCCGTTACGGGAATTTCTACCCCCAGCTTCTCCACAGGGATCTGGAAGGTGGAGCCGCCCTCGGTGGTGATGGGCAGGTACTTTTCGCCCTCTACGATCATGTAGTCATACTTGCTGCTGCTCCAGATGACGGTGGCGGTGATTTTCCCCTTGGAAACCGTCAGGGCGGTGGGGTTTAAGAGCTTGGCCTTGCCGGTGCCGCCGGAGAGGAGGGCCTCCACGGTGTATTCGCCGTCCGCCAGAGGCTCCTGCTCCTGGGGCTGGGGATTGGTCACGGAGACCTTGTGGTCATACCACTTGCCCTTCTTGCCGATGAGGGCCAGGTCAAATTCTTCATCCAGAGCGGGCACGGGAATGTCAAAGCCGTTGACGGTATCCTTCAGGCCGTCGGGATAGGTCACTTCGTCCTTTGTGGGCTGCAGGAGCTCCGCGCCCTCCTTCTGGGCATCCTCCGCCAGGCCCGGATAGAGGTTTACGATGGAGGTGGAGGCCAGGCTCACATGGATGGTCATCTTGCCGTCCTTGACGGTCAGGGTGCCCTTGCCGTCGCAGGCCTCGTTGGCGTGGAACATGGAGCTGTCGGTATTGAACTCCGCCACATACACGCCGTCTTCAAGAGCGGGAACGGCAGCCTCGGTGGTCTCCGGAACGGTTGCCTCGGTGGTCTCTACGGTGGTTTCTACGGTTGGCTCTACAGTGGTTTCAGCGGTGGTTTCGGTGGCAGCGGTGCTTTGGCCGCAGGCCGCCATGGACAGCACCATCAGTGCCGCTAGTACAAGTGCAGTTGCTTTTTTCATGTTTCTTTCCCCTTTTTGATATGCTTTTTGCTTTTCCTGTTGAAAGGGCACTGGTTTTTCCAATGCCCTTTCAATAAAAAACGCAGGTATCCCGGGAGGTGCGGGCCTCCCGGGAAGGGTTCATTACTTCAGGGTATCCATGGCAGCCTGGGTGTGGGCAACGTACAGGTCCTGAACGGCGTCGATTCTGCCAAGGCCCGCGATCTGGCACTCGGTGGCCAGGCCCGCGGCCTCCATCATGGACTTCCAGGAATCCTCATCGGCACCCGCCATATCGTTGTTGGCATGGTCACCGGCAACCACCATCAGAGGACGCAGCACGACCTTGGTGTAACCCGCAGCCTTCACGGCCTCGATGACGGACTCGCAGGAGGTCTCCTCGGGCTCGCCTTCCACGGTGCCGATGAAGACGTTCTTGTAGCCCAGCTCGTTCATCTGGGTCTGCATCTGGCTGTAGGTGACCTTGGCAACGTGGGCAGTACCGTGGCCCATGAGCACCAGGGCAGTGCCTTCCTCGGCGGCCTTGGCCATGCTCTCAAAGCTGCCGTCCGCTTCAGCCGCGGCAACCACGGCCTTGGCAACGGCTTCCTTGTCGGCGTTGATGACGGTGGCATCGTCGCCTACCTCGCCCAGCAGGGGCTCGGCAATGACGATGTTCTCGATCTTGTCCTTATAAGCATCCAGGGCCTCGCACATTTCGTCGTACTCGGCACCGTGCATCAGATGGGTGGGCTGCACCACCAGGGTCTTGACCCCGTTGGCAACGGCACGCTCCAG
>CAKTOB010000007.1 GCA_934589525.1 uncultured Oscillospiraceae bacterium | reverse complement strand
TGGAGCGGGTGACGAGGCTCGAACTCGCTACCTCCACCTTGGCAAGGTGGCGCTCTACCGGATGAGCTACACCCGCAGGGAACTTCTGTATTATAACAGAAAATTCCAGATTGTCAAGTACTTTTTACGGCTCCGGCAAAATTTCGGCCATACTCTCCGGGAAGGCGGAATAGTCCCACACATACCCTGTCATGCTCCCCTCCGTCCGCTCACAGAAGCCGCCGTCTTCCTTGCAGCGGGTCAGGTCCAGGTGGTAGTAGATGCCGTTGTCACAGATCATATTCCAGGTCCAGGGCTCCCCGTTGCGGGTCCCCGTTATGGTCAGGCATTCCAGGCCCGCGCTGCGGCACATGGCCCCATAGACGTTGGCAAAGGCCCGGCTGTCCCCTACCCCGTGGCGCAGAAGACTGTAGGCCGGGGTAATGGAGGATTCCAACGTATAATTGAAGCGGTCCATTAAGAAGGAATAGAGCTGGCTGTATTTCTGGAAATCCGAGCCCTCGCCGCTGACATACAGGGCCGCGGCATTAAACACGTCGCTGACCTGGGCCCGCATCTGCTTGAGGACATCCCTGCCGTTTTCATAGGTAAAGGACAGCTCCACCAGTCTTGTGGTGCCTTTTCCGTATACATCCGCCGCCACCTGGGGGCACTCCATCACCGTCTGAGGGCTGTACTGGGCCAGATTCTGAACCATCTGGCCAAAGTCCGTAGGCTGGTAGCCGGGGATCAGGATAACCTTTCGGAAATCCATATTTTCAAGGGCCCCCAGCACCGTTTCTTCCAGCCGGTCCATGCCGTCCAGATGGACGATGCCCCGAATATCCGACTGGCTGTGGCGATAAGTAACCGTGACCGCCACGGCGGTATAGCCGCTTTTGGCCCCGATCTCATAGCTGAGGCTTTCCACGGCATAGGCCCCCACAGGGTCGTAGCCGCAAATATACGCTTTGGCTCCTTCCATATTGTCCCGCAGGGCAGCGTCCGGGTAGTCCTGGGTCAGAATCACCATGTTTTCCCGCCCTGCCGTGATCATTTCCACCAGGGTGCGGCGCAGATCCATATAGTTGTTTACGGTCAGGGTCTCCTCCTGACTTTTGGTGGGCTGCATTTCGTGGGGCGTTACCTGAACATACTGCCCGTCAAACACGCTGCAGCCGGTCAGCAGCACCGCCAAAAGCAGCGGGCACAAGCGAAGAAGCTTCATGTCGTTCTCCTTTACAGGGCATCCGGGGAGTAATCGGAAAAGCCGTCTCCCAAGACCTGGTGGGCCTCCTGGACGATGACGAAAGCGTTGGGGTCAACATTCATAACGAGCTCTTTCAGCTCCGCCAGCTGGCCCTTGCGCACCACGGTCAGAACCACTTCCATATCCTGCTTGGTATAGGACCCGGCCCCATGGAGGTAGGTCGCGCCGCGCTCCAGCTTCCGGTCAATGGCCTTCACAATGGCCTCATGCTCCTTGGAGATGATCAGGGCCACCCGGGAATAGTCAAAGCGATAGACCACGGCGTCAATGACCTGGCCGCAGACAAAGACCACAATACCGCTATACAGGGCCTTGCTGATGTCCTGGAACACCAGGCCCGTCAGCAGCACCACGGTGGCATCAAAAATAATGGATATTCTGCCAATGGGCACATTGCGGTACTTCTTCTTCAGCAGTCGCACCATAATATCCGAGCCGCCGGTGGAGGCCCCGGCCACAAAGACCATGCCCAGCCCGGCACCGCAGAGCACCCCGCCATAGAGCGCACCGATCATGGTCTCCGAAGGGGAAACAGGGATATAGCCAAATACATCGATCATTACGGAGCTCACCACCATGCCAACGAGGGAGCCCCAGAAAAACCGTTTTCCGATTTTTGCCCCGCCCAGTAAAAACAGCGGGATATTGATGGCCATGGTGATCGCACCCACGCTGCCAAAGCCCAAAAGCTCCCGTACAATCATGGCAAGGCCGGAAACGCCGCCGGTATTGATATTATTGGGCACCAAGAACAGCGCAAAGCCCAGGGCGAACAGCGTACTGCCGATCACCGTATAAACGATCCAGCGGACCTGATACCAACGTGCTTTCATAGGGACCCTCCTTTTTGATCACACTTTTCTTGAATACAGTAAAGTAAGCATCAACTCAAAGTTTTCCCTGTTCTTTTTCACCATCGTATCCAAAACCAAACCGCATGAAAAAGAGATCAGAGAAAACATTGCCATAAAGCAGGCCGCAACAAAGCTCGGAAGTTTGGGAACCAAACCTGTTGCATAAAATTCTGATAGAACAGGAATCAGGAACAGAAACGCGATCAGCATCAGGATCCCGGCTATTATAGAGAAGAACGGCAGGGGTTTATAATCCTTAAACATTCTGCCAATGGTTCCGAGCACCTTAAATCCGTCCGAAAAGGTATTCAGTTTGGAAACGCTGCCATCCGGTCGATCACGGTACCCTACAGGAATGGAGGTCAACGCGAAATTTTTGTCCAAGGCATGAATGGTCATTTCTGTTTCAATTTCAAAGCCCTTGGAGAGTACCGGAAAGCTCTTCACAAACAACGGACTAAACGCACGATAACCGGTCATAATGTCCGTTACATGGCCGCCGAAAATGCTGTTGACCAGCTTGCGGACCAATACGTTCCCGGTGTTGTGAAAGGGCCGTTTATTCTCCGTGAAATAAGTTGAGGAAAGCCGGTCGCCAACAACCATGTCGTAGCCTTCCACCAAGACTTTATCCACCATTGCCCGGGCATCCTCCGCCGGGTATGTATCATCTCCATCGATCATGAGGTAGCACTCTGCTTCAATTTCCCGAAACATCGAACGAATCACATTGCCCTTGCCTTGCCGTCGCTCGTAGCGAACCTCCGCTCCCGCTTTTCTGGCAATTTCATCTGTATGATCTGAAGAATTGTTGTCATACACATATATTGCAGCCTCAGGCAATGCTTTTTTATAATCCAGAACCACTTTCTCGATCGTCTTACTCTCGTTGTAGCAAGGAATTAGCACAGCGATCTTATCCATACACTACTCCTATCTTCCTATTTGTGTGTATTTGCCATTTATTGGTGAAATCGTTGAACGGTCTGAAAACAGCAAACACTTTAGGCATCCCGTTGTTCTTGTTGCTTGGCTTGTATGATCGTTAGGAACACAAGCATCAAAACAAGGATTTGAACAAACCACACATAGCGAAAACTCTGATGGTATACAAGCAGCATCGATGCAAAAATATTACCGACAAGAGGGGCCGCAACCAATAAGTATTCCATCATATTGTGTTTTGCCCAGAATAGCAGAAGCACCAGGAACACAACAAGATATGGACCTGACCGCCATATAAGGATGTCTTCAAGCGTATTGGGGGCTCCCCAGTTTGATTGCTGATACTTCATTGCAAGGGTCGTTTCTTTGAAGTATACCCCTCCCTCATATTGCGTCCACCCAGTAGTATCAATGGGCAAATCCATCTCTTGAGGAGAACGAGAGTCAATGAAAAAGAAAGCCCTGGAATTAAAGCCATCCACCGGCTGCACAATATCCCACATAATGTCCATACCATCCAGACGGTCTTTTATGATCACGTCAGGGTATTTTATCAATGCCTCGAGATAAACACTAAATGCTTTTTTAGCGGTAATGCTTGAGGTGTCATAAGCAGCACTTCCCTCGGGCCTTCCCCAAAAATAGGGGTCGTGACCCAAATACCGCGAATAGTATTCTGCCCAATCTTCCAAAGGCAATACTTCTTCCATAATGGCGGTTGCTTCATCCGAAAGAGGCAGATCCTTGTTGATACAGGAGCCGACAGCACAAAGCATTGTCGTGTATGGAGAAACATCATTAGGCTGAACATCCAGCGCTGCCATTACCGGTCCTTTATAAATAACCAGAGACACCAAGGATGCCGCAACGGCTGCAACAGCACGCCATTGGATTCGTGTAAAATATCGAATTGTCAAGATCACACAAGCCAGGATCATAAAAGCAGCCGGGATAATGCCGTTATGGCGGAGTGTGAATACCAGGAAAATATCTACGCAAAGGCAAACATAAAAAGATACTTTATGGCTCCAGTTTGTTCCGCTTAAAAGGTGAAACAGCAAATGCCCGCCCCAAATCAAGGCAAGCGTAAAAGGATAGTCCTTCAGTAGATTGCACCCGGTCAGCGCTTGATTCGGCAGGATTTCAATGATTACCCCAATCACAGCCAGCAGCGGTAACGCAACACCTCTGTCATAGCCCAACATCAGAATTGAGGTCAGCAGCCAGGAAAACGCAAGCATTTGAACTGCCATAATTGCGCCTGTATTCGGAATGATTTGCAGAATTGCCCATTCCGCCAAAGTATGAATGACCGGATGCCAATCATTTAAGGGGATGATCCCGGCAACCTGTGAAAGCTGAAAGATGGTATCTCTGGGATG
Organism: uncultured Oscillospiraceae bacterium; assembly: GCA_934589525.1. Lineage (GTDB taxonomy): Bacteria > Bacillota > Clostridia > Oscillospirales > Oscillospiraceae > Faecousia. The sequence goes on along the minus strand of CAKTOB010000007.1, from coordinate 91,186 downwards.
TCCCCCCGGCCAAAAGACCCACATAACGAATCCTTGGCACGCAACCAGTGTAGTCAGCAGCAAACAATAAGCTTTGCATCTGGACAGTCTCTTCTTTCTCGAAGAAAAATCAGATATTCTCTCCAACGATACCAATAGAAATTCAACGACCGGAATAAACCAAATAATTCCAAGCAGACAGCAGACAAAACCTTGCATCGAAAAATGCATCCGCGTATTGCCATTCAAGAAAAAGCGCTGACCAAAAGAAGCCAATGACGAATAAATTGAAATCAAAAAGATCAAGAAGGAATCCTTTTTATTTCGATAAACATTTGATTGCCGCCAACCTGGATGCCATTCAAGCAAGCCGATCACCACAGGAGAAAAGCACAGCAATCCTACTGACACACTTTTTTGCGGATTCGTAAAAACACCAGAAAAGTAGAGCGCCCATGTACACAAAATATAGAAAAGGCAGGCTAAACTTCTTCGCCAAAGATACTTATGCTGCGATGTATTTACTTCTATCATTTTCTATTTCCTTTTTCAAAATACATTTAAACGCAATATCATCAAACATTCCCTATTATCACATCAAGCCCGAGGGCTTGATGCAACATAGAGAAAAGGAATCTGCCACCATTGCTATTGCTAGAATATCCCTGATCGTTACGGAATCTATAATCCGATTGGCAAGTGCTGACAGCAAAGGTTCCGCCGCAGATGGTTTGTTCAAAGTTTCCCTTATACTTCAAAGGCTGCCTGTTTTTCCGGGCCGTCCTCCGGGCGCAGCAGGGCTCCGGCGGCGGGGATGGACTTCATGCGGTAACGGGCCTGATTTTCAATGCCGCTTTCTTCCAGAAGCAGGGCATTTTGCAGCACCGCTTTTTTCTTCAGGCTCATGACCGCCACGCCGATGGTGCTGCGGGTGGTCTTGGGCAGCAGCTCTGCCGTAGAGAAGATCATGGCTCTGCCGTCGGAGGAATACATGGCAACCTGGGCATCCGTGGGCAGGGACAGGATCTTTACCACCGGGCTCTTGTCCGAGAAGGCACCGGTGAGCTTTTTCCGGTTGGTCTTGGTCTCATAGGCAGACAGGGGCACCTTGGCCACCTTGCCGTTTTCAAAGAAGAACAGCACAAAGCCCTTGCCGTCTCCCGGGAAGATCACTTGCAGGATGTTCTCTCCCGGGTCCATGCCCAGCTTCTGGGGCAGATAATCTCCCAGGAGGGAGGCCTTGCCGTCCTCAAAGTCGCTGAGCCGGGTTTTGTAGCACTGGAAACGGTCCGTAAAGACCAGCAGTTCTTCCCGATTGGTTGCCTCCCGGGAATAGGCCAGGCTGTCACCCTCCTTGAATTTCTGCTCTCCGCTCATGCGAAGGGACTGGGCGGTGATTTTCTTCAGATACCCTTCCTTGGACACAAACACGGTCACGGGATAATCCGGCACCGTTTCTTCTTCATTCTCCGGCTCAGCCTCTTCGATATTATAGAGGATCTCCGTCTTTCTGGGCTGGCCGTACTTTTCGGACACCTGCCGCAGCTCCTGGATGATGACGTTTTTCAGCTTCCGGGGGCTGTTCAGGGTGTCCTGCAGCTCCTCAATTTCTTGCTCCAGCTGGGAGGTGGCCTTGGTCTGCTTGAGAATGTATTCCTTATTGATATTGCGCAGCTTGATTTCCGAGACAAAATTGGCCTGAATCTCATCGATGCCGAAGCTGATCATCAGGTTGGGCACCACCTCGTTTTCCAGCTCCGTCTCCCGGATGATGGAAATGGCCTTGTCGATGTCCAGAAGGATCCGTTCCAGACCTTTGAGCAGGTGCAGCCGGTCCTGCTTTTTCTGGATCTGGAAGAACAGCCGCCGCTTGACGCAGTCCATGCGCCAGGCGGTCCACTCCTCCAGAATCTCCCCGATGCCCATGACCCGGGGCATACCGGCAATAAGGATGTTGAAGTTGCAGGCGAAGCTGTCCTGCAAAGGGGTCATGCGGAAGAGCTTCTGCATGAGCTTCTCCGGGTCCACACCACGCTTGAGGTCAATGGTCAGTTTCAGGCCGCCCAGGTCGGTTTCGTCTCGCATATCGGAGATTTCCCGAATCTTTCCGGCCTTGATCAGCTCCGCCACCTTGTCCATAATAACTTCCGTGGCGGTGCTGTAGGGGATCTCGGTGATCTCGATCAGGTTGTTTTCCTTCACATAGCGCCACTTGGAGCGCAGACGGAAGCTTCCCCGGCCTGTTGAATAGATTTCCCGGGTCACCGCCTCGTCAAAGAGCAGCTGACCGCCGGTGGAAAAGTCCGGTCCCGGCAGGGTCTCCAGCAGGTCATGATCCGGGTTTTTCATAAGGGCAATGGTGGTCTCGCAGACCTCCTTCAAGTTGAAGGAGCAGATGTTGCTGGCCATGCCTACGGCAATGCCCTGGTTGGCAGAGACCAGGACGTTGGGGAAGGTGGTGGGAAGCAGACTGGGCTCTTTCATGGTGGCATCGTAGTTATCCACCATGTCTACGGTGTCCGAGTCAATATCCCGGAACAGCTCGGCGCAGATGGCATCCAGCTTGGCCTCCGTATACCGGGAGGCGGCGTAGGCCATATCCCGGGAATAGACCTTACCAAAGTTGCCCTTGGAGTCTACAAAGGGGTGCAGAAGTGTCTCATTGCCCCGGGCCAGACGGACCATGGTTTCGTAAATGGCCGCATCCCCGTGGGGGTTTAAGCGCATGGTCTGGCCCACGATATTGGCGGACTTGGTCCGTCCCCCGGTGAGCAGGCCCATTTTATACATGGTATAGAGCAGTTTTCTGTGAGAGGGCTTAAAGCCGTCGATCTCCGGAATGGCCCGGGAGACGATGACGGACATGGCATAGGGCATGTAGTTGACTTCCAGGGTCTCGGAAACTGCCTGCTCGGTGGTGGAGCCCACCAGGCCCACCACACCGTCTAAATTCACTTTCTTTTCTTCTTTTTCAGGTTTCTTCTTTGCCATACTGGACTCCTATCAGGAAATATCCGCCAGCTCCAAATACTTGGCGCCGTTTTCCGCAATAAAATTCTTCCGCTCCTGGAGACCATCGCCCAGCAGCACATTGAAGTAATGGGCCGTCCGCTCCGCGTCCTCCGGCATGACCTTGATCAGCCGCCGGGTCTCCGGGTTCATGGTGGTCATCCACATCATGGCCGGGTCGTTTTCGCCAAGACCCTTGGAGCGCTGAATGGAGATCTTCTTCCCCTCCAGCTCTTTAAGGATCTGAACCTTTTCCTGCTCGTTATAGGCAAACCAGGTCTTGTCCTTGCAGGTGATCTCAAACAGAGGAGACTCCGCAATATACACATAGCCGTCCCGGATCAGAGTGGGACAGAGCCTGTAGAGCATGGTGAGGATCAGGGTGCGGATCTGGAAGCCGTCAACGTCCGCATCGGTGCAGATGACGATCTTGTTCCAGCGCAGGGCGGAAATATCAAAGCTGGACAGCTCCTTTGCCCGTTTTCCCTGGACCTCCACGCCGCAGCCCAGGACCTTTACCAGGTCCGTAATAATGGGAGAGGCAAAAATCTTGCTGTAATCCGCTTTCAGGCAGTTGAGGATCTTGCCCCGCACCGGCATAATGCCCTGAAATTCCGCATCCCGGCCCATTTTTACGGAGCCCAAAGCGGAATCGCCCTCCACGATGTACAGCTCCCGGACGGAGGTATCCCGGCTGCGGCAGTCTACGAATTTCTGGACCCGGTTGGAAATATCCACATTTCCGGAGAGCTTTTTCTTGACGGTGGACTTGGTCTTCTCCGCCGACTCTCTGGCCCGCTTGTTGACCAGAATCTGCTCTGCCGCCCGCTCGGCCTCCTGCTTGTTCTCAATGAACCAGACTTGCAGCTGCTCTTTCAGAAAAGCCGTCATGGCCTCCTGGGTAAACTTGGAATTGACGGACTTTTTGGTCTGGTTTTCAAAGCAGCCGATGGTAGAGAAGCAGTTGGTCACCAGCACCAGGCTGTCCTGAATGTCCTGGAAAATGATTTTGCTTTCGCTTTTGGTATATTTATTGTTGTCCCGGAGGAATTTGTCAAAGGCCGCGGTAAAGGCGCTGCGCACGGCTTTATCGGGGCTGCCGCCATATTCCAGCCAGGAGGAGTTGTGGTAGAACTCAATGTGGGAAATCTGCTTGCTGAAGCAGAAGGAAGTGGTGATCTTCAGCTTCATCTCCGGCCGGTTGTCCGCGTCTCTGCCCCGGCGTTCCGTCTCCCAGTATACGGGCATGGTGAAGGCGTTGTCCCCCACCAGCTCCTCTACATACTGCCGGATGCCGTCCGTGTAGCAAAATTCCTCGATTTCGAACTTTTCCTTTACCTGATTGCGGAACCGGAAAGTGATGCCCTTGTTGACCACCGCCTGGCGGCGCAGCACATCCCGGAAGTATTCCACGGGGATGTCGATTTCCGTAAAGACCTGCCGGTCCGGCCGCCAGTGGAAGGTAGAACCGGTCTTTTTCCGGTCGGTGGGCTCTTTTTTCAGGCCCCCCACATTTCTGCCCTTTTCAAAGTGCAGATCATAACGAAAACCATCCCGGCGGACGGTGGCGTCGAAAAATTCCGAAGCATACTGGGTGGCGCAGGAGCCAAGACCGTTGAGGCCCAGAGAATACTCGTAGTTTTCTCCGTTCTCTCCGTATTTGCCGCCGGCGTACATTTCGCAGAAAACCAGCTCCCAGTTGAAGCGCTTTTCCTTCTCATTATAGTCCACGGGGCAGCCACGGCCGAAGTCTTCCACTTCAACGCTCAGGTCCTCATAACGGGTGACGATGATGGTATCGCCGTAGCCCTCCCGGGCCTCGTCAATGGCGTTGGAGAGGATCTCAAAAACCGCATGCTTGCAGCCTTCCAGATCGTCGGAGCCGAAAATGACCGCGGGACGCTTCCGGACCCGGTCCTCTCCTTTCAGCATGGAAATACTGGAATTTCCATAGTGTTCTTGTTGTTTTTTTGCCATAATCAATTACCTGCCATAAATATCCTATTATATTTTGGATATTATACCCGTTTTTCCCGGCAAAGTCAACCACGCCCCCAAAAGGAAAGCAAAGCGAATGTTTCCGATTCCGCAAAAATCCGTCGAATGCGGGAACTTTCCGAAAAATAAGCTCTTGTAATTTGTGTCGGAAGCGGTTATAATAGGCAACACACAGATGATAGGAGGTCATAATTATGGCTGTTAAAATCGAAAAGGAAACCATTATCGGAGATATTCTGGACGTGGCACCTCAGGCTGCCCCCCTGTTCTTTGCCATCGGCATGCACTGCCTGGGCTGCCCCTCTTCCCGGGGCGAGACCGTTGAGGAAGCCTGCATGGTCCACGGCGTGGACTGCGAGCCCTTCCTGGCCCAGCTGAACCACTTCCTGGAAGCCTACGAAGCCAACAACGGCGAGAACTAAAAAACGAACGGGAGCCGCTTGGCTCCCGTTTTTTAGGAGAACACTATGAAATTGCCAATCTCTCAGCGGCTTCTGGCCTGCTGCGACTATGTTTCCCCCGGGGCAGTGGTGGCGGATGTGGGCTGCGACCACGGGTATCTTTCCATCCATTTGCTGGAAACCGGTCTGGCCCGCCAGGTCTACGCCTCGGACATCCGGCCGGGGCCCCTGGACAGCGCCGTGAAAAACGCCAATAAATACGGGGTATCTCAGCACATCTCTTTTTACCTTTCCGACGGTGTTCAGGCCCTGCCCCGGGATTTTGACACCCTGGTCTGCGCCGGGATGGGGGCGGATGTGATGATCTCCATTCTGGAAAAAGCCCCCTGGCTGCGGGATGAACGCTATCGGCTGATTTTACAGTGCCAGTCCAAGACCCCCATGCTGCGCCGATATCTGAGTCAAACCGGCTGGACCATCCGCCGGGAGCAGGTTTTGCGGGACGGGCGGTTTCTGTACACCGTGCTGGAGGCCTTCTGGGGGCCCGGCGAGCCTCTGACCCCGGGCCAGTGTTATGTTTCCCCGGCGCTTCTGAGCGGGAAGGCCCCCCTGCTGCCGGAATACATCGCCTGGGTTCGGGACCACCTGGGGCTCTCCGTCAACCACAAATCCAACCCGGACCCCTGGGAAACGGAGGCATATCAGGAGCTTTGTGCATTGGAGGAAGGACTATGAGGACTACACAGGAGATCTTTGACGTTTTGGACGCATTGGCCCCCCAGGCTCTGGCCATGGATTGGGACAACTGCGGATTGCAGGTGGGAAGCCGGAATCGGGCGGTAAACCGGGTTCTGGTGGCCCTGGACCCCTTTGAGGAGGTTTGCCGGGAGGCAGAGGAGATGGACGCGGAACTGATCGTGACCCACCATCCTCTGTTTTTCCCCTCCGCTTCCAGTATCAACGAAGACACCGCCCAGGGCCGTGCCGCCTCCATGCTGATCCGCGGGGGACGGACCCTCTATAGCTGCCACACCAACCTGGATCTTGCGAAAGGCGGTGTCAATGACCGGCTGGCCCAGGTTTTGGGGCTGCAACATGTAGAGCCCATCGGCGCGGAAGGACTGCTCCGCCGAGGAACCATAGCTCCCCAGCCCCTGGAGCAATTCCTGGAAAGCGTCCGGGATGCTCTGGGCTGCCCGGGCCTGCGGTACTGTGACGGCGGGAAGCCCTGCACCCGTATCGCCGTAGGCGGCGGTGCCTGCGGCTCGGAGCTGCAAGAGGCTGTAAACAGCGGCTGCGACACCTTTGTGACCTCCGACATCAAATACAACCAGTTCTGGGATGCCCAGGACTTCGGAATCAATCTCATTGACGCGGGCCACTTTTACACGGAGAATCCCGTTTGCGCCGTGCTGGCGGACACCCTGCGCCGGGCTTTTCCGGAGCTGGAGGTGCAAATTTCTCAAAAGCACAGAGATTGTATGAAATTCTTCGGATAACCCGTTGATTTTTTCTGAGAATGGCGCTATAATAGATTGAACATTTTTGAAAACATTCCAGAAAGGGAAGATTATCCAATGTCCGGACATTCCAAATGGCATAACATTCAGAAAACCAAGGGCGCGCAGGATGCCAAGCGTGCCGCTTCCTTTACGAAAATCGCAAAGGAAATGATCGTGGCTGTAAAGGAAGGCGGCGGCTCTGCCGATCCCACCTACAACTCCCGTCTGGCCACCGTCATCACCAAGGCCAAGGCCGCCAACATGCCCAATGACAACATCAAGCGGGTACTGGAAAAGGCCAGCTCCGCCGGCAGCGGTGACAACTACGAATCCATTACTTATGAAGGCTATGGCCCCGGCGGCGTTGCCGTGATCGTAGAAGCCATGACCGACAACCGGAACCGTACCGCCGGCTCCGTCCGTCACCACTTCGACAAGTACGGCGGAAACCTGGGCGCCAACGGCTGCGTCAGCTGGAGCTTTGACAAGAAGGGCGTTCTGGTCATTGACAACGAGGACGGCGACTACGAGGAAGATCAGGTCATGATGGACGCCATGGACTGCGGCGCCGATGACTTTGAGGCCGACGGCGACGTGTTCACCGTTTACACCGCCCCCGATGATTTCAACGCCGTGGCAGATGCGCTGAGTGCCAAGAAGTACAGCTTTGTCTCTGCGCAGATCGAAATGGTGCCCCAGAATTATGTGAAGCTCTCCCCGGAGGACGCTGACAAAATGGAAAAAATGCTGGACCTGTTCGAAGACGACGATGACGTTCAGAACACCTGGCACAACTGGGAACAGGAATAAGATCACTTTTCAGGAACCACCTCGAAAAAAATCCGGGGTGGTTCTTATTTTTTGCTTTTCCTCTTGCACAGCGTAACAGATTATGGTAAACTTATCCTGCGTTCTACAAAAAAAGACAATGCAGGTGAGCCTATGAAAAAAAGAACCTCTCTTCTCCTTGCGGCCCTATTGACCCTGGGGCTGCTGTCCGGCTGTTCCGCCGGGGATGCCCCTTCTTTACAGGAGGAAACATTCCCCCAGGAAAGCATCCAGGAACCCACCGCTCCCCCTGACGGGAATCCCCAGGATGTGACCTGTAAGGGGAGCTATTCTTCCGTCACACTCAACCAGGAACTGATTGCCAAGGTGGGCGAAACCAACCTGACAAACGGAGAACTGCAATTTTACTATCTTTGCGCCATCGGCTCTTATTTTCAGGGTGCCCCTGCTCAAAAGCCGGACCTTTCCCGGAATCTGGACACCCAGAGCTGCCCCATTGACGACACGGTCCATTCCTGGCAGCAGTATTTTCTAAAGGAGGCCCTGTCCTCCTGGCATACGGCCCAGGCCCTGGTGGCTTTATCCCAGGCGGAAGGCCTGCCTGTGGAGCCGGAATATGCCCCCAGCGAGGGCTCCTATGAAGAATATATGAAAGGCATGCCCGCCACCAAATACATGTACCGCTACACCCCGGGCTATACCCCCAACTCCATGCACCAAAAATATCTGGAGGAATTGCCCCAGGTTTTTGAGGATCTGGCTGAAGAATTGGGGTTCCCCTCCGGTCAGGAGCTGGCCCAAAGCCTGTGCGGCGTTTCCTTGGAGACTCTGGTGGAAAGTGCCAAGGTCTACAACTGGGGCTATATGTACCTTACCACCATGGGCGACTACCTGAAACCGGAGGAAGCGGACATTCAGGCGGCTGCGGACAAGAATCAGGAAAAAGATGCCCAGGTACCTTATGCAGACTTTCATCAGGTTCTTTTAACGCCGGAGGACGGTGAAACTTTGGAGGACTGCCGTCAGCGGGCTGAAAAATTGGTCTCCAAATGGAAGGGGTACTTCCGCAAAAGCGAAGGCACCTTCGGCCAGATGGCCTATGACTATACCGAAGACGAGGCCACCCGGCTTTTAGGCGGCACCTATCTCCATGTTTCCAAAGGGAGCCTCCTTCTGGAGCTGGAGGAGTGGCTCTTTGACGAGGAAAGGGTCAGTGGCGATGCCACCGTGGTGCAGTCCCCTCTTGGCATCCATATGCTCTACTATACCGCAGGGCACACCCTGGCCTATGCCCAGGCAGAACAGTCGCTGCTGGCGGACAACCTGCAAGCCCTTGCGGAACGTGCCCGGGAAGCCTACCCTATGACCGTTTCCTACGGGGCCATCCGGCTGATGCCCATTGCGGGGGACCGTCTGTTCTCCTTCTCCGACGTGCTCTACCAGGACATCGCCCATGAGCGCTTCCCGGAGATCCCACTGTATTTGCAGCAGGATTACGGCGTCACCCGGTACGGCAACTACCCCCTGCGGACCTACGGCTGCGGCATCACTTCCCTTTCCATGCTCTCTACCTACATGACGGATACGGAGCTGACGCCTCCGGAAATGTGCAGACGCTACGGCTCCTACTGCCATCCCGACGGAACCGACGGCATGATCTTCATCAACGAACCCTGCAATATGGGATACTTTGTCATCAATAAGCTGTATAGCGGTGACGAGGCGTTGCAGGCTCTGAAGGATGGCCATGTGGTGGTGTCGCTGCAAAACTACGGCTACTGGACCAGCAAGGGCCATTACATCGTTCTGGAAAAAATCGACGAAGATGGCATTCAGGTCCGGGACTCCAACATCTACAATTATAAAAAACTGCCCGCCCACAAGCTGGACCGGCATTCCTGGAAAAATATTTTTCCCAACAACGTGCGCTGGTGGGTCTTTGAGAAAAAGCAGGTCCGCACGCCTTTGTGTACCCGGTGCGGCACCCCTGAAAACTATCCAGAAGGGATCCTCAAAACCGATTATCTGTGCCAAAAATGCGCCACAGCCCTCACCCGCAGAAACCTGTACCTCTGCCTTGTGACGAAGCTTTCGTAAAAATACTGCCGCGGCACGAGAATGCATCCTCGTGCCGCGGCAAATTTTTTTACATTTACAGGCCGCTCTTCATTGCCCGCTTCCGGGCGATGTTGATGGGGCCTTCTTCCATGTTGTTGATCCAGGCCAGGCTCTTGCCGCAGCCGTAGGCCGTGCAGGAATCCGGGTCATCGGCAACGATGCAGGGAATGCCGGTGCGCTCCATGAGAAGCTCCGCAAATCCCCAGAGCTGGCTGGAGCCGCCGGTCAGGGTGATGCCGTTTTCGGACACGTCACTGACCAGCTCCGGGCTGGCCTGTTCCAGTACCGCCATGGTTTCATCGGCGATCATCCGGGCGGGGCGGCGCAGAACCTCATAGATTTCTTTGGAGCTGATGGTCACCATCTTCGGCATACCGGTCTTGGAATCCCGGCCCTTGACGTTCATAGTCAGTTCCTCATTCCGGGGATAGACCTCACCGATCTGGATTTTGATTTCCTCGGCGGTGACCTGGCCCACCACCATGTTGTGCTGACGGCGGATATACCGGGCAATGGCCTCGTCAAAGGCATCACCCGCCATTTTTAAGGAGGATGAGACGGAAACGCCGTTCATGCTCAGCACGGCAATGTCCGTGGTGCCGCCGCCGATATCCACCACCATATGGCCGTTGGGGTCCTTGATATTCAGCCCCGCACCCAGAGCCGCTGCCAGAGGCTCTTCGATCAGGAACACACGGCGGGCACCGGCCTCAATGGCGGCGTTGATCACGCTGCGTTCCTCTACCTCGGTAACACCGCTGGGAACACTGACGACCACACGGGGCTTGGGGGTAAAAATAGAAGCCTTGGTGGCGGTTTTGAACATTTCGCTCAGCATTTTCACGGTCATTTCGTGGTCGGAAATAATGCCGTCCTTCAGCGGACGCATGGCCACCACGTTGCCGGGGGTCCGGTTCAGCATATTCCGGGCGGCGGAGCCGACCTGAAGAATTTTACCGGTGTTTCTGTCCACCGCCACAACAGAGGGCTCCCGGACCACCAGTCCCTTTCCGTCGGCATAAATCAGTACATTCGATGTTCCCAGGTCCACACCCAGGTCATTGGAAAATAGCTGCATTTGGTACCTCCGCGCCTGAAGGCGCAATCATAGAATCATCAAGTTTCGTTCTTGGGCTGCTTTTGAGCTGCCGCCAGGGTTCCGCAGGGAACACTTTTGGCTCCTGCCGTCAAAAGGACCCGGGCGCATTCCTCCGCCGTGGCCCCGGTGGTAAACACATCATCGATCAGCAGAATGCGTTTCCCTTTTACCATATATTGGGGGTATATCTCATAGACCCCAAGCACATTACCCCGGCGCTCTTCGCTCGTGAGGGAGGATTGGGGCCGATTGTGGCGGCGCTTTTTCAGCAGCTTCCGGGGTTTCATTCCCAGCTCCCCGCCCACGGCCTCTGCCAGAAGCCGGGCCTGGTCGTATCCTCTTCGGAATCGGCGCAGGGAGCTTACCGGGACCCACGTGATCTCGTCAAAGCCCTCCGGATGGTCCTGCTCTAAGCGCATGGCCAGTCTTCGCCCCAGAGGAGCCGCCAAATCGGTGCGTCCGTGGAACTTGAGTCTGAGTATGGAATCCCGGACGTTCCCTTTATAGTACCAGACCGAAGTGAAACTGTCAAGAAATTGAAGCTTTGTTTTTCTGTTTGGGTGCTCTTTTTCCGGAAGACTTGGAAAATCCGGCTCCGTCCGCCGGCATTTTTCGCAAAAATCCGTTTCATTTTTGGAAAGGAGCCCATCGCACAGCGCGCATCTTTGCGGGAACAGCAGCTCCAGCACCCAGTACCAGGGGATCATCAGCAGTTCCTTCATCCGACTTTCCCCTGGAGCCGCAGCTTCAATCCGGTGTAGCGTTTGTTTTTCCGGGCGTTGGCGGTCATGGCCGCCACGGTCTCCTCCCGGCCCACCAGAATCAGCAGCTCCTTGGCCCGGGTCACCGCCGTATACAGCACGCTCCGGCTGAGTAGATAGGGAGAGCCCCCCCAGGCCGTGAGAATCACCGCCCGGTATTCACTGCCCTGGCTTTTATGGACGGTCATGGCAAAGGCCGGCTCCAGCTCTCCCAGCTGGGTAAAATCGTAGTCCGCCTCCCGGTCGTCATAGACCACGGTGACGGTCTCCTTGTTTCTGTCGATTTCCCGGATGACGCCCACGTCCCCGTTGAATACCCCAGCTCCGGCGGCAGTGCCGTCGCATTTTTTCCAGACGATGTCATAATTATTGCGGATCTGCATGACCCGGTCCCCTTCCCGGAAGGTGAAATCCCCGTAGCTATGCTCCTTTTTATCCGGACTGGGGGGATTCAACGCCCCTTGCAGCAACTTATTGAGGGCCACGGTGCCCACAGCCCCCTTGCGGGTGGGCGAGAGCACCTGGATTTGATCCGGGGGGATGCCCATATTCTTGGGAAGCCGGGTGCTGCACAGGTCCCGGATGAGTTTTGTCAGTTCCTCCTCGGAGTTGCGGCGCATGAAAAAGAAATCGCTCTTCACATTTTTAAGTTCCGGCATTTCCCCCTGATTGATTCTGTGGGCATTCATCACGATGAGACTCTGCTGGGCCTGACGGAAAATTTCCGTCAGACGGACCGCAGGAAGTTGGCCGCTGCGGAGCATATCCCCAAAGGGAGAACCGGGACCCACCGGCGGCAGCTGGTCCGGGTCTCCTACCAGAATCAGGCGCTTTCCCTTGGGAATGGCCCGCAAAAGATGGTATAATAGGCGAATATCCACCATGGACATCTCGTCCACGATAATGGCATCGGCCTTTAAGGGGTTGTCCTCATCCCGGGCAAAATACATTTTCCCCGTGTTCTGGTCCATGCCCGCTTCCAACAGCCGATGAATGGTGGAGGCCTCCTCGCCGGTGACTTCTGCCATACGCTTGGCCGCCCGGCCTGTAGGGGCCGCCACCAGGCATTTCAGCTGCAAATTCCCCAGAAGGGACAAAATCCCTGTCAATAGCGTGGTTTTGCCGGTGCCGGGGCCGCCGGTGATCAGCAGCAGGCCGGAGGTGGCCGCCTCCCGGATGGCCTGGGTCTGCTCCGCAGAATACTCGATACCGCTGTCCCGGGACACCTGGGCGATGCGCTCTTCCAGGTCCTCCGGCTCCGGGAAGGCTTTTTTTGCCAGCTCCTGCAAGCGCATGGTGGTGTAGACCTCCGCCTCGTGGAGCTCCGGCAGATAATCCACGGTGATGTCTGCCAGAGCGTCCCGGACCACCCGCCCGGCTTCCAGCAGCCGCTCCAGGCCCTGGGCAATGGGCTCCCGGTCCAGGCTCAGCAGCTGGGCGGCGGAAAGCAGCAGCTTTTCCTCCGGAAGGAAGCTGTGGCCCACGGTCAGATTGTATTCCAGCTGAAACAGGATCCCCGCCTCTACCCGGCGGGGGTCGTCTCCGGCCACTCCCAGCTCAATGGCGAACCGGTCCACTGCCCCGAAGGGGGCTTCCAGCCCCTCCTCCATCAGAAGGTACGGGTCATCATATAATAGCTCCACCGTGCTCTCGCCAAAGAGCTTGTAGGCCCGCAGGGCCAGCTCCGCCGGGAGCTGATGCTGGGTGAAAAATTCCATCAGCTGCCGCATGCCCACCCGGACCCGGAACTCCTCGCCGATGGCCTTGGCTCTGGCCTCGGAAATACCGGGGACCTCCGCCAGGCGCAGGGGCTCCCGCTCCATGATCTGCAGGGTCTTGTCCCCGAATTTTGCAACGATGCGGGCGGCAGATACGGGGCCGATGCCCTTGATGACCCGACCTGCCAGGTAAGCCTGGATCTGAGCGGCGGTCTCCGGCATGAGGCGCTCCAGAAACTCCGCCTCAAACTGCCGCCCGTAGGAAGCATGGCTATTCCACTTCCCCGTAACCATGAGCCGCTCCCCTACCACAGGCAAAGGAATGGTGCCCACCACCGTCACCGCCTGTTTTTCTCCCACATTCAGCCGCAGCACACTGTAGCCGTTGTCGTAATTCTGATAGACCACCGTTTCGATGGTCCCCTGCAATATTTCCAGTTCCTGTGTCAAAACCCGTTCCTCTCTCATTCCCGGCTCAACGCGGAGCCGTGTGATCGTTCCAAAAATCCCGGAGTCCCTTTGGCGGCCAAAAAACATTCTTCCAAAAAGCCGCCTGTTCTTTCTTTTCAGTTTACTATATTTCCGTAGAATTTGAAAGTGGTTTCCGAAAAATTTTTCACTGGCAGGCCTCCGACCAATGCCGGGCCTCCCCTTTTTTTAACAAATTCCGAAAAGTGATGAATAATTCTACTTGCAAGAATGAACAATTTGCAGTACAATAAGATAAACGAGGAGGGTCGCCATGAAAGAGTGGAGTTTACTGATATGGATACCTCAATTTGGTATCTCCATCGTGTTTCCTCTGATTGCTTTTATCATGCTGGCTGTCTGGCTTCGGGATCATTGGGGCTGGGGTGACTGGGTCATCGCCGCCGGTATTTTTTGCGGTCTTGTCACCGCCGCCATTGGCTTTCGGGATACGGCCAGAGCCATGCTGGAGGCCTCGGGCCACAAAAAAGAACGCAAGGGCCACGGTGTCAGCTTTAACAGTCATGATTAAGGAAAGGAGATCTGATACATGATCTTACAACCCGCTTCCCGGAGGGAAGTCAAACGTATTGCCCTGGGAAGCTCCCTGTGTGCTCTGGTTCAAATCGGCGTGTTCTGGCTGCTGGCTTTTTTTGAGATCGGCTCCTTCGGCGTTTCCATTGTCACCGGCACCGTTGGCGGTACCTTGATGGCAATTCTGAACTTTGCATTGATGTGTATTACCATTCAGAATGCCACCGGCATTGAAGACGAGAAGGTCATGAAGGCAAAGGTCCGCAACGGCTACAATCTGCGGAAAATCATTCAAATTCTGTGGGTCATTGCCGCGTTCTTTATGCCCCATGTAAATGTTCTGGCCTCGGCCATTCCGCTGTTTTTCCCCAATGTGGTCATCTACTATTTACAGTTCCACGGAAAGCTCTTCCCCCAGCAGGAGGCCGCCCCCGGGACTGCCACTCCCCGGGCCGTACCGGCGGAAGAGGAAGACGAAGACGACCTGGGACCTTTTGAAGCGTAAATCAAAGATAAAGATATATTAGATTCGGATGAGGTGATTATTCCTTATGGAAATGTCAATCAACGGCGCAAAAATTCTCGCCACCTTCGAAAATGTCCCTGTACTGGGAACGGTCCACATCACCCAGACCCTGGTGGTGGGCTGGCTGGTCATGCTGATCATCTCCGCCCTGTGCATCTGGCTGGGCTCCGGGCTGAAGGTCACCGGCATCTCCCGGAAACAGGCCGCCGCGGAAACCATCGTCAATGCCCTGGTAGATTTTGTTCACGACAAAATGGGCACGGAGTTTGACCGGTATATTCCCCTGGTGGGCACCATTTTTGTAACCAGCATCGTCTCCAATCTTATTAGCCTTGTGGGCATCTGGAGCCCCACGGCGGATCTGATGACGGAGCTTGCCTGGGCGCTGGTGGTCTTTGTTCTCATCACCTACCACAAGATCAAGTCCTCCGGCATCGGCGGGTATCTCAAAGGCTTCCTGGACCCCATTTTTATTATGGCGCCCATCAACGTCATGAGTGAGCTTTTCACTCCCATCAGCATGGCCTGCCGTCATTTTGGCAATATTCTCTCCGGCACGGTCATTTCCGCCCTGATCTACGGCTCCCTTACCGCCGCCAGCTACGCCCTCTTTGGCGCTTTGGGGTCCAGCCCCATTGCGGCTGTGGTCGTGGTTCTGGCCGGTGCGGCGCTGATCTTCTTCGGTAAGAAGAAGGGCAAGAAGGGCCTGTTCATCTTCGGCATCGTTCTGGCGGTGCTGGGGGCGCTGGGACTTCTTTCCAGCCTGGGCGGGGTCTTCGCCAGCTTCCCCTGGCTGACCATCGGCATTCCCGCCATTACCAGCTTCTACTTTGACTGGTTCAGCGGCTGCATCCAGGCGTTCATCTTCTGCACCCTGACCACCATCTTCATCAAACAGGCCGCGGGCTAAACCAAAGCGGCCATTTGAATAAAAAAGCACCAATGCAAAGCACAAAAAATAGGAGGCTAATTCTATGAACGATTACACTGTATTGGCAAAAGGTATTGCTCTGGCCGGTTGTGCCATCGGTTCCGGTCTGGCTCTGATCGCCGGTGTGGGCCCTGGTATCGGCGAAGGCAACGCTGTTGCCCGGGCCTGTGAAGCCATCGGCCGTCAGCCCGAGTGCAAGGGCGACGTAACCAGCACCCTGATCCTCGGTGTTGCTCTTTCCGAGACCACCGGTATCTACGGCTTCGTTACCGGCCTGCTGCTGATCTTCTTCGCACCCGGTCAGTTCATGAAGTTCCTGGGCTAATCTTCCGGAATCACTACTTTTAAATATACCGGAAGGAGGCAAATCAATGGAGACACTTTATCAGTCTCTCGTGGCGGTGGAACCTGTCACCCTGATTGCCAACATCTGCAATCTGTTTATTCAGATGCTGATCGTCAAAAAGTTTTTCCTGGATAAAATTATGGCCGTTCTGGACCAGCGCCGCAGCGCCGCCGATAAAGAAATCAGCGACGCCAAGGAAGCCAAGGACGAGGCTATGAGCATTAAGAAAACCTATGAGGACAATATGCTCCAGGCCAACGCCAAGGCCAACGAGATTCTGGCCTCTGCTCAGAAGACCGCTGCCGAGCGCAGCGAGAAGATCATCGGCGAGGCACAGCAAGCCGCCGCCCAGATCAAGAGCAAGGCCTCCGCGGACATTGCCCAGGAAAAGAAGAAGGCAATTAACGACGCCAAAAACGAGATTTCCGGTCTGGCCCTGGCCATTGCCGGGAAGGTCGTCGAGCGGGAGCTGGCAGATTCCGATCAGGCCGGTCTTATCGACCGCTTCATTGACGAATTGGGTGATCAGGTATGACCCAGGTTGGAAGCGTCTATGGAGAGGCCCTGTATGAGCTGGCCAAGAGCGAGGGCCTGCAGGAGCACATCCTGGAGGAGCTGAAGGCTTTGAACGAAGGCTTTCGTCAGGAGCCCGGCTTTATCCAGCTGCTCAGCAGCCACGCCATTTCCAAGCAGGAGCGCTGCAAGGTCCTGGATGACAGTTTTCGGGGAAAGATCAACCAGTATGTGTTGAATTTCCTGAAAATCCTCACCGAAAAGGGCTATATGCACCACTTTTCCCATTGCTGTGAAGCCTATACAAGGCTTTACAACGAAGACAACAACATTCTGAGCGTCCGGGCGGTTACCGCGGTTTCCTTGACGGAACCCCAGTTCCAGGCCCTGACTCAGAAGCTGACCCGCCTGACCGGCAAGACCATTTTGCTGGAAAACCGGGTCGATCCCACCTGTCTGGGCGGCGTTCGTCTGGACTATGATGGGCAGCGGCTGGACGATACCATCTCCCACAGACTGGACTCGGTGCGTGAGCTGCTGAAAAACACCGTACTCTGACGAGAAAGCAGGGACTGTATGGAACTTAGACCCGAAGAAATAACCAAAATCATTCGTAGTCAGATCAAAAACTACGAAAACAAGATCGAGGTCAGTGAAACTGGTGTCGTCATTCTGGTGGGCGACGGCATTGCGAAGGCCTCCGGTCTTGATAAGTGCATGGCCGGTGAGCTGGTGGAATTCCCCGACGGCTCCTACGGCATGGCACAGAACCTGGAAGAGGAAACCGTTTCCATCGTTATCCTTGGCTCTGACCAGGGCATCAAGGAAGGCGACATCGTAAAGCGTACCGGCAAGGTGGTATCCGTACCCGTTGGCCAGGGCCTGATCGGCCGTGTTGTCAACGCCTTGGGTGCTCCCATCGACGGCAAGGGCGGCATTGAGGCCGAGGCCTACAAGGCCATTGAGTCCCCTGCCCCCGGCATCATCGAGAGAAAGCACGTTTCCGTGCCTCTGCAGACGGGCATCAAGGCCATTGACTCCATGATCCCCATCGGCCGTGGCCAGCGTGAGCTTATCATCGGTGACCGCCAGACCGGTAAGACCACCATCGCCACCGACACCATTCTGAACCAGAAGGGCAAGGATGTCATCTGTATCTACGTTGCCATCGGTCAGAAGCGTTCCACCGTTGCGCAGGTGGTTGAAAACCTGACCCTGGGCGGGGCTATGGACTACACCATCGTAGTATCCGCCACCGCTTCGGAGCTGGCGCCCATGCAGTATATCGCCCCCTACTCCGGCTGTACCATGGGCGAATACTTCATGCACCAGGGCAAGGACGTGCTGGTCATCTATGACGACCTGTCCAAGCACGCCGTGGCTTACCGTGCCATTTCCTTGCTGATCCGCCGTCCCCCCGGACGGGAAGCTTACCCCGGCGATGTCTTCTACCTCCACTCCCGTCTTCTGGAGCGGGCAGCCCAGCTGTCCCCCGAATTGGGCGGCGGCAGCCTGACGGCCCTTCCCATTATTGAGACCCAGGCCGGTGACGTTTCCGCCTATATCCCCACCAACGTCATTTCCATTACCGACGGCCAGATCTTCCTGGAGACCGAGCTGTTCAACTCCGGCATCATGCCCGCCGTGAACCCCGGTATCTCCGTTTCCCGTGTTGGCGGCGACGCTCAGATCAAGGCCATGAAGAAGGTTGCAGGTTCCTTGAAGCTGCTGTACTCCCAGTACCGGGAGCTGCAGAGCTTTGCCCAGTTCGGCTCCGATCTGGATGCAGATACCAAGCAGCGTCTGGCATTGGGTGAGCGGATCGTGGCGGTGCTGAAGCAAAAGAACAACTCCCCCAAGGAGGTTGCCCAGCAGGTTTGCATCATTTACGCCGTTACCAGAGGATACCTTACCAATATTTCCCTGGAACAGGTTCCCGAGTTTGAAAAGCGGCTGGAGGAGCACATGGAGAACCTGCACAGCGATGTGCTGGAGGCCATCCGTTCCACCGGCAAGCTGGAGCCTGAAACCGAGCAGCAGCTGATCAAGGCCCTGGAGGAGCTGGTCGCGCAGTTCAACCCGGCATAAAAGGAGGGAAACAGCATGGCTGGCGTTTCCACTAAGGAGATCAAAACCCGCATCCGCAGCATGGAGAGCACCAAGCAGATCACCAAAGCCATGGAAATGGTTGCTGCCTCCAAGCTCCGTCATGCCCAGGCCCAGGTCCAGAACTCCCGGCCCTATTTTGAGATCCTGCACTCCACGATTGAAGACATTGTCCGTACCAACCGGGATTTTTCCTCCCCCTTCTTCACCCAACGCACGGAAGGCAAGACGGTATTCATCGTCATTGCCGGTGACCGGGGACTTGCCGGAGGCTACAACAGCAATGTTCTCAAAATGGTCCAGCAGAAGCTGGACGGGTGCCCCAATGCCCTGGTGCTGCCCATCGGCAAGCGGGCCCTTGATTACTTCGTAAGCCATCAGGTTCCCGTGCTGACGGAGACCTATGCCGAGGCCGCCGGTGTTTCCATCGGTGACTGCTTCTCCATCGCCAAACAGCTCTCCAAGGGCTTCCTGGCGGGAGAATACAACGGCATCCACATCGCTTACACCAATTTTGTTTCCATGCTTTCTCAGACACCTGACACCATGCAGCTGCTGCCCCTGACGTGCAGCGAGGAAATGCGGCGGGAAGGTGTTGAAAGCGGCATTCTTTACGAGCCCTCCGGGGAAGAGGTTTTCGCCTCCATTGTCCCGGAATATCTGGGTGGTATTCTCTATGGCACCCTTTGCGAAAGCCGGGCCTCTGAGCAGGCCGCGCGGCGCAGCGCAATGGACTCCGCCACACAGAATGCCGAAGATATGATTGCGGACCTGAGCCTCAAGTTCAACCGCGCGCGGCAGGCCTCCATTACCCAGGAGATCACCGAAATCGTGGCGGGCTCTTGATCCCGTACCCATCCTAACATGAGGAGTTGAATTCCATGGCCAAAAACAAAGGAACTGTGGTCCAGATCATGGGCCCTGTTCTGGATATTCGCTTTGAGGAGGATCAGCTGCCCAGTCTGCTGAACGCCATCGAAGTACCCAATGGAGACAAGACCATCATTGCGGAAGTTGCCCAGCACATTGGTGACAACGTTGTCCGCTGCATTGCCATGTCCTCCACCGACGGCCTGCAGCGGGGCACGGAGGTCACCGATACCGGCGCCCCCATTTCTGTGCCTGTAGGTGAAGCCTGCCTGGGCCGGGTCTTTAATCTGCTGGGTCAGCCCATTGATAACAAGCCCGACGTTGAAACCCAGGAGCGTTGGCCCATCCACCGTCCCGCCCCCTCCTATGAGGAGCAGCAGCCCGCCACCGAGATCCTGGAAACCGGCATCAAGGTCATTGACCTGATCTGTCCCTATGCCAAGGGCGGTAAGATCGGCCTGTTCGGCGGCGCCGGTGTTGGCAAAACCGTTCTGATTCAGGAGCTGATTTACAACATCGCCACGGCCCACAACGGCTACTCCGTATTTACCGGCGTCGGCGAGCGTACCCGTGAAGGCAATGACCTTTACAACGAAATGACCGAAAGCGGCGTTATTTCCAAGACCGCCATGGTCTTCGGTCAGATGAACGAGCCCCCCGGAGCCCGTATGCGTGTGGGCCTTTCCGGCCTGACCATGGCAGAGTACTTCCGGGATGTAAAGCACCAGGACGTGCTGCTGTTCATTGACAACATCTTCCGTTTCACCCAGGCCGGTTCCGAGGTTTCCGCTCTGCTGGGCCGTATGCCCTCCGCCGTTGGTTACCAGCCCACCCTGGCAACGGAAATGGGTGCTCTGCAGGAGCGTATCACCTCCACCAAGGACGGCTCCATCACCTCCGTCCAGGCCGTTTATGTGCCTGCTGACGACCTGACGGACCCTGCCCCTGCCACCACCTTTGCCCACCTGGACGCCACCACGGTTCTGGACCGGAGCATTGCCAGCCTTGGCATCTACCCGGCCGTTGACCCCCTGGACTCCACCTCCCGGATTCTGTCTCCGGAGGTCGTGGGTAAGGAGCATTACGAGACCGCCCGTGCCGTGCAGAGCATTTTGCAGCGGTATAAGGAGCTGCAGGACATCATTGCCATTATGGGTATGGACGAACTCAGCGACGAGGACAAGCTCACCGTCAACCGGGCCAGAAAGGTCCAGCGGTTCCTGAGCCAGCCCTTCCATGTTGCCGAGCAGTTCACCGGCTATCAGGGCAAGTATGTGCCTCTGAAGGAGACCATCCGGTCCTTCAAGGAGATCATCGAGGGCAAGCACGACGATATTCCCGAGTCCTACTTCCTGTTCGCCGGCTCCATTGACGAGGTTGTCGAAAAGTACAGGGGCGGTGAGAAGGCATGAGTACCTTCCCCCTGAAAATCGTTACCCCCGACGGCCTGATCTATGACGGAAACGCGGAACGGCTCATTGTCCGCTCCACCACCGGGGATTTGGCCATCATGGCCCGCCACATCAACTATGTGACCCCTCTGGGCATGGGCAAGGCCGCAGTCATCGCCGACGGCAAACGCCGGGAGGCCGCCTGCATCGGCGGAATGCTCAGCGTTGTAGACGGAGCGGTGACTCTGGTTCCCACCACCTTTGAGTGGGCGGATAAGATTGATGTGGACCGTGCGGAGGCATCTCTGCACCGGGCAGAGGATGTTCTGCACAACAAGAACGCCACGGATACCGATCTTCGTCTGGCAGAAGCCAGACTCCACCGCGCCCTGGTCCGCAAAAGCGTGGCCAGCCGTAAATAAACTGCACCGGGACCTGATCCATTCAGGCCCCGGTTTTTGCTTTTCAAAAAGCATTTTGCCGCTCTATTGCATTGGTAGTTCTTGTGTGCTATATTATTGGTGATGAGAAGCCGAAGTTTTTTAGGAATATTGGCCAATAAGCAATGCAGGACACTACTACGATCCTATGCTTTACGAAAACCCTGATTTGTAAAAGCGGTGCATCCAAAATGAAACTGATAGAACCTACTATGGAATATGATTCAGCGATCCAACAGTTCCGGCAGGAGTTTTTGGAGTACGAAGGCTCCATGGACGGCTGCGGTTCGCTGCGGAAATTTGACCGAACCCAGGATTGGATGAATCAGGTACAGCTGCTTCAAAATCCCAAAACGGTACCCGCCGGACTTGTCCCTATGACACAGTACATCTATGTCCGAGAAACTGACCAAAGAATCATCGGTGTCATCCAGATACGGCATTATTTGAATACTTTTTTGGAAAAATACGGCGGTCATATTGGCTACAGCGTATGCCCCAGTGAACGCCGGAAGGGGTACGCCACACAAATGCTGCGGTCTGTCCTGCCAAAATGCAGGGAGCTGGGCATTGAACGGGTTCTCATCGTCTGTGTCCAGGGAAATGCCGGAAGCCGGGGTGTGATCCTCAATAACGGCGGCGTATATGAATCGGTGGTTTTTGAACCGGAGCGCCAGGTTTATTTAGAGCGCTACTGGATCGATCTTTCAGCCGGCCTTTGACCGTGTGGTGCAGCGCCACATTCTGATATGTTTTATGGGGCCGGCTCCTTTTGCGAAGCTGGCCCCTTGGGTCTCTATTACGGCAATTTAAATACCAGCGTTCCGATGATTTCATCGTCCCAGTTGTAGTAATCCACAGTCAGGGTGTCGCCTACGGTGCCCTCTACACGCCAGGGCATGCTGTGGAGTTTGCCCTGCCCGTTATCGACCCAGCCGCCGCCTTCTTTCCAGGTCACTTCCCGGGCTTCTGCCTTTTTTAAGGAGGAGAAGATGGTCTCATCCGTGACTTCATCATCAAATTCCAGCATAGTGCCGGTGGCGGTTTCATTCACCGTAACGCTGCGGACGATCATTCCGGCTACCGCGTTGGGGTCCTGGGCATAGAGGACCTTGCTCTCCCCTTCCGGAGCCTCATTCACCGGGAATTGAAGCTCTACCCGCTGAATGTTTTCTTCACCGGTGCCATGCTCCCAGGCGATCACACGGCAGGCAGCTTCCGTCACGGTCACGTTGGGATCCCGCTGTCCGGAAACCAGAATGGTGGCCTCGCTGTCAGACTGGTTCTTAATCAGCACATCGGCAACCGCCACACCCAGTTCCTCCCGGTTGGCAATAGTTGCCATGATCCTAAGAATCTTTTTCCCCTGGCTGTCGGCATACTCCTGAATGGTCTGGGAGCCTGACAGGCCGATTTCGCTGACGGACCAGTCCGGCTCTACATAGTCCGGCATAAGGATGTATTTGTCGCCTCCGGAAACCCCCACCGTGACCATAAAGTAGCCCTTGTCAAACAGGGTCTCCACCACAGAACAGCTCCAATCCTGTCTTGTTTCCTGAACGGTTTGGGTCTCGATATATTCCGTTGCCGTCTGGGGCAGTTCATTATAGTGTCCCTTGGTCATGTCCCAAATGCCCAGGTAGCATCCCGCCGCATAGGCCGTCACACCCAGAATAGAAATGACCAGGGCGGCTACCAGCAGCAATTTTCCCAAGTGTCTTCCTTTGGGCTTTGCCGTTTCAAACTTTCCCATATTTTGTACCTCCAAAATGTACTCATCCGAAATATTGCCAAATTGGCTTAAAAAATCAAAGGATCTCACAATAGCTCCTCCTTTTGCAGAAAGAATCTCAATCGGTTGCGGGTGCGAAACAGCTGGGTCTTGATCCTGCTCTCGGAAGCCCCGGTACGCCGGGCAATTTCCTTTACGGAATAGAGATACCAATACCGGGCTACAAAAATCATCCGCTCGTTCTTGGGCAGCTCTTCCAGGAACCGGTCCAGGGCCTCTTGCAGCTGCTTGCCCATGAGCGCTGCCTGGGTGGTATCACCGCCGGACAGGCAGTCTTCCAGCTCCTCCAAGGCCAGGGCCGTTTCCCCGCTACCCCGTTTTTCGGTGTTTCTTTTGCGCCAGCAGTCCAGGGCATGGTGCCGAGTGAGCTTTGCCAAGTAGGCGGCAAGTTTTTTGGGCCTTGTGGGAGGGATGCTTCGCCAGGCACTTAGATATGTATCGTTGACGCTTTCTTCGGAATCCTCCCGGTTTTCCAGAATGTTCCAGGCGATTTTATAGCAGAAATGTCCGTATTTTTCATGGACTTCCTGAATTGCGCTTTCTGACCGGGAGAAGAAAAGATTAATAATGCCGCTGTCTTCCATTCCCGCACCTCCTGATTGATTTTCTATTGCTGTAAGGGCCTTACACCTATCAAGACGTTTTTTAAACCCGTTGGTTACACCATCATCCCATATTTTTTTGGAAATTTCAATAAATTTTTCCTTTTGCTCTTGTAAATTCCGCCGATTTAGCGTATACTTAGCCTATATTTTCAGCGAGAGAGAGGGTTTTATTCCTATGGATCTGATTTCTGTCAGAGAGCTGTTCAAAAACACAGATGCCTATGCCGGTAAAGAAGTGACTGTAGGCGGCTGGGTCCGCTCTGTTCGGGCCAGCAAGCAGTTTGGCTTTATCGTGCTGAATGACGGCACTTTCTTTACCCCTGTCCAGGTGGTCTACCACGACACCATGGATAATTTTAATGAGATCTCCAAGGTAAATGTGGGTGCCGCCCTGATCGTCAAGGGTGAGGTGCTGCTGACCCCCGATGCCAAGCAGCCTTTTGAAATCCAGGCCACCCAGGTCACTGTAGAGGGTCCCTCCGCCAGTGACTACCCCATGCAGAAGAAGCGCCACACCGTGGAGTTTCTGCGGACCATGCCCCATCTGCGGCCCCGGACCAATATGTTCCAGGCCATTTTCCGTGTGCGCAGCCTGGCGGCCTACGCCATCCACCAGTTCTTCCAGGAGCAGGACTTTGTATATGTCCATACGCCCCTGATCACCGGGTCTGACTGTGAAGGTGCCGGTGAAATGTTCCAGGTCACCACCCTGGACCTGAACAACGTGCCCAAGACCGAGGACGGCAAGGTGGATTATAGCCAGGACTTCTTTGGCAAGCCCACCAACCTGACGGTTTCCGGTCAGCTCAACGGCGAGACCTTCGCCATGGCCTTTAAGAACATCTATACCTTCGGCCCCACCTTCCGGGCGGAGAACTCCAACACCAGCCGCCACGCCGCCGAGTTCTGGATGATCGAGCCGGAAATCGTTTTTGCGGACCTGGAAGACAATATGGAACTGGCCGAGGCCATGATCAAGTATATCATTACCTATGTGCTGGAACATGCCCCTGAGGAAATGAACTTCTTCAATTCCTTCGTAGACAAGGGCCTGCTGGACCGGCTGAACCATGTTGTAAACTCCGAGTTTGGCCGCATCACCTATACCGAGGCCGTGAAGATTCTGGAGGAGCACAACGACCAGTTTGAGTATCCCGTTCACTGGGGCAGCGACCTGCAGACCGAGCACGAGCGCTACCTGACCGAGCAGATTTTCAAGCGCCCCGTCTTTGTCACCGACTACCCCAAGGAGATCAAGGCCTTCTACATGAAGCTGAACCCCGACGGAAAGACCGTTGCGGCCATGGACTGCCTGGTTCCCGGCATCGGCGAGATCATCGGCGGCAGCCAGCGTGAGGACAATTTTGACATCCTCAAGGCCCGTATTGAAGAGCTGGGTATGCGGGCAGAAGACTATGACTTCTACCTGGACCTGCGCAAGTACGGCTCCGCCCGTCACGCCGGCTTCGGCCTGGGCTTTGAGCGCTGCGTCATGTACCTGACCGGCGTCAGCAACATCCGCGACGCCATTCCCTTCCCCCGGACCGTTGGCAACTGCGAACTGTAAAAAAGATCCCCTTCCGTTTTTTCGGAAGGGGATACATTTATTCGATGGCACGCAGAACAACCGGCCGTCACAGAATCTTTACAGCTAATATATTGACAATATATTGACAAGTGCCGAACTTTTACATATACTATTCTTGAATGGAGGTGCTTTTATATGGCAACAACAAACCTGAATATCAGAACGGACAAGGCCATCAAAGACCAGGCGGAAGAGATTTTTAACGAGCTGGGGCTCAATATGACCACTGCAATAAATATGTTTCTGAGAACCGCGATTCGAGAGCATGGGATTCCCTTTGAGTTAAAGCTGGATGTACCCAACGAAAAAACAGCAGCTGCCATTGCAGAAGGAAAAAGGCTTCTGGCTGACCCCTCCGCACCAAGATATTCCAGCATGGATGCACTGAAAGCAGCACTGGACGTATGAAATATGATATACAGTTTACCAGCCAGTTCAAAAAGGATTTAAAGCTTGCCAAAAAGCAGAAAAAGAATTTAGAGCAGCTATTTGAAGTGATCGACATTCTTGCAAACGGCGGCAGATTGGATGCAAAATATAGAGACCACGAATTGACCGGCAATTATAAAGGAACTCGTGAATGCCACATTGAACCGGACTGGCTTCTGATTTATGAAATCCAGAACAACATTTTAGTGCTGATGCTTTATCGGCTTGGTTCCCACTCAGAGTTATTCAAAAAATAGAAAAGCTGCCTCTTATGATTGAAAAATCATCGGAGGCAGCCTTTTTATGGTATTTATTTCCCGGTGGAGCCAAAGCCGCCGGTTCCTCGGGCGGTGTCGTCCAGGGTGTCGGCTTCATAATAATCCGGCTGGATCACCGGGGTCACCACCAGCTGGGCGATCCGGTCACCGTGTTCAACCACTCTGGGTTCGGTGCCGTGGTTGTGGAGGGCGATCATAAACTCCCCCCGGTAGTCGCTGTCGATGACTCCCACCTTGTTGGCAGGGGCCAGGTCCTGCTTGCAGGCCAGACCGCTGCGGGCATACACCAGGCCCACATAGCCCTTGGGCAGGGCCATGGAAAGGCCCGTGGGGAGAAACACCGTCTTCCCCGGCTCGATGGTCACTGGCTCCTCCAGGCAGGCGTACAGGTCCGCGCCTGCCGCTTCCCGGGAGCCGAAGGTGGGCATTTTTGCTCCGGGCCGCAATTTCTTTACCGCTACTTTTTCCATTCTTTCATTCCCCTTCCCTGGGCCTGCCAGTCCTGCCACAGCACGACCTGCCCCGCCTGACGGCTGGCAGGAACGTCAATGAGTCTTTGGTTCTCGGAGCCCCGGAAACGCAGGGAGAGATTTTTCTGCGCCTCTACAAAGGGCCCGTCCACCAGCACATCGATGTTTTTCAAAAAGCGCTCGGTGGTGCTCCAGTCTCCCAAGGTGTGGGAGGTGATTTTTTCATAGGTGTAGCCGGAGAAGGCCCAGATGCTCTTTTGGGGATAGGCCTCCCGGACCGCCGCCACGAGCTCTGCCAAAGGCCCCTGGTTTTGGGGCTCAAAGGGCTCCCCCCCCAGAAGGGTCAGGCCCTGGATGAAGTCAGGCTTCATCAGCTCCAAAATCTTTTGGGCGGTTTCGGCTGTAAAGGGCTCGCCATACCGAAAGTCCCAGGCCACCTCATTAAAGCAGCCCTTACAGTGGTGAGTGCAGCCGGAGACAAACAGGCTCACCCGTACACCGGGCCCATTGGCAATGTCACAGTTCTTAATAACCGCATAATTCATAAATCAAAACCTTCTTTTCAGGAGGATTTGGAGCTGTCTGCTCCGGAATCGGGGAACTGGGCGCGATAATCGTCCCACAGCTCCATGTGGTCTCTTTTGCGCAGTCCACGGCGAACCAGGCGGCGGATCAGATCATAGATCACCGCAAAGAGGGGCACGCAGATGACCATGCCCACAACGCCCCAGAGGCCGCCGAAGAGGATAATGGCAAACATGACCCAGAAGCCGGAAAGGCCGGTGCGGTTGCCCAGGATCTTGGGGCCGATGACGTTGCCGTCCAGCTGCTGCAGCACCAGAATCCAAACCACGAACCACAGCGCCTTGATAGGGCTTTCGATCAGAATCAGCAGCGTTGCGGGCACCGCGCCGATCACCGGGCCGAAGAAGGGGATGATATTGGTAACGCCCACCAGGACCGAAACAAGCAACGTGTTGGGGATCCGCAAAATGGTACAGCCGATATAGCACAGAACGCCGATAATGGCCGAGTCCATGATCTTGCCGTCAATAAAGCCCGCAAACATCCGGTCAATAAAGGCCACCTCCTGCAAGATGAGGTCCGACCAGCGGTCCGGAAACATACTGCGAACCAAGAGCCTGGCTTGCTTGCCGAAGCGCTTCCGACCATGGAGGACATAGATGGCCACAATGAGACCGATCAGAATGTTATAGAGGAATGTCATGACCCGCCACACGCTGGTGCCCAGGTTGGTGACCAGGCTGGTGACCTGGGGCATTACTTTGGACTGGACCCATTTTTCAATATCCGCAAAGTAATTCTCGTAATTGTTCCGATAGAACTGCACCAGCCGTTCGTCCTCGCCAAAGGTGGCCGTGGCCCAACTGAGCAGCTGGTCTGCCTTGCCGGGCAGGGCATTCCACAGCATCTCGATGCTCTGCAGCAGCTGAGGGACCACCATGGTGATCAGGGCGTAGACCACCAAAATGCCCACCAGCAGGGAAAAGGCCACCGCAAAGGCATTGGAGAACCGGCGGATCTTTTTCGGCAGCCGGAGCTGGAAAAAGGCCTCCAGGGCATTGCACATGGGCCGGAGCAGATAGGCAATGACACCGCCGTAAATAAAGGGGGCCAGAATGGTGCTGAGGTTCGACAGCACCGCGCCGATGCCTTGCAGCCGGTACAGGAAGAAGAACAGCAGCACACTGAGGCTGATGGCGCCAAATCCTGCAATCATGGAGTAAAAATATTTTTCCTTACTGGGGTCTCTCAACGATACATCAACTCATTTCTGTTTGGGACGCTTCATCAAATTGGCAGGGCGGACAGCTTCCAAATCAGGAGCCGCTGTCCGGCAGCAAAAAGCTATGGAGGTCCACACGAATCATCTTATTCAGTATACCAGTACCGCCCTCTCAATAAATGAACAAAGTATGAATTATTGTGAAAGCTCTAACGCAGAATGTTTACAATTTCTTCTTTTCTTCCACCCCGGGAAGCCTTGCCTTTTCCTGTGTTTTAGGGTAAAATGATGCCACAATGAATGCAAGGAGTGGTTTTATGCCCTACTATTACGGTTTTGACTGGACCTATGTGGTTCTGGTACTGCCCTGCGTGATCCTGTCCCTCTGGGCCAGTGCCAATGTAAACAGCACTTTTAAGCGGTATTCCAAGCAGTTCTCCCGCAGAGGGCTGACCGGTGCCCAGGCCGCCGCCCAGGTGCTCTCCGCCAACGGCGTTACCGGCGTTCGGGTGGAGCGCATCAGCGGGAGCCTGACGGACCACTTTGACCCCCGGACCAATGTGATCCGGCTGTCCGATGACGTTTACGGCAGCACCTCCACCGCGGCCATCGGCGTTGCCTGTCACGAGGCGGGACACGCTGTGCAGTATGCCCAGGACTACGCCCCCATGCGGGTGCGGGCGGCGGTGATCCCCGCCACCAACTTGGGCTCCAAGCTGGCCATGCCTCTGATTCTGGCGGGTCTGCTGTTCTCCTCTCTGGGAGAACTTTCCTACGCCCTGGTGTATCTGGGCATTGCCTGTTTTGGCCTGTCTTTGGTATTCCAGCTGGTGACCCTTCCCGTGGAATTTGACGCCAGCCACCGGGCCATGGTGGCCATTTCTCAAACAGGGCTTCTGACCGAGGACGAGCAGCAGGGGGCCAGGAAGACCCTGCGGGCAGCGGCGCTGACCTATGTGGCCGCCACAGCCACGGCCCTTGCCCAGCTGCTGCGGCTCATCATCCTTTTCGGCAACCGTGGAAACCGTAGAAACGATTAAGCTTTTTCCCCGCAGAAAACCTTCTGCGGGGTCTTTTTATGGGAAATCCCTTGACTTTTGCGGGTATTTTTCATATAATGCTCAAAGTGTAAAAAATGAAA
Source organism: uncultured Oscillospiraceae bacterium (assembly GCA_934589525.1). GTDB lineage: Bacteria > Bacillota > Clostridia > Oscillospirales > Oscillospiraceae > Faecousia. Next base: position 61,637 of record CAKTOB010000007.1, on the reverse strand, counting down.
GAAAGCGTGAATTTTTTGGAAGAACTTATAAATATGTATATGGAAATGGGCGTTTCTCCCGGGGTCTACGCCTACGGCGAAAAGGCTCTGGAGCGGCTGCGTGAGCGCTTTGCCGCCATTGACGCGGTGGCGGAGTACAATCAGGCCAAGGTTTTGTCCGCCATGCAGAAAAACCGGGTATCCGCCGCCTGCTTTACCACCACCACCGGCTACGGCTACGATGACCTGGGCCGGGATACTCTGGAAAAGGTCTACGCCGATGTGTTCCACACGGAGGCCGCCCTGGTGCGGCCCCAGATCACCTGCGGCACCCATGCCCTGACCGTCGCCCTCAGCGCCAATCTGCTGCCCGGTGACGAGTTGCTCTCTCCCGTGGGCATGCCCTATGACACCTTGCAGGAGGTCATCGGCATCCGGGAAAGCCCCTGCTCTCTGGCGGAGTACGGTGTTCACTACCGGCAGGTAGACCTGCTTCCCGACGGGGACTTTGATTACGACGGCATCAAAAAGGTCATCAACGAAAAAACCAAGCTGATCACCATTCAGCGCTCCAAGGGCTACGCCACCCGGCCCAGCTTCTCTGTAGCCCAAATCGGCAAGCTCATCGCCTTCTGCAAAGAGTGCAAGAGCGATGTGACCGTGATGGTGGACAACTGCTACGGCGAGTTTGTGGAGATCATGGAGCCCTCGGACGTGGGGGCGGACATGGTGGTAGGCTCCCTCATCAAGAACCCCGGCGGCGGTCTGGCTCCCATCGGCGGCTACATCTGCGGTACGGAAAAATGCGTCTCCCGCTGCGCTTACCGGCTCTCTGCCCCCGGATTGGGACAGGAGGTCGGTGCCAACTTAGGCCTTATGAAGGACCTGTTCCAGGGCTTCTTCCTGGCCCCCACGGTGGTGGCCGGTGCGGAAAAGGGTGCGGTCTTTGCCGCCAACCTCTACGAGCCCCTGGGCTACCACTGTGTTCCCAACGCCACGGAATCCCGGCATGATATTATCCAGGCCGTGGAGCTGGGCAGCGAACAGGCCATGGTGGCCTTCTGCAAGGGCATTCAGGAAGCGGCTCCCGTGGATTCCTTCGCCACCCCCCTGCCCTGGGATATGCCCGGGTATGACAGCCAGGTGATCATGGCGGCCGGTGCCTTCGTCCAGGGCTCCTCCATTGAGCTCTCCGCCGACGGCCCCATCCGGGAGCCCTACGCCGTGTATTTCCAGGGCGGTCTGACCTGGTATCACGCAAAGCTGGGTATCCTCATGAGCCTGCAGGAAATGGTAAACGCGGGTCTGGTCACACTGTAAACCCCTATAAACACTTAAATGCCCGGCTGAGCCGGGCATTTGTTGTTTATTTGGCCACAAAGCCAACTTTTTTGTAGACTTTCCGCAGGGTCTTTTCCGCCACATAGCTGGCCTTTTCGGCACCGGCCTTGTAGACCTGCTCCAGGTAGGCCTTATCCTTCATGATGCGGGTGGACTCCTCCCGGATGGGCCGCAGGGTCTCTACCACGGCTTCGCCTACCGCGGGCTTGAAGGCACCGTAGCCCTGCCCCGCAAACTCCCGCTCGATCTCCTCAAAACTCTTGCCGGTGCAGGCGGAGTAAATGGTCATGAGGTTGCTGACACCGGGCTTGTTCTCCTTGTCGTAGCGGACGCAGTTTTCCGTATCGGAGTCGGTAATGGCCCGCTTGAACTGGCGCATGATGGTCTCGGGGGTGTCCATGATGATGACACGGCCCGTATCGTCGTTTTCGGACTTGCTCATCTTGGCGGCGGGATTGGTCAGGCTCATGATCCGGGCGCCGACCTTGGGAACAAAGGGCTCCGGCATCTTGAAGACATCCCCATAAACGCCGTTAAAGCGCCGGGCAATGGTGTGGCACAGCTCCACATGCTGCTTCTGATCTTCCCCTACGGGCACCAGGTCCGGCTGGTACAGCAGAATGTCCGCCGCCATCAGGCTGGGATAGGAAAACAGGCCGCCGTTGATGTTGTCGGCATTTTTAGCGGACTTGTCTTTGAACTGGGTCATACGGCTGAGCTCACCGAACATAGAGTAGCACTGGAGCACCCAACCCAGCTCCGCATGCTGGTGGACGTGGCTCTGGATGAACAGGGTGTTTTTCTCCGGGTCCAGGCCGCAGGCAATGTACTGGGCCAGCTGCTCCAAGGTCCGCCGCCGCAGGTCCGCCGGGTTCTGCCGGACGGTAATGGCATGGAGGTCCGCCATGAAGTAAAAGCAGTCGTAGTCGTCAGCCCGCTCCGCCCAGTTTTTAACGGCACCCAGGTAGCTGCCTAGGGTCAGGTCTCCGGAGGGCTTGATGCCGGAGAGCATTCTTTTCTTCTCCTGTATTATTTCACTCATAACAAACGCTTCCTTTTTCAATTTTTTTCATTTTATCACATGAACGGTTGTTGTGCAAGGAGATTCTCAGAATAAAAAACGGTGCAGACCCATTCATGGCCTACACCGATCATTCCTTTTCCTCTTTTGAGAATTCTCCTCAAAAATCCGGGCATGACAATGTAAGCTCGTCCCAAGACCGCCAAGCCCAGACGCGCCATGCCGCAAAAGAAACAGACACATGCAACATTGCCAAACCTCCATGGATTTTTATACATAGTAGCACCATCTTTTTGAAAAGTCAAGCGCTTTTGAATTGATTTCTGCTCTCCGGTATGGTATACTCTATGCTAGATTTTTATGACAAAGAGGTAGATTTTATGGATTATCAAGCACTGGCTGATCTTCTGTTTCCCGATGTAACCGCCACCCCCGAGGAGCTGGAGGCGCGATTCCCCCAGCGGAACCTGCCGGAAGGGGCCGTCGTGACCCGCATGGCCCCCTCCCCCACAGGCTTTGTGCACCTGGGCAATCTGGTGCAGGGCATGATCTCGGAGCGGATGGCCCATCGCTCCGGCGGCGTGCTTTTCCTGCGGGTAGAGGATACCGATGCCAAGCGGGAGGTCCCGGGAGCTGTGGAAGTGCTGATCAGTTCTTTGAAGCATTACAACATCCACTTTGACGAGGGTGCTACCATTGACGGGGACAACGGCAATTACGGCCCCTACCGGCAGCGCCAGCGGGCAGACATTTACCATGTTTACGCCAAGAAGCTGGTAAGCGAAGGCAAAGCCTACCCCTGCTTCTGCACCGAGGAGGAGCTCACCGCCATGCGGGAAAAGCAGGAGGCCAACAAGGAGACCACCGGCTACTATGGACCCTATGCTCTGTGGCGTGACCGGCCCATGGAGGACATTCATGCAGAGCTTGCCGCCGGGCACCCCTGGGTGCTGCGGTTCCGCTCCACCGGCTCCATTGAAAATCAGTTCAAGTTTGACGACCTGGTAAAGGGCAAGCTGACCATTACGGAAAACAACGTAGACCATGTGCTGCTCAAATCCGACGGCATTCCCACCTACCACTTTGCCCACGCCGTGGATGACCACCTGATGCGCACCACCCATGTGGTCCGGGGCGACGAGTGGCTGTCCACCCTGCCCTTCCACATCCAGCTGTTCCAGGCCCTGGGCTTCAAGCTGCCCAAGTACGTCCACATTGGACCGCTGATGAAGATGGACGGCAACTCCAAGCGGAAGCTCTCCAAGCGGAAGGACCCGGAGCTGGCCCTGACCTACTACAAAGCAGAGGGCTTCTCCACCCAGGCCATGCGGGAGTACCTGATGACCGTGCTGAACTCCAATTTTGAGGACTGGCGGCGGGCCAACCCCCAGGCGGACATTGACACCTTCCCCTTTAGCCCCAAGAAGCTGAACCCCGCAGGCTCCCTCTTTGACTATGCCAAGCTCATTGACGTTTCCAAGAACGTCATCTCCCGGATGGATGCGGACACGGTCTACACCCAATTGGCAGAATGGGCCCAGGAGTTCCAGCCGGACTTTGGCCAAAAGCTTACCGAGAACCCCGACTACGCAAAGGCCATTCTGGCCATTGGCCGGGGCGGGAAAAAGCCCAGAAAGGATCTGGCCACCTGGAAGGATGCCAAGGAATACATGGGCTTCTTCTATGACGAATACCTCCAGGCCCCGGACTTTGGAGATGCCTTCCCCAAGGCCACCGTTGCAGACGTGCTGAACCGGTTCCTGAAGGAATTTGACATGGCGGACGATGCCACCGTCTGGTTTGACAAGGTGAAGGCCATTACCGAGGCCATTGGCTTTACCACCGATATGAAGGCCTATAAGCAGGACCCCCAGGCCTTCCCCGGCACCGTTGCCGACGTATCCACCTTCCTGCGTCTGGCGGTCACCGGCAAGACCAATTCTCCGGACCTGTACACCGTGATGCAGCTGCTGGGCTATGAACGCACCGTGGAGCGAATCCGGAAGGCCCTGGCCACTTTGGGCTGATTTCATAAATTTTTCCAAGGGGCCCTTTCAACGGATTGACATTTCCCGTCAATTTGACTATAATGGGACCATCAAGAAACACTTTTTGGAGGCGATGTTATGGAAAAGAAAATCATTACGATCAGCCGTGAGTTCGGTTCCGGCGGACGGACCATCGGACATATGGTGGCGGATAAACTGGGGATTCCTTTCTATGACGGTAAACTCGTTGAAGATATTGCTAAAGAGTCCGGTTTTGCGCCCAAGTTTGTTGCGGAGCATTCCGAGCATTCTCCCAGCGGCAGCGTGTTCTCCTATGCCTTTGCCCCCCAGGGCGTGCCGGGCATTATGAACGGTCTTTCCACGGCGGATTACCTGTGGAATGCCCAGTGCAACGTGATTCTGGATCTGGCGGAAAAGGGCCCCTGCGTCATCGTAGGCCGCAACGCCGACTACATCCTGAAGGATCGTCCTGACGCCATCCACATCTATGTAAGCGCCGACAAGGCCTTCCGGGCCAAGCACATTGTGGATTTCTACGGTGAGACCGACAAGTCCCCGGAGGTCCGTCTGGCCGAAAAGGACAAGCGCCGCCGGGTCAACTACCAGCACTACACCGGCAGAACCTGGGGCATGTCCCAGAACTATGACCTGTGCCTGCGCTCCAGCACCCTGGGTCTGGATCAGTGCGCAGAGATCATCGTCAACGCGGTCCTCAATTCCAGAGAAAAGTGATTTTACAAAAAACATCCGGGATGGAAAGTGTGAACAGCATCCCGGATGTTTTTTTAACTATTGATCCATGCAATCAAAAGTCAGAAAGAAGGTATCGCCCATGCTGCCAACGAGAGAAGAAGCCTTGGACTTGGTTCGTGACGGGTTATCCTGCAATCCGGGGCCTTGGGGAAAGCATTGTTTGACTGCGGCCCACTGTGCGGAAAAAATTGCAAATGCCTGCCAGGGGATGGACGGGGAGCGTGCCTATGTATTGGGGCTGCTGCACGACATCGGGAGAAAATTCGGTGTAAGGCATCTTGGGCATGTTGCCGATGGCTATACCTATATGAAATCCTTGGGATATGACGAGGCCGCAAAAATCTGCTTGACGCATTCTTTTAATAGTCGCACACTAAAGGAATATATCGGAAAAATTGATGTATCAAGCGAAGAATTGGCAATGATCACCGAGGAATTGGCCAAAACCGTATACGATGACTATGACCGTCTGATTCAATTGTGCGATGCTTTGGCGGGCGCGGACGGTGTTCTTGACATTGAGGCCAGAATGAACGATGTAAAGCAGCGGTATGGCTCCTATCCCCAGGAAAAATGGGATGCCAATATAAAGCTAAAGCGTTATTTTGAGGAAAAAATGCAGCAAGATCTTTATCTTGTTTGTGAGAAAGATACCTTTACACCGGATGATTTGTAACGAACAGGCAGACCGCTACTTGGTGGTCTGCCTGTTCGTTACAAATGGGCGATATGGGCCAGCTACCCCGAGGTGCGCTCAGAGTGTGGCGGTTTCCTTTTCCGGTTGGTCGATGTGGATGCTGACGCCGTTGACCTCTACGTTTTCATCGGCGCAGATCATAATGTATTTGACACCGCCGATGATCCGGGTCTCGATCAGGTCGCTTCTGGTGGGGTCCACCTTGATGGAGACATCCGGGGTTTTGATTTCAAAACGCTTGTTGTCAATAATGTTCTTGGGGTGCAGGTCCGCTTCAAAGCCGAAGGTTTCATCGTAATCCACGCTGAACTTGGCCAGATGCTCCTCCGAGACCCCGCAGGAGGCCAGGGCTTCCTTTACATCGGCCTTGGCGATCATCAGAGGTTCCGGCACCTTGGCCTCTTTGTGCAGCTCAATGCGCTGGCACAGCTGGTCGTGGACCGTCTGCACCACATCCAGGCTGCACTCCTCCCCCAGGGCCGTGGTGAGCAGGGCCTCAAAGCACTTTTTCTGCTCGTAGGCCGGCATGGGCACCGGGGTATTGAACAGGGCCTCGATCAGGGCATCCTGGCTGGTTTTGACGTCGTGGGTGTAGTACAAAGCGTTATAAATATTGGTGGAGCGGTTGTCAAAGGCCGGGAACAGGAAGCCCAGAACGGGGGCGGACACCGGCTGATTCATGGCGCCGTCGTGGAAGAGCTTTTCCTCGGGAACATAGTGCAAATTGGCCTTGGTCTGCTTTACCGGGCAAATGGCGCAAATGAGGTAGGTATACACCTCCTCGGATTTATCGGAATCGGACAAATCATCCTTTCCCTTAAAGGGCACATCATAGCTGTCACAGCCCAGCAAAATCAGGTAATTTCCCTCCATGGTCACGGAGTCAATGATTTTCTGGAAGAAGGAATGGAGCAAATCATCGTCTTTGAGTTTGGATTCCCGCAGGTCCATCAATAGCTTATGCTCCGGACTTCCCGCCACCTGGGCGGTTTTGAAGGTGATGTCAATGAGGTTCTTGCCGATGGCACCGGAGAGTACCCGCTTGAACAGGGCAAAATACTTGTCCCCCTCGTTTTCCGGCATGATGCCGGTGCTCTGGCTGAACTCTGTAATAATTTCCTTGTTGTCATTGACAAAACAGCCGTAAATCTTCGTAATATTGCTGCGGTCCCGCCGCAGATGCCGGCGGATCTCGCCGATTTCCTTATCGTTCATGTAAAAGTCCTCGCTTTCCTTGGAAATGCCAGGACATTATAGCACAGCCGTTCTAGAAAATCCAGCAAAAATTAGGAGGGGCCAAGCCCCTCCTAACGGTTGTGTGTTCAGTTGTCCTCTGGCATCTCATCCATGGGCTTTCGTTCCAGGGGAATCTCCCGGTAGGCGTTCAATATGGACTCCGCTTCCTCCCGGCTGAGGGTCTTGACGATATGGATGCCGCTGAGGCTCAGGCCCCAGGCATCGTTGGCAATGTCATAGACCACCCGGTTCTGCTCTACAAGGGTTCCCTGCTCCACGGTATAGAAGCAGTAGAGCTTATAGGCCTGTCCCACTTCCTCGTAGGTTTTCAAAACATTGTTTTCGCAGAGGGTAACTGCCCCCTGGATGCCGAGGGGTTTCTCTCCCTGGGTATGCACCGGGGCGGTTTTTCCGTCTTTCATGGTGTAAAGGGATGGATTGTCATGCTGGTCCCAGAAGATGCACTCCTCTACCCCATCTCCATCCAAATCCATAAGTGTGTATTCCTTTACCGCCCCCAGAACCTTCCACAGCTTCCAGTAGCTGTCCTGGGCAAAGGGATTGTCCGCCTCCAAAAGGGCGTCATAGGCGGCATCCTCCTTTTGAAGCAGAGGCAGCACCGCATCCATATCCGGCTGTTTGGTCTTGATTGAAAAATCAATATGCTCTGCCAGCCATTCAATATCCTTTTCGGACATTTCTTCCCTGGGTCCGTCTCCGTTATTTAGATAGTAGGCAGGGGGGAAGATCGCATACAGAAAGGCATCCTCCCGGTCACAGATGAGATAGAGCTTGTCATTGGAAACCACGATCAAGATCGTTTTTCCGTCGCTTCTTTTGTAGGTCCATTCCCTTGTGGAGGCCCCGTTGATCAGGCTGACAATTTGGTCCCCCATAAAGCCTTTTTTATTACAATTTAAAACCAAATTGGTGGGGTGCTGCCAGGAAAAAGCCGGGTCTGTTACATGAAAGCCTGTATAGATGTAATAGCTGCCGGATTCAAAAAAGGTACAACCCCGAAGCTCAAAGGTATCATCCGTACCGGAGATCACCGGCTCCTGAATGCCAAGGGCATCCCAGCCCAGCTTCCAATCGTAGTGGTAAGCCTGGCCCTTTCTGCCCATGAGCTTTAAGCCGTACTTCCGGGAAATCTCTTGGAGCTTCTCCACCATTTCCTGGGAATAGACATTGTAAGCCCCATATTCCTCCGGAGCCTGGAATTTACCGCCAGAGGCAATATAAATAGAATGGTCCGGGTCATAGCTCTTGCAAAAATCGTACCATTCCTTGGCAGCCATCTGCTCCGGCGTTCCCTGAATACCCTGCAGAGACAGAACGGTTTTTGTCACCTCCACCGCCTCGTGACGCTGACCGTCAGCGTCGATCCAGGCGGGGTCTGTGGTTTCGTATTCATCCAGCTTTAATTGCTTTGTGGTCAGAGCCACAACGGCGCAGCCCATAAAAATTGCCATAGCAGCAACAATGGCCGCAAGCAGCAGTGTCTTTTTATACTTCATGGTCCTTTTCCTTTCCGCAGGCCGATGACCGGATACGGACAGGATGTTTTCAAGCATGGCATTCTTTTCCTCTTGGGTCAGGGTAATGGAATCGTATGCCTGATGAATGCTCTGTTTTTTCATTCCAAATCACCGCCTAACATGAGTTTCAGTTGTTTTCTGGCACGGGCAAGCCGGGTTCGGACCGTGGGCTGGGGGCAATGAAGGGCTTTTGCGATTTCCCCGGTGGTATAGCCCTCGTAGTAATAGAGGTATACCACCGTTTTGTAATCCATGGGCAGCCGGAGAATGGCCTCCAACACCGGATTTTCTCCCAGGGGCGTTTCTGCCGCCAGCTCTGTGTGCTGCTCCAAGTCCTCCTCATGTCTGTAAAAACGTTTGAGCTGGTCTTTACAGAGATTGGAAGCCGTAACGATGAGCCAGGCTTTTTCATGCCGTTTGTTTTCAAAGGCTTTCCCGGAGGCGATCAGCCGCAGGAAGGTCTCCTGGGTCATATCCTCCGCCTCGGGCTTGTTCCTCATAAAGGAATAACAGACACGGTAGACCGTATCCACATTTCTTCCGTAGATTTCCGTGATTTCTCTGTCCGTACGCAACAAAGAAGTCATGGTCCCCACCTCCTTTCACTATGGATACGACTGTGCAACGGGATTTGTTTCACCAAAAGTAAAAAAGGACCTGCCGCCTTTGGATTTACCGGAAAGGGGCAGGTTCTGATAGGTGTTGCGCCTTGGGAAGCATCAATCCCAGAGGCAGCTCCAATTCTTGATAAAATACTCTACGCCGGAGTAAACCGTGGTCAGCACAATGACGGCGGAGACGATGAGGCCCACGACGGTGTTTTCGGGCAGCATCATCCAAAGGATCAGGCCCACCATGGTGCTGGCGGTTTTCACCTTTCCACTCCAGGCGGCGGCAATGACACGGCCCTTGGGGGCTGCCACCAGGCGCAGACCCGTAACGGCAAACTCCCGGGTGAGAACGATCATCAGCGCCCAGGCGGGGAACCGGCCCCACTGGCAGAACACGGTCATGACCGCAATGGTCAGAAGCTTATCTGCCAAGGGGTCTAAGAATTTGCCAAAGTCCGTGACCTGATTGCACCGGCGGGCGATCTGGCCGTCTATATAGTCGCTGAGACTGCCTACCACAAAAATCCCCAGGGAGACCCACATCCAGGTCCCGCTTTGCCCGCCGCTTAAGTACAGCGTGACCATCATCACCGGAATGAGAAATACCCGAACCAGGGTGATTTTACTTGCAGTTGTCATTTTTATTCCTCCACTACAAAGCCTGCCAAATCCCCATCAACGCAGCCGTCAATGGTCACATTTACGAACATGCCCTCCCGCAGGGGTTCTTCGGAGGCGATCCAGACGCGCCCGTCAATATCCGGGGAGTCGGCATAGGTCCGGCCGTAGAACTGCTCCTGCTCTTCATCGTAGCCGTCCACCAAGACCTCCAGGGTCTTGCCGATCATGGAGGCGTTGTATTCATCCATGATTTGAGACTGGATCATTTCCAGGGTCTCCGCCCGCTCCCGGGCCACATCCTCGTCCACGTGTCCCATTTTAGCGGCGGGGGTCCCCTCCTCCGGAGAGAACACAAAGGCACCCACCCGTTCCAGCTTCTGCTCCCGCAGGAACTGGCACAGCTCCTGGAACTCCTCTTCCCCTTCCCCGGGGAGCCCGGCAATCAGGCTCGTGCGGATCACCAGGCCGGGGATCCGGCGGCGGAGCTCCGCAAAGAGGTCAATAATCAGCTTTTTGTCCCCCCGGCGATGCATGGTTCCCAGAATCTTATCATTGCAGTGCTGAATGGGAATATCCAGGTACTTGACGATTTTAGGCTCCGAGGCCAGAACCTCGATCAGTTCATCGTCAATTTCATCGGGGTAAACATAGTGGACGCGGATCCAGTGCAGGCCGTCGATTTTACACAGCTCCCGCAGCAGCTCCGGCAGCAGCCGCTTGTGCTCCGGGAAGTCCGTGCCGTAGCGGCTGGTATCCTGGGCTACCACGATCAGCTCCTTGGTGCCGTTGGCGGCCAGGACCCGGGCTTCGTAGAGCACATCGTCCAGCTGGCGGCTGCGGTACTTGCCCCGCAGATAAGGAATGATGCAGAAAGCGCAGCGATTGTTGCAGCCCTCGGCGATTTTAATAAAGGAATAGTGTTCCGGGGTGGTGACGATTCGGCCCACTTCCTCCTCCGGGGCATCGATGGAGCCAAAGTCCACCACGGTATGGCCGGAGAGCAGCTGCTCAATGGCAGGAACGATCTTGGTGTAGCTGCCGGTGCCCAGAATGCCGTCTACCTCCGGCATCTCCTGCAAAATATCCCCCTGATAACGCTGGGACAGGCAGCCGGTGACCAAAATCTTTCCCACCTGGCCCTCTGCTTTCAGAGCAGCGGTCTGCAAAATGTAATCAATGGCCTCGCTTTTTGCGGAGTCGATAAATCCGCAGGTGTTGATGACCACCACGTCGCTGCCGACGATGTCCGCTTTTACCGTATGTCCGGCTTCCTGAACACGGAACATCATTCGCTCACAGTCCACCTGATTCTTGGCACAGCCAAGGGAAATAAAACCAATATTTGCCATTATCCATCCTCCGGGAAATCATCTGTATCTAGGGAAAGTTCGTTCAGGGCCTGCCGTATGGCACCGTAGCTGTGGCCCCGTCGCAGCAGGGCATCAATGGCCCGCTTTTGCTGCTTGGCATCCGGGTTCTGCCCCAGTCTCGCCCGGAGAAAATCCTGGATTTTCTCCGACTGATCCGGATAATCCTCCAGGGCCTCTTCCCAAAGCTCCCGGGGGATCCGTTTTTCATAAAGGACCTGTTTGGCCCTGTTCCTGCCGTAACCCTTGGCAATACAGGAGCGCACCACCGTCTCAGCGGTAGAGCGGTCATCCAGCAGGTGCATTTCGGAGAGCCAGCCCACGGCCTGCTTGGCGCAGCCCGGGTCCTCCCCTTTTTGGATCAGTCTGCTTTCCAAGTCCCGTTTGGAAACATTGGTGGCAGAGACGATCCGCACCGCCCGCATTTTGGCGGACATTTCCGATGCCGCCTTTAAAAGGCTGTCATATCGCTCCTGGGACAGCTCCAGCCCCGTGTACAGACAGAAGTCCTCAATGGTCTGCCGGTAGAGCCGCAGGGTAGAGCCGTCGTCAAAGCGCAGAGTATACCGGCCGGAACGGTCCGGTGACGTTTTTAGAAACTCAATCCTCATCGCTGAAATCATCGGCGCTTACGGCAATGGGCTTCTCCGCCGCCTTGGCGGGAGCCTTGGGAGCGCCGCCGGTAAGCTTCCAGAGATTCTCCCGAACCTCTGCCTCCACCTGCTCGGCAAGCTCCGGCCGCTCCTGCAGGAAGGCCTTCACGCTGTCCTTGCCCTGGCCGATGCGCTCGTCGCCCATGCTGAACCAGCTGCCGCTCTTCTGGATGATCTCCATCTGGACCGCCAAGTCAATGAGCTCGCTCCACTTGGAAATGCCCTGACCGTACATAATATCAAAGACCGCTTCCTTGAAAGGAGGTGCCACCTTGTTTTTGACCACCTTGACCCGGGTCTTGTTGCCGATGACGTTGCCGCCCTCTTTAATGGCCTCAATGCGGCGCACATCCAGACGGACGGAAGCGTAGAACTTGAGGGCATTGCCGCCGGTGGTGGTTTCGGGGTTTCCGTACATGACACCGATCTTCATACGCAGCTGGTTGATGAAGATGACCACACAGTTGGTCTTGTTGATGGTGCCCGCCAGTTTCCGCAGGGCCTGGGACATGAGCCGGGCCTGGAGGCCCACAAAGGTATCGCCCATTTCGCCCTCGATCTCCTGCTTGGGAACAAGAGCTGCCACGGAGTCCACCACCACCGCGTCCACCGCGCCGGAACGGACCAGGGCATCGGTGATTTCCAAGGCCTGCTCGCCGGTATCCGGCTGGGAGACCAGCAGATTGTCAATATCCACACCCAGGGCAGCGGCGTAAACCGGGTCCAGGGCGTGCTCGGCGTCCACGAAGGCCACTTCCCCGCCCCGCTTCTGGGCTTCCGCCAGAATGTGCAGGGCCAGAGTGGTCTTACCGGAGGATTCCGGGCCGTAGATCTCAATGATTCTGCCCTTGGGCACGCCGCCGATGCCCAGGGCGGCATCCAGCGCCAGAGAGCCGGTGGGGATGGCCTCCACGTTCATTTCCGGGCGGTCGCCCAGGCGCATGACGGTGCCCTTTCCGAAGGTCTTGTCCAGCTGGGACAGGGCGGTCTGCAATGCCTTTTTCTTATCGGATGCAGGAGCCGGTGCCTCATAGGGAGTCTTTTTTGTTGCCATATTTATCGTTCCTTCCTGCCGTACTGAGCCAGCACGGCGCGTTCTCTGTCATTATAATCCCGGGTTCGTTCCAGGACCGTAAAGCCCTTCTCTTCTAAAATGGCGCATACCGCATCCCCCTGGCCCATGCCGAATTCATAGCACAAAAAGCCTCCGGGTTTCAGAACGGAGCGGTAGTTATCCGTAATAGAGCGGTAAAAATCCAGGCCGTCGGGGCCGCCGTAAAGCGCCATGTGGGGCTCATAATCCTTCACGCTTTTGGGAAGCTCCTCCATTTCCCCGGCGGTAACATAGGGTGGATTGGACACGATCATGTCAAACTTTCCCAAAAAGGCCGGAGGCGCTTCCATGGCATCCAGCTGGACACAGCTGACTCTGCCGCCCATGTGGTTGCGCTGGATGTTTTTCCGGGCAACGGAAAGGGCATCCTGAGAAAGGTCTCCCAGAGTCACCCGGGCATCCTTTAACCGGCTGGCAATGGCCAGACCAATGCAGCCGGAGCCGCAGCACAGATCCAGGATCCGGGGGTCCTGGTCTAAAAACAGGGCCCTGTGAATGGCAAGCTCTGCCAGGGCGCAGGTATCGTCCCGGGGAATCAGCACCTGGGGGCCCACATACAGTGGCAGGCCGTAAAAATTCCACTCCCCCAGCACATAGGGCAGGGGCTCTCCCTGCCGGAGCCTGGTCAGGGCCTGATCTACCCGCAGGCAGATTTCGGCACTGACCGGGCTGTTTTTTTCCGCCAGAAAGGACTCCTGGGTCATGCCGGACAGGGTGCTGACCAGATCTCTTGCCATGGGCCCGGCGGACTCCGGGGGCTCCGTGGTCAGAAGGCAGGCCCGGGTCTGCAAATACAGTTCTCCGTAAGTCACCACCGGTCTTCCCCCTCTTTTTCCGGCAGCACGGCCTGAACCGCGGCAATGCCCACCTCAATCATGGAGTCATCCGGCTCGTTGGTGGTAAAGTGCTGCAAATACATGCCGGGGGCGGTCAGAACTCTTGTAAAGCCATTGTCATGGCGGCCTGCCCAGCGGTTGAGCTCATAGGTAATGCTGACCACCAGCGGCAGCAGCAGCAGCTTAAAGAGGATCATCAGAAGCCTATACAGGAAGCTCCCCCGCATGGCAGCCAGCCCCGGGGCCAGGGACAGCAGCAGCGAAGAGGCCACGGAGAAAATCAGGATGGAGATCACCATGACCACCAGCAGGAAGCTGGTACCGCAGCGGGGATGGAATCTGGTTTGCGCTCGGACGTTTTCTACCGTCAAGGGCAGGCCGCACTCGTAGCAGCGAATGGTCTTATGCTCTGCCCCATGGTAGGAGAACACCCGCTTCATTTCCTTCATTCTGGAAATCAAGACCATATAGCACAGGAAAATGATCATGCGGATCAGGCCCTCCAGCAGGTTCAGGCCCAGATTGCTTGTGATCCACCGGTCAAAGAAGGAGGCAATGGTCATGGGCAGCAGGAAAAACAGCAGGATTGACAGCCCCAGGCCCATGGCCACTGCCAGGCCCACCAGGGCTTTCTGGAATTTTTCGCCCCCCAGCTTTTTTTCCAGCCACAAATCAAACTTGCTGGGCTCCTCCTGGGCTTCCTCTGGGACCAGGTCTGCCGAGTGCATCAGGGCTTTCACCCCCACCACCTGGGCATCAAAGAAATTGAACACGCCCCGGATAAAGGGTAGGTTTTTAGGGGAACCCTTGGGATTAAGCTTTCGGGGCGTGACCTCCAGGGTCAGGCCCTCCGCGCCCCGGATGACCACCGCATCCTTTTCTGGGCCCCGCATCAGAATGCCCTCGATCAGCGCCTGACCGCCGATAGAGGTCTTGAATTGTTCTTTTGTATCTTTGGATCGATTCATGTGGTTCCTTTCTCACTCCTGGGAGGCAGGCAGCGCAATGGTCACCAGGGTGCCGCCGCCCTCCGCATTTTCCAGGGTCAGGGTGCCGCCGTGGAGCTGGACGATCTCGTCACAGACCGCCAGACCGATGCCGGTGCCCCTGGCCTTGGAGCTGCCCTTATAGAATTTCTTTTTCACCAGCGGCAGCTCATCCTCCGGAATGCCCGGGCCAAAGTCCCGGATGCGGATCACGACCTGGTCATTTTCATAGGAAATGCTGGTTTCAATACGCTTGCCGTCCTTGCCGTGCTTGGCGGCATTGTCCAGGATGTTCAAAAACACCTGCCGCAGACGCTTGGGGTCACAGGAAATTTCGGGAATGTCCTCGTCATTATCCAGGTAATCCAGAGTAATGCCGTCCTGGGCCAGACGGCTACCGTACATAAAGACGGTATCCTCAAATTCGCTTCGAATGTCCGCCTGCTCCATGGTCAGGGTCATGCGGCCATCCTGTAGTCTTGTAAAGTCCAGCAGCTCCATAACCATTTCCGTCAGGCGTTTGGCCTCGGAGGAAATGATTTTCAGGCCCTGGGCCGTATCTGCGTCCAGGCTTTCGTCTGCCAGCAGGGTCTCGCTCCAGCCGTTGATCACGGTCAGAGGGGTCCGCAGCTCATGAGACAGCTGAGAAATGAACTCTGCCTGCATTTTCTCATTCTGGCTGATTTTGACGGACATTTCATTGATGGTCTCCGCCAGGTCCGCAATTTCGTCATTGTATTTTGTTTTGATCTGGGCACCGTAGCTGCCGTTGGCGATGCGCCGTGCCTTCTCGGTGATCTGCTCCACCGGGGTCATGACAGAGCGGATGAAAAGAGAGCTTGTCAGCAGCACAATTGCCAGAGCCGCCGCCAGGACCCCCAGGCTCACAAAGGCAATGCCCACGATCTGGCTGTCCATCACCGCCGTGGAGGTCACGAACCGCAGCACACCGATCACCTGGCCGTTGCTGTAGATCATGGGGCTGCTGACCGCCATGATCCGCTCCCCGGTATCCGGGTCCTTGCCCACAAAGGGCCGGATGGAGCGGGTGGAAATGGCCTCCTGAATTTCCGGCGTTCTGGGGGACACCGCCGCCCAGCTGCCGTAGGAGGAAGCCACGATTTTCCCCCACTGGTCAATAAACTGCAGCTCCAGCTTTTCCCCTTTTTCAAAGGTCTCAGCATAGGTGATGCAGGACTGATAGAAGGAATCATAATCCTGCCCCATGTATTCTTTGAAAAACTCCGTGGTGCTGCGGGCCCGGTTTTGCAGGTCCGCATCCATATTCCGGTAGCAATAGGCGGCATAGGAGGCGGTAATGGCCGCCACGCAGACCATGCCCACCGCCGTAATGACCACGGTGATATTGGTCAGCCAGCGCTTGTGCAGATTTCCGATTTTTTTGAATGTGATTGGAATTTTCACTTACGCGCCCCACTTATAGCCCAAACCCCAAACGGTGGTGATATAGGTGGGATTGGCCGTATCGTCCTCGATTTTAATGCGCAGACGGCGAATGTTCACGTCCACGATCTTCAGCTCTCCATCGTAATCCTTGCCCCATACCGCCGAAAGAATGTCCTCCCGGGAAAGGGCTCTGCCGGGATTTTGCATAAAGAGCTTCAAAATGGCGTACTCCACCTGGGTCAGGCGAATGCGGTTGCCGCTCTTTTCCAGGGTGTGGTTCCGGGTGTTCATGACGAAGGGGCCCTGGGTCAGCAGCTCCGGGCTGGCGGCGCTGTCCCCGCCGATGCGGCGGTAGAGGGCGTCAATACGGGCGGTAAGCTCCGCCGGGGAGAAGGGCTTGGTCACATAGTCGTCGGCTCCCGTCATGAGGCCCGTGACCTTGTCCATTTCCTGGGTCCGGGCGGTGAGCATGATGATGCCCATCTGCTTGTTGGTGGCCCGAATGCGGCGGCAAACCTCAAATCCATCGATGTCCGGCAGCATAATATCCAAAATCGCCACACCAATATCCGGGTTCTCCGCCAGACGGTCCAGGGCCGCCTGACCCGTACCGGCTTCCACCACATCGTAACCGGCCCGGCGAAGATTGATCACCACGAAATTGCGGATGTTCTCTTCATCTTCCAAAATCAAAACCTTTTTCATATGCTACCTCTTTTATCCTTCTTGTTTCCAGTCCGTACCGATCAAGCGGAAGGACTCGATCAGGCTTTCCTGGGTAATGCCGTTGACGCCGGAGCCCACCTCCAGTTTTCCGGCAAAAATCACGTTGTCACCGCTGTAAATGGGGAATCGATTCTGCTCTGTGGCTAATTTTTCTCGGTCTTTTCCCGTGAAGGAATAGATGGAGAACAGAGCCACGGCAGAAGTGCCGGTCTCGTCCCATAGGTAGAATGTATAGCCGCCGCTTTCCTTGGCCACCGCCAGACGCTCCACGGCCAGGGCATCCATTTTCAGCAGCAGATACCAGCCCCCGTCCACATTGTGGAAGGTGAAGGCCTTTTGAATCTCGTAGCCTTCAGAATCGATGGCGTACCAGTATACCAGCTGCTGGGGCTTGGCATCGGCCTGATTGGGGGCCGGGCGGATTTCCATCAGACTGGGCATTTCCATAATGCCGTCATCATCAATATCTTCCATATAGAGGTAATAATTCCGCAGGGTCTCCACGCTGTAGGAGAGCTTGCCGCCGCTGTTCAGATTGGTCAGGCGACCATTCTGAAAGGTCAGAACATCCGTTACGATGGCGCTGTCATGAAAGACGCTGGAAATGTACAGAGCCGGTTCCCCGCTTTGCAGGCGGCTGACCTTGGTCCGCTTGATCTGGTCCACCCGCTGGGACAGCCGCACCTCCTTGGAGCGGACCATGGCACTGTCTACATAGGAATAGACCACGGCGGAGCCGTAGGAGGCCTCCGTATCCCCTTCCCGCAGCACCACCAGGTCTGCCTTTCCGTCGGAATCCATATCCGGGGTGTAGAATTTGGCGTAAATGGTATTGATCAGCTGATTGCTCTGGCCGTCGGCAAAGGAAAATACCGCGGCGATACGCATCATCTGGTCCCCCAGGCGGCGGCCCACCACGATCTCGCAGCCGGGCTTGCCGTCAATATCCACATAATCCACCTGCTCAAAGGCGGCGCCGTTCATCTGGATCATTTCCATCAGCACATAGCGCTGATCCTCCGTCTCGTGGAAAATCAGTATTTTTAGGGGCTTTTCGGACTTTCCCTTGGCAAAAACCAGGTATTCCTGCCGTCCGTCCCCGTCCAGGTCCGCGCTTTGGACCGTCTGCTGATTGTCGCCATAGGTGGGGGAGGCAAAGGTCAGCCCCACCATGGCCTGCTCAATGGTGCTTTGCAGCAGCGTATATTCCTGGGCCCGCCGGGGGATCTGATACATGTCTTCCACCGTGCGATAGCCACAGCCGGACAGCAGCGAAGCGGCCGCCAAGAGACCCGCAATGATTTGTTTCTTTTTCAAGGCACCGGCTCCCTTCCGTTTGTCACAGAATATTATAACACATTTTTCCAAAATGAAAAGCTATTTTAGGACAACATTCCCTTCTCCCAGCACGCTTTGAAGCTCCCGGAGCATATTCTCCCGGAACTGGCAGGCCGTGCCCCGACGGACCCGGGTGTCCTCAAAAAACAGCACCGTTTTCTGGCTTCCCGGGAACATATTGAGAATGGCCTTGATTTTGGGATAGAGCTTTCCTTCCTCCGACGGCAGCCGGAGATAGAGGGTGCTGGGGGGAACCGGTCGGGGCTCCTGGGGCAGCTCCTCATAATCAGAAATGGGTCTTGCCCGGTTGATGATGATCTGGGGCTCCTTGTCATCCCGAAGGGATAGTCGGCCCGTGACCACCACGGGGCTGTTCTCCCGGATGTAGCCGCCATACTGGCCGATGACGTTGGAAAAGGCCAGCATTTCAATGGAGGCCGTGTCATCTTCCAGGGTCACATAGGCCATCATGGAGTTATTCCGGGTGGTTTTGGTTTTGAAGGCCTGGATAATGCCCGCCACGCTGACGATCTGGTCGTCAGAAAAGGACCGGTCCTCCCGCATGAGCTCCGCAATGGGGACCACATGGGTGTTTTTGAGCAGTCGGCGGTAATCATCCATGGGGTGGCCGGAGAGATAGATGCCGGTGGTTTCCTTCTCCATGGACATGAGCTCCGCCCTGGCGTATTCCGGCCGCCGGGGGATCTCCATTCTCCCCGGGCCCTGATCCTGTTCCAGCATGGAAAACAGGCCCATCTGTCCTTCCAGGTTCCGTTTCCGGGAGGAGGCGATGGCATCCATCATCCCTTCATAGGCACCGATCAGCTCGCTACGGTGGTAGCCGAAGCAGTCCATGGCGCCGCAGCGGATGAGATTCTCCACTGCCCGCTTATTGAGCTCTCCCTCGTCCATCCGCTCCAGAAAATCCTGCATGGACCTGAAGGGGCCGTCCTGGTCCCGCTTGGCCGCCATGCTGCGGATCAAACCTCTGCCGATGTTTTTAACGGCACCAAGGCCAAAGCGGATGCCCCCCTCTTCTACGGAGAAATGGTCCTGGGAGTGGTTGATGTCGGGGCTTAAAAGGGCAATGCCCAACTCCTTGCACTCGGCGATGTAGGTGGAGATTTTCACCGCTGAATCCAGCACGGAGGTCATGAGGGCCGCCATATACTGCCGGGGGTAGTGGCATTTTAGGTAGGCGGTCTGATAGGCCACCACCGCATAGCACACGGCGTGGGATTTATTAAAGGCGTAGTTGGCAAAATCCACGATCTCGTCATAAATAGACTGGGCCGCCGCCTCGGAAACACCCTTGGCAATGGCACCGGAAATGCCCTGCCGGTCGTCTCCGTAAACAAAGACCTTCCGCTCCTCCTCGATGACCTTCATCTTCTTTTTGGAGATGGCCCGGCGAATGTTGTCCGCCTGGCCCATGGTATAGCCGCCCAAAGCCCTGAAAATCTCAATGACCTGCTCCTGATAGACGATGCAGCCGTAGGTCACCCGGAGGATGGGCTCCAGCAAAGGCGTTTTATAGGTCACTTTGGAGGCATCCAGCTTGTTGGCAACGAATCTGGGAATGGAATCCATGGGGCCCGGGCGATACAGGGCCACGATGGCGGTAATATCTTCAATGGAGCTGGGCTTCATGCTGATACACACCCCGGTCATACCGGCGGATTCCATCTGGAACACGCCCTGGGTCTTGCCTTCAGACAGCATGGCGAAGGTCTCCGGGTCGTTGTCCGGGATATTGGCCATGGAAAAGGACGGCTCCTTTTGCCGGATCTGCTCCTCCGCATCCTGGATCACCGTCAGGTTCCGCAGGCCCAGGAAGTCCATTTTGAGAAGGCCCAGCTCCTCAATGGTGGTCATGGTATACTGGGTGACCACCGTATCATCATTTTTAGACAGGGGCACATAGCTGCACACCGGCTTCGCCGTGATGACCACGCCGGCGGCATGGGTGGAGGAATTGCGGGGCATGCCCTCCAGGCGCATGGCAATGTCCACCAGCTTGTGGACCCGCTCATCCCCGTTGTAAAGCTCCCGGAATTTTGGAGATTCCTCCAGGGCGGATTTTAAGGTCACATGAGGCCCGGCGGGCACCAGCTTGGCCACCACATCGGTCTCGGCAAAGGTGAAGTTCAGGACCCGGCCCACGTCCCGGATGGCACCCCGGGCGGCCATGGTACCGAAGGTCACGATCTGGGCCACATGGTCCGCGCCGTACTTTCTGTAAACGTAGTCGATGACCTCGCCCCGGCGCTCCTGGCAGAAGTCCGTATCGAAATCCGGCATACTGACCCGCTCCGGGTTCAGGAAGCGCTCAAAAATCAGGCCGTATTTCATGGGGTCCACTTCGGTAATGTGGATGCAGTAGGCCACAATGGAGCCCGCGCCGGAACCACGGCCGGGGCCCACGGGGATGCCTGCCTCCTTGGCGTAGTGGATAAAGTCCCAGACGATGAGGTAATAGTTCACATAGCCCATGGAGCTGATGACGCTGATCTCATACTCCATCCGCTCTCTGTATTCCTTGGGGGCCTGGGGGTAGCGCTCCCGGAAGCCCTCGTCACAGAGCTTTCGGAAGTATTCCTCATTGGTGTATCCCTCCGGCACCGGGAAGGCCGGAAGATGATAATCGTGGAAGGTAAATTCCACATTGCACATTTCCGCGATCTTCGCCGTATTTTCAAAGGCCTCATCGCAGCCGGGAAACAGGGCACGGAGTTCTTCCTCGCTTTTAAGATAAAACTCCTGGGTCTCAAAGCGCATACGGTTCAGGTCGTCCATGGTCTTCCCGGTTTGGATGCACAGCAGGATGTCCTGCACGTCCGCATCCTCTTTCCGGAGGTAATGGGCATCGTTGGTCACCACCAGCGGCAGCCCTGTCTCCCGGGCCAACCGCATAAGCCCCTGGTTTACAGGCCGCTGAGAGGCAATGCCATGGTCTTGAAGTTCCAGATAAAAATGCTCCGGCCCAAAAATTCTTGAAAGCTCCCGGGCAAAGCGTTGGGCCCGGTCATAATCTTCATCCAGAAGGGCCTGAGGAATGGCACCGCCCAGGCAGGCCGACAGGGCAATGAGGCCCTCATGGTGGGCCTCCAGCAGCTCCAAATCTACCCGGGGCTTGCCGTAAAATCCATGCAAAAAGGCCTCGGAAACCAGGTAACACAGGTTTTCGTAGCCTGTTCTGTTTTCGCACAGCAGTACCAGATGGTAGGGGTCATTGTCAATGCCGTGAATGCGGTCCGACATCCGGCGGCGGGCCATATAGACCTCGCACCCGATAATGGGCTTGACCCCGGCGGCTTTGGCGGCCTTGTAGAAATCAATGCAGCCGTACATGACCCCGTGGTCCGTCAGGGCAATGGCGCTCTGGCCCAGCTCCTTCACCCGGTCCATCATGCCGTCAATGCGGCAGGCCCCATCCAGAAGGCTGTATTCACTATGGACATGCAGATGTACAAAGCTCATGTTACGCCTCCTTGGAAAGCTGCACGATGCGCTGCAGCCGGTGATTCATGGCGGGCTTGGTAATGGGCGGCTCCATCATGGCCGCCAGCTCTGACAGGGATGCCTCCGGGTTTGTCTCCCGGGCCTGGGCCGCCTGACAAAGCTTCTCCGGCAGCTTTTCCAGAAGCCCCCGGTCCCGCAGCAAACGAATGGCCACCAGCTGCTCCTGGGCAGCTTCCACCACCTTGGAGGTATTGGCATCGTCACAGTTGCAGCAGCGGTTCACCTGGTTATTCAGCTCTTTTTCAAGCTTTGCCTCCATAATGCCCATGGCAGCCACAGGCGCACCCAGGAAGGTGAGAAAATCGGAGATCAGGTCGCTCTGTTTGAGATACAGCACCTGGGCCCCGGACCGGGCGGCGGTTTTGGGATAGAAGCCCATGGTCTCATGGAGCAGCATATAGCATTCTCTGGCAACACTCTGATGGGTGGTGGTAAATTCCAGATGGTAGGCCTTGGCCGGATGGGTCACGCTGCCGCCGGCGAGAAAGGCCCCCCGGAGGAAGGCCTCTTTACAGTCGTCTTCCTCCACCACCGCCAGATTGATGTGCAGGGACAGGGTATCCCCGGGGGTAAAGCCGAAGGACTCCATGATCACCCGGATTTTTTCCGGAGCGGTGATCCAGTAGGACAGCTTTCCCTGGGTCCCCTCCTCCGGCAGCTGGTCAAAGCCCAGGCCGAAGGCCTTGCGGAACAGCTTGGGAAGCAGGCGGCCAAAATCCTGGCTCTCGGTGATGATTTTAATGCACCGGTCCTGGAAGCTGTTGCAAAACAGCAGGATGCCGAAGCACTCCGCCAGGGCACAATCAATGCGCTGGGGAACTTCCCGGCATATTTCCGCCTTTGCGGCGGCAGAAAAGGACTGCATGGTTCCCCCTCTTTCTATTTCCAGATGCGAATTTCCGGCTCCAAAGTAATGCCGGAGTTGGTCTTGACTTTCTGGGCCACCTCATAAAGCAGCTGCCGGACCTGGGCGGCGGTGGCATTTCCCAAATTGACGGCAAAGCCAGCGTGTTTTTCGGAAATGGCCGCATCCCCCACCCGGTAGCCCTTGAGCCCCGCTTGGTCGATCAGGGCCGCGGCATAGCCCTGGGCGGGACGCTTAAAGGCGGACCCGGCAGAGGGCAGGTTCAGGGGTTGGGAGGCCAGACGTTTGGTCTGCAACTCCTTCATTTTCTCCCGAATTTTCTCCGGCTCCTCCGGGGTCAGTCGGAACGTGGCACTGACTACGATTTCCCCGGTGTCCTCCAAGGCACTGTGACGATAGGAAAAGTCCAGCTCTTGGGCAGAAACGATTCTCATATTCCCTTCTTTATCCATGACCTCCGCCGACACACAGACCCGGGAGATGTCCGAGCCGTAGGCCCCGGCGTTCATGTAAACGCCCCCGCCTACAGTCCCCGGGATGCCGTGGGCAAATTCCAACCCTGAAAGGCCGTTTTTGGCGGCAAAGACGGCGGCTCTGGCCATAGTCACACCGGCCAGGACCCGCAGGCAATGGTCATCCACTAGCTCCATGCCGTCCAGGCAGTCCTTGAGACAAATCACAAGCCCCCGGACCCCCTCGTCCGGTGCCAGAACGTTGGTTCCTGCTCCTAGGATAACCGGTTTGCAGTCCAATAAAGCGGACTTATTTAAAAGCAGTCCCAGCTGCTCCGGGTTCTTAGGGAAAGCCATGACCTCCGCAGGGCCGCCGATGCGGAAGGAGGTATGTTTTTCCAGAGGCTCCCAAAAGCGCAGGGAGATTTCTGGATAGATTTCTTCGGTTTTCCGCTGAAAATCAGTTAATTCAGTCATAAACGCCTCCGGGTGTAAACTCCCATACAGTATACCACAATTTGGACTATTATGCAATGAGGATTTCTGCCCAGTCTGCGGAAGCGTGGAGCATAACAAATGCCGTTGTACCACGTTTCCGGTCTGGCGGCTGCAATTAAAACCTGTACGGTTGAAAGGATATACACGTCAAATTTCAGGAGGAACGAAACATTTTTGATGTATTTGTGACAAACAAAATGGGGCATACGGGCTCTTCCGTTTATTGGGAACACTGCAAAAACCCCGGGCAGATGTTTTGGGATCTGCCCGGGGTCAATGTTTTAGTTTTCCGACAAGGACTCGTCCTCCGGCATGTCGCCGTTGCGGGCGGCCCATTCTTCCTTGGTGATCAGGATGGCCCGGGGCTTGGAGCCCTGGAAGGGGCCTACGATGCCCTTTTCTTCCATTTCGTCCACGATCCGGGCGGCCCGGGCGTAGCCCAGCTTGAGCCTGCGCTGGAGCATGGAGACGGAGGCCTGTCCGGTCTCCAGAATGACCTCCACCGCTGCCGGGAGCATTTCGTCTCCCTCCAGCTCCCCGTCCGTAGGCTCCGGGTCCGGGGCGGAGGCACCCTTGCCGGATTTTCCGGTCTGCTGGGCCTTCTTTTCAATTTCCTCCAGGACCTGCTGGTTGTAATCCGCAATGTAGTGTTCTTTCACGAACCCGGCCACAGCCTCTACCTCGCTGTCGGTGACAAAGCAGCCCTGGACCCGGAGGGGCTTTCCGCAGCCAATGGGGGCATAGAGCATATCACCCTTGCCTACCAGCTTTTCTGCGCCCTGGGTATCCAGAATGATCCGGGATTCCATGGCGGAGGCCACGGAGAAGGCGATACGGGAGGGAATGTTGGCCTTCATCAGACCGGTGATCACGTCGGCGGAGGGACGCTGGGTGGCGATGATCAGGTGCATTCCGGCGGCACGGCCCATCTGGGCAATGCGGCAGATGGAATCCTCCACCTCTTTGGCGGCCACCAGCATCAGGTCTGCCAGCTCGTCAATGATGACGATGATCTGGGGCAGCTTCTGGCCGTCCTCCTCGGACATCATAATGCTGTTGTAGGATTCCAAATCCCGGACCCCCACGTCGGACATGAGCTTATACCGCCGCAGCATTTCCGTGACCGCCCATTGCAGGGAACCGGCAGCCTTTTTGGGGTCGGTGACCACAGGGATCAGCAGATGGGGAATGCCGTTGTAAATGCCCAGCTCCACCATTTTGGGGTCCACCATAATGAGCTTGACGTCCTCGGGCCCGGCCTTGTACAAAAGGCTGATGATAATGGAGTTCATACACACGGATTTGCCGGAACCGGTGGTACCGGCAATGAGCATATGGGGCATCTTCGCAATGTTGCCCACGATGCAGTTGCCGCCGATGTCCTTGCCCACGGAGAAGGAGGACTTGGATTTTGCCCGGGCAAACTCCGGAGAATCCACCACCTCCCGCAGGGAAACCGTGGTCACGGTGCGGTTGGGGACCTCGATGCCCACAATGGAGATTTTCCCGGGAACGGCGGCGATACGCACGCCGGAGGCACCCAGGCTCAGGGCAATGTCATCGGCGCAGGAGGTCAGCTTGCTCAGCCGCACGCCCTTATCAAGCTCTACCTCATACCTGGTGACGCTGGGGCCCCGGGTAACGTTGATAATATGGGCATCGATGCGGAAGCTTGCCAGGGTCTCATTGAGCCGTCTGGAATTTTCCCGCATTTCCTCGGTGCCGTCGGAGCTGGCTCCAACGGGTCGGCGCAAAAGCTCCAGCGGCGGGAAGCTGTAGGCCTGGGGGGGCGTATCCTGGGTCTGGGCGATCTCCGCCGCCACCTGGCGGGCAGACTCTGCCGCCTCCTTGGTGGTGACTTTACCGGGCTTCTCCCCGGTTTCACCGGCTTCCGGGGCAGAGGCTTTGGGGGCCGCCGGTTTCTTGGGCTTCTCCGGCGCAGGCTCCCGGCGCTTTACAAAGGGCGGCATCTCCTGGGGGATGGGCTCCGGCTCCCGGCGGCGCACAGGCTCCTCCGGCTCTAACTCGGCGGTATCCTTTTCCACAGGGATGCCCTTGGTGGCCGGATACATGGGGGCATCAATGTCCAAATCAATGGTATTCATTACATCTGCCGCTTTGGAGGGGGTGCCGGTGGTGGAAACCGGGGGATCCTGCTCCACAGGAGGCTCCTGCTTGCTCTGCTTTTTGGGCTGGGGCTGCACCGGGGATTTTTCCGGCAGCGGCTGGGGAGCGGGCTGGGGAGCCTGTTTGCGGCGCTTTTGCTCCATGCGCTTATTGGCCAGGTGGTTCACCACCGCCGCCGCTGGTTCAATATAATCCTCCTCTTCCTCCCATTGCTCTCTGGGCCGGTTGGCAATGGCTCTTATAATGCTGGGAACGGTGATCTGCATGGAGCCCAGGAGGGTCAGCACCGCGGAAATGCCCAGAATCAAATAGGAGATCACATTGCCGCAGGACCAGCGCAGCAGCATGGCAAGGCCCCCGCAGAGCACGCCGCCGGTGCGGCCATCCACGCCCCCTGTATACAGGTCCGGAATCACCGCCAGACCCTCAGCCATGCCCTGCCGCTGCACCGCCAGATGGTAAATACTGCCGCTGAGCAGCACAAAGGCGATGACGCAGATGCTGCGCATGATGGGAGAATGCTTTCTTCCAAAGGTCTGGATAATAAATAGATACAAAAAGGCGGGAATGAAAAAATAAAATCCCACCTGGCCCAGCAGGCCCAGGATCACGGACTTCATGGCCTTCAGCAATGCCCCGTCCGGGTTCACCGCAATAACCAGGAACAGCACGAACAGAACGATGCTGAGGAAGGCAAACAGGACGTTGGGGGCCAGGCCTCCGGCAAAATCCTGATTGCTTTTTTTCACCTTCTCCGGAGCACGCTTCTTCGGAGGGGTAGTTTTGCCGCTGGGTTTCCCAGCGGCGGATTTGGTTTTGGATTTGGCGGCGGCTTCATCCGCCCGGGTCGAAGGCTTCTTTTGTGCCATTGAAACTCCTCCAATCAGGCCACAAGGTTCAAAAAGAATGTAAACAGGCTCAGGCCCCAGCAGTAAAAAGCGAAGAAGGAAAATCCCCGCTCTCCCACGGTCTTTTTCAGGAGCCTGACCCCCAGCATGCCTCCCAGGAAGCTGGCGAAGGCCGAGGCCAGATACACCAGCACGATGCGGAAGGTCACGCCTCCAAAGCCTCCGGCAACCAGCCGGACGGCATCACTCACCACCATGGCAGCGGAAATCACCATGGAGGCCATCAGGGCATTGTCCAGGGCATAGCTCCGGTCCACGCCGCAAATAGAGCTGACGGAGACCATGGCGCCGATGCCGGAAACGCCCGGCAGTACGGAAAGGGCCCCGCCCAGACCGATGAGCAGCCCCTCTACCCGGCTCATATTCCGGGAATCCTTGTTGCCCGTGGGGAAAAACTGGGGGATATACAGAATCAATCCGTTGAGGAACAAAAACGCCGCAATGGCCAGAAGACTCCCCACCAGGAAGGACAGGCTGTTATAAAAGCAGTAGGCCAGAATAATGGGCAGGGCCATGGTCCGCAGGAGCTTAAAATCCATGAGGCTTTTCAGGTCCAGGGGGCGGCGGCGCTTTTTCTTGGGGATCCGGGCCAGGGCCAGGGCCCGATGGATCCTGGTCAGGTGGGCGCGGCTGGATACATGCAGTGCCGCAAGCAGGGCGGCATGAAGCATGAGCATCATCAGATTGCTGTTGCCGGAAGCTCCGAAAATCTTCAGCAGCAAAATGCCATGGGCTCTGGAAGAAATCGGCAGGACCTCCGCCACACCGGACAGGAAGCCGTACAACATACTTTGCATCCAATTCATATTGCCGTTTCCTCCTTTACATAGTTATTTCACTATATAATACCATAAAAGCAGCCAGATTTCCACCCCTATTTTTCCCAAGAAAAGGGGACTTCTCTCTCTTATTTTTCTTCTTTCGAACAAAATTTTGTTTTTATTCAGGGTTCAAACAAAAAATCCCCCTGAAACGATCCCGGTTTGTCGCCGGAATCTGTTTCAGGGGGAACTTTTTACTGCACTTCCACCACCCGTATGCTGTCTAAACCATAGGCGGACTGGCTCATGACCACATCGGCGATCACCGCCACATCCTGCTGCTGCAAGCCGCCCTCCGGGGCGGCCACCGCTACGGAGATGCCCTCGTTCGTCATATAGGCCACACAGTCGGCATAGCCCTTGGCAATGACCAGGCTTTCGATTTGGGCCTCACTCAGGGCGGTCTGCACAATGTCTTCCAGGTCCGCCGCGGATTCCGCGGCCTTGCTGTCGCCGGAGATGCTGGCGGCCTCCTGAAGAAGGTTAATGGCATCGTCCCGGGCCTGCTGCCGGGACAGCCGCACCGCCGCAAAGTAGCTCTCGGCTGTGGTGGTGGGGTCTTCCCCTGCCATAATGGCCGCCATGTCCTCAGATACTGCCAGGTCCTCATCGCTCATGACCTTCTGGGTGTCCAGGGTGTCGCTGAGGGTCTGGGTCTGCCTGCCTCCGGCATAGAGCCAGTTGACGTAGATACCGGCACAAACCGTTACAAGGATCGCCGCCGCAATCAGGTTCTTCTTCCAAATTTTCACAATAAGCCCTCCCTACTTCATTTTCAGCACCGTGATTCGATTGGTGGAAAGGCCGGTGACCCCCGCCACCGCCTCCACTACCGCCAGCCGCACCGCCGGGACATCCCCACCCTGACACACCACCAGGGCCCCCCGATAGCCGGGGGCCTGGGTCTGCCGGACAAGGCCGGTTTGTTGGCGGCTGCCGTCCGTAACCAGCACCGTTTCCCGGCGGACGTTGCTTCCATGCTCCTCCCGCGCCTCCGTTTCGTCCGTCTGATAGAGGGTGGTTTCGGAGGACGACTGCGTCAGCAGCACCCGCACCGCCCCCACCCCGGATACCTGCCCCAGGACCTCTTCCAAACGCTTTTCCAGATCCTCCGCCGGGGCTTGCTCCTGCCGCTCCTGAGACACCGGCTGCTGTTTTTTCTCCTGGGGCCAGCACAGCAGCGCCAGGCCACACAGCAGCACCAGCAGCACATAGCGGTTCTTTTTCAGGAACGCCCCCCAGGCGCTTGCTCTTCCTGCCAACATTGATTCTCCTTTGGTATTCCCAGCTCTGTTTCCAGGACCTCCCCCAGGCGCTCCCGCCGGGACTGGGAAACGCTGCCTGTCAGCCGCACAGCCTGGGGACAGTCGGCTCCATCAAGGCTCAGCTCCACCCCGATGTCCATTCCCAGCTCCGCCGCTTTGTCCAAAATATATGCTTCCAGACGGCTGCATATGACCTGCCGCTTTTGAGACCGGGCGTAGCTCATTCCCTCCTCCACCGCCGCCCGGGCATCCAGGTCCTGACTCGACAGCCACAGCTCCACATCCGGAAGCTCCAGTTTTCCCAGGGGCCGCAAAACCGCCGCCAATAAGAACACACCGCACAAAAACTTTAAAAGCTTTCCGCAGCTGCCTCCCGGAAGAAGCCCTGTAAGGATGCCCCCAATGAGGGCGGCGGTGATCAGGGAGAGCACATAGCGGCTGGCCATTATCCCACCCCCTTGAGAAAGCAAACGGAGCTTACCAGCAGCAGCAGACACATGCCTCCGGTCATGCCCAGAAGCATCCGCATCACCTGGGAAAAGTCGTCGATCAGTGCGGTATCCTCCTTGCTGCCGTAGATGGCGCACAGGCCTGCCGCCCCCTTTAAAATCAGATACTGGATGCCGATTTTCCCGAAGGGCCCCAGAAAGACCGATAAAATGGCAAGGATGCCGTAAATCCCCAGGGCGTTTCGCAACAGCCCGGTGCCCACCAGCACCGCCTCGGAGGCATCGGACAAAATGCCTCCAACAAAGGGGATCAGGGATGAAATGGTCGTTTTGGCGGCCTTGACCACCGCCGCGTCCGTGGTGCCACTGACCACCCCGGTGATGCCAAGGTAAGCGGTGAAAAGGGACAACAAGGTTTTAAGGCACCACAAAATCAGATCTTTCATGGTGTTTTTGAGATTTTTAAGGCTGTCGCCTCCCAGGGCCGCACCGGCGGTGGCGGCGGCCAGATAGAGATACTGCACCGGAAGCAGCAGACGGCCCAAAAGGGCGGAGAGCACCGTATTGAATAGGGCGGAACCTGCGTAAAGGGCCGTGGCGGAGTTGATGCCTCCCTGGGCGGCCATGGCCGCCGTGGCTGCCGGTAATAAAAGCTTTTCATATTCGCTCATTTGCGTCACCGTATCCGC
The DNA here is from genome assembly GCA_934589525.1 of uncultured Oscillospiraceae bacterium. Taxonomy (GTDB): domain Bacteria; phylum Bacillota; class Clostridia; order Oscillospirales; family Oscillospiraceae; genus Faecousia. The sequence goes on along the minus strand of CAKTOB010000007.1, from coordinate 31,808 downwards.
CCCCAGGCGGATCATGGCCTGGGCGTTGCCGAAGAGCAGCCCCGCAATGCTGACGGCCCCTACCACATTCCCTATTTTGGCGGTTCCCACATCCATGGTCCGGAGCAAAGACAGGAGCATGCACAGGCACACGAGCCCCAGGCCTGTCCGAAGGCCCTGGTCCAGCTCCGGCCGGAGGATGGGCAGCAGTTCCTTTAAAATGTGCCGCAGGCCCTGGGAAAAGTCCTCCGTGTCCCGGGGCATGAGCTTTTGCCCCGCCTCCGGCACCTGGGGGGCGGCTATTTCTCCGTATACCGGCTGCACCAGCAAAAACGCCAGCAGCAGCGCCAGAATCAGCTTTCTCATGGAACCCCCACCATCTCTGTCACGCAGGACAGCAGCGCCGTAAACAGCGGCACGGACAGACACAGAATGGCCGCCGTACCCAAAAACCGGATCAGCCTGCCCAGGGCCTCATTTCCGGCGTCGGAACAGACCAGGCTCCCGATTTCCGCCGACAGCCCCAGGCCCACCGTCTTTAAAAGCAATGCCAGATTCTCCGGGTCCAGGTTTCCCACCTGCCGCAGCTGCCGCAGAAGATCCTCCACGGGCTTTAACAGCTGGAAAACTGCCCCGGAGACCATGGTGATCACCGCCACCGTCAGAAGCACCCCATAGTCCTTTTCTTGTTTTTTCACAGCCAGCTCCAGCAGCACCGCCACCAGGATCAGGGCCAGGGCTTTCCAATACAGCTCCATCAGAAATCAAAAAGGGTCTTGACCAAATCGAACAGCTCCGCGATTTTCTGGGCTATGATCATCAGCACCACCACCAGCCCCGCCAATGTGGTCATGGTGGCCTGCTCCTCCCGGCCGGAGCGGGAGAGCACCTGGTTTAAGATGGAGACGATGATGCCAATGGCGGCAATTTTAAAAATCAGGTCAATTTCCATGGTCACAGCAGCAGCACCGCCAGAGCCGCCCCGGCGCACAGGCCCAGGGTCCGGTAGCTTCGCAGCCGCCCTTCCCGGTTTCGTTCCAGCTCCCGCAGCTCCCGTTTGCAGCAGTTTTTGGCACTCTCAATGCCCTTGAGCTGCCCCGGCAGATCAAAGCGGCCCAGGGATTTTCCCAGCTGGTACAGGGCCACCCGAATGCGCCGGGGAACGGAAGGGTGCCTGTCCAGCACGGTACGAAGGGACTGCTCCACCCTGGGGGTATTGCGCTTGTCCAGCTCCCCGGAAAACTCCAGAAACAGCCGCCGCAGGACTCCGCCGGACCGCAGGCCGCAGAGCTGAAAGAGCTCCGGCAGGGCGGTGAGCCGATACTGTATTTCGCTTTCCATAAAATCCAGGTTTTCAAGCAGCTGCCGCAGCAGCCGTTCCTGATTCATGGCGTCTTTTGCCAGGGAGAAGCCGAAGCCGCCGCAGCCGCCGATGACCAGGATCGCGCCGATCCATTTGTACTCCATGATTCCATCCTTTCCCTGTAGAAGGTCTTGTCCCGCTTCATGACCAGCACCGTATCAAAGATGCCCTTTTCCGTGAGCCCCCTGTAGCATGGTCTGGCGAAAAGGTCTGTGGGGTTTTCCGCATGGGCCGTGGCAAGCAGTCTCACACCGCAGCCCATGGCCTGGCGCAGAGACATCGCGTCGGCCCGGGCCGTGATCTCGTCTACCGCAATATAGTCCGGCGCCATGGTCCTAAGAACCATTTCCATCCCCATTTCTTTTCCGCAGCCGGACAGCACGTCCAGCCCCAGGCCCCGGGAAAAGCCCTGGGGGAACAGCTCTCCCCGCTCGTCCACCACCCCAACGGCGTGGTCCCGGGCCAGGACCCGGCATACCTCCCGCAAAAGCGTGGTCTTTCCCCAGCCCGGGGCCCCCAGGATCAGGATGGAGCCCCAGTCGGCGCACTCCGGGCCCACCAGGCCCTCGATGTCCCGGGCCACCCGGAGACACAGAGAAATCACCGCCTGAAAGCCTGTTACCTGTCCGTTTTTTACCACCGTCCGGCCGCAAACCCCGATCCTGTGGCCCCCTTCTACTTTCAGATAGCCCTGCCGGGCGGAATCCTGGGACCAGGGGGAGTAGCGGCTTGCGGCATTGATGCAGTAATCCAGGTCACCCTCCGTCACACTCTGGGACAAAAGCCAGCTGCCCTGGGAAAACTCCAGCCTGGGGGGCTGCCCCAGCCGGAGCCGCAGCTGGGAAAGGCTGTCCCGCCCCAGCCGGTCCACCGGCTCCCGCATCCACGGGGGCAGAATATCCAAAAAAGACCGCCAGGAAGGGTCCAACGCCATCGCCTCCTTGGTCCACTCTATGCCCCCGCCCCCGGGAACATGCGCAAAAAAGCTGCCGCAAAACGACCCCCGGAGGTTTTCGTTTTACGACAGCTTTTCTTTAATTACTATAGGGGCTTTTTTCGCCCCGCCCCCGCCAGCAAGGCAAGGATCCCATCCGCGATCCACCACAAGCTAAGGACAAAGGGACGGTTCAGCAAAAACAGCCACCACTGGGTCGGCAGAAATAAAATTTCTTCCATGCGAATGATCCTGACCGTGCAATAAATCCCGCAAACCGTCATGATTGCGCAAATGCCAAGGAGTGCATCCCGAAGTTTTGTTGTGAACCTCTGTTTCCTGAAAAACGGACAGGCAGAACCCAATAAGCAGACCGCCGTGCCAAAGCTTACAGGGATCAGGAAGAAATCCCGCACACGGTTCAGGACAATGTACGGTCCCCAGAGCCCCGTTACGGAAGATAACCGGCTTTTCGATGGCATACAGCAGATGCAGATCAGAAGAACCAGTTGAACAAGAAGGAGCACTTTGGTGATTTTAGAAACTCTCATTATTGATACCTCCTGATTATAAATGTCATATTCCACGCTATATTTGAAAACAGTATAGTCTCCTTACGGTTCTTTATTGGTTGTGGACGCTCTTTCCGGCGTTTTTCAGCATTTCATATTCCTGCACCAGAGATTCATGGAGCTTTGAAGAGGTCCACTGGGCATTGTGCTCCGTCAGCACCGCTTTCAGGGTCACGGGGACCTTCTTTTCCCGGAGCTGGGCCAGAAAACTATGGAAGGCCTTGCCCTCCACAAAGCAGAGCACCAGCATTTCGTCGGTAAAGGCCGCCCCATCCCCCTGGACCTGGGTCTCGGGGAGCCCTGCCAGGGCGCCGACACTATAGCCAAATTCCTCCGGCCCCACCACCCGGGTTCTAAATCCGTGGCGCAGCGCAATGGCCCGAATGGTCCCGGCTTTTTTCTCCGGAATATTGTACATCAATAGGTGATTCATGGTGTCTCCTTTCCAAAAAACGCCGCCGGCACATGCTCGGCGGCGTTATTCAGTCAATCGGCTTCGGTAATGGCCGTTACAATGGACTTGGCCTTGTTTTCGTCAAAATACAGAACCGCATGCTGCTCGCCGTTGTTGAACAGGTCAATGACCTTGCCGTACATATCCATGTCCTTGTTGGGGCACTGGAGAGACTCCAGAGTCATTTCCGGCAGCAGGGGCAGAAGCTCCGTAATATAGGTGGTGATGTCGGCATTGGACATATCCGTCAGCACCATGGGCAGGAGCTGGTCTACCAGGGAATTGATCTCCAGCAGGCTCATGGTCTTGACCTTTTCCAGCACTGCGGCCACCACGGCTCTTTGCCGGTTGGTCCGGTTGAAGTCGTTGTCGGCGTTGGTGGAGTGACGGGTCCGGGCATACATTTCCGCGGCCCAGCCGTCCAGCTTGTTGACGCCCTCTTTGTAGACCCGGTCCGGGTAATCCTTGAAGTAGTCGTTCAGGTACTTGACCTCATCAGCGTTCAGCTCAATGTCCACGCCGTGGAGGGCGTTGATGCAGGCATCGAAAGCATCCATATCCACTTCGATGTTCTTATCCACGATGGCACCGAAGTTCCGCTCGATGACCTTATCAATGATCTCCATGGCACCCAGATTGCCGCCCCACTTGTAGCCCAGGGCGTAGGCCAGGGTCATTTTGGTACGGCCGTCATGGGGATTGCCATTGGTATCATAAACCGTGGGAATCACCACCAGGGTATCCCGCTGGAAGGAGGTCATGTTGATTTTCTTGGTCTCTTTATTGACGGTGACCAAGAGCATGGTGTCAGCGTTTTTGCTGGCCTCGCCTTCCCGGGCATCCTGACCGATCAGCAGCACATTGATGACCTTGCCGGACTTTCCGAAGTTGGGCTCCGTTTCCTTGGGCTCCGTGGATTCCTTCGGCTCGGTGGCCGCCTCTGTGGCAGGGGTATCGTCCTCCACCAGCATGCCGCTCAGATCATCCGAAGAGAGCTGGTTGTCCCCCTTCTCTGCCCGCTGGATTTTATTCATTTTAGAAATTACAAACCAGGTACCCAAAGCGCCGATGAGAATCACCACCGCCAGGATCACCGCAACGACGATCACCCAGGGCTTCGTTTTCTTTTCAGGCTTCGGGGCCAAAAAATATCCGCCTTTGCTCATTGTTTTCCTCCGATATTTATAAATTGCGTTTGTCAGGGTCTTGGGGAGAACCCGGCTGTCAAAGAGCGCAATTGGGCCGCCGGAAGGAGGCCCAATTGCCGTAAAAAGTTACTTTTCGACGACTTCCAGAATGCCCATGGGGCAGGCCTTGGCGCAGATGCCGCAGGCGATGCACTTGGAGGCGGGATTCTCGGGCTTGAGGACCATGACCTTCATGGGGCAAACCTCGACACACTTGCCGCAGCCAACGCAGTTCTTCTTGTTGATCATGTAGACACCGGTCTTGGGATTCTGGGTGATTGCCTCGTGCTCACAGGCCTTCATGCACTTGCCGCACTGGATGCAGACATTGGGCTTTGCGCCATCTCCCTTGGCGACAATGCGAATGCAGCTGTAATCCTCGTTGAACTCCTTGTAGAAGGCAGTAGAACAGGCGCGAACGCACTCCAGACAGGCCATGCAGGCGACGTCCTTCTTGACAGTAAGCTTTTTCATTGCGGTACTCCCCTTTTTATTTTTTGTTGCGCAGAGTTATTATACAATCAAACGGCAAAAATAGCAACTACAAAAAATTCTTTTTGGTGTCCGGTTTTTTCCTGCGTAAAACAGGCCTTTTGGGCAATAATACCCCTGGATTCAAAAGATTTGGAGGAGACAAATAATGAAAAAGTCTATTCAGCTGATTTTTCCCCTGGCGCTGGTTCTGGTGCTTTTAACGGCCTGCCGAGGCAATAATGCCCCCGCGACAACAACGCCTACCACCACGGTACCCACAACGCAGGCAACCACCGCGCCTACCACCCAGCCTGCCGCCACCCCCACAACGGAAAACGGCAACGGACCCATGCTCACGGAGCCCGGCGACCGGCCCACGGAAAACGGCACCCAGATGACCACCGCCCCCACAGGCGAAACCGCCAATGGGGCCACGACGAACCGCTAACATCAAGGCCGGTGTATCGCAAATCGCGGTACACCGGCCGGTTTGTTCCGTTATAAAAATGTTAAATACCGCCCCAGGCCCTTTTGCTGCCGACGGACCTCTGCCAGGGCCGCTTCCACCGGGTCCATGTCCGGCTTTTGCCGCCAGGCCAAGGTGACCATTTCTCCGGCGCAGTAGGCGGCACCTCTGCCCAGCTTGTCAAAGGCCAGGGAGACGTTTTTGAGGTTGGCACTGGGATAATCCAGGCCGTCTGCCAGCAGGAACAGCCCCGGGTATTTTTCCCGGAGGGCGCGCAGACTGTCCGCCGCCCCCGCGGAAGCCAGCAGCCCCACCCGGGCGTAGCCATACTTTCCTTGAAGGCCTTCGGCATACCGGTTCACCCGGTTGGCCGCGGCCATATGGACCAGGCGGCTGCCGGTCAGCAGGTCCTGGAGCTCCGGCGCGGAGCGGTTGGGGGTTCTGACACAGACAAACACGTCCTTTTTCTCTTTTTCGCAATAGGGCAAAAAGGGCGTCAGAACATCGCTGCCACTATAGAAAGGGATCTGCACCCCGTCACAGCGGTAGGGGCTTTCCGGAGCCAAAAGGGTCTGGGCAGTGAACTCCGCCAGGGCCTGACTGTTCAGCTGGGGCGTTTCCAGCAGCACATAATAGCCCAGTTCCCCGGCCTCCCTGGTAAGCCCCGGAAGCTGGGACAGTGCTTCCCCGCCCAACAGGGAGAACAGGCCCAGGGGAAACCGCACCCCGGGGACCATGCCTTTGAGCCCCTTTAAAAGGGCACGGATATAGGCGCAATACCCCTGCACAAAGGGGGCTTCCCCATATTCCTTGGGCAGTGCCCCGGGAAGTACCGTCAAATCTACGATCAACGCACATTTCCGTTTCCGAATTTTTTCTTGCAGCCCATCCATCGACATAACCCGTCCTCCCGCTTCTGATTTTAAAACCAGTATAGCATAGATTTTTCCGAAAAGAAAGTGCGGAAGAGAAAATGCTTCCAGTTTGGCACTCTGATTTTCGGGAATACTAGCGGTGCTCTTATAAAATCGCAGGCTGATGACGATTTCATAAGAGATTCCCCAGGGAAAATCAGGAAAGGAGGATGCCTCATGGATATGAAAGGATGGGCGGTTTCCGCCGGTCTGGGCGCTGCCGCCGGGATGGTGGCGGTGCTGATGATGCCCAGGTCCAACCCCACAAGACGACTGGCCGCCAAGGCCGCCAACAAAATGGAGGATATGGCCTGGAAGGTTTCGGATACCCTGTCTGACAAATTTGAAGAGTTCTAAAAAATGGCGGCACCGCAAAAGGGTGCCGCCAGATTGATTTCTTTATGCTTCCTGAATGTCGAGCTTCAGCGCTCCGTCCTCCATCCGGGCGGAGATGCCGGAAATGGGCTTTTCAAAGCTGTCAATGATTGCTTCGCTCACCGGGTCTTCCAGCTCCTTCTGGATCACCCGACGCAGGTTCCGGGCACCGTAGGTCACGGAGAAAGCGCTGTCCACCAGGTGCTGGCGAACGTCGTCGGTCCAGGTGAAGGTCAGCTCCCGGGTCTTCAGGCTCTCCCGCAGCTCTTCCAGCATAATGTCCGCAATGCGCAGGAAGTCCTCCCGGGTCAGGTGGTTGAAGGTGATGATCTCATCCACCCGATTCAAAAATTCCGGACGCAGGAAGCTTCTGAGAGCTTTCATGGTCTTTTCCCGGACCTGGTCCTGGTCGCTGCGGCCAAAGCCCATGCCCCCCACGTTCCCTTCGGAACCGGCGTTGGAGGTCATGACGATGATGGTATTCTCAAAATTCACCACTCTGCCCTGGGCATCGGTGATACGGCCGTCATCGAGGACCTGCAACAGGATGTTCATCACATCCGGGTGGGCCTTCTCGATTTCGTCAAAGAGCACCACGCTGTAGGGCTTCCGGCGGATGGTCTCCGTCAGCTGCCCCGCCTCGTCATAACCCACATAGCCGGGAGGAGAACCGATGAGCTTGGAGACCGTGTGCTTTTCCATGTACTCGGACATATCCAGCCGCACCAGAGCATCCACGCTGTCAAACATGTCACTGGCCAGACACTTGACAAGCTCGGTCTTGCCCACACCGGTGGGGCCCACGAAAATAAAGGACACCGGGCGGCGCTTGGGGGAAATGCCCACCCGATTCCGGCGGATGGCCTTGGCCACGGCTTCCACCGCATGGTCCTGGCCCACGATATGGGCTTTCAGCCGGTCTTCCATGGACCGGAGCTGCTGGTATTCCTGGGCTTTGATCTTGGAGGCAGGGATCTTGGTCCACAGCTCGATGATCCTGGCCAGATTGTCCATGGTCACCGCAGGGGCGGGAACCTTTTCCAGCTCCTCGATTTCCGCCGCCAACTGGCACAGGCGACTGCGGATGGTGGCAAGGCGCTCAAAATCCGTATTCTCCCCATCTTCATTCAGGACTTTCAGCTCCAGCTCATAGTCGTCCCGCTCTTTTTGAAGTTCCGCCATCCGGGAAATTTCCTTGCTGCGCAGGTTGACGTCAGAACAGGCCTCGTCCAGCAGATCGATGGCCTTATCCGGCAGGAACCGGTCTGTAATATACCGCTCGGAGAGCACCACGCACTGCCGGGCAATTTCCGGGGAGATGCTGACCCCATGGAACTGGGCATAGGTCTTGGAAATGCCCTGCATGATCTGGGCGGCCTCCTCAATGGTGGGCTCCGCCACGGTCACGGGCTGGAAGCGGCGCTCCAGGGCCGCGTCCTTTTCAATATACTTCCGGTACTCATTGAAGGTGGTGGCACCGATCACCTGGATCTCCCCCCGGGACAGCGGGGGCTTGAGGATATTGGCGGCATTCATGCTGCCCTCGGCATCACCGGCGCCCACCAGATTGTGGACCTCGTCAATGACCAGAATGATATTGCCGCAGGCCTTGATTTCGGTGATCAGGCTCTTCATGCGGCTTTCAAACTGGCCCCGGAACTGGGTTCCGGCAACCAGTGCCGTCAGGTCCAGCAAAAATACCTCTTTGTCCCGGAGTTTATAGGGTACATCTCCCGCCACGATCCGCTGGGCCAGGCCCTCGGCAATGGCGGTCTTGCCCACGCCTGGCTCGCCTACCAGGCAGGGGTTGTTCTTCTGGCGGCGGTTTAAAATCTGGATGACCCGCTCGGTCTCCACATCCCGGCCAATGACCTTGTCCAGCTGTCCCGCCCGGGCCCGGGCCGTCAGGTCCATGCAATAGCTGTCCAGAAACTTGTGCTTGGACTTTTTCTCTTTTTTATGCTCTTTTTCGGTATGCTCGGTTTTTTCCGTCTGCTTCTGCATTTTGGGCAGATTTCCAAAAAGCTGGTTCATAAAGGGGAAGGTGGCAGTCTGGCTGTCTACCTCGTCCTCCTCCCCTTCCGGGCCCTCCAGCTGGCCAAACATGCTGCTCATTTCATCGGAGATCATATCTAAGTCTTCATCGGAAATGCCCAACTGCTTTACCGCCTGGTCGATCTGGGGAATGCCCAGGCTCCGGGCACACTTGATGCAGTAGCCCTCATTCATGGTCACGCCGTTTTCGACCTTGCTGATAAAAATCACGGCGACATTTTTCTTACACTTGGAACACATTTTAGGCTGCATAGCCGCTTTCACTCCTTTTGCGGGTTGCCCCGCCGCATCGGACCGGAACAGTCTTCTGCGCATTCTTTTCTCAGTACTATACCACACATCTTCAAAAAAAGCGAAAACAAATTATTAAGAATATGGCAAGGCATTGGCATCACCGAACACCACAGGACAAAACCAAGCCGGCTCCTCAGCCGTAGTCAGCGGTTGGAGAGCCGGTTTTATGGTCCATAATTATGACTGATACTCCCCCAGGAACACGCCGTCTTCCCGAAGCGTCTTCCGCAGAACGTCCGTATCCAGTCTGTTTGCCGCCTGGCCTGTTCCGGCGCTCTGGGCGGCGGCGGTTCCGGCGGCCTGCCCCATGGCCATGACAATAGGTGTTACACGCACAGCCGCGCACGCCTCATGGGTCGCGCTCAGGCAGCGGCCCGCCACAATCAGATTCTCCACCTGCTCCGTCACCAGAGACCGGTAAGGAATGGAATACCAGCTGCCTTTCCTTAAAAAGCGATGCTTCATAGCCGCGCCATCCGGGGAATGAATATCAATGGGATAACCTCCCATTGCGATGGCATCGGAGAACATGGTATTGTTGAGCAGATCCTCGGCTGTCAGCTTGTAGATTCCGTCAATTTTCCTGCTCTCCCGAATGCCAATGCTGGGGCCCGTCATTTCCAGACGGCAGTTCTCAAAACCCGGAATATTCCGGCGCATAAACGCAACGATCTGATGCGCCTGCTTTCGGCCTTCAATCTCCGCCTCTGTCAGCTCAAAGGGATCCACCGCGGACTTTCGGATAATCCGGGACATATTCAGGATAAACTCTCCCTTGCTGTTTGTTTCAAAGCACAGCACCATATCCCGGTCCACGTCAAATTCTCCGGCAGCCTTGGCATCCTTTATCCGGGAATAGGCCCCCTGGATGCCCGTCCGGGGGATCTCCTCCAGATGGTCGAAGGGGATGGTTTGCAGCATATCCTCCCGGTTATCCTTTACGAATTCCATAACCCGGTCCCGGTCAACTCCCGCAACCTTGATGTTCATGGTCATAGGCTGGGCCAGATGGTCCGCGGGGCGGCCGTAAACGCTGGGCACGCCCGCATTGGTGGCAAGATCCGCATCGGCGCTGCAATCCAAAAACACCTTGGCTTTGACATCAAAGAAGCCGTTCTTTGCGTACAGCGTCACTTTGGCAATCCGGCCCTGCTCCACAGTACAACCGGTATATACCGTGTGATACAGCAGCTCTGCCCCTGCCTCCAGAGCCATGGATTCCAGCACAAGCTTCATGCCCTCCGCGTCAAAAGGCGTGATACTGCTGGCATATCCGACAAAGTCCTCCATATGTCCGGGAGACATTCCCAGAGCCTGAAGCCTTGAAACGATCTCATCCGGGATTCCCCGGACTACCTGGGTATTCCCCGCGTGAAACGTCATCTGAGGCCCCACACCACAGCCGGTCAGCGCGCCGCCAAGGTACCCCTTGCGCTCGACCAACAGCGTTCTGGCTCCATGCCTTGCGGAAGCAATGGCAGCGACAGCGCCCGCGGGTCCGCCGCCGATGATCACAACATCATAGTTCAGATTTCGATCCATCATGCTTTTTCTCCTCCAGCCAGAGTTCATAATAGGTTCTGGCAAAGCCGTGCGCTCCGATCTCCGACAGAGCCCGGATTCCCGTTTTGCCAATTTTCAGCGGTCCAAGCACCAGCGCCGGCACCTGGTAGTCCCGGCTTGTCAGGCCAAGCTGGGTCACTTCCAGAAAATGATAGTATTCATGACTTAAAATCAGATTTACCGCTTGCTGATACTCCAGGCCATTTTCCTTTGCCCACATGCCTACCGATTTTGCGTAGATATTGACGCACTTCCGTCCGGAAATATAGTCGCTGAAGTATCTGCGCCCGCCTACCACATAATCCGTATCCTTCTCCAGTAGCGTCAGGCCATTGCGCCGGGCAATGCTGTAAAAGTCCATGGAGCCCTTTTCCTGCCGGAACAGCTGTTCTGCCGCCTTGCTGCCCTTCCGCCAGGCAGCCTCCACAATCGCAGCCCGGTCCTTTTCAGGAATCTTGCCGTAACAAAGATCATAGGTCAGCTCCTGATCTGCCAGTTCTCTTCCCGGGAACGGGTAACGAAACTGCTCCATAGTTCTTTCCTCACGCGTCCACGCGCTTGGTAGCGGCAAGAATCAGAGGCTCCGTCTGCACAAATCCGGCCAGCTCCACGTTGCCCAGGCTTGCGATCTGTTCGCCCTTCTGCATACCGGACAGGTCAATGATCCGTTTTCCCAGTACAAGATAAACATTGGGCAGATTGGTGCCGCCGTCGTTGTATTCCGTCAGCTCCTCCAGAATCCAATGGAGATCCTTCTCCCAGCTGCCCACGGTCGTCTGGCGGACCCAGGCATTGTTCTTTTGCAGGCGGATAATGCCCTCTTCATCGATCAGCCGCAGCGGATGGGTGGTCTTCTTCACAAGGCCGAAGAGCTTCTTCTCGTTCTTCTCATATTGAACCGCCCACATGGAACCGTTCTTTGCGGCAAAGCGCAGCTTCGCTTTGTCGGCTTCCAGATTTTCCGCGGCAATTTCCAGCAGCTGATCTTCCGTGAGCTTCTGCTTCATTCTGTCCTTGCTGCGCATTTCCGTAGCGCCTACCGCAATGGCCCGGATAATATTTCTCTGGGTATCCACTTCTACACTTACTTCTATCGTTCCGGGGGCAGCACCGTTCTGAATTGCCTTCTGCTCCGCCTCTCTGCGGACGCTGATAATATCCGCATCCGTAGGATTGGTAACGCTGCGCTCCACCATATCCCGCACCATGGCAAGGGCCACACCGATTGTAGAGATGACAGGGGCGTTCTTGGCGATCCGGGACTTGTGGCCCATGGTCTCCGCCAAATGCGGCACAACCGCCGCCGCTCCGCCGCCGCCGCCCACAAAAACAGTGTGCTTCGGATCCATTTCATAATCCTTCATCAGCTGGGCAGCAACTTTGCTGTTTTTTGCAGCCGCGAACGCAAGAACCTTTTTGGCGGCCTCTTCCACCGTGCAGCCCATGTTGTCTGCCAGAGGCTGCCATGCCTTCCGCGCGGCCTCGGTATTTCCGTAAGCGTAATCCTCCGGATGCACATAGCCCGCCAGGTTCGCCGCGCCGGCCATAGTCAGCGCTACGCGAACGCCGTTTGCGCATTCAACGCATGCGTATTCGGGGTCCGTTTCCATGGGGCGAACGGAAGCGAGCTTCGGCTCCACAATCTTCTCGGCAGGCGTATAGACCTCGTAGTCCAGGCCCGCGATGTGGGCGCTTCTGGGCCCGGTATCCACAGCCTTGCCATTCTTGATCTCCACCATGCTGCCGCCGCCGATGCCAACGGTGCGCACGTCCAGACTGTTCAGATAGGTCTTATGCCCGCCTACTTCGGCATACCGGATCATGACCTTACCGTCCTTGACACAAGAGATATCGGTAGAAGTGCCGCCCACCTCAAAGAACAGGCCATCTGTGAGTTTTTCGTACATCAGCGCGCCGGCAACGCCCGCCGCGGGGCCGGAGAGGATGGTAAGAATCGGGCGGTTGCGGACCTCGTCCACAGTCATAACACCGCCATCGCAGCGCATGACCATCAGCGGACTTTCGATTCCCGCTGCTTTGATGCTCTGATCCGTCATCGTGGCTGCCTCCAGCATTTTGGGCATGATGCTGGCATTGACGACCGCTGTACGGGTGCGGATCTTCAGGCCATACAGCTTGGAAATGTCGTTGGTCGCGGTACCGGGCAGCCCCATATTCTTGCACAGCTCCACGGTGCGGTTTTCCCGGGCAGGATCATCAACGCTGAACGCCTCCGCCGCCACAAAGCTGGTGCAATCCTGCTTTTTCAGGGTCTCCAGCGCGGTACGGATCGCGGTGTCAATATCCGCAGCGGCTGTGTCAACATAGACATTGTCTGACTTCAGATACTTTCCGGGCGCCAGCTCAATATTGCCAATGGTCGTGTCGCCCTTACTTTTCGCGCCCTGCAGGCCCTGTCCCAGTGTCACAACGCCCACCTTGGCCACATCGCCCTCCAGGAGCGCGTTGGTAGCCTGGGTCGTTCCGTGCGCAATAAACGTAACATCCTCCGGCGCAATATGGTACTGCTCCATTACCTTGTGCAGCACCTGTACAATACCGGCCGCCACACCTTCCTTTGCGGTATGGGTCGTGGGGGTTTTTACCGCGCCAATCAGCGCGTACGTGTCATTATCGATTGCTACAGCATCCGTAAAGGTGCCGCCGACATCAATACCGATCCGAACTTTCATAGATAGCCTCCTGTTATGTTTTTTTACTGATTTCAGGCCTCAGCCGGAGCCTGCCCCGACTCAGGCCCGAAATCAGGCGGGGTACCCGGTTTCCCGGGCACCCTCCGGGGATATTTTAGAAATACAGCACAGCGCTGACTACAACGCCGACCACAGCAACTGCCCACAGGTAGGGCAGCAGCTTCTTGGTGATGCCGTTGACATCCACCTCAGCAAAGTTTGCAGTCCAGACATTCTGGGTGTTGGTGGGGTCGCCGCAGCCCTGAATCCGCTCAGCGGCCAGGAAAGCGCCCATAACGGCCATGGGGGACAGGGTACCCAGACCGATTACCAGTGCCGCGATGCCAGAACCCAGACCAAACAGGTTCATGGGTCCGCGGTACAGGGACAGAGGTGCCAGCAGGGAGAAGAAGATGATGTAAGCAACCTTGTTGGCGGGAACCACGGCCAGCAGGAAGGGATTCAGGACTTCCTTGACCATGGGATGGGTCACGGCCAGGTAAAGAATACCGATGCCGATCATCAGAATGATTGCGGGGCCGCCATCCGTAATACCGTCATAGCAGGTCTTGACCAGAGTGTTCATAGCCTTGGAGAAGCTCTTGGAGGTAAACAGCAGGATCCAAATGATGCCAGCCATGAAAGCGGGGCACACGGGCACCTTAAAGGCAGCAACCAGAATGATGGGGATCAGCGGGGTAAGCATTGCCAGGCCGCCGCGAACGCCGCTGAGCTGCTTGGTGGGCTGCGCATCCTCGACGGGGGCAGAGAACGCGAACTTCACGCCGTTGCGCTTGAACTCTACGAATACAAGGATCAGTGTCGCGATAACGGTAGCAACAAGCATATAGACCTCAAAGCCTTTGATTTGCTCGATCTCCAGGCTGAAAATGCTGGAGAAGGTCTTCCAGTTGGCGATGTTGAAAGTCAGACCGCAGGTAAACGCCATCAGGAAAATGCAGGCCGCGCTCATAGCGGGAACGCCAACGGAGATCAGGATGGGCAGAACAATGGAGCCGACCATGATGATGGAGCCCAGGCCGCTCAGAGTGGTGAACAGGACCGCGCAGGCGGCAACCATGATCAGAGTGACGACCAGAGGACGATCACCGCCCAGTTCCGCGCTCTTTTTGATAATGTTCTCGGTGACGCCGGTCTTGTTCATCAGCTGACCCAGCCATGCGCCAAAGACCACGGCCATGATCGCGCTGCCCATACGAACGGTACCGGCCTCCAGGACGGTCTGCAGCCAGCCGATGTTGGTGCCTTCCGCATTCACGCCTACGGCGGGAACGTCGGCGATCAGGCAGATTACAACCGCCATCAGAGGAAGCGCCAGAAGCGTGGGAATCTTCTTTGTCATCATAAGCGCCGCGATGATGACAAAGGCCAGGATAATCAGGGAACCTTGCAACATAATATCTTCTCCTTTTCTATTTTCGGCTTTCGCCAGTTTTATCGACACCCGCTTTGACACGGGTGAAACGACTGCCTTACAGGCTCTCTACAGCCTCGCGGAACTGTGCGGTGACACGCTTCAGCGTCTCAGCGTCCGGCTCCTTGCCCATAACGATTGCTCCGATCATGACCGCCTTGCAGCCCGCCTCATACAGATGCCTGACCTCGCAGGGCTTGATCTTCCGCTGGGTGGGAATCAGGCAGGGCTTGCCGGACTTCTCAACCAGATCACTGTAGCGCAGAATGTCGGCATAATTCAGGTCCGTGCCGTAATTCTCACCGGGCTGAACGGAGCACTCCAGCACATCAATGGCGGAACGGCGCACAGCATCCAGCGTATTTTCATTGTAGGTGCAGTCGATTGCAACCATCTTCGTCAGCTTTTTGCTCTCCATCATATGGCAGGGAAGATGCTGGCTGTAAGAACTGAAGAACTTCAGTCCCATGTCCTCCAGCTCCAGCCGCTCCTCGGCCGTGATAAAGGCGTCGGCTCCGCCGGGAACCAGACCGACAGGCACATCGCCGCACAGTTTGATCAGCCGGTGCAGGAACTCCCGATTCTCAGCGTAGGTCCCGAAGGTATGACCGCTGGCACGGTGCCACACGTTGCAGTGTACCTTTACCGCCTGGGCTCCTCCATCCAACGCCGCCTGAGCAAGCTCCAGCTTATTGGAGGGCAGGCTCACAACCAGGCTGAATTTGTTTGTTTCGATCATCTGCTTAAATTCCATAGTTGCCTCCTAAGTCATCCGCGGTTAAATAATATATCAGACCGGAGCCGCCGCGCAAAAAGCACAGCGCAGCGTTCCGTTTGTCTGCGCATCAACAGATGTACCTCCGGTACCCGTTCCGGAGGCAGCCGCTTTCGTAGCTGCTCCTGAAGTCTGGAACCCAACTGCTCCCGCAAGCCTTCCCCGCAGGACAGGAACACATTCTGAATCAGAAACAGCGAGCACAGCAGCGCCACAAGTATGCCAAGCTTTTCGGCATCCGCATCCTCCGGCACCAGATCTTCCAGGCATCGGGTCCCGGACTCAAAAAAATCACTGCGGATCGGTACAGGCTGATCCTGCTGTGTCACGGCAACCACAACCCGCTCCCCCAATGTGATCTGGGCGCTGTTGTTTACCTGCTTCCGTTCTCCCAGCGCGTCCTTCACCGTGTAAATCTGCGCGTAGTCCTCGAAAACCGGAATTCGGAACTCTGAGATCAGCGCCTCCTTCAGCGTAATGCTCGCAGACGCAAATCCCGTGGAATACATTACCCGGAAATCACTTTCCCGCATATCCTCCTGAAAAAGCAGCCCGATTCCAGCCAACGGACGCGATTCCGTGCGGAATGGAGCAGCAGCTTTTATAATCGCATCCAATAACTCATTTCCAGACAGATAGGAAGCAGACAGAGTAATGTGCTCCAAAAGCTCCAGCGCCATATCGAACAGGCTGACCCCCACGCCTGACCTGCCGACCTCAACCACCGCAATACAGCCGTAATCGGGATTCAACATCAATTCCGTCCTGCTACGGCCCGCCGTTACCTGGCTTCCGCCCTCAGTAAGGAGCCCTTGTTCCAGCAATTCGGCCACCAATGTGGATACCGTACTCGGAGCAAGTCCCGTCTTCTGGGCAATCTCCACTCTGGAAAGCAAACCGCTGTCCATAATTGACTGGATGATCACATGGCGGTTGCGCCGCTTCACGTCTCTCAAGCCCCGCTTCTGCATAAATCATCTTCCCTCTTTCCGCTTTCTTCGGAAATCGAATTTGTTATTTCGGATTCCGAATTAAGTTGTTTCTATGCTAACACCATCGTACTTCAAATGCAAGCGTTTTTATTATTTTCTATTTTTTATACATTTTACGCAGTCATAATTTGTTCAAAATGTCAATATCGAGCGGCCCGTACCGATAGCGGCATTGCACCTGTCTTTATTAAAAACGCGGGCGGAGGTATCTGATTACCTCCGCCCGCGTTCCGGACAATTCCAACACTCTATCATTTGGCTTTTATTTCACTCAGACTGGAATGTATCCGCGCAGCCGCATTCGAATTTATCGATTCCATCGTCATACCACAGGTGGGTCATGTAAAGACCTCCGGCGGGGACCGTAGGGCCCGCCGCCGTGCGGTTGCCGGAATCCAGGATGGCACCGATCTGCTCCGGCTGAATTTTCCCCTCCGCGGCATAAACCACGGTACCGGCCATGGCCCGGGCCATATTGTAAAGGAAGCCGTTGGCGCAGACCTTCAGGATGACGAGGTTTCCCCGGCGCTCCACGTTGTAATAATACACGGTGCGGACCGTAGATTTTACATCCGTGCCCACGCTGCGGACAGCGGCAAAATCGTGGGTGCCCACAAACTGGTCCGCCGCGGCCTGCATGATCTTTTCGTCCAGATGCCGGGGATAAAACCAGGCTCTGTCCACATAAAAGGGGTCTTTCAGCCGGGAATTGTAGATTTGATAGGTATATTCCTTCCGGACACAGGAGCCGATGGCATTGAAGTTCTCGTGGACCTCAAAGGCCTTTGTCACCACGATGTCGCAAGGCAGATGGGTATTGAGGGCATAGGGCAGCCGGTCCACGGGAATGGTGGACTCGGTTCGGAAGTTGGCCACATAGCACCGGGCGTGAACACCGGCATCGGTCCTGCCGCAGCCCGTCACATGGACCGGGTGGCCCACCAGCTGGGCCGCCGCCTTTTCCAGGGTCTCCGCCACGGTGGGCAAATTTTTCTGGACCTGCCAGCCGTGGTAGCGGGTGCCAAGATAGGTCAAAAACAGGGCAATATTCCGCATGGCTGCCTCACAGTCCGTAGCCCGCCAGGACGGCGACCAAAGCCACCAGGGCCGTCAGGCAGCCAAAGGCACAGAAGTCGTTGCGCTGGTAGCGCAGAAGCTTCATTTTAGTCCGGCCCTCGCCGCCCCGGTAGCAGCGGCACTCCATGGCCGTGGCCAGCTCGTCTGCCCGGCGGAAGGCCCCGATGAACAGGGGCACCAGCACGGGGATCAGGGCCTTGGCCCGGTCAATAATGCTGCCGGACTCAAAATCCGCCCCCCGGGCCTTTTGGGCGTTCATGATCTTATCGGTTTCCTCGATCAATGTGGGGATGAACCGCAGGGCGATGCACATCATCATAGACAGCTCATGGACCGGCAGCCGGAGCTTTTTCAGGGGCCCCAGTAGGCTTTCCAGGCCGTCCGTCAGGGAGATGGGCGAGGTGGTATAGGTCATGAGGAAGGTGCCGGAAATCAGCATCAGGATCCTGCTCATCATGAAAAAGGCCCGCTTTGCGCCCTCGGTGGTCACCGTCAAAAAGCCGATGCGCAGAAGGGTCCTGCCGCCGTCGGCGTAAAAGAGGTTCAGGATGCCGGTGAAAATCAGGATCACCACCACCGGCTTCATGCCTCTGACGATGGCCTTGGGGGGAATGGTGGAAACGGCAATGCTCACCAGCAAAAAGGCCAGAACCACCCCGTAAGAAATCCAGCTTTTGGCCACAAACAGGGCCACAATGTAAAGAATCACACCGATGAGTTTGGTTCTGGGGTCCAACCGGTGGATCACCGAGGTTCCGGGGAAGAACTGTCCCAGAGTAATGTCTTTAAGCATGGGCCTGTTCCTCCTTTAACCGAAGCAGCACATCCACGGCCTGCTCCAGGGTATACACATTGGGAACGTTTACGCCCATGTGCCGCAGCCGCAGGAAAACCTGCGTTACCTGAGGAATGCTCAGGCCCATGGCCAGCAATTCTTCCACATGGGTAAAGACCTGTTCCGGGGTACCGTCCATGGCAAGCTTGGAACCGTTCATCACCAGCAGCCGGTCTGTAAGCTTTGCCACATCCTCCATGGAGTGACTGACCATCAGCACTGCCGCGTTTTTGGCCTGCCGGTAGGCCTGAATGTTCCCTAAAATCTCCGCCCGGCCGATGGGGTCCAGGCCCGCGGTGGGCTCGTCCAGGATCAGGACCTCCGGCTCCATGGCGATAACACCGGCAATGGCCACTCTGCGCTTCTGTCCGCCGGACAGGTCAAAGGGAGACACGGAAAGCTGCTGCTCGGTGAGACCCACGAAGCCCGCGGCCTCCCGGACCCGGCGGTCGATTTCCTCTTTGGTCAGGCCCATATTAGTGGGACCAAAGGCAATGTCCTTGTAAACCGTCTCTTCAAAGAGCTGGTACTCCGGGTACTGAAACACCAGACCCACCCGAAAACGGGCCTGCCGGGTCTGCTTTTTGTCGGACCAAATATCCTGGCCTCCCAAAAGGACCTGGCCGGAGGTGGGCTTCAGCAGACCGTTCAGCTGCTGCATCAGGGTGGATTTTCCGGAGCCCGTGTGGCCGATGACGCCTACAAATTCTCCGGGTTCCAGGGAAAAACTCACATTGTCCAGGGCCTTGTGCTCAAAAGGGGTGCCGATGCTGTAAATATGGGTCAGGTCTTTCACCTGCAAAATTGGTTCCATTCTACATCCTCCGCTCATCAGGCCTTCAGCCACTTCAGAAGTGCCTGTGCGCATTCTTCCGGTGTCAGCGCGCTTAACGGGAGCGCTGCCCCCTTCCGGTTCAGGTCCTCGCACAGCTCCACCGTATCCGGGGCAGCAAGGCCCATACCGTGGAGCATTTCCACCTGGGCAAAGACCTCTTTGGGGGTGCCGTCTGATGCCACCTTGCCCTTGTCCAGCACGATCACCCGCTGGGCCATGGCCGCCTCGTCCATATGATGGGTAATGAGCACGATGGTAATGCCCTTTTCCCGGTTCAGCTTTTCGATGGTTTCCATCACGTCCTTACGGCCCCGGGGGTCCAGCATGGCGGTAGGCTCGTCTAAGACGATGCACTTGGGCTCCAGGGCGATGACGCCCGCAATGGCCACCCGCTGCTTCTGGCCGCCGGAGAGCAGATGGGGGGCGTGCTCCCGATACTCATACATGCCCACCTGCTTTAAGGCCTTATCCACCCTGCGGCGGATCTCCGGACTGGCAACACCCAGATTTTCCGGGCCGAAGGCCACATCCTCCTCCACCACATTGGCAACGATCTGGTTATCAGGATTCTGAAAGACCATGCCTACACAGCGGCGGACCGCAATGATCCGCTCCAGGTCGGAGGTATCGATGCCGTCAACATATACCTTTCCGCCGGAGGGCAGGAGGATGGAATTAAAGTGCTTGGCAAGGGTGGATTTTCCGCAGCCGTTGGTGCCAAGGATCGCCACAAAGCTGCCGTCCTGAATGGTAAGATTTAAGTCTTCAAAGACTCGGGTCCCCTTCTGGCCGTCCAAGTCCGGGTAGGAGTAGGCCAGATGTTCCACAGAAATAATATCTTCCAAAGTTGTTCGTTCCTCTCTCAGGGTGTCCATCTGCCGGTGGCACCGCAGGGCAAAATCAGGCCGGATTCTTTCACCGGCAATCCCAGTTCCCCGGCAGCGGTCTTTCCGCCGTGGTCCTTTCCGAAGACCACATCCGCAGCATAGGACACCGCGGAGGGGGCAAGGCCGGTGGTGTAGGAATTGATGATGACAAACAGAGGGTCATCGGTCAGGAGCTTGGCGGTCTGCTGCAGGAAGGGGAAAAAGCTGGTTTCCATTTTCCAAATCTCCCCGCTGGGGCCCCGGCCGTAGCTGGGAGGGTCCATAATGATGCCGTCATAGCGCCGTCCCCGGCGCAGTTCCCGCTGGATGAATTTGCCGCAGTCGTCCACGATCCAGTGGATGGGCCGGTCCGCAAGGCCGGAGGCCTGGGCGTTTTCCTTGGCCCAGGCCACCATGCCCTTGGAAGCATCCACATGGAAGACCTCTGCCCCGCCGGCTGCCGCCGCCAGGGTGGCACCGCCGGAATAGGCAAAGAGGTTCAGCACCCGCACCGGCCGACCGGCAGAGGCCACTTTTTCCCGGATAAAATCCCAGTTGGCGGCCTGCTCCGGAAAGACGCCGGTGTGCTTAAAGTTCATGGGCTTCACATTAAAGGTCAGATAATCCCGATATTTGATCTGCCAACGCTCCGGCAGATGATGGTCCGACCAGTGGCCGCCGCCGGTGCTGGAACGGATATACCGGGCATCCTGCTGCTTCCACTGGGGGGCCGTATGGGGGGTGGACCAGATCACCTGGGGGTCCGGGCGTACCAGAATATACTTGCCCCAGCGCTCCAGGCGTTCGCCGTCAGAGGCGTCCAGCACCTCATAGTCCTTCCATTGATCCGAAATCCAAAGCATACTGTCTCCTTTTCTCTTTACCAGGGATCTTCTTCATCATTCCCGTTGTTTCCGTTGCCGCCGAAATTGTCGCCCATGTCGCCTCCAAAATTGGAGCCGCCCCAGTTGTCCTCACCGTCCTGGTTGCCACCGGTATGGTCCATGTTTTCAAAGGCCTGCTGGTTGTGAATGGGGCAGACGATATAGGGGGTATCCGCATCGTTACCCGCATCGTTGCGGAAGCCGTTCCAGGGCAGGGGATTTCCGTCGCCGTCGATATAATAGACGTAGCCGTCCTGATAATACTCGGCCTTCAGGCCCTTCCCTATGGCCGCCCGAATTTCCTCCACCTCGGAGGGGGTCATCTTTACGAGAGACCGGGTTTCCACCTGGGCATCCGGGAACATGCTGCAGAAGGGCGTGGCCACACCGCCGCCGGTGACGCAGTATTGGACTTCTACATGCTTGTCGCAGGTTTCCGTAGGGATGTCCTCGGGGTAGGCGTTGGCGGTAGACACTCTCGCAACGCCCCGGGCATCGGCAGAACAGGCGGCAGTTGCCAGCTTGCCGGAATCCAGGCAGACGGACACGCTCTGGAAGTTATTCCCGCTGTAAAGAGCCTTATTGGGCAGGCCGTCGTGAATGGGCTGCATGACCATTTTCCACAGCCGGGCCGCAGGGTTTCCGTAGTTGCCGGTGAGATTGATCTGCTCCGGCTGGTTGTAGCCGCACCAGACCGCGGCGGTATAGTAGCCGGTAAAGCCGCAGAACCAGCGGTCACGGTTGCTGGAGGTGGTGCCGGTTTTGCCGGCGATGTTCTGGCCCGGGAAGATGGCCGCGCCGCCGGTGCCGTAGTTGGCGGCGTTGAACAGGCAGTAATTCATATACTCCACGGTCTTTTCGCTGAGGATCTGCCGGTTGTCCTGGGTATTGTCCAGCACCAGCTCTCCATCGCTGTTATAGACCTTGGTATAGGTTCTGGGCTCCCGGTATACGCCGTTGTTGGCAAAGGTGGCGTAGGCCGCGGACATCTCCCGAACGGTGGAGCCCACGGTCAGGGCACCCAGGGCCAGCGGGGCGACGCCCACGTCGGAAAGGCTCTGGCCGTTGGCAAGGGCGTAGCTGTCCGTCAGGGAATTCTGGCCAAAGTTGTATTTGGCGAAGCTGTAGCCGTAGTTGGCACCGATGGCGTTAAGGGTATTGCCGGAAATGGCGTTGACGGAGGAGACCACGCCGCTGAAAATGGTGCGGGCGTAATTGTATTCCCGGTTGTCGTTTCTGGGGAAGGGGACGCCGTCGTTATACATAATGGGCATATCCTTGATGACCGTCACCGGACTGAAGCCGCCCTTTTCAAAGGCCGGGGCATAGACGGAGACAGGCTTCTGGGAGGAGCCGGTCTGGAGCTTCGCCTGGGTGGCCTTGTTGTAGGCGAAGAAATCCGTCTTCTCCCCGACACCGCCGGACAGAGCCACCACGTCGCCGGTGGAATTGTCAATGACCACGATGCCGGATTGCAGCTGCTGGGTGCTGCGGGTGGTGGGGATCTTTTCCAGGTCCGTGTAGATGGCGTCCACCTGGTTCTGAACGTCCATGTCCAGGGTGGTGTAAATGTGGTAACCGCCCTTCTGGATGCGTTCCAGGTAATAGTTCCGGGTCTTTTCTCCGGCGGTCTCCCAGTCCACGCCGTCCTGGGCGGCCAGGTCCGCGGCCACGTCCAGAATGGCAGAGTCTACGAACCAGGAGTAAACCGTCTGGGAGGCATCCTGGTTCACCGTGGTGAGGGTGCCGCACTCCGGGCAGAAATAGTGGTCGCCTTCGTGGTGGAAGGTGCCGACGGTGCCGGAATAGCCGCAGTTGGGGCAGAGGGCCCAGCGGTCCTCCGGGGCGATGCCCTCCTTAAAGACCATTTCCTGATTTACGGCCTGCTCATACTGCTCCTGGGTCAGATACCCCTGGGAGAGCATTTCAGAAAGAACGTTCAGCTGGCGGTACCGGTTCCGACCGGCACCGTCCCGCTCCTCCCCCTTGTACTTAAAGACGTTGGTGGAATAGGGGTTAAAAAGTGAGGGGTTGTTGGTGATGCTGATCAGGGCTGCGCACTCCGCGGGAGTCAGGGCCTGAAGCTCCTTGCCGAAATAGGCGGCGGCGGCACTCTTGACACCGTAGCAGCCCTTGCCCAGGTAGATGCGGTTGAGATACTCATACATGATGAGGTCTTTGTCATACTGCTTTTCAAACATCTGGGCACGGAAAATCTCCATGACCTTCCGCTGCACCGTGATGCTGTTTTCCTGGCTCACGTTTTTGATCAGCTGCTGGGTGATGGTGGAGCCGCCGAACTGGGAGTCTCCGCCGAAGAACATATTCATGCAAGCCTTCACGGTGGTGATCCAGTCCACACCCTGGTGCTCATAGAAGCGCTTGTCCTCAATGGCCACGGTAGCGTTGATCAGGTCCTGGGGAATTTCCTCCAGGGATGCGATCTGCCGGTCTGTGGTGGTATAAATCTGCTGGAGCTGCTGAATATTTCCGTCACTGTCTACATAATAAAGAAAGGAGGTCTTCTCCAGATCGTAGTCGTCAATGGACCAGTCAGAGGCTTCCGTCAAAATATCGTTCTGGAGATAGTCACCAAGGGTGCCCACAAAAACAACGCCGCAGATCAGGAGGATCAGAACCACCGTCAGAGCGCCGCCAATGGCGATCTTCAGCACGGACAGCAGGGTCGAGCCCACCGTGTAGACGGTTTTCAGCGTCCAGTGGGGATTCCACTCCTGCCGAAGCTTCTTATTTCTCCTTCTCTTTTTTTCTTCATTTTCCATGGGTCATAACCTCCAACATTGGACATTGCAGCCGCCCCGGGCGGCCTTCTCTTGGGGAAAGACACGACTATCCGTCATATCATCCGCAGATTATATCATATTTTCCGGGAAAGCGAAAGACCTAATTTCTAAATAATCCGTTAATTGGAGAAATGCTTTTCACCCGGGGGATTTTTCCCGATTCTCTGTAAAAATGTTTCATTTCATCATTGTCTGAGTATTCCCGGAAAATATCCAAAATCCATTGATATTTTATCCTGAAAGCTTTCAATTTTCCGGATTTCAAAAAAACAGCAAAAAAGGAGCGCAATTTTCCTCTTGATTTTATGGCCCAAGAGTTGTAGAATACAGACAAAGAAACCCCCAAATCAAAGGAGCAATCTATGGAAGATCAATACGGTTCCGACTTTATCACCATTGTGGACGAGGACGGTACGGAATATGAACTGGAAGTTCTCTCCACCCTGGAATACAACGGAGAGACCTATATGGCCGTGATCCCCGCTGCTGAAGAGGGCGAGCCGGAGCAGCTGGAAGTGAGCATTCTCAAGTCCACCGAGGAAGACGGAGAGCCGATGCTCACAGCCATTGAGGACGAGGAAGAGCTGAAAGCCGTCTATGACCTCATTATGGACGAACTTTACGAGGAAGCGGACGCCGAAGAGGAATAAGTTTATTTCCTGCTTGGTTCGTGTCGTGTCCTTTTGGACCCACATTTTTTTATCGGGAAGTTAGACTTCCCGGCGGGATTGCAGACCTCCCGCCCACGCTTCGACGATGGGTGGATGCTGGGAGCAGAGAACGTCGGGAGCGGCAACCCACCTGCCATTTCGTGCAGGTCATAATCGGACACGGTACGGCCAAAGCGGGTCCCCGGGGAGCTTGTCTCCCCGGGTTTTTTCTTTTCCTCTGCCCTTAAAAATGTAAATTTTTGTAGTTTTCGGCAAAAGAAGGTTTTTCCTCTTGAAACCGGAGGAAATATCCGTTATAATAGCCCAGTCTATCTGCAAATGTCTATTGCGGAACAAGCAGACCATGAAAACGAGAGGAAATGATACCATGAGTGCATCCAGCAAGAAGAAGCTTCGTGCTGAAGAAAACACCGCCAAGCTGACGGAAAAGCAGCTGGCGCAGCAAAAGGAAGACAAAAAGGTCAAGATCTACACCGCAGCCTTCGCCGCTGTGCTGGTGATTTTGATCGCCATCGCGGCCTTTACCGGCATTAGTCGCTCCATCGCCAACAGCGGCTCCCGGGAAAAGAAGACCGTAGCGCTGACTCTGGGGGACACCACCCTGAGTAACGCCGACCTCAGCTACTACTATATGGACACCGTCAACAACTTCTACTCCCAGAACGGTGCCTACGCCATGCTCTACGGTCTGGACACCAGCAAGGCCCTGGATCAGCAGGTCTACGACGCTGATGCCGGCACCACCTGGGCTGATTACTTTCTGACCGCCGCCGAGCAGAGCGCCCGGGCCATCTACGCTGTGGCAAACGAAGCCCAGGCCCAGGGCTACACCCTCAGCGAAAGCGAGCAGTCCCAGCTGGACTCCATGGAATCCATGCTGCAGCTCTATGCCCAGGTCTACGGCTTTAAGGATGTTGACAGCTACCTGAAGGCCATGTACGGCAACGGCTCCTCCCTGGAGACCTACAAGGAATACTACCGGCTGAACCTGCTGGCCAGCGGCTATCAGGCCCAGTACCGGGACAATCTGACCTACACCGCCGACCAGGTAAAGGCCAAGGATGCCGAGAACCCCGCTTCCTACAACTCCTACACCTACAACCAGTATTATATCAGCGCCAGCCGGTATCTGGACGAGAACGCCACCGCTGAAGAAAAGGCCGCTGCCGCCGAGGCGGATGCCAAGGCCGTTACCGGTGAGGACATCACCACCGTTGCCAAGCTGGATGCCGCCATTGCGGCCCTTCCTGTCAACGCCGAAACCAGCGCCTCCAGCTCCTCTATGACGGACCAGCGCTACACCTCCGTCAATTCCCTCATTGCCCAGTGGATCAGCGACAGCAGCCGCAAGGAGGGCGACAAGACCTATATCGCCAGCACCTCCACCACCACCGATGAAAACGGCAACGAAGTGACCACCGTTTCCGGCTACTACGTTGTATACTTCATCAGCTCCAACGACAACAGCTTCCCCTTGGTCAATGTCCGGCACATTCTCTCCGGCTTCGAGGGCGGCACCACCGAGAACGGCACCACCACCTACTCTGACGAAGAGAAGGCCGCCGCCAAGGAAAAGGCCGAAGCCTGGCTTGACGAATGGGAATCCGGAGCGGCCACGGAAGAGAGCTTTGCGGAACTTGCCAAGACCAACTCCACCGACACCGGCTCCAAGGAAAACGGCGGCCTCTACGAGGACGTTTACCCCGGCCAGATGGTCAGCGCCTTCAACAACTGGTGCTTTGATTCCAGCCGGAAGCCCGGCGACACCGGCATTGTGGAAACCACCTATGGCTATCATGTGATGTACTTTGTGGGCGCTGCCCAGGACACCTACCGGGAGTACCTGGTAAAGAGTGACCTGGCAAGCGAGGACTACAGCAACTGGTATAATACCCTGGTTGACAGCCTGCCCATGATCGTTGGCGACACCTCCTATATGCGTACCAACATCGTGCTGAACAACGGCACCAAGTAATTTCCATTCATGTATAAAAGCGCCTCCTTTGGAAAAGCTTTCCTGAGGAGGTGCTTTTTTATGCTGTATCCCCTGATAATGGGGGCCGCCGCCGGAACGGTAACGGGCCTTCTGGGGGCCGGGGGCGGGCTGGTATTGGTCCCCATGCTGCGCCGGTTTCCGGGGCTGACCCCAGAGCAGCTCTTTCCCAGCTCTGTGGCGGTGATGCTTCCCATTTGCGGGCTGTGCGCATGGCTGGAAGGAGTCTCCGGTGCCCTGCCCTGGGAGAAATTTTCTCCCTATCTGCTGGGCAGCGCCGCCGGTGGGTGTCTGGCGGCGGCATTGGGCAAGAAAATACCGGTGCAGTGGCTGCACCGGATTTTAGGGCTGTTGATTTTATGGGGAGGGGTCAAAAATCTATGCTGGAAGGGGTAGTCCCCGCGTTCCTGGTCAGCTCCCTGCTGGGGCTTCTCTCCGGCCTGGGCATCGGCGGCGGGAGCCTTTTAATGCTGTGGCTCACCATGGTACTGGGCTGGACAAGCCAGGAGGCCAGAAGGCTCAATCTATTGTTTTTCCTGCCGGGAGCGGCTCTGGCGACCTTCCTGCGGCGGAAGAGCATTCCTCTGAAAAAGCTCTGGCCGGTGATCCTCTCCGGCTGCGCTGCCGCCGCCGGTGGAGCATTTCTGCAAAACCACATTTCCCAGGGGCTGATCCGCAAAGCCTTTGGGGTGCTGCTGCTGTACGCCGGGTGCAGGGAGCTGTTTTACAGGCAGAAGTAGATTCAGCCCCGCTTTTTGTAGGCCAGATACCCTTCCAGGATCAGGGAGGCGGCCACGGCGTCTACGGTGTTTTTTCGTTTGGTGCCGTGGTAATTGTGGGCCGAGAGGATGTTGTGGGCCTCCACGGTGGTCCGGCGCTCGTCCCACATGGCAACGGGGAGCCCCGTGGCCTGCCCGAGCTCCTGGGCAAAGGCCCGGCACAGCTCCGCCCGGGGGCCCTCGGTGCCGTCCATATTCTTGGGAAGCCCCACAACGATCTCCCCTACCTCATTTTCCCGGGCCAAACGAACCAGGTCCAGCATGGCCTTTTCGTGATTGCGGCTGGGCACCACCGTGGTGGAGCCAACAATGGTGCAGAGCAAATCAGAGAAGGCCACCCCCGTCCGGGCATCCCCGTAATCGATTCCCATCACGCGCATAGGATCATTCCTTTCTATGTAAAGACTCTTTCCAACATTCTACCCAAGGGCAGGAAAAAAAGCAAGGTCTCCCCTGCCAAAATTTCTGGTCAAAATTCCCGGAAAAATTACAAAAAAGATGTTGACATCCTAAAGGGGCTATGCTAGAATGATTTCACCTGTGAAAAAGGGTTCTTTTTTTGTGCGCCTTTTTCAGCCCCGGAGCGATTTCCATTGTAGTTCATCGCTTTCTAAATCTTTTTTCTAGCCGGGTGTGATACAGGGAGGCAAATTTTAAGGAGGTGCCGTTATGCGCGTGAAAGTCACTTTGAGATGCTCTGAGTGCAAGCAGAGAAACTACAACACCATGAAGAACAAGAAGAACGACCCCGACCGTCTCGAGATGAAGAAGTACTGCAGATTCTGCAGAAAGCACACCACTCACACTGAGACCAAGTAAGGAGGACGCCCCATCATGGCAGAAGTCAAAAAGGAAAACTGGTTCAAAAGAACCTGGGGCAAGGTCCGCAAGTACTTCCGTGAGCTGAAAAGCGAACTGAAGAAGGTCGTCTGGCCCACCCCCCAGCAGGTGCTGAAAAATGCAGCCATCGTGGTAGCCTGCGTCATCTGCGTCGGCGTTTTCATCTGGCTGTTTGACTTTGTGGCTCAGGTTGGTATTGACGCCCTGATTGGTGTCTTCCACTAAGGGTAGAAGTCATGGCAGAAACTGCAAAATGGTATGTGGTGCATACCTATTCCGGGTATGAGAACACCGTAAAAGCGACGATTGAAAAGACCGTCGAGTCCCGTAAACTGCAAGACCAGATCCTGGCCGTGTCCATTCCTCTGGAGACCGTGACGGAAATCACGGAGACCGGTGCCAGCAAGACCTATGACCGGAAGGTGTATCCCGGCTATGTCCTGGTAAAGATGGTTTACAGTGACGATACCTGGCATGTCATTCGGAATATCCGCGGCGTTACCGGCTTTGTCGGATCTTCCAGCAACGATCCCACGCCCCTGACGGATGAAGAAGTCTATGCCATGGGCGTGGAAAAGAAGGAGATCATCGTGAACTTCGCTGTGGGCGATACGGTCCGCATCGTAGACGGTCCTCTGAGCTCCTTCACCGGCACGGTGGACAGCATCGATGTCGATAACAACTCGGTGAACGTGGTGGTTTCCATGTTCGGCCGGGAGACCACTGTCGAGTTTGAGCTCGACCAGGTCGAAGTCGTTTCCCAATAACGCATCGGGCCGGATTTCCGGTCGGAACGTGGGAGGGGCTTGTGCCCCGAAAGGAATGCGTTTTGCGCATCATTACCACATCTTATTCAGGAGGTGCTATTTATGGCACAGAAAGTAACTGGCATTATCAAACTTCAGATCAACGCCGCTAAGGCAACCGCTTCTCCCCCTGTTGGTCCTGCTCTGGGTCAGCACGGTGTAAATATCGCAGCATTTATCAAGGAATTCAACGCACGGACCAAGGACATGGAAGGCTACAAGATTCCTGTCGTTATCACCGTCTATGCCGACCGCAGCTTCACCTTCATCACCAAGACTCCTCCGACCCCCATGCTCATCATGAAGGCCATTGGTCTGGAGAAGGGCTCCGGTGTTCCCAACAAGACCAAGGTTGGCACCATCACCAAGGCACAGGTCGCTGAGATTGCCAAGACCAAGATGCCCGACCTGAACGCTACCACTCTGGAAGCTGCCGAGAGCCAGGTTGCCGGCACTTGCCGCTCTATGGGTGTTACCGTCGTTGACTGATCATTGCTGATCCGGGGCTTTCCCCGGAAATGTGGGAGGATTTTTCCGCATCACCACTTTAAGGAGGATAATTACATTGTTTAGAGGTAAAAAGTATAAAGAAAGCGCAAAGCTCATTGACCGCGCTGTTCAGTACGAGCCCGCTGAGGCTCTGGGCCTGGTTGTAAAGGGCGCCACCGCCAAGTTCGACGAGACCGTCGAGCTGCACATCAAGCTGGGTGTTGACTCCCGTCACGCCGACCAGCAGGTCCGCGGCGCCGTAGTTCTGCCCAACGGTACCGGTAAGACCCGCAAGGTTCTGGTTTTCGCCAAGGACGCCAAGGTGGCCGAGGCTCAGGAAGCCGGTGCCGATTACGTTGGCGGCATGGAGCTGGTGGAGAAGATCACCAAGGAAAACTGGTTTGACTTCGACGTCGTTGTTGCTTCCCCCGACATGATGGGCATTGTTGGCCGTCTTGGTAAGGTTCTGGGCCCCAAGGGTTTGATGCCCTCCCCCAAGGCCGGCACCGTGACCCCCAACGTGGGTGCTGCCGTTAAGGAAATCAAGGCTGGTAAGGTCGAGTACCGTCTGGACAAGACCAACATCATCCACTGCCCCATCGGCAAGGTTTCCTTCGGTGCCGAGAAGCTGAACGAGAACATGGACACCCTGATCAAGGCTGTTGTGAAGGCCAAGCCCGCCGCTTCCAAGGGTCAGTATATCAAGTCCTGCACCGTCGTGTCCACCATGGGCCCCGGCGTAAAGGTCTCTACTGCCAAGTATCTGTAAGCTGGATATGCTTTACCCCCGAACGCAAATGCGTTCGGGGGTTTAATCTTTCTAAAAGAGCTTTCGGCAGTGTATTTGCAATCTAAACGGTAAAAAATGAACTTTTATTAATTTCTTGCAATCGAAACCCATATATGCTATACTAACGTATATCGGATACGCAAATCAGCAGTTGGGAGGTATCATTTTGAAAAAGCTCGTAGTATTGGTTGCGATATTGCTTTTATCTGGCCTTGCTGCCTGCGCAAATACTGACAAGGCCAACGAATCATCGACCACAGATTCTATTGCAGTTACAGAAAACCACCAATCGACCAATGAAGTGATTGAATACTTTTCCGACAAATACAACATGGAGTTTCTCTTGTGGGGGCCGGAAGGACATGATTTATATGCTTTCTATATCTATCCTGACCATGCCGAGCGGGAGTGTCAGATTCTGATGCCAAGGGCTACAGATGATGTTTCTATCTATCATAAAGACCTATCGTGGAGTGTTGACGGCAGCGAGTTGATTATTTCCGGAGATTGGGAGGAATCTTTTAGAATCGATATTTCTGCGGATACCGCAACTTCTACCACAAACGGCAAAATATATAAAATATCCGAGATGCAGCCACCGCTGGAATAATGTGCTCCCCTGCCAACTCTTGCCCAAAATTTTCTTAAAATAATGCTTGACAAAGACCATCCCCCATGCTATAATGCAGAAGTTGCCAAAGACAGCAGGTGTAACCCTAAATCCTGCCGAGGTGCGTTGAATATATCGATTCTTCGTATCTTTCTGCTCTTTGGCAGGAAGATATTTTTATTTTTTCGGAGGTGAAAATTATGCCCAACGCTAAGGTTCTTGAGAGCAAGAAGGCCGTTGTCGCTGCCCTGACCAGCAAGATGAAGGAAGCTACTTCCGTTGTCTTTGTTGACTACAAGGGTATCAACGTTGCTCAGGATACCGAGCTGCGTAAGCAGTTCCGTGAAGCTGGTGTTGAGTACTCCGTTGTCAAGAATACCCTGACCAATTTCGCTGCCAAGGATGCTGGCTACGACTTTGCCGAGGTTCTGAACGGTACTACCGCTATGGCTTCCACCACCGGCGACCCCATCGCCCCTGCTCGTATCGTATGCGAGTTTGCCAAGAAGAACAAGAACACCCTGTCCATTAAGGGCGGCGTCGTAGAAGGCTCTGTCCTGACTGCCGAGCAGCTCAATGGCTTCGGTGAACTGCCCAGCAAGAACGCCCTGGTTGCTTCTGTTCTGGGTACCTTCCTGGCCCCCATCTCCAGCCTGGCTTTCGTCCTGGACCAGATCCGGGAGCAGAAGGAAGGCGGCGCTCCTGCTACCGCAGAAGCCTAAGTTCGTAATCCAACACACAATCTAATCTACATTTTAGGAGGATATTACAATGGCTAGTGAAAAGATCACTGCTCTCGTTGAGGAAGTTAAGGGCCTGACCGTTCTGGAGCTGTCCGAGCTGGTTCACACCCTGGAGGATGTTTTCGGCGTTTCCGCCGCTGCTGCCGCTGTTGCCGCTCCCGCTGCCGGCGCTGCTGCTGAGGTTGAGGAGAAGACCGAGTTCGACGTTATCCTGAAGAGCGCCGGCGCTTCCAAGCTGGGCGTTATCAAGGTTGTCCGTGC
>CAKTOB010000006.1 GCA_934589525.1 uncultured Oscillospiraceae bacterium | reverse complement strand
CACTATGTTACTGGCGGCATAACAAAACCCATCCAATATGTGTGCTTGCCGGAGCAAGTGCACATATTGGATGGGTGTCACAGCACCGCAGTGCTGTGAACTTTTCGTTAATTATTTCGCTGTCTACTTGACGGGGCGCAGTTCAAGAACTGGCGGTAGGAGGGTTCCTTCGCTTATGGGAAAACAACGAAAAGTGAACCCAAGGGGGTCACAAGACGGCCATCAGGGCTTCGTAGTTTTTTTCTTTGGTTTTCTTAGACACCGAGAACCAGTCAATGATCGTCAGGATGCCGAAGCAGCCGCCGGTGAGCAGTTTCAGGATACCCATACCGGTTTCGCCCAGCATAAACCGGTCGATGCCCAGGCCGCCGAGAAAGATGGAGACCAGCAGCAAGGTGGTGGGGTCTTTCAATTCAACCGCCGACAGCTGGCTGAATTTCTGGTCATCAATGGCGGATAGCCGGTTTTTCAGATCGTTCATCTTTTCCGGGGGGAAATACTTCTGGTTCGTCATGAGATACATGTCAAGCTTGTTCTGATCCATCATTTCTAACGCCTCCTATTACAATGTAGTAGATGATATTTGTATATATAGGGCTTTATGTCCTATACCTGATATTATAATACCACAGGATAAAAATGATTGCAATAGGTTTTGAAAAATACTTGAAACAGTAGAAATGTTTGTAGTTTCATCCAATATTTGTTGTGAAATTAAATAATTCTAAAAACGGTTTTTGTAGGATGGAACGAATTTTTTTGAAAACGAAACCAACTGACACTTCTGTCAGTGACAAAGGGACAAATGTCTCATATAATATAAGGTACTAAAGGAGCCAAAATCGCTGTGACAGAGGAAACGGCTCCCCGTCCATGACCCACACGGGTCGTTCCGCGCTGCCGGATATGCTGTAATAAAGGAGGCATTTATGAAAAAGATGAGAAGATGGACCTGCTGGCTGCTGGCGGCGCTGCTCCTTTGGAGCCTGGCGGCCTGCGGCAAGAAGGAAGCAGCAGACCCCAACCGCATCAAGCTGGGGGACTACGAACTCCTGTACAAAAGCGCCTGCATCATGGAGGACACCGACGGGAAAGATGCCCTGGTGCTGACCTTGGACTACATCAACAACAGCAAGGAGACCGCCTCGTTCCTCTGGACCGTCTCCGAATCCGCCACCCAGAAAGGGGCCACCCTGGAGACCGCCACGGTGATCGCGGACTACGCCACCTATGAAACGGTGCTGGAACAGCAGTTTACGGACGTGGGCCCGGGGACGGCCCTGGAAATCCGCACCGCCTTCGTGCTAAGCGACCTGACCTCCCCCGTGAAGGTCCATTTTGAGCAGATGCTGGGAAAAAAATACGGGGAGATCACCATTGACCCCGCTGCTCTTTCCCGGGAGGAAGCCGCCAATGTGGGGACCGATGTCCTCACCACCGGTATCCCCATTCCCCAGGAGTCCGGAGACCAACTGCTGGACTGGTGGAACAGCGGCTGGTACGGCTGGTGGACCATGACCGGCTGCACCGGAAGCTATGAAGAAATGGAAGGCCAATGGTGGGACGTCTGCGGCCTCATTGACCTGGAGGAGGACTACACCGGCACCCTGACCCTCTGGGACGAGGACTACAGCTGGGCCAATCCCATGGCCTGGATGAAGGTCACCCTGAACAAAGAGGGCACCGGCCCCCAGGGCACCCTGATGTCCGAGGAGGGCTGGTTTACGGATGTGCCTGTAAGCCACGCGGACTGGATCATTGACCCGGGTCTGGTCCGGTATGAGAAGATGATCCATATTGAGGCAGACTACGAAAACGGGGACAACACTTTCCACTATCAGATGTTCCTGCGCCCTTGGGGCACCTACTGGGATGATGTGGACGAGACGGCCCTGCCCTATCTGTACTATGAATGGTACCTGCCGCTCATCGAAGCGGGAGAGCCGGTGCAGGAGGTCATTGGCACAGCGCAAGAGGTTGAGCCTCTGCCGGAGGAGGACCCGGAGCCCCAGCCCACCCAGGACGACACGGACTTCGGCATGTCGAACCCCGAAGCCACCGGCACCGCCAGTCTGGAGGATATGC
The DNA here is from genome assembly GCA_934589525.1 of uncultured Oscillospiraceae bacterium. Taxonomy (GTDB): domain Bacteria; phylum Bacillota; class Clostridia; order Oscillospirales; family Oscillospiraceae; genus Faecousia. The sequence continues at coordinate 101,317 of CAKTOB010000006.1, read as the reverse complement.
AGGCCCTCTTTAAAATTCTGAAAGAGACCCGGGAGTGTACCTACGCCCAAGCCCGCCAGGCCCTGGGCAGCGACGGCATTCCCTGGAAGGACATGGAAATGACCTGGAACGCGGACGCCCATTCCTACAAGTGGACCACCCCCGACGAAGACGAGGACTTCCTCTACATCACCTTCAAGCTCCAGGACGGCGACGAGGTCTACCAGTCCTGTACCTATTCCTCCAACGTGAAGGCAGGCCTGGAGTGACAGGTGAACCGTCATTCCAACAAAAAACGCTTCCCGGATTCGGGAAGCGTTCTTTGTCGTTCTTTGTTATTCGGCGGCAAACAAAGGAGTGGACAGGTACCGGTCGCCGGTGTCGGGGAAGAGGACGACGATGGTTTTGCCCTTGTTTTCCGGGCGCTTGGCCAGGGTCATGGCGGCCCACAGGGCGGCGCCGGAGGAGATGCCCACAAGGACCCCCTCTTTGTGGCCCACCAGCCGACCGGCGGCAAAGGCATCGGCATCGGCTACGGGGATGACCTCGTCATAAACCTGGGTGTTCAGCACCTGGGGGACGAAGTTGGCGCCGATGCCCTGGATTTTATGGGGACCGGCCTTGCCCTGGGACAGCAGGGGGGAACCGGCGGGCTCCACGGCCACAATTTTGGTCTGGGGCTTTCTGCTCTTTAGGTATTCCCCCACGCCGGTCACCGTGCCGCCGGTGCCCACACCGGCAACGAAAAGATCCACCTTGCCGTCGGTGTCTTCGTAGATCTCCGGGCCCGTGGTCTCAAAATGGGTCTTGGGGTTGGCGGGGTTGGTGAACTGGCCGGGGATGAAGCTGCCGGGGATCTGGGCGGCCAGCTCCCGGGCCTTTTCCACGGCCCCGGCCATGCCCTTGGCCCCCTCGGAGAGCACCAGCTCGGCCCCGTAGGCCCGGATCAGCTGGCGGCGCTCCACACTCATGGAGTCCGGCATGACGATGATGAGCTTATACCCCCGGGCCGCCGCCACAGAGGCCAGGCCGATGCCCGTATTGCCGGAGGTGGGCTCAATAAGGGTGGCCCCGGGCTTCAAGGCCCCGGATCTTTCCGCCTCATCAATGATGCCCTTGGCGATCCGGTCCTTTACAGACCCGGCCGGATTCAGATATTCCAGCTTGGCAAGGATGGTGGCCTCCAGGTGTTCCGCCTTTTCAATGTTTGTAAGCTCCAACAGGGGCGTGCGGCCAATGAGCTGGTCGGCAGAGGTGTAGATTTTGGACATGAAGATCTTCCTTTCCGGGGGGAATATAGTTGACAGTTTACAGTTGACAGTTGACAGTTTTGTCCCAATTGACAATGAACAATTGACAATTGACAATTTTTGGGGCGACCAACGTTGTTCATTGGGGTCCATCCGTTAAAGGATGTAGGGAACGGCCTATGTGCCGTTCCGCACCTTGCCTCTCCCTATGGGAGAGGTGGCCGAGCGCAGCGAGGACGGAGAGGGCAGTACGGCGTTTCGCATTGTAGGAACAATGGACACAGAGGAAAAACCTGCCAGCGAAACCGTAGGGAACGGCCTATGTGCCGTTCCGCACGTTTAAGGACGGAACCGTTACCGATAAAAACCAGACACGTCCCCCCATTGTGTCATTCCGACCGTAGCGTCAGCGGAGCGGAGGAATCCACCACGTTGGGATAAAGAACCACCACAAGATAAAACTTGCTACTTGAGTAGATTCCTCGGCTCACTTCGTTCGCTCGGAATGACAAATCTGGTGGGTTTTCTCTTTGCGGCCCATTGTTTGTGCAATGAATAACGCCGCAAGGCCCTCTCAGTCTCGGCTGCGCCGAGCCAGCTCTCCCAGAGGGAGAGCCAAGGGTGGGCGGCCCCCGTTTTGTCCACAGGGGTTATATTTGCCACGCCCCGGAACGGCACATAGGCCGTTCCCTACGGTTTCGCTGATTGGGATCCTTTTTAACCAACGTATTCCAAAAACGAACACGTCCGTCGCCCCGATAATTGTCCATTGTCAATTGTCAATTGTCAATTTCCATCCCGTTCCCTGGGGTTTGGCTGGGTGGTTCATTTGCCACATCATACTCCCAAAAGCCTATCTTGTCAATAGGCTTTTATTTTTTTATCTGAAAAAGATCGATGAGCCAGGAGGAGATGGTGACGGTGACCAGGGAATAGGCGATGCGGCGGAAGGGGATGTAGCTTAGGGACAGCAGGAGCACCGTCAGATCGGTGAATAAGTACGCCTGGGAAATTCGAATGCGGGTGGCTTTGGCGATGGACAGGGCCAAGGCGTCGTCGCCGCCGGAGGAGCCGCCCTGGCGGACCACCAGGCCCACGCCGATGCCGACGAACAGGGCCCCCAGCACCGCCGCCGTTAAGGGATAGCCGGAGAGGTCCGGCAGCATGGGGGGCCAGCATTCCCAAAGCCTAAAAAAGCCGGAGACGCAGAGGGTGGAGGCCACGGACCACTTGATGAAGTCCGGGCCCAGGATCTTCAGGGCCAGGGCGTAGCAGCTCAGATCCAGGATGGGGGTGATGACCGAGGCGGGCAGGCCCAGCCAGTGGTGGAGCAGCAGCACCGTGCCCAGAACGCCCCCTTCGGTGATGCCGCTTTGCTGATGGACGTTATAAAGGCCAAAGGAGGCAATGGCCGCCCCCAGTACCATGAGACCCGCCCGGGTCATGGTGAACCCGGGCAGCAGTTTTTCCATATTCGGTTTTTTCAAAAAATCTTCCTCACTTTATGCCTCTTCCCGGATACCCCAGGAAAAATTCTTTTGGGCAATGCCGGGAACCGTCACGGTCACATCCGTTTTGCCCGGTTCTTCCAGCATCGTGACCCGGTTACCCAGCCGATCTAAAAGCTTTGTCAGCAATTCTCCGGGGTCCGTGCCCGGGGCCCAGGAAATTTCCAGGGTAACGTCCCCCACCGCCGCCAGTGCCAAAAATTGGGGCAGGGTCTCCAGGGTGGCGTATTTTTCGGTGAGCTCTGCCTGATACGCCTCATAGTCCTGCTGCCAAGCCTTGTCCTGCCGGTGGTCCGGAAGGTCCAGGGCGGTTTTCAGAAAATCTCCCAGACAGGCGGTGATCTTTTGGGCGCCCAGGGGATTGACGTGGCCCCCCTGGTCATACCAGTCGGTTTCATGATCCAGAAGGTCCATATACTGCATGTCCAGCACCAACGCCCCCAATTCCCGGCCCAGGGCCAGAGCGGCGTTGCAGCTTTCCTGCCATTCCTGGGAGATCTCACAGGGGATGTAGGTCAGCACCGGGACCATGTCCCGGTCCTGGCAATAGCGGACGAACTTTTCAATATACTGTAAACCCAGGGTCTGCTGCTCCATTTCCTGGGTCTGGGGGATCAGAGGGGCAGCATCCAGGGGCTGCACCTCCACCCGGGCCTGGGCCCCCTTTTGATGAGACCGCTCCACATACCCGGTCAGGCCCCGGCGGACCATGTCCCCATCCAGTTCCTTCCAGCGGTTGTGGTACACGTCAAAGGGAAACAGCAGCTCCGCCTGCTGGGCCTTGCTGGGGTAAAGGTCCCGGACCGCCAGAATCTTCTCCCGGGATAACGGGAAGGGGTCTAGCAGCTCATGGGCCAGGCCGATTTCCATTTCCGTGGTGCCGGACTGGGCAAAGAGCACATCCAGCACCGCCACCCGGGGCTTGTGATACTGGGTGGCCAGACGCATGGTCCAGTAGCTGGCGGCCAGCCCCGCGCCGTGGCCGGAGAGGTTGTAGGCGGTGATGCCGTAGTCCTTCCACAGCTCCATGGGGTAAATGCCGTTGACCATGTGGCTGGAGCCGAAGAGCAGCACGTCATAATCCCGATCCTCTTTTAAAAAGCTGCCGTTTTTTTCCGGCCCCTCGGTCATGGCCAAAGCCCGGGTGAGAAAGAGCACCCCGGAGCACACCAGGGCCAGCAGCACCAGAACGCTGAGGGCCCGCTTTAAAAATTGCTTCATGGGTTCCCTCCTTCCGGCAGCAGCGCCTTGTTCCAGGTCCTGCACAGCACCCTGTCCCCTGCGGCGTTCCAGACCGTCAGACGCAGGGCGTCAAACTCTTGGCTCTGAACCGCCGTTTCCAGGGTCCCCCGGCTGCCCAGTTCCTGGATCTGGGCGGTCCACAATTCATTTTCATAGCCCGGGGCCAGTTCCAGCTTTGCCCGGAAGCCGGGCAGGGCTGCCAAGGTCAGCACCTTTTCCGGGGTGTCTGCCTCCGTCATCTGGGCTTCCTGGGTCTTATAATAGGCCTCCAGGTCCTTTTGCCAATCCCCATAGGCCTCTTCCTGCCGCCGGTCCGGTAAAGAGAGCTGTTCCCGGAGGAAGCTCCCCACCGCCGCCGTCAGCTTCAGGGCCCCGGCGGGGTTTACATGGTCCGGGCCGTCGGCCCAGTCTGTCAAGTCGTTTAAGGGGTTTTCGTATTCCAGGTCCAGGGTCAGGGCCCCCAGGTCCCGGGCAATGGCCATGGTGCGGTTGCAGCACATCTGGCTCCAACGGCTGGTCTTGCAGGGCAGATAGGTGATGACGGGCACAATGCCATTTTCCTGGCACAGTTCAATAAACTTGACCACATAGCCCATCTCCCGGGTGAAGTCCTCCGCCTGCTCCTGAGGCTCCGCCAAAAGGTAGTTTTCCAGGCAGGGCTCCACGGTGATGCGGCTCTCCGCCCCCTTTTCCGTCAGGGGCACCACCGGCTCCCCCAGGGCCACCCGGACCATGGCGGTATCCAGCTCCTTCCACCGGTTGTGGTACACATCCAGAGGAAACAGCAGCTCCCCCCGCTGGGCTTCCCCGGCGTACAGGTCCAAAATGGCCTGGGTTTTCAGGGGAGAGGCCGGGAAGGGGTCTAAAATATTGTGGGCCAGGGACACCGTCAGCTCGGAATTTTCCTCCCAGCTAAAGAGCACATCCAATACCGCCGCCTTGGGCTTGTGGAAGGGCAGGGTCATTTTTAAAAGCCAATAGGCCATGGAGGGCCGGCAGCCGTGGCCTGACAGATTGTAAGAGGGAATGCCCATGGTTTCCCACAGATACATGGGGAAAATGCCGTTGATGACGTGGCTGGAGCCGTAAAACAGCACATCATACGATCGATCCTGGGTGAAAAAGCTGTGGGTTCTGGCCCCCCGCTCCATTTGGAACATCTGGCCCAAAAACACCGTGCCGCCCAGCACCAGGGCCAGCAGCACCAAAATGCTGACAGTGCGGCGGAATGCCTTAGAATTTAAAATAGATAAAACTGGACGCATCAAAGCCGTTCCCCCATACACCGTAAGTCACGATCAGCAGCATCACCGCCGCCAGACCCAGCTCCCGGAAGAGCCAATTCTGCTTCTGATACCAGCCCCAGAGGCTGACCCCCCGGTAGCGCAGCACATCCACCAGCACCAAAACCCCGGTAAAGACCAGCATGGCCCAGAAATCCGGTCGGTCCAGGCCCATGGTGTAGAAAGCCTGTCCCACCAACTCCGTAGGCCGCAGCTCCGTGAACATCCACCGGAGCATGGCAAAGGCGTTGCCCAGGCCCTCCGCCCGGAAGAACAGCCAGGCAAAGTCCACCAATAAGAAGGTACACAGCATCCGGAACACCCGGTAGCTGCCGCTGTCCCGGTTTACATGGAGGGCATTCAGGGCCTGTTCCCGGGCGGGCTTTGTCAGGCCGCCGAGAATCTGATACAGGGCGTGAATGGCCCCCCACAGCACAAAGGACCACATGGCCCCGTGCCACAGGCCGCTGACCAGGAAGACGATGAAAATATTCCGGTATTTTTGGGATTTGGAGCAGCGGCTCCCCCCTAAGGGGAAGTACACATAGTCCCGGAACCAGGTGCTCAGGGAAATGTGCCACCGCCGCCAGAATTCCTGAACGGACTGGGCAAAATAGGGGGTGTCGAAGTTTTCAGGCAGCTCGATCCCCAGCATTCTTGCCCCGCCGATGGCCATGTAGGAGTAGCCCGCAAAATCGCAGTAGATTTGCAGGGCATAGACCAGGGTGGCAAAGACCAGGCAGATACCGGCATAGTCCTTGTAAGCCCCGTAAACCGTATTTACCAGAATGGCCGCCCGGTCTGCCAGCATCAGCTTCAGGAAAAAGCCCCAGGTCATGACCAGAAGCCCATGGCGCAGCTGGTCATAGGTGGGCTTTTGAGGGTGTTCATACTGAGGCAGCAGCTGATCCCCCCGGCCAATGGGGCCGGACAAAATCTGGGGGAAGAAGGAGACAAAGAGGGCCAGTCTTAAAAAACTCCGCTCCGCGGGATACTTCCCCTGATACACATCGATGAGATACCCCGCCGCCTGAAAGGTGAAAAAGGAGATGCCCGCGGGCATGGCCAGGCACAGCACCGGCAGCGGCTGCCCCAGCCCCAGAGTCTGAAGCAAGGTGTTTCCGGTGGACAGCACAAAGTTTGCATACTTATACAGCAGCAGTCCCCCCAAGGCCCCCAACAGCCCCAGGAGAAACACCCCTTTTTGGTGCTTCTTTTCCAGCAGCAGCCCGGCCCCATACACCACTCCGGTGACAAACAGCAGCAGCACACAGTAGCGTTTGCCCCAGCTGGCATAGAACAGGTAGCTGCTTAGCAGCAGCAGCCCATTGCGCCACTTTACCGGCAGGATGTTCACAAGAATCAGCACCACCGGGAAAAACAGCAAAAAACTGTAGGAATTAAAAACCATGGTTCCTCCGTTTCCGAGAAAGCTCTGACCCACGGGTTCAGAGTTTCCCTTTTTGATATTTCCGTGACAAAAAAAGATACTTCTGTAGGAAGTATACCATACAGAAGCATCTCATTCAACTTATTTTTCCTCATTGCAGGGCAGCTCCGCCAGAACATACAGCCGCCCCTCCCGGCTCTCGGCCCAGAGTTTCCCGGCATGGGAAGACACGATATTCTCCGCAATGGACAGTCCCAGACCGAAGCTGCCGTCCCGGCTTCTGGCCGGATCGCCCCGATAGAAGCGTTTGAACATGGCTTGCAGTTCCTCCCGATTCTTCGGTTCCGCCGTATTGGAGACAACCAACCGGCACCGGTGGCGATGGACCCGGTACAGCTCCACCTGTATTTCGCCCCCCAGGGCGTATTTCCGGGCGTTGTCCAGGAGGATGTCCAGCAGCTGCCCCAGATACTGGCGGCTGCCGGTGACTTGGATCCCCGGCTGAATGGCGGTGGCCAGGGTCAGCCCCGCCTCGAAAAACACCGCCTCAAAGGGCAGCACCCCATCCTCCGTCAGGGCGGACAAATCCACCTCTTCCAGAGGGAGTTTGTTCTGGGCGCTGTCCGTCCGGGCCAGCTCTAAAAGCCGCTCCACCAGCAGCCGCATCTGCCGGGACATGGTGAGGATGCTATCGGCGCACCGCCGGGCGCTGTCCGTATCTTCCGGCATTTGCAGCAGCTCCGCATTGGTCATGATGACGGTCAGGGGCGTTTTCAGCTCGTGGGAAGCATCCGCCACAAACTGCCGCTGCTGCTGCCAGGCTTTTTCCACAGGCTCCACCATCCACCGGGCCAGAAACACCGCAATGGCCAGAAAAATCCCCAGGCCCAGGGCGGTGAGCACCACACAGGTCCGGGCCAGATTCATGAGGATGGATTTTTCAATGGTCATGTCCGCAAAAACCAGGGTCTGGCTCAAAGGGGTCCACACCCGGAGATAGCGCAGGTTGTATTCCGGCACCGTGCCGGTCTCTCCGCCGCCCTGCTCCACCGCCGCCAGAAGGTTGGGCAGAAACGTGCTGTCCGACAGGTCAAAGTTGCCGTCCACCACCGTGGTGATCTCCCGGTTGGCCCCCACCTTGATCATAAAGTAGGGCAGCCGGACCTGGGTGCTGTGGATGCTGACGCGCCCGGGCTGGAAGGGATTCGCCGCCACGGTTTTCATCATGGCAATGCTCTCCTCCTCCAGGTTGGCCTTGGTAAAGCCGTACAACAGGCCGAAAATGCCCCCGAAGGTCACGCTGACCAGCACCATAATGACACAGACAAACCGCCGCCGCAGTTTTTTCAGCACCCGTCCTTCACCTCCAACTGGTATCCCAGCCGCCGGAAGGACTGGATGGTCACATTGGAGCCGATGCTAGAGAGCTTCTTTCGGAGAAAACCGATGTAGACCTCTACGTTGTTTTCCACGGCGTTGCTGTCATAGCCCCAGACCCGGGCCAGAATGGCCTCCTTGGACACAATGCTCCCCCGGGCCTGGAACAGATACCGCATCACGTCAAACTCCTTGGCCGACAGCCGTACGGACCGGCTGCCGCAGAGCAGGTTGCTGGTGCCCAAATCCAGGGCGGTGTTTCCCAGGGTCAGCTCGTCCACCTGGTTTCCCTGACGGCGCAGCAGGGCATTGATGCAGGCAAGCAGCTCCCGGCTGTCAAAGGGCTTGGTCAGGTAGTAGTCCGCCCCGGCGTTCAGGCCCTCGATCCGGTCTTCCAGGCCGGACCGGGCGGTGAGCATTAAAATAGGGGTGCCGCAGCGCTTGGCCCGGACGGACCGGGCCACCTGGTAGCCGTTCATTTTGGGCATCATCACGTCCAGGATCAGCAGATCATAAACCCCGGTCTCGGCGTACTCCGCCCCGGACTCCCCGTCATAGACGCACTCCACCGTGAATCCTTTTTTCTCCAGCAACGTTTTGAGAGAATCCGCCAGCAGCTTTTCATCTTCAATAATCAGTATTTTCAAAGGACTCCGCCTCCTTGGTGTTCTTTGTCCCCATCATACACCAAAAAGCTGAAAGGAAACTGAAAACTTTACAGCGTTCTCAAAGCATCCACCAGGGCGGTTTTGGCGGTGGTTTTGTCATCCTTCACCTTGATGACCCGGGCGGGGCATCCGGCCACCACGGTGTTGGGGGCCACATCCTCCACCACCACCGCACCGGCGGCCACCACCGCATCATGGCCGATGCGGCAGCCCTCAATGACCACGGCGTTGGCACCGATCAGCACATTGTCCTCCACAATCACCGGGGTGGCGGAAGCGGGCTCAATGACCCCCGCCAATACGGCCCCGGCTCCCACATGGCAGTGCTTGCCCACGGTGGCCCGGCCACCCAGGACGGCACCCATATCGATCATGGTGCCCTCACCCACCACGGCACCGATGTTTAAAATGGCCCCCATCATAATGACGGCGTTCTTTTCCACCGTGACCTGCTCCCGGAGAATGGCACCGGGCTCAATGCGGGCGGGGATGTCCTTCAGGTCCATCATGGGGATGGCGGAGTTGCGGCAGTTGTTTTCGATTTCAATGTGGTCAAATTCGTTGGATTTTAAGACAGGGGCCACGTCCTTCCAGTCTCCGAAGACGATTTTGCAGCCCTTCCCGGCGGGAAACTCCCGGCAGTTGGGAAAGGCCACCGGCTCCTTTTCCCAGACGTACACCTTCACCGGGGTCTTCTTCTCCGCGTCACGGATATAGGCAATGATCTCTTCCGCGTTCATCATATGCGCTTGCTCCTTTTCAGAATCTTTCATTTATGGTATCACTTTTTCGGAAAAAGCACAAGGGGAAATTGACACTGACCCCCAAAGGGCATATAATGGAGGCAAAAAAACCGGAGGCGAATGTTATGCAACTGATCGATGACCGCCGCGCCCTGCACCGGATCCCGGAGCTGGACCGGCAGCTGCCCCAAACCATGGCCTATCTCCGCGCATCCCTGGAAAAGCTGAACTGCAAGGTCTTTTCCCCCATGGAAAGTGCCCTGTGTGCCTATTTTGACTTCGGCAAAAAGGAGGCCGTGGCCTTCCGGGCCGATGCGGATGCCCTGCCCATTCAGGAGCGGAACCGGGTGGACTATCGCTCGGAGCACGAGGGCTGCATGCACGCCTGCGGCCATGACGGCCATATGGCCATTTTGCTGGAGCTGGCCCGGCGGCTAAGCGACAAAAAGGACCTGCCCCACAATGTGCTGCTGGTGTTCCAGCCCGCGGAGGAGACCACCGGCGGAGCCAAGGACCTGTGCGCCACCGGGGTGTTCCGGGCCCATAAGGTCCAGGCCATTTTCGGCCTCCACCTGTGGCCCCAGCTGCCGGAGGGCATGATCGCCAGCCGGAAAAACGAGATGATGGCCCGGTCCTGCGAGGTCCGGGTGGACATCTACGGCAAAACCGCCCACATCGCCAAGGCCCAGGAGGGCGTGGACGCATTGGCCGCGGGAGTGGACTTCTACCAGCGGGTCATGAAGCTGGTGGGGGCCATGCCCAAGAATATTTTCAGGCTTCTGAAATTCGGCAAATTCGAAAGCGGCACGGTATGCAACGCCCTGTCGGACCATACCCATATGGAGGGGTCTCTCCGGGCCTTCCAGGACGAGGTGTTCTATTCCATCCGGGCGGGCATCGTCTCCATTGCAAAAGATATTGAGCGGGCCTACGGCTGCACCGTCAACGTCTATATGACCGAGGGCTACCCTGCGGTCATGAACCCCCCGGACCTGCACAGCCGGGTGCAGAAGGCCGTTGGCTTCTTCGAGCTGGAGGGCCCCACCATGACCGCCGAGGACTTCTCCTGGTATCAGAAGTCCCTGCCCGGTATGTTCTTCTTCCTGGGGGTGGGGGACACCGCGGCGCTGCACAGCGACACCTTTAACTTTAACGAAGAAATCCTGCTGAAAGGCGCGGATTTCTTTGAGGAATTGGCGGAGAATTACCAATGATGCCCGGAAACAGAAATCTGGAGACCCTGACCCGCAGCGGCATCCGGGTGTTTACCAATCTGGCCAAGGCCACTCCGGACTGCCGGATGCTGACCATCGGAGAGCCGGACCTGCCCACCCCGGAGCCCATCAAGCGCGCGGCCATAAAGGCCCTGGAAGAGGGCCAGACCCACTATGCCCCCAACCAGGGAACACTGACACTCCGGACGGCCATTGCCGCCTTTGAGACTGCCCGGGGAAGGAACACCACCCCGGAAGAGGTGCTGGTGACCGTGGGGGCCACCCAGGCCCTGTATACGGCCCTCACGGGGATATTAAACCCCGGGGACCAGGTGGTCATCCCCACCCCGGCCTTCTCCCTCTACGATACCATCACCACCGCCGCCGGGGCGGAGAGCGTGTTTTTAGACGTCAGCAAAACGGATTTCCAAATCACCCGCCAGAGCTTAAATGCCTGCCTGACGGAGAAAACCAAGGCCATTGTTTTAAACTCCCCCTGCAACCCCACAGGGGTCATTCTGAACCGGGAGAGCCTGGAGGCGGTCAAGGAAGCCGTCCTGGAGCGGGACCTGTACCTGATCTGCGACAACGTCTATAACCAGCTGGTCTACGGGCCCTGTGAAGACCTGTCCCTAGATGAAGCCTTAAAAGACAACACCATTCTCTGCCAGAGCTTTTCCAAGCCCTACGCCATGACGGGCTGGCGCATCGGTTATCTGGTGTGCCCGGAACCGCTGTTGCAGCGGCTGCTCCTGCTGAGCGCCGCTCAGATTGCCGCCGTGCCCACCTTCCTGCAAACCGCGGCGGAAACGGCCCTGGAGCAAGACACCGCCCCCACCCGGGCCCTCTACCGCCGCCGCCGGGACTATGTCTGCACCCGCCTGACCCAAATGGGTCTTGAGTACCCCGACCCTCAGGGTGCCTTTTACGTTTTCCCCAGCATTCAAAAATTCGGCATCCCCTCCTGGGAGTTCTGCCTGCGCCTGGTCAAAGAAGGGGGCCTTGCCGCCGTCCCCGGCACCTGCTTCGGCTGCGAGGGCTATATCCGCCTGTCCTATTGCTACAGCGACCGGGACCTCACCGAGAGCCTGAACCGGCTGGAAGCCTTCATCCAGGGGCTGTGATTTGGGGGTTTGCGAAGCGGAGTTGGTTTCTCCCGCAATGCGGTACACCCGGCTACCAGCCGCCCGCCACGTTGCAATTACAACCCGTGCGGTTGAACGGTACCACGCAATACACGGTACACCCAATGTAGCGGCGATGATTCATCGCCATCCGGCCCCGGGGGCCGGCATCGTGGTACATTCGAATTTGCAACAACCAATGCAAAAACGTATGTCATTCCGACCGAGCGTCAGCGAGCGGAGGAATCTACTCAAGTTGCAAAAATAACCTGCGTAAGGTAGAACTTGCTGCTTGAGTAGATCCCTCCGCTCGTTTCACTCGGTCGGGATGACATATCGGGGGTGGTTCCGTTCATCCACACAGGTTCTATTTTCAACGTGGCATGGCGATGAATCATCGCCGCTACATTGCGTGGTACCATTCAACCACACGGGTTATATTCGTTACGCCCCCGGAACGGCACATAGGTCGTTCCCTACGGTTTCGCTGATTGGAGTATTTTTGAACCGACGTATTCCAAACCACAGATAAAGCAACATGGAGGGGTCTTCTTACGCGGCCGTTGATTCCACGCAAAAGATCCCTCCATGTTGCTTGCAATTTGTCGTTGTTTGTGTTATGCTGCCAGCGGTGCCACCAGCACCCCGGCAGGCGGTTCCCCGGATTTTTTCGGGGGTGATCCACTTCTTTTTGCCCCCGTTCATATAGAAGGGGGGTGGCGGTATGGTTACATGGTCAGAATTGTTCCAATTCGGTATGTTTCTTGTGGCTGTCATTGCCCTGGTTTGCCAGGATAACAACAAGAAGAGATAATCGCCATCTCTCCAAAGTAACGATTATCTCTTCATGAGAACCTTGGGGAGCCGACCTGCTGGTGGCACCCTTTGTATTCTTACTATACCCCAGTTTTGCGTTTTTGTCAACGGGCGGATGGGGCATTGTTCATTGGGTTCCGTGTATTGGGTCGTACCGTTCACCCGCACGGGTTGTATTCGGGACGTTGCGCGGAGCACCACCCCTTGCCTCTCCCTATGGGAGAGGTGGCCGAGCGCAGCGAGGACGGAGAGGGTCAACGTTGATGGTACCAATAACGCTGCAAGACCCTCTCAGTCACCTGCGGTGACAGCTCTCCCAGAGGGAGAGCCAAGGGGCGGGAGTGGTTCCGTTTTGTCCACACAGGTTATAATTGCCACGCAGCGGAACGGCACATAGGCCGTTCCCTACGGTTTCGCTGGGGGGTATATTTTTCTACACGACGCATTCCAAAAACGGACACGTCCGTTCTCAAAAACTGTCAACTGTCAACTGTCAACTGTCAACTGTCAACTGTCAACTAAAACCAATTGTCAATTGTCCATTGTCAATTGTCAATTTAAAAAAGCTGCCCCCCAGGATCGAGGGTTCCCGAAATCCTGGGGGGCTTGTTTCATATCCGGATGCCGTTCTCCGCCCCGGCCATTTGGATGTAGGCGGTGGGGATGGGGCGGGACAGGGTGGTGTTGGCTTTTTTGTTTTTTACGAAGAGGATGCCCAGGGAGACCAGGAGAATCAGGGCCAGGAGGGCGGCGATGATGGCCAGGGTCCTGACCAGCTTTGCCTCGCTTTTTTTCTGACTGCCCCGGCTCTGGGGGGCCCTTTGGGGCGCTGCCTGGGGTCTGGGGGGCTGCCGGGTCTGGGCGGGCTGGGCCGGGCGCTGGGCGGGCTGCCGGGGGGCGGCTTTGGGTGCGGACTTGGGGGCCGCCTTGGGGGTGGGCAGGGTCAGGCTACCCAGGATGGAATAGACCAGGGCCTCCGCCTGTTCCGGGTCTTGGTGGAGCAGCATGTCCGTCCGCAGCAGGGCGGGGAGACTGTCAGCCTGGGTGAAGTGGACACCCTGGGAGGCATAGAGGCCCATCTGCTTTTGCACCGCCCGCTGGCCCAGGGCGATGTCCCGGGAGACCTGCTCTTCGGGCACGCCGGTGAGCTGGGAAATGGACTTGGGGCTCAGGCCGCTGAGGCTGTAGAGATACAGGCCCAGCCGCTGCCGGTCCTCCAAAAGGTCTGTGAGCATCACGGCCACCTGGGCGGTTTCCGCCTTGTTTAAATCCATGCTGGGGAAGCTGAAATTCTGATTCTGGTTTCCGTCCTCTCCCTGGCCGTTTTCAAGGAGGGTGGCCCGGACACGCATACAGCGGACCGCGGTGATCCTGCCCAGCCAGTTGAAGAACTGCCGGGGGTCTTGCAGGGTGTCCAGCTTTTCCGCCAGGGTTTTCAGCACCACGGTGGTCATTTTCTCCGCGGACTGCCGGGAGGGCAGGAGCTTGCCGCACTGGTAGCTGACAACGCCCCAGGAATAGGTCAGCAACTCTACCAGGGCTTCCCGGTCTCCCCGCTGGGCGGCGAAAATATATTCATTTAAGGATTCCTTGTTCATGTTTTTTCCTCCCGCTTATCCCTCGCCGGAGATACGTTTTTCGATACGCTCCAGAGATTTTTTCATGGCGGTGTAGCAGTCCGCCGTTACTTTGTCCACATAGTTGTTTTCGTAGGCGTACATGGCTTCCTTGGTCCGGACCACCCGGCGGTAGCCGTCGCCTTCGGCTTCCTTGGTGGTATAAATGGGAATATAGCTGTAGTTCGTGACCTTGGTGGTTTTAAGGTCCGCGTCTTTGGTAACTTCCACATCCAGGATGACGGAATAGTTGGAGCCGCCCAGGGTGGCGTCACCAAAGAAGTCCCCCAGGGAATAGGCGATCAGGGTTCCGTTTTTCTCGTTGAGCTCGATCTGCTGCACCAGATGGGGATGGGTGCCCAGGATCACGTCCACCCCGTTTTTCATCATCAGTTCGGCGATCTGGGTCTGGGTTTTGGAGATCTGGTCGTTGTTTTCGCTGCCCCAGTGGAGCATGGCAACGGTGAGATCCGGCTTTTCCTTGGCCACGTCCGAGAGAATGGAGGTGATGCCCTTTTTGTTGATCTTGGTGTAGTTGGAGTCGTAGTCTTCATAGAGCAGGTTCACGCACTCCTCGCTGCCCGCAGGCATGCCCATGCCGCCCACGCCCTTGGTAAAGGCCACAAAGGCCACCTTGATGCCCTGGATGTCGCAGATGGTGTAGCCCCCGGTTTTGTGGAAGTCCGAGGTCTTGCCATAGGCCCCCAGGGGCTCAATGCCCGCGGAGCGGATGTTATTGAGGGTGGTATTCAGGCCGATGAGGCCGTTATAGACGGAAAAGGAGTTGGCCATCTGCACCAGGTCCACACCGGCGGATTTTAAATAGGTCAGCAGCTCCGTAGGGGCGGAGGCGGTCTCCGAACCGTAGGGCTCTCCGCAGAAGTTGCCCTCGATGTTCATCACCGTAATATCCGCATCCGCCAGTTCCGCGGCCACATCCCGGAAGGCCCGGGTGAAATCGTAGCCCGTGACGGCAATACCCGCATCCACGGAGGCGTTGGTGATGTTCAGGTCCCCCACCGCCCGGATGTGGATGGTGGTAATGGGATTTTTGCTGCGCCGACCCGGGGTGGTCTCCTGGGTGGCCTCGGTGGCAGCCGGGGCGGTGGTGGCGGTGGTGGCGGCGGTGGCGGCAGTGGCATCCGATGCCGCCACAGTATCCTTTTCCCCGGTGGCCAGCTTCCCGATGGTGATGCCGCAGCCGATGAGCACCAGCAGGGCTACCCCCGTCAGCAGCAGCGTCCGGGTCTTCCGTTTGCGCTGAAGCCGCTTGGCCTGGGCCCGTTTCTGTCTGCGTCGTTCCAGCTCGTCGTCTTCCAAACCCATAAACCGTCACCCCTTTTCGTACATTTTCTTTATTATAGCGGATTTTGAATATAAATACAAGTTTGCAAATTTGAATTCTTCTTTAATACCGTTCCTCCAGGAAGCAGGGGAAGTCCCCCGCCCGGTCCCGGAGCTCCTGGGCGTTGCCCAGAATGGTGGTTTTCAGCTCCTCGAGAGACGAGAATTTTCGTTCCGGCCGGAGGAAGCAGTGAAATTCCAATGTCACGGTCCGGCCGTACAGGTCCCCCTCATAGTCCAATATCCAGGGCTCCACGGTTATGTGGCGGCCCTCCACCGTAGGCCGGGTGCCCAGGTTGGTCACCGCCAGATAGGTTTTCCCGTCAATATAGGTGGTGCAGCCGTAGACCCCGAATCTGGGGATGGCCAGTCCCTTGGGAAAGGCCAGATTGGCGGTGGGGATGCCCAAAGTCCTGCCCAGCTGGTGGCCGTGGACCACGGTGCCGGTGAGGATATAGGGATGGCCCATGCAGACATCAGCCTGTTCCATCTTTCCTTCGGCAAGAAGCTCCCGGATGCGGGTAGAGGAGACCCGGCAGCCGTCCACGGTCTGCTCCGGCATGACGGCAAAGGGCAGCCCCGCCTCCCGACAATACCCCGCCAAAAGCGCGGCGTTTCCCGCCCCCTTGGCCCCGAAGCGGAAATCCTCCCCGCAGACGAACCCGGCGGCACCATGGTGTTCCCGAAGGTCCTCCAGAAAGGCCTGCCAGGGGGTGGACCGGGTTTTCTCGTCAAAGGGCAGGGCAACGATTCGATCCATGCCATAATGTTTTAAAAGCAGTTCCCGATCCTCCGGGGTATTGATGAGCCCCGGGGTCTGCCCCAGAACCAGGGTATCGGGGTGATCCAAAAAGGTGACAACACCTCTCATGCCGGGCAAAGCCAGGTTTTTCACCGCATCCAACAGCGCCTGATGGCCCAGATGGACGCCGTCAAAAAAACCCAGCGCGTAAATATAGCTATTCATGGGTAATGTGTCCTTTATGTGTAACGTATGGAAATACGGAATAAGCGAAATAATGGGAAAATTGACAATTGACAATGGACAATTGTCAATTATTGAGCAACGAAGGTTTCCACTTTTGAAATACGTTGGTTTATCATCCCACCCCACAGCGAAACCGTAGGGAACGGCCTATGTGCCGTTCCGGGGCGTGGCAATTACAACCCCTGTGGACAACCGGAACCACCCCCCCGCCCCTTGGCTCTCCCTCTGGGAGAGCTGGCTCGGCGCAGCCGAGACTGAGAGGGCCTTGCAGCGTTTTTTGAATAAGAACGTCCACCTAAATCCTCAACGTAGACCCTCTCCGTCCTCGCTGCGCTCGGCCACCTCTCCCATAGGGAGAGGCAAGGCGTTCCCGCCAGGAAGAGGTGCGGAACGGCACACAGGCCGTTCCCTACGGTTTCGCTGAGGGGTATATTTTCTAACCGATATATTCCTGGAACGTCCGTCCCCAAAAATTGTCAATTGTCAATTTTAAAAAAATGTCAACTGTTAACTGTTTTCCACTTGGAAAAAGCTCTTCACCGTCCGCATAACCCCGTCTTCCACCTTTGCAAGCATGAGAAATTCGCCGGTTTGGCTGTAGGCTCTGTAGGTGCCGTCTTCCATGGGGCGGGTGAAGGGGTTGCCGTTGCGGCAGCGGGTTTCCTGGTTGGGGGAGAGGGTGACGGCGGGGTATTGGAGGAACATGCTGTCTAAGGGCAGCAGATATTCTTCCGGGTGCGCCGCTTCCAGCAGGGTCTCCAGGGGGACGGACTGGGCGGCGGTATAGTCTCCTGCCTGGGTTCTGCGGAGGGAGGCCATGGTGCCAAGGCTGCCCAGGGCAATGCCGATGTCTTCGCAGAGGGTGCGGATATAGGTGCCCTTGGAGCAGCGGACCCGGAGGGCGGCGTCCTGGCCGTCAAAGGACAGGAGGGTGAGCTCATGAATGGTCACGGGCCGGGGGGCTCGTTCCACTTCTTTGCCCTTTCTTGCCAGGTCGCAGAGCTTCTGGCCGTTGACCTTCAGGGCGGAATACATGGGGGGCACCTGTAGGATCTCCCCCCGGAAGCGCTCCAGGGTTTCCAGAAGCTGTTCTTCGGTAACGTTTACATCCCGCCGGTCCAAAACGGTGCCTGTAATGTCTTGGGTGTCGGTCTGAAGCCCTAAACGCAGCACGGTCTCATAGGTCTTTTCCGCATGTTCAAAAAATTCTACCCCTCGGGTGGCCCGGCCTACGAATACCGGCAGGACACCGGTGGCCATGGGGTCTAAGGTCCCTCCATGGCCGATGCGCCGGGTGGAAAACACCCGGCGCAGTCTGGCCGTCACATCCTGGCTGGTCCAGCCCTGGGGCTTGTCTACGATGACGATCCCGTTCATTGGCAGCACTCCATCATGGCTTTTTCCACCAGCGCTTCCGCCTGGGCCATGGGCACATGGAGGCTGGCCCCGGCGGCACCCTTGTGACCGCCGCCGCCGAAGCTCTCGGCGATCAAGGTGGCGTCATACCCCGGCACCGCCCGGACGGAGATCTTCACCAGGCCGTCCTCGGTTTCCCGCAGGGTGGCCGCGATGTTCACACCGGCCACGGTCCGGGGGAAGTTGGAAATATTGTCCATGTCGTCGCTGGTGACCCCCAGCTCCTGCTCTACCGTCCGGGGAATGGCGCAGATGGCCATGGAGCCCTGCCGCAGCAGCCGCATATGCTCTACGATCCAGCCCTGCATCCGGAGCTTGCCCAGGGTGTTGGTCTCAAAGAGCTCCTGGTTCAGCTCATAGATTCGGGCCCCGGCCTGGGCGCAGACTGCGGCGGTTTTGAAGGTGTGGGCGGTGGTATTGGCAAAGCGGAAGCAGCCGGTATCCGTGGAAAGTCCCACATAGAGCCTGTCCATGATCTCCGGGCTCCGGCGGCAGTCCATGAGCTCCAATACATCAAAGACCACCTCGGCGCAGGAGGCGCTGTCCGGGTCTACCAGCTCCAGATCGGAAAAGGAGGTGGCAGAGCCGTGGTGGTCGATGCGCAGAGAAACTCTTCCCAGCAGCGGCTGGGCGTTGTCCGGCAGCATGCCGGGGGAGGCCACGTCCGCGGAGATCACGGTGTCCTTTTCTCCCACGGTTTGGGTGGTCAGGCCCTCTACCATCCAGGAAAAACGGGGGCTGACTCCGGTGTTTTCCAGGATATAGGCGGTTTTTCCCAGGCTCCGCAGCCCCAGGCACAGGGCCGAGGCGCTGCCCAGGGTGTCTCCGTCAGGCCGCACATGGGTCAAGATCACATACTGATCGTGGTGCAGCAGAAAGGCCGCCGCGTCAATCCTCTGCAGGCTCTTCGTCATGGCTGACCTCCAGAGAGTTGATGAGCTCCAGCATCTTTGCGCCGTAGGCAATGCTGTCGTCCTCGGCCCAGACGATTTCCGGGGCGTAGCGCAGCTGCAAGGCATGGCCCAGCTCCCGGCGGAGATACCCACCGGCGGATTTGAGGCCCAGCAACGCGTTTTTCGCCCGGTCCTCCTGCAAAAAGCTGACATAGACCTTGGTATAGCGCAGGTCCGGGGTGGTTTCCACCCGGGTGATGGAGATCATGGTGTCCTGGACTCTGGGGTCTTTCACGGTCCGCAAAAGACTTGACAGCTCCTTCATGATCTCTTCGTTGATTCTGTTGATCCGATTGGATGCCATAATGTCATCCTCCTTGTTCTATAGCCGGCTGCCCCCAAAAATTGGGGGCAGCAATGTTGTATTTACCGCTTGATCTCCTGCATGACAAAGCACTCGAAGATGTCGCCTTCCTTGATGTCATTGAACTTGAGGATGGACATACCGCACTCGTAACCGGCAGTGACCTCCTTGGCGGCATCCTTAAACCGCTGCAGGGAGCCCACCTCGCCCTCGTGAATGACGATGTTGTCCCGGAGCACCCGGACCTGGGAGTCTCTGGTGACCTTGCCGTCCTTCACCATACAGCCGGCAATGGTGCCCACGGCGCTGACCTTGTAGGTCATGCGGACCTCGGCGTGGCCGATGACCACTTCCTCAAACTTGGGTGCCAGCATGCCCTTCATGGCGGACTCGATCTCGTCAATGGCATCGTAAATGACCCGGTAGTACCGGATGTCTACGTTGGACCGGGCAATGGAAGCCTGGGCACCGGCATCGGCCCGGACGTTGAAGCCCACGATGATGGCACCGGAGGTGGAGGCCAGCAGCACGTCGCTTTCGTTGATGGCGCCAACGCCCGTATGGATGACCCGGACACGGACCTCCTCGTTGGAGATCTTTTCCAGGGAGGCCTTCACGGCCTCGGCGGAGCCCTGGACGTCGGCCTTGACGATCAGAGGCAGCTCCTTCATTTCGCCCTCCTGCATCCGGGCAAACAGATTGTCCAGGGTGACCTTCTGCTGCATCCGGGCGGCGGCGTCCTTGGCGGCCTGGCGGCGCTGCTCTACCAGCTCCCGGGCCATGCGCTCGTCGGTGACCACGTCAAACTCGTCACCGGGGGCGGGCACATCCGCAAGACCGGTGATCTCCACGGGGGTGGAGGGACCGGCGGCCTTCACGGTGCGGCCCTTGTCGTTGGTCATGACACGGACACGGCCTACGGCGGTACCGGCAATGATGATGTCGCCCTGCTTCAGGGTGCCGTTCTGCACCAGCAGCGTGGCGATGGGGCCCCGGGTCTTATCCAGACGGGCTTCGATGACGGTACCCTTGCCCCGGCGGTTGGGGTTGGCCTTCAGGTCCTGGACCTCGGCGGTGAGGATGACCATTTCCAGCAGATTGTCCAGGCCCATGCCGGTCTTGGCGGAGATGGGCGCAATGATGGTGTCGCCGCCCCATTCCTCGGGGATCAGGTCATACTTGGTCAGCTGCTCCTTGATCTTGTCGGGATTGGCGGTGGGCTTGTCCATTTTGTTGATGGCCACGATGATGGGCACATTGGCGGCCTTGGCGTGGTTGATGGACTCAATGGTCTGGGGCATGATGCCGTCGTCGGCGGCCACCACCAGAATGGCAATGTCGGTACACATGGCGCCGCGGGCACGCATGGAGGTAAAGGCGGCGTGGCCCGGGGTATCCAGGAAGGTCACGGACTTGCCGCCTACATCCACGGTATAGGCACCGATGTGCTGGGTGATGCCGCCGGCCTCGCCGGTGGTGACGGAGGTCTTCCGGATGGCATCCAGCAAGGAGGTCTTGCCGTGGTCAACGTGGCCCATGACCACTACCACGGGGGCCCGGGTCTCCAGCTCTTCGGCGGTATCCACATGGTCGTCGATGATCCGCTCTTCAATGGTCACGGTGACTTCCTTTTCCACCTTGCAGCCCATTTCCGTGGCCACATATTCGGCGGTATCAAAGTCGATGGTCTGATTGATGGCGGCCATGATGCCGTTCTTCATCAGCAGCTTGATGACTTCACCGGCGGTCTTCTTCATCCGGGAAGCCAGCTCGCCGACCGTGATCTCCTCGGGGATCTTTACGGTAAGGGGGGCCTTCCGGGCCACCTCCATTTGCAGGCGGCGCATTTTCTCCTGCTCTTCGTTGCGGGACTTGTTGCCCCGGAACTTGTTGTCCTTCTTGTTCTGCTGCTGGCCCTTTTTGCCGCCGATGCGCTGCTTGCCGCCCTGGTAGTTCTGCACCCGCTCGGAGACCAGCGCATCCACCCGGTCGTCAAACCGGGCGGAGTTTACCTGCACGGCAGAGGTATCCACCACCCGGCGCTCCCGCTTCCGTTCCGGCTCCTTGGGCTTTTCGGCCTTGGCAGGGGCGGCTTCCTTCTTGGCTTCCTGAGGAGCGGCTTCCTGCTTGGGGGCTTCCTTGGGGTTTTCCTTAGGGGCTTCCTTTTCCTTCTTGGGGGCCTCCTTGGCCTTCTGATTCTGAGCGGCAAAGACCTGCTCGATGGAATCGATCTGGTGGGTCTGGGTCATGACCTCAAACACCGCGTTGAGCTCGCTGTCGGTGAGCACCTGGGAATTGGACTTGGGCTTTTCGGAAAACTTGCCCACAATATCCGCAATTTCCTTAGGGGCAACACCAAAATCCGCGGCAACTTCCTTCAATCGATACTTCACAAAACTCATATATGAACGCACCTCCACTATAGACGATATTACTTTGCTGCATGTTTCTTCTTTCCTGTTCTCAGGTTCCGGGCGTGGGCCTTGGCCTCCGCCTGGCGTTTTTTGGCCTTTTGGGATTTTGCTTCCAAAACCTCCAGGGCCTCCTTATACTTTTCCGCCTCAGGAAGGGACTTGGTCAGGGCCAGGGCCAGGGACACATCGGTAATGGCGGCCATGGCCAGGGCATCTCTTCCGATGGTCTCTCCCAGCTGGTCTTTGGTATAGGGCAGCCGGAGACACTGCTGCTCGGTGCCTGCGGCGTAGCTTTTGGCTCTGCGCCAGGTGTGGTCTGAGGCATCGGAAGCAACCAGTATCACATAGGCCTTTCCTGCCCGGGCGGCACCGCCTACGGGCTCTTCTCCCAGCTCCGCCAGGCCGCCCTTCCGGGCCAGGGCCAGATAATTCAGGGCTTTATCCATTGTTCTGCTCCATTTCCTTTTCCAGGCGGTCGTAAACCTCCTGGGGGATCTGCGTTTCCAGGCTCCGGTCCAGCGCCTTGGAACGGATGGCTTTTTTCAGGCACTCGGCACTGGGGCACAGGTAAGCGCCCCGGCCCGGGGCCTTGCCGCTGAAGTCCAGGGAAACGGTTCCGTCTACCCCCCGAACCACACGGATCAGCTCCTTCTTCGCCTTACGCTCCCGACAGCCCATACACTGCCGCTGAGGGATTTTTTTCTGCATGTCGAACCCCCTCCTCTTTTTGAATTGACAATTGACAATGAACAATTGACAATTATATGCGTCCCCGGAGGGACAGATGAATCATTTTAAAATCAATTCCGAAGGTATCACCGCAATTGTCAACTGTCAATTGTCAATTGTCAATTCTCCTCCGATCATTGCTGGCCGTTACAAAGTACGCTTACGCTTCCTCAGAAGCATCTTCCGCCGGTTCCTGAACTTGAGAGGCGGACTTGATGTCGATCTTGTAGCCGGTGAGCTTGGCGGCCAGGCGGGCGTTCTGGCCTTCCTTGCCGATGGCGAGACTCAGCTGGTCGTCGGGGACCACCACGCTGCAAGCCTTCTGGCCGGGGATCAGGGCCACGGACAGCACATCCGCGGGGCTGAGGGCAGCCTTCACATACTGGCAGGGGTCTTCGCTCCAGACCACGATCTCGATCTTCTCCCCGTGGAGCTCTTCTACGACGGCACCCACACGGCCGCCTCTGGGGCCTACACAGGCACCCACGGGATCAACGCCCTCCATGGCGGCCCGAACGGCCATCTTGGAGCGGGAGCCGGGCTCCCGGGCGATGTTGCGAATTTCCACCTGACCCTCGGCGATTTCCGGGGTCTCCAGCTCAAAGAGCCGGCGCACCAGGTTGGGATGGGTGCGGGAAACCTGGACCAGGGGGCCCCGGTCGTTCTTCCGCACGTCCAGCACATAGACCTTCAGGATCTGGCCTTCCACATAGGTCTCGCCGGGGATCTGCTCGGTGGAGCGGAGCACGGCCTCGGAAACCTCGTTGCCCTGGCCCACCCGCAGCAGCACCTCGCCGCTGACAGGGGCGATTTTGGTGACGGTGCCGGTGAGCAGCTCCTGGGCCTTGCTGGAATAGCTCTCATACATGACTCCCCGCTCGGCCTCCCGGATGCCCTGGATGACCACCTGCTTGGCGGTCTGGGCGGCGATGCGGCCGAACTTCTGGTAGTCCACGGGGATGCTGACAGGCTCTCCGGGCTGGACGGTGGGGTTATAGCGCCGGGCGGCATCCATCTGGATCTCCAGGGCCGTATCCTCCACCTCTTCCACGGCGGTCTTGATCAGGTGAATGCTCAGGCCGTGCTCATCCAGGTTCACGACCACATTGTCCGCGGGCACGTCCCGGTGATCCTCCCGGTCCTTCCGGTAGGCGTTGGCCAGAGCCTGCTTCAGCCGCTCCACCATATAATCAACGGGGATACCCTTCAGCTTTTCCAGCTCCCGCAGACTTGCGAAGATCTCTGCCCCGACATCGATCTGGGGCTCCTGCTTGGCAGCTTTTGTTTTTCTTGCCATGGTGATTCGTTCCTCCAATCAGAATTCCACCCGAAGCCGCACCAAGGCGACCTGGGATTTTTCAAATGTAATGGTTTCTTTTCCGGCCTCTACGGTGACACGGCCGTCCTCATAGCCCCGGAGCACACAGGGCAGTTCCTTGACCCCATTGTAGGGTCTGTACAGCTTTACGGTAATGGGGGCGCCCATAAAGCGCTCAAAATCTCCGGGCCGCTTCAGCGCCCGTTCCAGCCCCGCGGAGCACACCTCAAAGTGATAGCTGCCCTGGATGGGGTCTTTCTCGTCCAGAATAGGGTCCATGGCCCGGGAGATGGCCTCACAGTCCGCAATGTCCACGCCTCCGTCCTTATCAATGTAGAGCCGCAGGAAATACTCGGAGCCCTCCCGCACATATTCCACATCCCAAAGGGAACACCCCTGGGCCTCCACCACCGGCAGGGCCAGAAGCTGCACCTGCTCTGTAACCTTCATAGAACCAACCTTCCTTTCTGTCCCGGTCAACAAGAAAGAGAGGGGCGCGCCCCTCTCTTTCTTCCTACGTTCTTTCACGATGATTATAGCACCATTTTCCCGGTAATGCAATAGGGAAACCTTAAAAAATTCCGATTTTATACCGATTTTTTGGAAAATGCACTTGTGCAGCGGCGATGATTTTCGCCACCCAGCTCCGTCGAGGGGCTGGCAACGCAACGAATACAACCTGTGCGGACGAACGGAACCACACAGCGATATGTCATTCCGAGCGAGCAGCCTATGTTTTCGCACACATGTTTGCGGGACATAATTTTCCTTTCCACACTTCTCCACCGGCTTGTCCACAGGAGTTATCCACATTGTCCACAGGTTTCTCCACAGGCTGTTTGGAAAAAACCCCGGGTTTTCCAGGGTTTTTGGGGGAGGCTGTGAAAAAATCTCCACAGCTGTTTGAACAGCTGTGGAGAAACTTGGTTTACAGAACGCAGTTATAAACAGAGTTATGTGTATTGCAGTCTGGCGGAAAAGACCCGGTGGTCTTCGCCGTTGGCGGTGCGGTGGAAGTCTACCTGGACGCAGCCGTCTTCCAGAATGTCGTAGTGCATATCGATGAGATCCTTTTCCCGGACCTCTGAGAGATAGCAGGCGGTGAACTCCCGCAGGGCATGGTTTTTGTGGAAGGCGCAGTCGTAAAGGTCGTCGATCCAGTCCATGTAGCGGGTGTTGTTCATGTGGCCGTTCCGATCAATGTCGCAGTAGGCCACCCGGCGGAAGCTGGAATTGACCATGTCCCGGGGCACCAGGCCCTTGGGGGAAGACAGCTCCAGCCCTCTCAGGGTGCCCGCCACTTGGATGTCGGTTTTGCCGGGCTGGATCATGACCCGGGTGTCCAGGGTCATAAGGACCCACAAAGTAATGGAGCGGAAGCACTCCCGGCCCTCTTCGTCATAGGCCACCACGCTTCTGGGGTAGGCGACCCTTGTAGTGGGCATGGCCCAGGTCTCCACCCGGATGGTCTCACCGGACCGGGGCATCCGGGTGATCTGCACCCGGTGCCGGGTCACGGCCCAAAAAAGCCCCCGGCCCGCCAGGGCCTCGTAGCTCAGGGACAGCTCCTTGCAGTGCTTCGTACCCATATCCTGGGCAATAAAAAGAATCTGGGCGGGCTTTAAATTCCCGAAGCAGTCCACCATATTGTCCCGGATCTCATAACGCTGCGAATATACCATTTCCATTTCAAATTCCTCCATTTTTCAATGGCTTCAGCCGGTTTTGCCCCGGCTTTCCGTCAGAGTTACGGTAACATCTCCCTGGCCGCCGCCCCGGTAGATGGTCAGCACCATGGTGTCCCCTACGGCGTGGCTGTAGAGCACAGAGGTGAGGTCGTCCATACTGGATACCGCCACATGGTCCGCGGCGGTGAGAATGTCTCCGGCCACCAGTCCCGCGGCCTCCGCCGGGGAGCCGGACCGGACGGCGGTGATGCAAATGCCCCGGGGCACCCGATAGAACCGCTGGTAGAAGGAGGAGAAGCCCTCCCCCTGGATGCCCAGCCAGGGCCGGCCGGACACATAGCCCTGGGTGATGATCTGGTTCACCACATCCTGCACCGTGGCACTGGGAATGGCAAAGCCCAGACCCTCCACCCCGGAGCTGTCGGAAAAGGTGCCGATTTTCATGGTGTTGATGCCGATGACCTGGCCGAAGGCATTGATGAGCGGCCCGCCGGAGTTGCCGGAGTTCAGGGCGGCGTTGGTCTGGATGAGATTCATGGACCGGCCGTCTACCTGGACGTTCCGGGAGATGGCGGAGATGATGCCGTTGGTCATGGTGCCCCGGAGCTCCACCCCCAGGGGGTCTCCGATGGCCACCACGGAATCCCCCACCCGCAGGCTCTCCGAGTCCCCGAACTGGGCGGGCACCAGGTCCGTTGCCCGAATATAGAGCACCGCCAGATCGGACAGTGGGTCTGTGCCCACCACCTGGGCGATGAGCTCCCGCTGGTCCGTCAGGGTGATGCGAAGCTGCCGGGCCCCGCTGACCACATGGTAATTGGTCACCAGATACCCGTTTTCCGACAGCACCACCCCGGTGCCGGTGGAGGTCTCGTGAATCCCTTCCGCGGTGACGGACACCACCGAGGGGATGTTCTTTTCATAGATTTCTTGCAGGCTCAGGCCCTCCCCGGTATCGGTTTGGGCCTTGGGGGCGGCGTGGAGGTCCAACGTTGGGCCGTCCAGGGCCTCTGTTGGGGCCTGCTGCACCTCCGGCTGGGTCTGCTGCACGGCATAGGCCACCGTCAGGGCATCCTCTTCCCTTTTCCGAAGCTCCCGGAAGAGCCGGACATTGAGCACACTCATACAGGTGGCAATGCCCCCCAGGAAGATCACCGCCACCAGCAGCACCCCAATAAATGCCCGATGGTTTTTGGGGGGCTGGGTGCAGCCGGTGCCGTAAACCCCGTCATCCCATTCGTTATCCACAGGATACCGTTTGTCGTACATGGCCCTCCTCCTTAATTCACCAGGGGCATGGTAAAGGTAAATTCCGTTTTCCCATCCCGGCTGGTGACGCCGATGTTTTCGCCGTGGCTGCATACAATGGTCTTCACAATGTAGAGGCCCAGACCCCAGCCGTCCCGGTTTTTGGAGCGGCTCTTGTCCAACTTGTGGAACCGGTCAAAGACCAGGGGCAGCTCCTCCGGGGGGATGGTGTCGCCCTCGTTGGACACGGATACATAGGCCTTGGCGGCCCCTTCCTTGATTTTGAGCCCCAGGGTGCCCCCCAGGGGGCAAAATTTCACCGCATTGTCAATGAGGTTGTAGATCACCTGGGTGATGTAATCCTCGTTGGCAAAGGTGAATACCGGGTGGTCCGGCATGTCCACCTCCACGTTCAGCTTCTTGTCGTCGATCTTCTTTTCAAAGGTCAGCAGCACCCGGCTGCAAGCATCCTCCAAATCAAACTGGATCTTCTTTTCGTCGGGAATGCCCCCCTGGCTCTGGAGCTGGGAAATATCCAGCATGCTCCGGACCAGCCGGGACAGCCGCTTGGTCTCGTCGGAGACGATCTGCAAATAGTGGGGCCACTTTTCCTCGGGGATGGTCTTGTCCAGCATGCCGTCCACATAGCCCGCAATGGTGGTCATGGGGGTTTTCAGCTCGTGGGACACATTGGCCACAAACTCCTGGCGGCGATACTCGCTTTTTTGCAGGGAGGAGGCCATGTTGTTAAAGGCCAGGGCCAGCTCCTCCACTTCCTCGGAGTAGTTGTCCTCGATCTTTACCCGGGCTTCCAGATCCCCGTGGCCGAAGGCGTTGGCCACCCGGGCCATCTCCTGCAAGGGCCGGCTCTCCCGCCGGGCAAAAAGGGACACCGCCAATACCGACACCAGCACCACCACCGCCGCAGTGGTCAGGAAGATGTTGGAGATCTTGGTCAGCACCGCATTGACCCCCGCCAAGGGGCAGGAGACGATGATGATGCCCAGATTCTGCCCCTCGCTGCCGCCAAGAGGCAGGGCCACCAGGAAGCGCTCCTCCTCATACAGTCCCTTAATGAGCCCCGTGGCCCGGTCCGAGCCCTGCTGCACCACCTTGTTGAGGTAGTCCTGATTCACATACAGCCCCACATGCTTGCAGCCGAAAAGGCTGTCGGAGCAGATGACCACCCGGCCCTCCCCGTTACACAGCACCGCGTCAGAGCCGGAGACCTTGGAGGCAATGTCCAGGTTCATCATAAACTCCCGGGCGCCCAGGTTCTCGTCCTCTAAATAAGAGACCGCCAAGTCCGCGATCAGCCGGGCATCCTTCTCCAATCGCCCATAGGTCGTATCCATCAGATAGTCCTGGACCATCATCTGAAAAGATCCCCCCAGCACCGTCAGCGCCACCAGCAATATCCCCGCAAACACGGAAAAGCTGCGGCCAAAGGATGATTTCATGTATCCACCCTCTCAAAATTTCTTACAAGAAATTATACCACAGAATCGGGGGTTTGCAATAAATGACGAAAAAAGTTTACAAAAACATGGTGCCGGGCGGGAAGTATGGCCTGTGGAGGTGAATGGAACCACCCATCGACGGTATGTAGGGGCGGCAATCTGCCGCCCGCCACGTTTCGACTATAACCCCTGCGGTTGAATGGTATTACGCAATGTAGCGGCGATGATTCATCGCCACATGCAACGTAACGAATGGAACCCGTGTAGACAAACAAAACCACCTACCGATATGTCATTCCGAGGGAGCGAAGCGAGTCGAGGAATCTTCCCAAGTTGCAAGCTTTTCCTTGTGTTGGTTATTCTCGCTACTTGGGAAGATCCCTCCACTCCATTTCATTTCGGTCGGGATGACATATCGAGAGGTGGTTCCGTTTTGTCCGCACGGATTATAACCGGAACGTCCCCGGAACGGCACACAGGCCGTTCCCTACGGTTTCGCTGATGGGTTTTACCGTTCAACCACACGGGTTGTATTCGAAACGTGGCTTGGCGATGAATCATCGCCGCTACATTGGGTATACCGTATATCGGGTGATTTCATTCAACCAAACAGATTATTTACGGAACGTGGCGGGCGGCTAGCCGCCCCTACTGGCGTAATACCTTTGCGCCTATTGTTTGTGCAATGCTTCACGCTGCCCCGCGGGAGCCTCATCAGTCTCGCCCAAGGGCGAGCCAGCTTCCCCACGGGGGAAGCTTTTGTACCGTGTCGTGGGGCAC
Organism: uncultured Oscillospiraceae bacterium; assembly: GCA_934589525.1. GTDB lineage: Bacteria > Bacillota > Clostridia > Oscillospirales > Oscillospiraceae > Faecousia. The sequence continues at coordinate 72,465 of CAKTOB010000006.1, read as the reverse complement.
ACCGTTTAGATCTTACGTTTTTCTATCTGGAAACGTCCCCGGAACGGCACACAGGCCGTTCCCTACGATTTCGCTGGTGGGTATATTTTCTACACAACGTATTTCAAAACCGGACACGTCTGACCTCAATAACTGTCAACTGTAAACTGTCAACTGTCAACTTAGAACCAATTGTCCATTGTCAATTGTCAATTTTCTTCTTCCCCGCTTTCTTCGCCTTCTGCCGCTCCATGCGCTCTTGCAGTTCCTGGGCGCAGCGGTATTGGGCCAATTGCTCCCGGTCGTGGGGGCGGAAGTGCTGGTAAACAAGGATGGCGGTGGCGGTCAGGCAGCTGACGGCGGCCAGGACCTGGCTGACCCGGAAGGGGCCCCAGTAGAGGCTGTCCATCCGCAGGCCCTCGATGATGGCCCGGCCCAGGCCGTACCAGGCCACATAGCCCAGGGCGATCTGGCCGTCGTAGGTCCGCTTGGAGTAGAGGAAGTGGAGGGCAATAAAGCCGCAGAGGTTCCACAGGCTTTCATAGAGGAAGGTGGGGTGGTAATACTCCCACTTATCCGTAACGGTGTTGTATAGGCCCATGCGGGAGAAAGCGTCTGTTGCCGCACCGAAGGCCTCCCGGTTGAAGAAGTTGCCCCAGCGGCCCACCAGCTGGCCAATAAGGAAGCCCATGACCACCAGGTCCAGCAGCGCCCGCATGGAGCACTTTTTGACCTTGCAATAAATGGCCACCCCCAGCACCGCCCCCAGAACGCCGCCGTAAATGGCCAGGCCGCCGTTCCAGATGTAGAGGACGGAAATGGGGTCTGCGGCGTAATCCTTCCAGGAAAAGACGCAGTAGTAAATTCTGGCGCAGACCACCGCGAAGGGGGTGATCCAGAGGATGCCGTCTAAAATGTCGTCGTCCGTCAGGGCGGCAACCTTACTCCGGCGGCAGCAGTAAATGCCCGCCAGCAGCAGCCCCAGGGCGATGACCGCTCCGTAGAGATGGATGGTCAGAGGGCCCAGGGAAAAATAACGGATGGGGTTTACTTCAATGCCCAGGGCGGGAAAAGAAATGATCGAATAATTGGCAGGATTCACACTCATGCTTCATGCTCCTTTCGGATGGGTTCGATGACGGACAGGCAGCACCGGTCCTGTCGGACCGTCTCACGCAAAAAGCCTTCCACGTCCTCTTTTTCAATGGTTTCATAAACCTTTGGGAACCGGAAATAGTCAAAGCCCGTCAGCGCATAGGCGCAGACCCGGAAGCAGGTGGCGTCAAAGGAATCCAGGCTCCGGATGCGGCGGCCCAGGGCGCTGCGCTTCATCCGGGAAAAGTCCTTTTGAGACAGGCCCTGCTCCAGAAGCCGCCCGCAGCCCTCCAGCACCGCCGTCAGCACCGCCTCCGGCTCCATGCTGTCGCCGCCGCAGGTAAAGAGGGCGCAGCCGTCAATGGTCTCAAAGCCACCGCCGAAGGAGCCGTCGATGATGCCCCGGTCGTACATTTGCAGATACAGATCCGAGCTCTCCCCGAAGAGGGCTTCCGCGGCCAGGTCCGCCACCATTTCCCGGCGGATGGCCTCTTCCCCCCGTCCCAGGGGGGCGCACTTAAAAGCCAGGGTGAAGGTGGGCATGGATACCTCCATCCGGGCCTTGGTCAGGGGTTGGGGGCTGGTCAGGGGCTCTTCCCAGTCCCGTATTTTTTCGCCCACTTCCCGCGGCTCCTCTCCCAGAACATCCCGGGCCATTTGGCAGACCGCCTCCGGGTCTACATCGCCTACCACGCAGAGCATCATGTTCCCCGGGGTGTAAAAGGCTTTGTGGCACAGGTACAGGTCCTCCGGAGTGATCTCCCGGATGCTTTCGGAGGTCCCCAGAATGGGCACCCGGATGGGGTGGCGGCTGTAGAGGACCTTTGCCAGATTTTCAAACACCACGCTGTCGGCGGCGTCCCGATTCATGCCGATCTCCTGGTCAATGATGCCCCGCTCTTTTTCAACACTCTCTTGGGTAAAATAGGGGGTGCTGACAAATTCCAGCAGCAGGTGCAGACAGTCCTCAAAGTGGTCCGTGCAGGAAAAATAATAGGCGGTCATGTCGTAGCTGGTAAAGGCGTTGGTGCTGGCCCCCCAGACGGAAAATTCCTCGCTTACATCCCGGTCCCCGGGCAGGTCGAACATTTTGTGCTCCAGATAATGGGCAATGCCACCGGGCACATGGTGCTCCCGGCCCTCAAACCGGAAATCCGTATGAATGGAGCCAAAATCCGTTACAAAATAGGCAAGCTTTTTGGAAAAGCCCTTTCTAGGCAATACCGCCACCCTGAGGCCGTTGGGCAGGGTCCGGCGGCAGACGGTTTCGTCAAGGCCCTCATAAAACTTTCGGATCATTCCTGGGCTCCTTTCAAAAAATAGGTGCTGTGCAGCTGTAAGGTCCCGGCGGCCTGGGCCAGGTCCTGCTTTGTCACGGCTTCCAGGGCCTGCCGGTGGGTCTCATAGTTCAGGCCGCTGCCCCCCAGAATCATGGAGGAATCGTAGCTTTCCATGGCGCTGGGGGAATCCGGCACCGCGGCCAGGGCGCTGACCAGGGCGTGACGGGCCCCTTCCAGCTCCGCCTCCGTGATATCTCCCCGACGGCAGGCCTCCACCTGGGCCTCCACCTCCCGGCGCACATGGTCTTCCTTGTCAAAGTCAATGCCCGCGGAGACCAACAGGATGCCCTTGGCGCTGTAGTAGCCGGAGCCGATGGAGTAGCACAGGCTCTGCTTCTCCCGGACGTTCTGGAAGAGCTTGGAGGTCATGTCGCCCCCCAGGACCATGTTCAGCATCTGCATGGCGGCAAAGTCTTTGGTCCGATTGGTGACGGGGGTCACATAGCCCATGGAGAGCTTCCCTTGGGTGACTTCCATGGTTTCAGAAGCATCCTGCCGGGGGCTGAGCTTCAGCTCCGTCTGAGGGGCCAAGGGCCGGTAGTCCCGCCGCTCCTTGGCAAAAATAGGCAGCAGCACCTCTTTGACCCGCTCCGGCTCCGCAGAGCCCACATAAAACAGCTCCACCTGGCTTTCCCGGTGGACCTTTTCATAGTGCCGCAGCAGCCCCTGGGGGGTGATGGCCTCCACGTCCTCCGGTTCCCCCATACGGGGCAGGCCGAAGGGGTCCTGGGCGCACATGGTCTTCAGCAGCTGCCGGGTGGCATAGGCCCGCTTGTCGTTAAACTCTGCCTCAATGGCGTAGATTTGGTTGGTCTTTTCCCCCTGGACGAACCGGTCCAGGAAGCCGCCGTTTTCCGTGGGATAGTCAAAGAGCAGCTCCCCCACAAAGTTCAGGGTCTCCTCCAGCACCGACTCCCCCTTGGGGGCAAACCGGTCATCCATGAGCCCGACGTAAAAGCCCGTGGTCTGGTAGTCTCCCGCCCGCCGGGAAATGGGGCTGACGGAGGCACCGTAAAGCTCATCCAGCCGCATGGTGATCTGCCGCAGGTCCCGGGCACTGTTGCAGCCTCGCAGCAGCACACTGGGGATCAGGGCATTCATAGCCGCCTCCTCCCGGGCCATGGGCCGGACATATTGAATAGACAGGGCATTCTGCTTAAACCGCCCATCCCGGCAGCACCGCAGCCGCACCCCGGGGGCCAGTTCGATGGTTTCGATCATGGAAACGCTCCTTTAAAAAGATGTATTTTGCGAACACAAGTCAGTGATAAATGCGTCAAATATACGGTATTTGTAACAAATTTGATGTAGGGGTGGCAATTACAACCTGTGGGATTGAATGGTATGACCCAAAACATGGTACACCCACTGTAGCGGCGGCAATCTGCCGCCAACCGGCCGCAAGGCCGGAACCGTGGTACGTTCGTATCCGTATATCCCACGGTGCCAGCCCCTCGCCGGGGCTGGATGGCGATGAATCATCGCCGCTACATTGCGTGTACCGTTGTACGTAACGGGTGTAGCGGCGGCAAATCTGCCGCCAACCGGCCGCAAGGCCGGAATCGTGGTACGTTCGTATCCGTATATCCCACGGTGCCAGCCCCTCGCCGGGGCTGGATGGCGTTGGGTCAACGCCGCTACATTTGTACCGTATATCGGGTTATACCATTCACCGAAACAGGTTGTATTCGGTAGGTGGCGGGCGGCAGGTTGCCGCCCCTACGATAATGTACCACGTTTTTGACATTTTTTAGAACGCAAAATCAGGATTAGACACGTTTAATATACGGTATTTGTAACAAATTTGATGTAGGGGCGGCAACCTGCCGCCCGCCACGTTTCGATACTTGAGCCGTATCAATCAAACGGTACCACAACGGACAACATCTTGCAATCCCCGGACCTAATTCGCTTATTATACTCCATCTTCCCGGAAATAGATAGTAGGACACAAAAATTTTAAGTATTTGCCGTTGTGTTTTTCGGGATTTTGCGGTAAAATAGGGTTTGGATCAATGAATTCAGGAGGATTTTGCCATGGCATGGCTGGAAATAACCGTCAATACCAAGCCCGGCGGGGTGGAGGCGTTGGCTACCGCGCTGACGGGGTTGGGGTTTGAGGATTTTTGCATTGAGGACCAGCAGGAGTTTGAATCCTTTTTGGAGGAGAATCGGGAATACTGGGATTACATTGACGAGGGCCTGCAGCAGGAGCTGCAAGGCCTGAGCCGCATCAAGCTTTATATCGAGGATACGGATACCGGCTCTTTGGAGACCCTGCGGGGGTTTTCGAAGGACCGGGGGCTTTCCATGACGGAAAAGCTCCTGCCGGATACGGACTGGGAGGAGAGCTGGAAAGAAAGCTACCCGCCCCAGGAGGTGGGGAAGGACCTGGTAGTGCTGCCCTACTGGCTGGCGGACACCTATGAAGGCAGCCGCAAGCAGGTGATCTTAGACCCGGGTCTCACCTTCGGCACCGGGGCCCACCCTTCCACCCAGATGGTCATGGAGACCATGGAGGAAGCTCTGGTTCCCGGAACCCGGTGCTTAGATCTGGGCAGCGGCAGCGGCATTCTCTCCATTACCGCCCTGCGTCTGGGAGCCAAGGAGGCTCTGGGGGTGGATATTGACCCCAAAGCCGAGGACATCGCCCGGGAAAACGCCGCCTACAATGGCTTCACTGCCCCCCGATTTACCGCCCTTACCGGCAACGTCACCGCCGACAAGGGACTCATGGAGCGGCTGTCCCAAAAGGAATACGGCCTGGTGCTGGTAAACATCGTGGCGGACGTGATCATTGGGTTGAGCCCGGTGCTGCCGGAATTTTTGGGTGAGGACACGGTGCTGATCTGCTCCGGCATTCTGGACGTCCGGCTTCCGGAGGTGCTGGAAGCCCTGGAGAAAGCGGGGCTCACCGTTACGGCCATCCGTGAAAAGGAAGAGTGGCGCTGCGTCACCGCCCGGAGGATTTGCAAATGAAAATGACCTATCGTACCCGCCGCCGGCTCCACCGGCTGGGGTTTGTAAGCCTGGTGGTGCTGGTTTCTGCGCTGGTGGCCTGGTTTTGCAGCGTGATCTGGCTGCAACGGTATGTGGTCTACAGCCAGGAGGGGGCCAAGGTGGACTTTGAGCTGGGAGACGCGGGCTTTGCCGGGGTGGTGGCCACCAAGCCCCAGGCCCAGGGCGGCGTTTCCATCTTCTATAACGAAGGCTCCGACGCCATTAAAATCTCCAAAGAGCTGAGCCCCATCAACGGCTATTATGTGGACTACACTTCTTTGTTAAAAGAAATGGACACGGTGGAGGAAAACCTGAACCTGATCCCCTCCGGCACCCCGGTGCTGGTGGAACTCAAGGGGGGCTACGGCTCCTTCTATTACACCACCAAGATTTCCGGAGCCACCCTCTCTACCTCTATCCAGAATTCCATCTCCACCGCCCGGGTGGACAGGTTCATTCAAAAGCTCAAGGACAAGGGCTGCTATATGATCGCCAAAATTTCCGCCTTCCAGGACTATGAGTACGGCAACAGCAACGTGACCAACGGCCTGTACATGACCTCCCGGGCGGGCCTGTGGATGGATGACCAGGGCTGCTACTGGCTGGACCCCACCAGTGCCGGTGTGCAGAGCTGGATCACCTCGGCGGTACTGGAGCTTAAAAACATGGGCTTCCACGAGGTCATGCTCAGCAATTTCCGCTTCCCGGTTTCCGATGCCTATATCTACACCGGGGACAAAACCGAGGCCCTGCAAAACGCCATGCAGAATCTGCTCAAATCCACCGCCTCTGACGGCGGCACCTTCACCCTGTCCTTCGGCACCAACGACCCCACTTTGTCCCTGGTGGACGGGGCCAGAAGCCGGATCTACTTTGAGGATATTGACGCTGCCAACGTGGAAACCGTGGTCAGCCAGTCCCCCGTGGCGGATAAGGCCGCTCAGATCGTATTCCTGGCCAAGACCAACGACACCCGTTTTGACAGCTACAGCGTTCTGCGGCCCCTGACCGCCGCCAAAACCCTGGAAGCCCAAAAAGCCGACCAGGCAGGAACCAACTGATACGCACCTTTTTCTCCCGGGAGAATAGGATGGATTGAGCGTGAAGCTCGAAAAAATTCTATTCGGAGGGAATGCTATGTGTACGAATAACTCTTGCTTCGGCGGCAACATCTGGTGGATCATCATCCTGGTCCTCCTCTTCGGCTGCGGCGGCACCGGCATCGGCAACAATGACTGCGGCGGTACCTGCGGCAACACCGGCTGCGGCACCACCGGCGGCTGCGGCTGCTACTAAGAAGTGCCCCGGCCCCACTGAAAAGTGGGGCCGGGGAAATTGACAATGGACAATGATGGAAAAATGCCCGCCTTGACTTTTGGGCGGGACGTGGTATAATACTAGTAGAAAGAGCATTGCCGATAAGCGGTTGGCTCATGAAACAGACTTTAGGAAACCCTTAGAAACCGTCACTTGCCAGAGTGGCGGTTTCTGCGTTTTACAGTGATTGTGATGGTGTAAAAACCAATATGTACAGTCAAAGTAATCGGCACGGCTCTCACCCCCTTTCAGGAGTGTAACCAACCGCCTATCCGTATTATGGCAATGCTCTTGGCCCCGGGTGGGGCCGAGACTATTCTACCAGCAACGGCAGCCTTTGTCAAACCAAGTCGAGGAAAATTTTGCAAAAACGCCCACCTTTTAACTTTTAAGCGGGGCGTGGTATAATGTTAATAGAAAGAGCATTGCCGATAAGCGGTTGGCTCAGTTCTGGTTCTATATTATCTTAGAAACCGTCACTTTGCCGAGTGGCGGTTTCTGCTTTTCACGGTGATCGTTATGGTATAACTACCAATATGTAAGGAAAAAGCTTCCCTGTTCAGGAAGCTTTTTTCATTGCAATCGATTTTGTAAAGCTGCGCAAGGATCTCCACGCATTTGTCGATGCCCAGTATGCCGGTGTATAAAATTCACAAAATCCTCCCTGTAATTTTGGAGCAGGTTACACGTTTAACTATTGCAAATCCCTCTTTGGAGCGATACTATGAAATAGAATCAAGGGGAAAGGACGAATGAACCATGGGGCAGGACCGAGTCCGGATCGCGGATATTGCGGAGAGCCTGGGGCTAAGCACCGCCACGGTGTCCAATGTGATCCACGGGAAAACCGGAAAGGTTTCGGAGGAGACAGTGCGGCGGGTCCAGCAGGAGCTGGAGCGGACCGGATATATTCCCAATATGGCGGGGATCTTACTGGCCAGAAACGATTCCAGGATCTTAGGGGTGGTGGTCCACGACCATCCCAAGTATGAGGGCCGGGTGCTGGAGGACGGCTTTGTCATGTCGGCCCTGAACGCCCTGTGCCGGGAGGTCAACCGGCGGGGGTATTTTCTCATGGTGAAAACCACGGAAAATATTGGGGAGATCCCGGTGTTTGCCTCCATGTGGAATATGGAGGGGCTGATTTTAATGGGTTTTTGCGAGACGGATTATGAGACCCTCCGCAGCCATATGCACATTTCCTTTGTGGCTTATGACGGGTATTTTGAAAAGGAACCCCAAGGGGGCATGGTGAATCTGGTCATTGACCACGATGACGGAGGCTTTCAGGCCGGGGCCTATTTGCGCAATCTTGGCCACCGGAGGGCCTTGTGCATTGCGGACAATCTGATCTGCATGGACAAAGAGCGGATCGAGGGCTTCCGCCGGGCCTTTGCCCCGGGGGAGACCCTGTTCTGGCAGATCCCCGCCACCCGGCAGCAGCGGACAGAATTTTATGAGCGGCGGTTCCAGGAGCTTGCGGAGCAGCAGATCACGGCGGTTTTCGGGGTTTCTGACTACTATGCCCTGGATTTCATGACCTTTTTCCAGGAAAAGGGACTGGGGGTGCCCCAGGATATTCAAATTGTGGGCTTTGACGACACCTTGGCCAGCCGCAATAGCCACCCGGCCCTGACCACCATCCACCAAGACCCCGGTCTCCGGGCCAAGACCGCCATCGACTGCCTGGAGGCCCTGAAGCAGGGCCGCCCCTGCCCCGGCCGGATCACCCTGCCGGTGGAGCTGATGATAAGAGAAAGTACGAGGAGCGTATCATGTCCGATTTTATGAGATCCTTATGCAAAATCGCCCTGCCCGTGACCCTGCAAAGTATGCTGCAATCCTCCTTTTCCATGATTGACCAGGTAATGATCGGTCAGCTGGGGGAGACAGGCATCGCCGCCGTGGGGCTCTGCGGCAATTTTTCCCTGATCTTCTCCGTGATGCTGGGGGCGGTCAGCACCGTGGCCGGCATTCTCATTGCCCAGTACCTGGGGGCGGGAGAACAAAAAGAGGCCTGGCGCAGCCTGGATGTGAGCCTTGTTTGGGGGGTGGTGCTGTCGGGCCTGTTTCTGGTGGCGGCGGTGTGCTTCCCGGAGGGGATTCTGGGGCTTTATACCCGGGATTTAGAGATCATTCACAGTGGTGCCCGGTATTTCCGGCTGATCGGACTATCCTATGTGCCCATGGCCCTCAGCAGTCTGCTCTCTTCCTGGATGCGCTGCAAGGAGCAGGCCACCGTCCCCTTCGCCGCCAGCCTGGGGGCCGTGGCGGTGAACACGGGGCTCAACTATCTGCTGATTTTCGGCAAGCTGGGCCTGCCAAAAATGGGCATCCGGGGGGCGGCCCTGGCCACCCTGGCCTCCCAAATCGTGAATTTTCTCTTCATCCTGCTGGGCTTTGTGCTGCTGGAAAAAAAGGAAGGCCAAAAGCCCATCTGGAGCCTGCGCTTTGAAAAGCTGACCCACAGAGGGTACATCCTGATGATCCTGCCCATTCTGGTCAGCGAGTTTTTGTGGAGCCTGGGCCAGAATGTGGAGTCCGCGGTCTACGGCCACTTGGGAAGCGGAAGCCTGGCGGCCTACACCCTGACCTGCCCGGTCCAGGGCCTTATGGTGGGGGCCCTCAGCGGCCTGTCCGCCGCGGCGGGGGTGCTGATCGGGAAGCGGCTGGGGCAGAAGGACTACGAAAGAGCCTACAGGGAATCCAAGAAAATCCTGCTGTCAGGCCTATTGGGGGCCGCAGCGGTATCCGCCGGGCTAATTGCCCTTTCCGGTGCCTACACAGGCCTCTACCGGGTAGAGCCGGCCGTACAGCAATTGGGCAAAACGCTGCTGACGGTCTTCGCCCTCTATGCCCCCGTCAAGGTCCAGAACATGATTTTAGGCGGCGGCATCCTCCGCAGCGGGGGCAACACCAGGCTCATCATGACCATCGACATCCTGGGCACCTGGCTGGTAGGCATCCCCCTGTGCCTGTTTGCCGCCTACGTCCTCCATTGGGGCATCGTCGGGGTCTACGCCCTGCTGACCGGCGAAGAGCTTTTCAGACTGGCGGTATCCATGGCGGTCTTCAAAAAGAAAACCTGGATGGTCAGCCTGGCATAGAACGGCCGTTGCGATTCAGACGAGGCCACCGAAAATTGACAATGGACAATTGACAATTTTCTGTGTGACCAACGTTTCCATTTTTGGAATACGTCGGTCAATGATTCCACCCGTCAGCGAAACCGTAGGGAACGGCCTATGTGCCGTTCCGGGAGCGCCCCGAATAGAACCCGTGTGGGTGAATGGTACCACCCAATACACGGTACACCCAATGCAACGGCGATGATTCATCGCCATGACAACGTAGCAATTACAACCTGTGAAAACTAGCGGAACCACCCACCGACATGTCATCCCGACCGAAATGCAATGGAGTGGAGGGATCTTCCCAAGTTGCAGATTTTACCTTGCGTCGGTTATTTCTGCAACTTGAGTGGATTCCTCCACTCCGCTGACGCTACGGTCGGAATGACACAAGGTACAACGTCCCCTGATAATGTCATTCCGAGCGAGCGAATGCGAGTCGAGGAATCTTCCCAAGCAGCAAGTTTTATCTTGTGTTGGTCCTTTCACCAACGTGGTGGATTCCTCCACTCCGCTTCGCTGCGGTCGGAATGACAAATGGGGCACGTTCCTACGGATTCGCCTATTGTTCCTGCAATATTTGACGCTGTCCCGCGGGAGCCTCATCAGTCTCGCCCAAGGGCGAGCCAGCTTCCCCACAGGGGAAGCTTTTGTACCGTGTCGTGGGGTACAGCGCTTAAATCTGACGTTTTTATAATCGGAAAGTTCCCGGAACGGCACACAGGCCGTTCCCTACGGTTTCGCTGATTGGTAGATTTTTTCAACCGAGGCGTTCTAAAGGACGCTATATTGTGGTTGCGTTTCTACGAATTTGCCAACTGTTTTTATAGTGTTTCACGCTACTCTGCGGCCCTCTCAGTCACCTGCGGTGACAGCTCTCCCAAAGGGAGAGCCAAGGGCTGCGGCCTGTTGCAAATGAACAACGTGGGTCGCCCCGATAATTGTCAATTGTCCATTGTCAATTGTCAATTTAAAGCCCCTTCTCCATCCTGATGTCCCCCTTTTTGACCTTCTCCCAGGAAAAGGTCTCCGCCAGTTCTTTGGCGGAGATGGGGGCGCTCTTGGGCAGCAGACCGGCGGTGTAGGCCAGGGCGCCTAAGAGGGTTTCCGGGGACATGTTCTGGCGGATGGCCCCCATGTCCATATCCCGGTCCCGTTTGCTCAGGCGGCGGCCATCCGGGGATAGCAGCATGGGAACGTGGGCGTAGGTGGGGTGCGAGAAGCCGAAGAGCTCTTGCAGGTACATCTGCCGGGGGGCGGAGCTCAAAAGGTCCGAGCCCCGGACCACCTCCGTGACACCGGCCTCGCCGTCATCCACGGTGACGGCCAATTGGTAGACGTAGACCCCGTCGGCCCGGCGGACCACCATGTCTCCGCAGTCCCGGGATAGATTGCTTTCATAATGGCCCTGGATCTTGTCCTCCAGGCTCCAGAGCCGGTCCGGCACCCGGACACGCCAGGCGGGGTTTCTTCCAAACGCCGCCTGCTGCTCCTTTGTCAGGTTCCGGCAGGTACCGGGGTAGACGTAGGTGCCGTCGCTTAAATGGGGGGCATTGACGCTGTGGAGCTGGCTCCGGGTGCAGTAGCAGGGGTAGAGCAGGTTCTCTTCCAATAGCCGGTCAAAATACCGGTCATACACGGCGCTTCGTTGACTCTGGGGCGCCGTCTCCCGGTCCCACAGCAGGCCCAGCCATTGAAGGTCCTGCCGCAGAATTTCCCCGTATTCCCCGCTTGTTCGCTGGGTGTCCAGGTCCTCCATCCGCAGCACCATTTCCCCACCCCGGGATTTGACGGACAGCCAGGCCATCAGCGCCGAAAACACGTTTCCCAAGTGCATCCGGCCCGAAGGGGTGGGGGCAAAGCGTCCCACGGGTGTTATCTGATCCATAGATACCACCACCAGAACAGCCCCGCAATGGCCAAAAGTTCCAGGGCAATGGCAAATTTCAGGCCGATATAGGACTTTTTCCCCCGTTTAGGGGGTTCTTCCCCCTGCCGCATGGCCTCTTCGATTTCCGCCCCGGGGTTCCAGAGTTTGACATCCTCGTCCTCGTCTTCCCGGGTATAGCTTTTGGACAGGGGCTCCCGGTCCTCCCCGTCCCAGTCCACGCCCTCCAGCACCCCGTCCAGGTCCAGATCCTCCAAGTCTTCCGGCTCCTCCGGCCTTTCCTCTTCTGCTCCCCCATCCTGCTCCGCCGCCAACAGCTCCCGCTGCAGCCGCTCCAATTCCTTCCTGGGATCATCAAACACAGGCCTTTCCTCCTCCGCATTTTTTCCCTATCATACAGGAATTGGTGCGGAATGTAAAGAGAAATCCGCCGGAAGACCGGATAAACGTACCTTCGATTCTCTTGACGAACGGATCGTTCGTTGATAATATTAAATATGTGAGAGCACAGCATCATGAAAATGTCAGGAGGAGGACGGTTATGCCCGAATGCCAGAATACCGAATGGAAAAGCAAGTGGAAGGACGAATACCTGGAATGGATCTGCGGCTATGCCAATGCACAAGGCGGTAAGATTTTTATCGGCTGCGATGACCAGGGTTCTGTAATTGGTTTGCCGAACGCCAAAAAGTTATTGGAGGACATCCCAAACAAAATTCGAGACAGTATGGGGATTATTGTCGGCGTGAATTTGCTTGAAAAAGATTGCAAAGAATATATCGAAATTGACGTCCCCGCCTACCCCATTGGAATTTCCTGCAAGGGTGTTTATTATTATCGCAGCGGAAGCACCCGGCAAATTCTGACTGGTCCGGCACTGGAAGCCTTCCTGCTGCGCAAACGCGGTGCCACTTGGGATAATCTTCCTCTCCCCGCTTTTTCTATGTCTGACGTAGATGACGGCATTGTTGACCGTTTTCGGCAATGGGCCGCAAAGAAAGGACGAATTGATCAAAGTGTTCTGGATGAACCGAAAGAAGCCCTTTTAGAAAAGCTTCATTTGCTAAATGGAGGGTATCTGACAAACGGGGCCATGCTGCTATTCAGTAAAGACCCGGAACGGTGGCAGTTGGGTGCTTACGTCAAAATTGGTTACTTTGAAACAGATGCCGATTTGCTTTATCAGGATGAGATACACGGCTCTATACTGGAGCAAATTGATAAAATCGTAGAGCTTGTTTATCTAAAATACATGCGGGCGAAAATCACCTACCAGGGAATGCAGCGAATGGAACGCTACTTTGTCCCGGAAGAAGCCCTTCGGGAGGCTCTTCTCAATGCGCTGTGCCACAAACAATATCAATCCGGTATTCCGATCCAGATCAGCGTATATGAAGATAAGCTGTTCATTGCAAACTGCGGCTGTCTCCCGGAAAACTGGACGCTGGATAATCTCATGCACAAACATGCGTCCAGCCCCTATAATCCGAATATTGCCCATGTGTTTTATCTTGCCGGTTTCATTGAAAGCTGGGGTCGGGGCGTTGAAAAAATCTGCGCCGCCTGTCGGAACGATGGCGTTCCTCAACCGGTTTACACCGTAAATCCGGGAGACATCATGATCCAGTTTACCGCACCGGCAGAGCGGATCATTCACGCTTTCAAAAATAGGGGGAATGTTACAGATCAGGTTACAGATCAGGTTACAGATCCTGTTACAGAACCGCTGGATGGCATATCATCCGGTATACTGGATCTTTTGGAGGAAGATCCTGCTTATACCACAACAGTGCTTGCGCAAAAGTTGTCTGTCAGTCGAAAAACGGTTTCTCTGCGTCTGAAAAAGCTTCAAGAGAATTACATATTGGAACGCATCGGTTCTGACCGAAAAGGGTATTGGAAATTTCGATGATAACAGCAAGGGCAGCCCCAAAAGGGCTGCCCTTCTATGTTTCTGTTGTCGGAGAGCAACTCAAATTATCGTCAAAAGGGCAAAATCATTTATCCTCGTTTTTCTTCTTTTTCCCTTTTTTCTCTTCATCTTTCCACTTAAAAATTGTAGTGTAAATTCAAACTTTTTCTTCTCTTTTTCTTTCTTCTCTTTTCCACTCTTTTTCACATTTTTAGTTTCTGAATCGTACTCACGGAATAAATGTGGCTTCTTCTTTTTTTCTTCTTATTTCTCTTTTTCTCTTCTTTTTGGTTTTTATTGGGAGTAATTAGGAAAATATTGAAATAATCTGAGATAATAGTGGAAATTGAATGGAATTAATCAGAAAATTGTTGATATAAATTTGGAAATACAGTGAAATAGAATAGAAATAATGTGGAAATTAGTGGGGAATATCCTTTTTTCTCTTCTTATTTCCTTCTCTTTCTCTTTAAAGTTAAACGAGTATTTTCTAACTTTTAACGTTTATTTTTCTTTGTCGTTTCTCCTTTTAATTTTAAAATTTTGCAATAAAAGAAGACTTTGCATTGCTGCAAAGTCTTCTTTTTTCTTCTTATTTTCTTGCCGATTTCCGCCTCGTCAGGATAGAAATTTTTGCCCCTCGGACGCTAAAATCGTTTGCCCCGGAATATCTGTTGGTTTTTTACTTCGCCTGGCTGGAAGACCGCAGGGTCACGTCGTGGTAGCCGCCTTCTACGATGGAGACGGAGGATACCAGGGTCAGCTTGGCGTCCCGCTGCAGGTCCGGGATGTTGATGACGCCCACGTTGCACATGGTGGAGCGGACCTTATACAGGGATGCTTCCACGTTGTCGTGGAGGGGGCCGGCGTAGGTGACGTAGGAGTCCACGCCCTCTTCAAAGCTCAGCTTGGTGGCGCCGCCCAGGTCGTAGCGCTGCCAGTTCCGGGCCCGGTTGGAGCCCTCGCCCCAGTATTCCTTCATATAGGCGCCGTTGACCATGACCTTGGGGGTGGGGCCTTCGTCGAAGCGGGCAAAGTACCGGCCCAGCATCAGGAAGTCTGCGCCCATGGCCAGCGCCAGGGTCATGTGGTAATCGTGGACAATGCCGCCGTCGGAGCAGATGGGCACATACACGCCGGTCTCCTGGAAGTACTGGTCTCTGGCTGCGGCCACTTCAATCAGGGCCGTGGCCTGGCCCCGGCCGATGCCCTTGGTCTCTCTCGTGATACAAATGGAGCCGCCGCCGATGCCCACCTTCACGAAGTCCGCACCGGCCTCGGCCAGGAACCGGAAGCCGTCCCGGTCTACCACGTTGCCGGCACCGATTTTCACGGTGTCGCCGTAGGTCTTGCGCACCCACTCGATGGTCTTCTTCTGCCAGCAGGTGTAGCCCTCGGAGGAGTCAATGACCAGCACGTCCACACCGGCCTCCAGCAGGGCGGGGATCCGGGTCTCATAGTCCCGGGTGTTGATGCCCGCGCCTACTAAGTACCGCTTCTGGTTATCCAACAGCTCCAGGGGGTTGGCCTTATGGGAGGCATAGTCCTTCCGGAAGACGAAATACAGCAGATGGTCGTTTTCGTCCACAATGGGCAGGCTGTTGAGCTTGTTTTCCCAGATGATGTCGTTGGCTTCCTTCAGGGTGGTCTCCGCGGGAGCCGTCACCAGCTTTTCCCGGGGGGTCATGAAAGAGGCCACCTTGTCCGTGGGCTCCATGCGGCTGACCCGGTAGTCCCGGCTGGACACGATGCCCAGCAGTTTTCCGTTGGCGGTGCCGTCGTGGGTGATGGCCACGGTGGAGAAGCCGTTTTGGGCCTTCAGGGCCAGCACGTCTGCCAGGGTGTTTTCCGGGGTCAGGTTGGAAGCGGAGGTCACAAAGCCCGCCTTGTGGTGCTTCACCTTGGCAACCATAGCCGCCTGGCTCTCAATGGACTGGGAGCCGTAAATGAAGCTGATGCCGCCCTCCTTGGCCAGGGCAATGGCCAGGGTGTCATTGGACACGGACTGCATGACCGCAGAGGTCAGAGGGATATTCAGGGAGATCGCCGGCTCCTCCTGGCCCTTCCGGTATTTTACCAGGGGGGTCCGCAGGCTCACCCGGTCCGGGATGCACTCCTCGGACGT
Source organism: uncultured Oscillospiraceae bacterium (assembly GCA_934589525.1). GTDB lineage: Bacteria > Bacillota > Clostridia > Oscillospirales > Oscillospiraceae > Faecousia. Next base: position 56,678 of record CAKTOB010000006.1, on the reverse strand, counting down.
ATAGCCGGGCACCAGCAGGTACTCGCTAAAGGTGTGGCTGGGTTCGGGATAGTAATAGGCCATTTTTCGTTCCTCCTCGAAGTATTTGTATTTATATTTATATTTTTATATTGAAAGAATTATTAAAGGAAGCTCTGGATCAATCGGCAAGAGCTGGCAGCGAGAGATTTTGTTTCCAGGCAAGGTTTCCAAAGTGGAGGAATACTTTGTGTACCCGCAAGGGGTATGCCGCATCCGTAAGCCAGCTTGCGCTGGCAACGGCTGCGCTATATTTCCCACTTTGGAAACCGCAGCCTGGGAGCAAAAGATCCGCTGTCCAGCCGCAGACGGTTGATTCAGAGTTTCCGTCAGTTACACGGTCTTGCCGTCGCCCTGGTCCAATACGGGAACCACTTCCTGGCCCTGCTTGGAATAATGGCGGAAATTGCCCACGACCTCCGTGACCTGGCTCATAATGGCGAAGGTATGGGGGTAGTTCTTGACGATCTGGGAAAGGGTACCCATCTGGGAGTTATTCACCACGCACATGACGATGTCCACTTCTTTCCCGTTGTACATGCCCTTGGCGGGGAAGACCGTGGCCGTGTGGTGAAGCTTGCTGATGATCTCCCGGCTGATTTCGTCGGGATAGTTGGTGACGATCTCAAAGCGCACGGCGCTGCGGCCATTTTTGAGAAACCGCTCCGCCATGGTGGAGGTGGCGAAGGAATAGAGGATGCACAGCAGCACCGGTTCCATTTTAAAATCATAGACGAAGTAGCTGGCAACGGCCACCAGGGCATTCATGACAAAGCTCAGGACATAGACGCTCTTCTCCGGATTTTTGTTGTGGATGATGGCAGCCACAAAGTCGGTGCCGCCGGTGTAGGCGCTGGCCTTCATCAGAATGCCGTAGATATAGCCCATAATGAGGCCCGCGGTCAGGGGCCCTAAAATATGACTGGTGCCGTTGGCGGTGGAGTAGGCAAAGGCGGACAGGTCCACCTTGTCAAAAACCAGCAGCCCTACGGAGAACACCACCACATAGACCATGCTCCGGGTGGCAATGGGACGGCTTACCTTAAAATAAACGATCAGCGCCAGCGGGATATTGATCAGCAGGCTCAGATAGCCCACGCTGATGCCGCTGACGTACTGGATCATGGTGCAGATGCCGTTGAGACCCGAGGGGGCGAAGGCGTTTGGAAACACGAACAGCTCATAGTCCAAAGCCGCCAGCAGAGCCACCGCGGCGATGACAAAATAGGTCCATACACGTTTCATTTTTTCTTTTGATAACCTCGATCATCTGTCATATTCCGGGGACAAACCTGTGGAAAACTGCCCCCACCCGGATTTGACCCGGGGGTCACTTGTTGATATAATACTATAGCATAGCCCGGATAAGGGGTCAAGAGGGAATCTTCCCCCCTCAGGGGCAAAGATTCCCGGAAAAAGGGGTCGGTTTTTGTTCATCCTTTCTATACAGAGCCTGTGGAAAAGTGGTTGTAATCTGTGGAAAAGTGTGTTACAATAGAGGATGAAATATTATGCCCCATCATGGCCCCATGTAGGGGCGGCAATTACAACCTGTGGGGTTGAACGGTACCACCCCTCATACGGAATGTAGGGGCGGCTACCAGCCGCCCGCCACGTACCAATTACAACCTGTGTTGGTGAATGGTACAACCCAATACACGGAACAATGTAGCGGCGATGATTCATCGCCATCCAGCCCCGACAAGGGGCTGGCCCCGTGGCAATTACAACATGTTTGGTTAAACGGTATAACCCAATACAATGAAAAACGTTTTACCATTTGTCGTTACAAATACAAACGTACCACGATTCCGGCCTTGCGGCCGGATGGCGGCAGATTGCCGCCGCTACAGTGGGTAATACCATATTTTAGGTTTACCATTCATCCCCACAGGTTATACCCGCAACGTTTCAATAAAAAGACAGAGAGGAGCGCAATATGTATTCATCGGCCTATGTTTGGGCGAAGATCCTCAGCCATATGGAGGAACGGCTGGGGGCGGTCACGGTTTCCGCTTGGTTTGACGACGCGGAAGTGGTGGAGCTCAACGACAACAATCTGATTCTTTACTCTCCCTCGGATTTCCGCCGGGAGATCATTCGCCGCCGCTGCACGGACTATGTGCAGGATGCCCTGAAGGAGATTTTTAATTCCGATGCCAAGCTGTTGGTTTTTGGGGACGAAGAGCGGGAAAACTATATCAATAAAGGAAAAGCCGCCGCGCCCTCCATGGATTTTAACCCCCAGTTCACCTTTGACAATTTCGTGGTGGGCCCCTCTAACCGATTCGCCCATTCCGCGGCCATTGCGGTCTCCAAGACCCCGGGGCAGGTGTATAACCCCCTGTTTATCTACGGCCCCGCCGGTGTGGGCAAGACCCACCTGCTCTACGCCATTGCCAACGGCATCCGCAAGCAGAACCCCAATGCCAACATCGTCTATATCAAGGGCGACGAGTTCACCAATGAGCTGATCGCCGCCATTGCCAACGGTAAAAATATCGAATTTCGCAGCAAATACCGGGAAAGCGACCTGTTCCTCATCGATGATATTCAGTTTATCGCCGGTAAGGAATCCACCCAGGAGGAGTTCTTCCACACCTTCAACAAGCTCTATGAGGAGCACAAGCAGATCGTCATGACCTCTGACCGGAAGCCCAGCGACATGCTCACCCTGGAAGACCGGCTGCGGACCCGTTTTGAATGGGGATTGCTTGCCGACATCCAGCCCCCGGATTACGAAACCCGAATGGCAATCCTTAAAAACAAAGCCAAGAGCCTGGGGCTGACCCTTTCCGACGATGTGCTCAACTACATTGCCGTGAACGTCACCAACAACGTCCGGCAGCTGGAGGGCACGGTGAAGAAGATTCTGGCCTACCGGGATCTCAATAACATGCCCCTGGACCTGGCCAACGTCTCCCGGGCCATTGACGACATGTTCAAATCCGAGGGCAACGCCCTGCCCACCCCCAGCCTCATTATTTCCCAGGTCTGCAAGTTCTACTCCGTGGACGAAAACGTGCTGCGAGGGACCCTGAAAAACAAGGGCGTGGCCGAGGCCCGGCAGATGGCCATGTATCTCATCCGGAAGCTCACCAACCTGTCCCTGCCCGACATCGGCAAGGAGTTTGCCAAGGACCACTCCACGGTGCTCTATGCCATCCGGAAGGTGGAGGTGGCCCTGAAAAACGGGGACAAGACCATTCAGGAGAACATCCAGACCATCACCGCCAACATCAATGCCTGCCTGTGACGGACAGTCCGTGTATCACGGACACTCACATTCTTTTTCGTTATTCAATATACATTCATATGTATACGTCCTGGCCCTTCCGGGCTTTTTTCCGGGGCTAAAAGTTTTCCACAGGCCCTGTTGAATGTGGAAAGATAAATTGTGGAAAAAAGATGGAGAATATTTCCCCGCACAGGGGCTGTGGAAAAACCCTCAATTCTCCACAGCTCCCTGTGGGCAAAAATCCGCTGCGGCTCTAAAGCGATCACAAGTTTTCCACACAATTTTGTACTACGACGACTGATACTACCTATTATCCTGTAAATATATATTGATTCGATTCTTTAACAAGGAAAGGAAGAAACTCCATGCGCTTTACCTGTGAAAAAAATATGCTGCTCCAGGGATTGAACGTGGCCTCCAGAACGGTGGCCGTGAAAAGCAGTCTGTCCCTCATTGAGGGCATTCTGTGCAAGGCCGGAATGGGCATTTCCCTTACCGGCTATAATATGGAAACCGCCATTACCTATGATATTGAGGCAGACGTGGTTGAACCCGGTTCCTGCATCCTCCCTGCCAAGCTTTTTGGAGACATTGTCAGGCGTTTGCCGGAGGGCCCCGTCACCGTGGTGGTAGACCCGGCCTTTAAGGTCTCCATCCGGGCGGGCTTTGCCTCCTTTACCATTTCCGCCGAGGATGCGGAGGATTATCCGGAGCTGCCCGACGTCAACAGCGGCCGCCCCATTCAGATCCCCCAGAATAAAATGAAGGAACTGATCTCCGGCACCATTTTTGCCGTGGCCGACAACCAGGCCCGGCCCATTCACAACGGTGTCAAATTCGAGGTCACGGATACTTCCGTCACCACCGTTGCCGTGGACGGCTTCCGGCTGGCCCGGCGGACCTACCATCCCGAAGAGTCCCTGGCCCGGCAGATGGATTTCGTGGTTCCCTCCCAGGGCCTTAAAGAATTGGAAAAGATCCTGACGGATTCCGAGGAGCCCGCCTCCTTCCTTCTGGGCACCAAGCACATTTTGTTCCAGGTTGGTGCGGCCACCCTGGTCTGCCGTCTGCTGGAGGGTGATTTCCTGGATTGGCACCGGGTGGTGCCCACGGGCAGCCCCATCAAGCTGGTGGCCAACGTATCAGCCCTGTCTTCCAGCGTGGAACGGGTGGGCCTGATCGTTTCCGAAAAGAACAAAAGCCCTGTCCGCTGCATCTTCTCCAATCAGGAGGTCCTCATGCGCACCAGCAACACCCTGGGTGCCGCGGAAGACAAGTGCAGCTTCGCCGGTGACGGCCAGGAAACCGAAATCGGCTTCAACGTCCGCTACCTGATCGACGCCCTGAAAGCCGTCCCCAGCGAGGAAGTGACCCTGGAGCTGACCAACGGCCTGAGCCCCATCGTGCTGACGCCGGTGGATGATAAATACGATTTTGCGTATATGGTGCTGCCGGTGCGGATCAAGGCGTGAGAAATAATTGACAATTGACAATGGACAATTGACAATTATTGGAGAAACCAACGTTTTTCATTAGAATCCATCCGTTAAAGTATGTAGGGGCGGCTACCAGCCGCCCGCCACGTGGGATGTATAACCTGTGTGGATAAATGGTACCACGCAATGTAGCGGCGATGATTCATCGCCATGCCACGTCCCGAATACAACCTGTGTGGTTGAATGGTACTACCCCCGATATGGTACACCCCCTTGCCTCTCCCTATGGGAGAGGTGGCCGAGCGCAGCTCGGACGGAGAGGGTCAACGTTGAGAATTTTAATGGACGTTATCATTCAAAAGAAACGCCCTAAGGCCCTCTCAGTCACCTGCGGTGACAGCTCTCCCAGAGGGAGAGCCAAGGTCGCTTTTTTGACATGTTCTACCTCTGCGCCCGTTGTTTCTACAATGCGGAGCGTGGTACCGCCCCTCATCCACCGCCTGCGGCGGTCTCCCTTCCCCGAAGGGGAAGGTTTTGGCAAATTTAACGGCATTTATCCCAGAAAGGACACACTATGAAGGTAACAGTAAAGAAAAAAGACGCTCCTCAGGAGTTGGTCATTGATACGGAATTTATTAAATTGGAATCGGCCCTGAAATTTGCCGCCCTGACCGCCACCGGCGGGGAAGCCAAGGCGGTGATTTTGGAGGGACTCGTCACCGTCAACGGGGAAGTTTGCACCATGCGGGGCAAGAAGCTCAGAGACGGGGATGTGTTCTCCTTCAATGGAGAGACCTACCGGATTTGCGGCAATGTACCTTTCTGAGCTGCGGCTGCGGCAGTTCCGCAATTATCGGAATGAGACCCTGGAGTTTGACCCGGGGGTGAACCTGATCGTGGGCCGGAACGCCCAGGGAAAGACCAATCTTTTGGAGGCCATCGGGTATCTGGGCTCCGGGAAAAGCTTCCGGGCCCAAAAAACCGGGGAAATGATCGCTTTTTCCCAGGATTTTGGGGAAATCGAAGGACTTCTCCAGGCCCAGGGACGCCCCCAGACCATTCGTTTTCTGTTGTTTCCCGGGGGAAAACCCCGGCAGTTTTGGGTCAACGGGGTGAAAAAGAAAAGCGCCGGGGATTTAAGTGGACTGCTGCCAACGGTGCTGTTTTGCCCGGAGGACCTGCTGATCCTCAAAAGCGGCGCCGCCCAGCGGCGGCGGCTGGGAGACAGCGTGCTTTGCACCCTGCGGCCCAATTATGAGGCGGCGCTTACGGAATACAACCGGATTTTAGAGCAAAAAAGCCGGATTTTAAAGGACTGCGGGGAGGATATTCGGCTTCTGTCCCTGCTGCCGGACTATAATCTAAGGCTATGTCAGGTGGGGGCCTTGCTCATTTCCTACCGGGCCCGGTTTTATGAGGCTCTGGGGAAGGAAGCCGCCCGGTTTCACGACCAGTTTTCCGGAGGCAGCGAGGAATTGACCCTGGAATACAAGACCGTTTCCACGGTAAAAGACCCCTTTGCCCCGGTGAGTAAACTCAAAGAGGAGCTGGAAGAGCATCTGGAAAGCCACCACCGGGCAGAGCTCCAATCCGCCCAATGTCTCACCGGCCCTCATAAAGATGACTTTACCATTGCCCTTTCCGGCATCGACCTGAAGGCCTACGGCTCCCAGGGTCAGACCCGCACCGCGGCCATCAGCTTAAAGCTTGCCCAGCGGGAACTGATGAAACGGGAGTTCGGAGAAGAACCGGTGCTGCTATTGGACGACGTCCTCTCTGAACTGGACGAAAAACGCCAGGATTTCGTCCTGAACCAGATCCATTCCGGCCAGGTGTTTATTACGTGCTGCGAACCGGGAAGGTTTACGAAGCTTGGAAGGACCATGGAGATTTCCAACGGGGAAGTTGTAATAAATTGACAATTGACAATGATGGTGTCCCTTCGGGACGGATTTTAAAACAAATCTGGTTTGAAATTCCAGATCATTTCCCGGGATTCCGTGTAAAAATGATTTATTTCAAAACATTTCCGAAGGAAATACAACAATTGTCAATTGTCCATTGTCAATTAAACCAAGTTTTCTCCCAATGTATCGTTCAAAATACGATACGCAGGATTCACACTAAACGTTTACAAAATGGAGGACAACAATGTCTGACGAAACAAAAGTAACCCAGGAATATGGCGCGGAGCAGATCCAGGTGCTGGAGGGGTTGGAGGCTGTGCGGAAGCGGCCCGGTATGTATATCGGTTCCACCTCTTCCTCCGGTCTTCACCATCTGGTCTATGAGATCGTGGACAATGCCATTGACGAAGCTTTGGCCGGGTACTGTAAGCACATCACCGTGACCATCAACCCCGGCAATTCCATTACCGTTACCGACGACGGCCGGGGTATCCCTGTGGATATTCAGCCCCAGACCGGGCGGCCCGCGTTGGAAGTGGTTTACACCGTGCTCCATGCCGGCGGCAAATTCGGCGGCGGCGGCTACAAGGTCTCCGGCGGCCTTCACGGCGTGGGTGCGTCTGTGGTCAACGCCCTGTCCCAGTGGCTGAAAGTCCGGGTCCATAAAAACGGGAACATCTATGAAATGAAGTTCTCCCGGGGCCACATCACCCAGGAAATGACCGTTGTGGGCAAGACAGACAAAACCGGCACTGAAGTCACCTTTCAGCCGGACCCGGAGATGTTTGACACCCTGGTCTATGACTATGAGATCCTCCACGAGCGGATGCGGGAGGAGGCCTTTCTGAACGCGGGGCTCTCCATCTGCATCACCGATGACCGGGAAGAGGAAAAAAAGTCCGATACCATGTGCTTTGAGGGCGGTATCCGGGAATTTGTCCGTTGGTGCAACCGGAATAAGACCCCGGTGTTTGAGGATGTGATTTACATGTCCGGCAACAAGGGAGATGCCAGCGCGGAAATCGCCATGCAGTACAATGACGGCTACAATGAATTCATCATGTCCTTCGCCAACGATGTCCGCACCCCGGAAGGCGGTATGCACGAAACCGGCTTCAAAACCGCGCTGACCCGGGTGCTCAATGCCTACGGCCAGAAAAACGGCATCATCAAGGGGGACGACAAGGTCTCCGGAGAAGACTGCCGGGAGGGCATTACCGCCATTATTTCCGTCAAGCTGACGGATGCCCAGTTTGAGGGCCAGACCAAGGCCAAATTGGGCAACGCTTATATCAGGACTCTGGTTGACCAGGTGGTGAACGACCAGCTGGCCACCTTCTTTGAGGAGCATCCCCAGATTGCCAAGCAGATTCTGGAAAAGGCCATGATGGCCAACCGGGCCCGGGAGGCTGCCCGAAAGGCCCGTGATTCCATCCGCCGGAAGACCGGTCTGGAATCCGGCCAGATGCCGGACAAACTCCAGGACTGCAACGAACGGGACCCCAGCCTTTGCGAAATTTACATCGTGGAGGGTGACTCCGCCGCGGGCTCTGCCATTCAGGGCAGAGATTCCAGATTCCAGGCCATCCTCGCCATGTGGGGCAAAATGCTCAACGTGGAAAAGGCCCGGGCCGATAAGATTTACGGCAATGACAAGCTCTATCCCCTGATCGTGGCCCTGGGTGCCGGCATCGGAGAGGAATTTGACATTGAAAAGCTCCGCTACCACAAGGTCATCATCATGGCCGATGCGGACGTGGACGGTGCCCATATCCGGACGCTCCTGCTGACCTTCTTCTTCCGCTACATGCGGCCCCTCATTGAAAACGGCTATGTCTACTCCGCCGTGCCGCCCCTTTACAAGCTGACCCGGGGCAAAACCACGAAAGTTGCCTATTCCGACGAGCAGCGGGACCAGGTTTCCGCCCAGATGCGGTCCGACAACCCCAACGCCAAGGTGGACATTGCCCGGTACAAGGGCCTTGGTGAAATGGACCCCCACGAGCTGTGGGAGACCACCATGGACCCGGAGCAGCGTTCCCTGCGCCGGATCACCCTGGACGATGCCGCCCGGGCCGACGAGATTTTCACCGTGCTCATGGGTGAGCAGGTAGAGCCCCGAAAAGACTGGATCGAGCGGAACGCCCGCTATGCCGAGAACATCGATATTTAAGGAGGTGACGTCAAATGGCACATAACAGAAGCTATAAACCCGAGGACATTGCCTTTCCGGACCAGGTGATCACCGAATCCCACCTGGTGGAGGAAATGGAGCGGTCCTATATTGAGTACGCCATGAGCGTCATTGTGGGCCGGGCCCTGCCGGATGTCCGGGACGGCCTGAAGCCGGTCCACCGCCGCATTCTCTACACCATGTACGAAAGCGGCCTGACCTCCGACAAGCCCTTTAAAAAATCGGCCACCTGCGTCGGTGACGTGCTGGGTAAATACCATCCCCACGGTGACGCGTCGGTATACGATGCCATGGTCCGTCTTGCTCAGAATTTCTCCATGCGCTATCTTTTGGTAGACGGCCACGGCAACTTCGGTTCCGTGGACGGCGACCCCCCTGCCGCCTACCGTTACACCGAGGCCCGGCTGTCCAAAATGTCCAACGAAATGCTGCGGGACATTGACAAGGACACGGTGAACTGGGACCCCAACTTTGACGAAAGCCGGAAGGAGCCCCGGGTGCTCCCCAGCCGGTTCCCCAATCTGCTGGTCAACGGCTCCTCCGGCATTGCCGTGGGCATGGCCACCAACATTCCCCCTCACAACCTGACGGAGGTTATCAACGCCTGTATTTGTGTACTGGATGATCCCGAGTGTACTTTGGTGAACCTGATGGACCACCTGACGGGCCCCGACTTCCCCACCGGCGGCATCATCATGGGCCGCAGCGGCATCCGGGCGGCCTACGCCACGGGCCGGGGCAAGGTGGTGGTTCGGGCCAAGACCGAATTTGAAGAATTTGGCAAGGACCGAACCCGGATCATTGTCACGGAGCTTCCCTACCAGGTCAACAAGCGGCAGCTGATCAAAAACATTGCCGACCAGGTGAAGGACAAGCGCATTGAGGGCATTTCCGACCTGCGGGACGAAACCGACCGGAACGGCATGCGGATGGTCATTGAGCTGAAAAAGGATGCCAACCCCCAGGTGGTGCTGAATAACCTCTTTAAGCAGACTGCCCTGCAGTCCAATTTCTCCATCATCATGCTGGCCTTGGTTGACGACCAGAAGCAGCCCAAGATTTTGTCTTTGCGGCAGATTCTGGACGAATACCTGCGCTATCAGGAAGAGGTGCTCACCCGCCGCACCCAGTACGATCTGCGGAAAGCCCAGGAGCGGGCCCATTTGTTGGAGGGCTTGCTGATCGCCCAGGACAATATTGACGAGGTCATCCGCATCATCCGTTCCTCCTACGACAATGCCAAGCAGAATCTGATGGAGCGGTTCCAGCTGGACGATGTCCAGGCCCAGGCCATTTGCGACATGCGGCTCATTGCCCTGCAGGGTCTGAACCGGGAAAAGCTGGAGGCGGAATACAAGGACCTGGAGCAGAAAATCGCCTATTACCAGGAGCTTCTGGCAGACGAGGCCAAACTCCGGGCCGTGCTGCGGCAGGAGCTGGTGGAGATCCGGGACAAGTTCGGTGACGAGCGCCGGACGGTGATCCAGGACATTGAAGATGAAATCGACATTGAAGACCTGATCGACGAGGAGACCTGCGCCTTCACTTTGAGCAATGACGGCTACATCAAGCGGATGCCTGTGGACACCTACCGTACCCAGAGCCGGGGCGGCCGGGGCGTCAATGCCCAGAACCTGAAGGAAGAGGACTATGTGAAGAGTCTGAACATTGCCTCTACCCATGACCATATCCTGTTCTTTACGGATACTGGACGGGTCCACCATCGGAAGGGCTACCAGATCCCCGAGGCCGGACGGACTGCCCGCGGTACCGCCATCGTAAACGTCTTGCCCCTGGATGCCGGGGAGACCGTCACCGCCATGGTGGTGACCCGGGAATTTAACGAGGACGAGTATCTGCTGATGGCCACCCGGAAGGGCGTTGTCAAGCGGCTGCCCTTCGTGGCTCTGAAGACCAACCGGAAGGCGGGCATCAAGGCTCTGACTCTGGATGAAGACGATCATCTGGTGAACGTGCTGCGGACCAATGGGTCTGACAATGTGATCCTGGCAACCGCCCAGGGCATGGCCATCTGCTTTAACGAAACAGACGTGCGCTGCATGGGTCGGGAGGCCGCCGGTGTCCGCGGCATCACCCTGAACGAAGGGGACTATGTGGTCGGTGCCGAGAAGGTGGAAGAGGGTAAGACCCTGCTCACCATCACCGAAAACGGCTACGGCAAGCGCACGGAGCTTCCCGAATACCTGCGGACCGGCCCCGAGGGCGAGAAAATCCCCCAGAGCCGGGGCGGCAAGGGCCTGAAGAACTATAACATCACCTCCAAGACCGGCAACATCGCCGGCTGCCGGGTGGTGAGCGAAGAGGATGACGTGATGATCATCGAAAACGGCGGTGTCATCATCCGGGTGCCCGCCTCCTCCATCAACGTCTACAAGCGGGATGTCCAGGGTGTCATCGTCATGCGCGTGGAAGAGGGCAACAAGGTGGTGTCCCTGGAGCGTGTGGAACGGGACGAGGAAGAGCCCGCCGAAACCCAGGAAACCCAGGAGAACCAGGAATGAAAACCGTGACCCTTTATACCGACGGGGCCTGCTCGGGAAACCCGGGCCCCGGCGGCTGGGGGGCCATCCTCAGCTATAACGGCGCCACCAAAGAGCTCTCCGGCGGCGAAGACTCTACCACCAACAACCGTATGGAGCTCACCGCCGTCATAAAGGGCCTGGAAGCACTGAAAGAACCCTGCGTGGTGGAGCTGTATTCCGACTCCAAGTATGTCATCGATGCCTTAGAAAAAGGCTGGGCCTGGGGCTGGAAAAAGCGGAACTGGGTAAAAAGCGATAAAAAACCGGCCCTGAATCCGGATTTGTGGGACTGTCTCCTGAATCTGACCATGAAGCACGAAGTCCACTGTCATTGGGTCAAAGGCCACGCCGACAACCCCATGAACAACCGCTGCGACGAAATGGCCGTGGCAGAGTGGAAAAAACGAAAGTGATGTTTCACGTGAAACATCCGTTTTAGGAGGTTTCTATGTACCTATCCATCGGCAACGACTTCGCCGTCCGGGACAAAAGCATCCTGGGCATCTTTGACCTGGACAACACCTCCTATTCCAAGCGCACCCAGCAGTTCCTGGACATGGCAGAAGCCAACGGCCAGGTTGTCCCCTGCGACGATCTGCCCAAAAGCTTCGTCCTCACCGCCGAATACGGCTTCTTTCAGGTTCATTTGACGGCACTGAATGCCTATACCTTGGAAAAACGTCTGGGAAAATAAAAACAGGGCCGGTGGGCCCTGTTTTTTTACGCCTGACCACCTTTTTAAATTGACAATTGACAATTGACAATTATTGGAGCGACCAAGGTTGTTCATTCCGCTACATTCGTTAAAGTATGTAGGGAACGGCCTATGTGCCGTTCCGCACCCGAAAGGACGGAATCGTTTCCCATAACCCCCATCACTCCAAAGCACGCTCCAAAAGTTTCCCCTCCGGTGAAGCTGGCAGGGCGCACCCCCTTGCCTCTCCCTATGGGAGAGGTGGCCGAGCGCAGCGAGGACGGAGAGGGTCCAACGATGACGGGATGAATGGGTATCATTTTTAATAAACGTTGATTACCCTCTCAGTCACCTGCGGTGACAGCTCTCCCAGAGGGAGAGCCAAGGGGCTGCGCCCTGAAACATTCCAGAAACAGCAGGCGAATCCGTAGAAACGTTCCCCCATTCTGTCATTCAGGCCTTGGCGCCAGCGAGCGGAGGAATCCACCACGTTGAATTAAGAACCACCACAAGGTAAAATCTGCTACTTGAGTAGATCCCTCCGCTCGTTTCACTCGGTCGGGATGACATGTGGGGGGGGGGGTGGTTCCGTTCGACCGCACGGGTTGTATTCGGGACGTTGCATGGCGATGAATCATCGCCGCTACATTGTACCGTGTATTGGGTGGTACCATTCATCTGCACGGGTTCTATTCGTTACGTCGCCGGAACGGCACATAGGCCGTTCCCTACATCCTTTAACGGACGTTATAAAATAAACAACGTTGTTCTCTTCAATAATTGTCAACTGATTTGTTTACACTTTGTTTTCCATTTGTTTTCTTTCTCTTTCGATACCATGGGTATCCTACTTTAAAAATACAGGAGGCGAATCGCCTCCGGAAAAGGATGATTAAAAATGTGTACTGCGGCAACCTTTAAAAACGGCGACTTCTACATGGGCAGGACCTTGGACTATGAACGCTCCTACGGGGACCAGATCACCGTTACCCCCCGGAATTACCCCTTCCATTTTAACGCTTTGCCGGACCTTCCCACTCACCACGCCATCATCGGCATGGCGGCGGTGATGAATGACTATCCTTTGTATTACGAGGGCTTCAACGAAAAGGGTCTGGGCATCTGCGGGCTGAATTTTGTTGGCAACTGTGCCTATTTTCCCCAGGCTGATGGCAAAATCAACCTGGCCCAGTATGAGCTGATCCCCTATCTGCTGGGTACCTGCGAGACCGTCCGGCAGGCACGGGAGATTCTGGAAAACGCCAATCTGCTGAATCGGTCCTTCATGTCTGGGCTTCCTACCGCCCAGCTGCACTGGATCATGGCTGACGGTAACGACTGCATCACCGTGGAATCCATGGCCGATGGACTGCACATTTATGACAATCCCGTTGGTGTCATGACCAACAATCCCCCCTTCCCCTATCAGATGTTTGCTCTGAACAATTACCGTGGTTTGGGCATTGACACCCCGGAAAACCACTTTGGCACACCCCTGGATGCCTACAGCCGGGGCCTGGGCGGCCTGGGTCTGCCCGGTGATCTTTCCAGTCAGTCCCGGTTCGTCAAAGTGGCCTTTACCAAATTAAATTCCCTGGCCCCTCAGGACGAACTGCACTCCGTCAGTCAGTTCTTCCACATTCTGGGCAGCGTAGACCAGCAGCGGGGCCTGTGCCGCCTGAAAGAAAATGAATACGAAATTACCCTCTACACCTGCTGCTGCAACCTGACCCGGGGTATTTATTACTACACCACCTACGACAACCACCAGATCAGCGCTGTAGACCTCCACAAAGAAAACCTGGACGGCAATGCACTCATCACCTACGCCCCCATCATCGGGGAGCAGATCCGGTACCAAAATTAAACGCTAGCACCGCTCAAAAAAAGCGGTGCTTTTTTAATGGACAATTGACAATGGACAATTGACAATTATTAGGGGACAGACGTTCCAGAAATTTGTCGGTTAGTAAACACTCCCCCAGCGAACCCGTAGGGAACGGCCTATGAGCCGTTCCGTACGATTCAGGACGGAACCGTTCCCAATAACCCCCGGCACCTGAAAGCACGGTGCAAAAGCTTCCCCTCTGGGGAAGCTGGCAGGGCGTAGCCCTGACTGATGAGGGAGCGGGGCAGCGTGAAATGTTGTAGAAACAGTGGGCGAATCCGTAGAAACGTGCCCCCATCCTGTCATTCCTACCGTAGCGTCAGCGGAGCGGAGGAATCCACCACGTTGGAGGAAGAACCAACACAAAGTAAAATATGCTACTTGGGAAGATTCCTCGGCTCACTTTTGTTCGCTCGGAATAACAAATCGGGAAACGTTTCTACCTCTGCGCCCGTTGTTCCTGCAATGCGGAACGCGGTACCGCCCCTCATCCACCGCCTGCGGGCGGTCCCTCTTCCCCGGTGGGGAAGGTTTTCTTGGAGTTTTTCTGGGACGTTCCCTACACACTTTAACGGATGGGAACAAACAAAATCCGTTTGTGGCCACAATAACGGAGAAGGTCCACGCCCAAAAACTATTTCATTACCAATTTATCTCCGCTCTTTTTTCGCTTTTTCTTTCGTTTTGCCCCTTTACGAAAAGGAAAAACTGTTGTAGAATAGTAGGAAACGTATATGGAGGGAGGTTTTTGGATGAACTGTCTGCGGTGTGGCAATGAGATCCCGGAAGGACAGCTGTTTTGTGAAGGGTGTCGGGAGTTTATGGAGAAAGATCCGGTGCCAGCGGATGCGGTGGTAGTGATCCCCAAGCGGGAGCAGGATCGGCGGGTCAATCGGAAGGGTTCTCTCTCTACCGATGAAAAGCTGGAGCTGTCACAAAGAAAGGTGAAGCGGCTGCGGGCCTTGACGATCCTCTTGCTGCTGTTGTTGGGTTTTTCCATCGGCTCCAATGCGTATCTTCTGGGAAAAAACAGAAAACCCGCTGTCGGACAGAATTATTCCACGGTAACCTCCACGGCCCCCAGCAGCGGGCCCCTTCCTACGGAGGGGTAAGGGGAAATGTTTCACGTGAAACATCCTTCACAGCTTTCGGTGGGCCAGGCCATGTTTCACGTGAAACATGGCAACGAAAATAGAGTATAAGAGGAGCGAAAAATGGGAAAAATCATAGCCATTGTCAACCAAAAGGGCGGCGTGGGCAAAACCACCACCGCAGTGAACCTGACGGCGGCTCTGACGGAGCTGGGAAAAAAGGTTTTGCTCTGCGACTTTGACCCCCAGGCCAACGCCACTTCCGGTCTGGGCGTGGACAAGCGGAAAATCAAATATTCCTCCTACGATGTGACCATCAACGGGGTCAGCGCCGAAAGCGCCATTGTGAAAACCAAGTTTGGCGACGTGCTCCCCTCTTCCCCGGATCTGGCCGGTGCGGGGGTGGAGCTCATCGGCACCGGCGACCGGGAGCATCAGCTGAAAACCGCATTGGCTGGGTTAAAAGACCAATACGACGTGATTTTCATCGACTGCCCACCTTCCCTGGAACTTCTGACCCTGAATGCCCTCTGCGCTGCCGACGGCATTCTGGTGCCGGTGCAGTGCGAGTATTACGCTCTGGAAGGCCTCAGTGATCTCATGGCCACCCTGCGGACGGTGAAGCGGAAGCTAAATCCCACATTGGAGATTTTCTGCGTGGTATTGACCATGTATGACGGCCGGACCAACTTCTCCGCCCAGGTGGCCCAGGAAGTCCGCCGACACTTCCCGGGAAAGGTTCTGACCACGGTGGTTCCAAGAAACGTGCGGCTGGCAGAGGCCCCCAGCCATGGGCTGCCGGTAACCAGCTATGACCGGATCAGCCGTGGGGCTGTTGCTTATAAGGAAATGGCCGAGGAAGTGGCCAGAAAACTGTAACAAGGAGAGGAGATTTTTATGGCATCACAGAAAGGCCTGGGCAGAGGCCTGGGCGCGCTGCTGGGGGACCTGACGGAGGAACCCCTGGAGTCCGGCGGCCTTAAAAAGCTGCCCCTGCATAAAATTGAGCCCAACCCGGATCAGCCCCGGCGGGCCTTTGATGAGGAAGAGCTGGAAGCACTGGCGGAATCCATCCGGCAGCACGGCATCATCCAGCCCCTGACCGTCCGGGAAATGCCCAACGGCTACTATCAGATCATCGCCGGCGAACGCCGCTGGCGGGCCTCCCGTCTGGCGGGACTGGACGAGGTGCCTGTGGTCATTATGGAGGCCGACGACCAAAAGGCCATGGAGCTGGCCCTGATTGAAAACTTACAGCGGCAGGACTTAAACCCCGTGGAAGAGGCCCAGGGCTACGATGCCCTCATCAATCGCTACGGCATGACCCAGGAGGAGGCCGCGGAGCGGGTGGGCAAATCCCGGCCCGCCGTCACCAATTCCCTGCGGCTGCTGACCCTGAGCAAGCCGGTTCTGGAGAAACTCCAAAAGGGGGAGCTCACCGCCGGACACGCCCGGGCCATTTTGCAGCTGAAAACCGAGAAAAAGCAGCTGGAGGCCGCCCAAAAGATCGCCGCCCTGGGACTTTCCGTCCGTCAGGCGGAGCTGCTGTGCAAAAACATGAGCCAGGAGGCCCCCAAGAAGCCGGAGATCGTGCTGGAAGTAAACTATGTGGCCGAATGCGAGAAAAACCTCAGCAAACGCCTGGGCCGGGGGGTCAAAATCGTCAACGGCAAGCGCAAGGGCCACTTTGAGCTGGAATTTTACGGCCAGGAGGATCTGCAGGTGCTGCTGGACGCCCTAATGAAATTACAAAAATAACAAACTTATTCCTATTAAGAGAGGTAAAAAATTATGATCGACATGAAGCGCATTAAGGAAAACCCCGATGCCATTAAGGCGGGCATGAAGGCCAAGGAAGTGGACTGCGACGCCATTATTGACCGTATTCTGGAGCTGGACGTGAAGGTCCGGGGCCTCAAGACCCACACCGAGACCAAGACTGCGGAAAAGAACAAGCTGGCCAAGGAAAACGGCAGGCTCTTCGGCCAGAAGAAGGGCTTGGAGAAGCGGGGCGAGGACGTTTCCGCCATTGACGCCCAGATCAAGGCCAATATGGACGCCTCCGTGAAAATCGACGGGGAAATCGCCCAGGACAAGCAGGATCTGAAGGCTCTGGACGAGGAGCTGACCAACTGCATGCTGGCCCTGCCCAATATGCCGGACCCGGACCTGGTCCCCGGCGGCAAGGAGCACAACGAGCCCCTGCGCTACATCGGCGAAAAGCACTCCTTCGATTTTGAGCCCAAGCACCATGTGGACCTGTGCCAGGACCTGGGCCTGATTGACTATGAGCGGGGCGTGAAGCTGGCCGGTGCCGGCAACTGGATCTACACGGGTCTGGGTGCCAGACTGGAGTGGGCCCTTCTCAACTACTTCATCGACACCCACATTGCCGATGGCTACGAAATGATCCTGCCCCCCCACATGCTGGAGTACCAGTGCGGCCTGACCGCCGGTCAGTTCCCCAAGTTTGCCGACGAGGTCTACAAGATCGCCAACCCCACCGATGACCGGGTTCACTATATGCTGCCCACCGCCGAGGCGGCTCTGGCCTCCGTCTACCGGGATGAAATTCTCACCGAGGCGGACCTTCCCAAGAAGTTCTTCGCCTACACCCCCTGCTTCCGCCGGGAGGCCGGTTCGCACCGGGCCGACGAGCGGGGCATGGTCCGGGGCCACCAGTTCAACAAGGTGGAAATGTTCCAGTACACCACTCCCGAGGGCTCCGATGAAGCCTTTGAAGAGCTGGTCCACAAGGCGGAAAACCTAGTGGCAGGTCTGGGCCTCCACTTCCGCACCGTGAAGCTGGCCGCCGGTGACTGCTCCGCCTCCATGGCCCGAACCTACGACATTGAAATTCTGATCCCCTCCATGAACGGTTACAAGGAGGTCTCCTCCGTGTCCAACGCCCGGGATTACCAGGCCCGCCGTGGCAACATCCGGGTCCGCCGGGCTGACGGCAAGCTGGAGTTTGTCCACACCCTCAACGGCTCCGGCCTGGCCACCTCCCGGATTTTCCCCGCCATTGTGGAGCAGAACCAGAGAGCCGACGGCTCCATCGTCATCCCCGAGGCCCTGCGCAAGTACATGGGCGGCATGGAAGTCATCGAGAAAAAGTAAACCCCTCCCCTGCCGATTAAACCTAGATCCCTGCCCGGGACATTTCCCCCCGGGCAGGTGTTTTTTTGAAAAATACAATAAAAAAATACGGATTTTGTGGAAGAATGGTTTGACAAATCCTACGAAAAAGCCTATAATAACTTACAATGGGAGCGTGTGGGGAAAGACAGGAGGCCCACGGCTTTCCGCCTATATATTCCGCGGACAATGCGGAGGAAATCCAAAATTTCAAAAAGGATGGGTTAGGTTATGTATAAAATCGTGCGTAAGAAAGAACTGAACGACGCCGTTACCCTCATGGACATCGAAGCCCCCTTCGTTGCCAAAAAGGCCAAGGCCGGTCAGTTTATCATCTTCCGGATCGACGAGCAGAGCGAGCGGGTGCCCCTGACCATTGCCGGTTATGACCGGGAAAAGGGAACCGTCAGCATTATTTTCCAGAAGGTGGGCTTCTCCACCAAGGCTCTGGGTGCCCTGAACGAGGGCGACTACATCCGGGACTTTGTGGGCCCCCTGGGCAAGCCCACCGATGTAGAGGGCAAAAAGCGGGTCTGCGTGGTCGGCGGCGGCGTTGGCTGCGCCATTGCCCTGCCTGCTGCCCGGGCCTTTAAAGAGGCCGGTGCCATCGTGGACGTGATCATCGGCTTCCGGACCAAGGACATTGTGATCCTGGAAGAGGAATTCCGGGCCTGCGCCGACAATCTGTATCTGATGACCGACGACGGCTCCTACGGCGAAAAGGGCTTCGGCACCGTGAAGCTCCAGGCCCTGCTGGAAAGCGGCGTCAACTACGACGAAGTTCTGGCCATCGGACCGGTTCCCATGATGAAGTTCGTCTGCAAGACCACCGAGCCCTTCGGCGTCCATACCATGGTCTCCCTGAATCCCATCATGGTGGACGGCACCGGCATGTGCGGCGGCTGCCGTGTCACCGTAGGCGGCGAGACCAAGTTCGCCTGCGTAGACGGCCCCGAGTTCGACGGCCACAAGGTGGACTATGCCGAGCTCATGAGCCGCAACGGTACCTACCGTGAGCGGGAAGCGGAAGTGGCCCGAGACCATGTCTGCCGCATGGAAGCCATGGGCAAGGCCCTGATCAAATAAGGGAGGATACGGAAAATGGCTAATATGACTCTTACCAAAACCCCCATGCCCGAGCAGGACCCCCAGGTCCGTGCACGCAACTTTAAGGAAGTTGCTCTGGGCTATACCGAAGAAATGGCCAAGGAAGAGGCCGGTCGCTGCCTGAACTGCAAGAACCCCAAGTGTGTCGAGGGCTGCCCTGTCAATGTGCGCATCCCCGAGTTCATCCATAAGGTGGCCGAGGGCAATTTCAAGGCCGCCTATGAGATCATCACCTCCACCAATGCCCTGCCCGCCCTGTCCGGCCGGGTCTGTCCCCAGGAGACCCAGTGCGAGAGCAAGTGTGTCCGGGGCATCAAGGGCGAGCCCGTGGCCATCGGCCGTCTGGAGCGATTCGTGGCCGACTGGTATCGTGAAAACGTCAACGCCATGCCCGAGAAGGCTCCTTCCAACGGCAAGCGGGTGGCAGTAGTCGGCTCCGGCCCTGCCGGTCTCACCGCTGCCAGCGACCTGGCCAAGAAGGGCTATCAGGTCTCCATTTTCGAGGCCCTGCATACCGCCGGCGGCGTGCTGGTTTACGGCATCCCCGAGTTCAGACTGCCCAAGGCCATCGTTGCCAACGAGGTGGAGAAGCTGAAGGCCCAGGGCGTGGAAGTCATGACCAACATGGTCATCGGCCGGGTCCTGACCATTGACGAGCTCTTCGAAATGGGCTACAAGGCCGTATTCGTGGGCTCCGGCGCAGGCCTGCCCATGTTCATGAACATCCCCGGCGAGTCCCTGAAGGGTGTCATGTCCGCCAACGAGTACCTGACCCGGACCAACCTGATGAAGGCTTACGATGAATCCTCCGATACCCCCATCATCAAGTCCAAGGCCGTGGCCGTGGTCGGCGGCGGCAACGTGGCCATGGATGGTGCCCGCTGCGCCATGCGTCTGGGTGCCGAGCATGTTTACATTGTCTATCGCCGCGGTGAGGCCGAAATGCCCGCCCGGAAGGAAGAGCAGCACCACGCCAAGGAAGAGGGCATTGAGTTTAAGACTTTGTGCAACCCTGTGGAGATCCTGGGCGATGAAGACGGCCGTGTCTGCGGCATGAAGTGCGTCCGCATGGAGCTGGGTGAGCCCGACGCTTCCGGTCGCCGCCGCCCCGTGGCTGTTCCCGACAGCGAGTTTGTCCTGGATGTGGACACCGTGATCATGGCCCTGGGCACCAGCCCCAACCCCCTGATCCGCTCCACCACCCCCGGCTTGGATACCAACAAGAAGGGCTGCCTGGTGGTCAACGAGAACGAAATGACCACCCGTGAGGGCGTCTTCGCCGGCGGCGACGCCGTTACCGGCGCGGCCACCGTCATCCTGGCCATGGGTGCCGGCAAGAAGGGCGCCGAGGCCATTGACGCCTACCTGTCCAAGTAAGATTTCATACCCGATTCCACAAATCTGTAAAGTTATCCACAGCTGTATCCACAGCTGTGGATAACTATTGTGGAAAACGGTTGGAATCGGTGGAAAAACTGAAAAACAAACCCGTTTTTGAAAAAACAGGGCCCTTTTCCGGGAACTTTTCGGAAAAGGGCCCTGTTCCTCTTTCCACACCCCTCCCCTGCCCTTCTCGTTTTCTCCACAGCCCTTTCACAAAATGTGGAGAAAATCCGGGAGCGGACCCGGTGAAAACCAACGTCATGCAGCAAAGCGCAGCGGATAAAGGGACAAAAAAGGCCATCTATTTTCAGAACTTTCGAAGAACCAGACTCCATCCACAGAAAAATTCCACAACCCATGAAAAGGTTGTGGAAAAAACGCGAAAAACGTGGTACTTTCATGTAGGGGCGGCAAACCTGCCGCCCGCTACGTTGCAAATATAACCTGTCCGGATGAATGGAACCACGCAATGTAGCGGCGATGACCCATCGCCATCCGGCGTAAGCCGGAATCGTGATATATTTGAATCTGTAACGCCCAACGCAAAAACGTATGTCATTCCGACCGGAGCGAAGCGGAGTGGAGGAATCCACCACGTTGGTAAAAGAACCAACACAAAATAAAACCTGCTACTCGGGAGGATCCCTCCACTCCATTTCATTGCGGTCGGGATGACATGTCGGGGGGTGGTTCCATTCAACCACACAGGTTATCATTGCAACGTGGCGGGCGGCAGATTGCCGCCCCTACGGTTTCGCTGGTGGGGGTACTTTTTCAACAGGGGCTGTTCAAAGAACGTTCTTTTACACCTGAGTTCAATTCTTTCCACAGGATGTAAAACAACTGTGGATAAAAACTGTGAAATCATTGAATGGCCAAGCATGAAAGGCTACATAACAAGTAAACAATAACTACTATTACTGAAGAATCCATTTCCCCTGCCTCAAAAACGCCGTGTTCACAAATTGCCCCGGAACTCTTTACAAAATATTCACCCATCCTCCCCTATTGACGCTATAATGGGAAGTATCAGAAAGAATTGGCCCTTCGGGGCTTTTAAAGGAGTGGAGAAAAATGGCTGTATCTGTACTGATCGTGGAAGACGACCGGAATATTGCGGAGCTGCTGCAAATGTATCTGGAGAAAGAGGGTTACGCCGTTACCGTGGCTGCTGACGGCGGCCAAGGGCTGGCCAAATTCCGGGCCATCAAGCCGGACCTGGTGCTGCTGGACGTGATGATGCCGGTGATGGACGGCTGGGCCGTGTGCCGGGCCATCCGGGCCGAGAGCCAGACCCCCATTATTATGCTCACCGCCAAGGGTGAAACTGACGACAAGGTGGCCGGTCTTAAAAACGGTGCCGATGACTATGTGACCAAGCCCTTTGAAATGAAGGAGGTCCTGGCCCGTATTGAAGCGGTCCTCCGCCGCAGCAACGGCGCCGTCGCGGAAAAGAAGGCCCGCCGGCTGGTATTTGACAAGCTGATCATCGACATGGATGCCTTCGAGCTCACGGTTGACGGCAAAAAGGTGGACACGCCCCCCAAGGAAATGGAGCTGCTGTACTACCTGGCCTCCTCCCCCAACCGGGTCTACACCCGCAACCAGCTGCTGGACGAGGTCTGGGGCTTTGACTACTTCGGTGACTCCCGGACGGTAGACGTCCACGTCAAACGCCTGAGAGAAAAACTGGAGGGCGTTTCCGACCAGTGGAACCTGAAAACCGTCTGGGGCGTGGGGTATAAGTTTGAGGTAGCGCAGAACCAGAACAGTTAATAGTTATTTCTGAATTGACAATTGACAATTGTCAATTTATGAGCATCGGACGTGACTGCTTTTGAAATCCGTTGGTTCAAAAATCCCCCCACCAGCGAACCCGTAGGGAACGGCCTGTGTGCCGTTCCGGAAACGTCCCGAATTTAACCCGTGCGGATGAATGGAACCACGCAAGTAGGGGTGGTGCTCCGCGCAGCGAATCAAAATCAATTGATTGCCAGTGACAATCACACCATCATTCCACCGGCTACCATGTCGCCCGCCACGTTGCAAATATAATCTGTGTGGTTGAATGGTATCACGCAATGTAGCGGCGATGATTCATCGCCACATGCAACGTAACAAATAGAACCCGTGTAGACAAGCAAAACCACCTACCGATATGTCATTCAGGCCTTAGCAGAGCGAGCGGAGGAATCCACTCAAGTGGCAAAAAGAACCTGCGTAAGGTAAAGCTTGCAACTTGAGTAGATCCCTCCGCTCGTTTCACTCGGTCGGGATGACATGTCGGGGGGTGGTTTCATTTTGTCCGCACGGGTTACATTCGGGACGTTTTATGGCGATGAATCATCGCCGCTACATTGCGTATACTGTTGAACGAAACGGGTGTAGCGGCGGCAATCTGCCGCCATTGGCCGTAAGGCCATTCGTTGTACATTTTAATTTGTAACAACCAATAAAAAACGTATGTCATTCCGACCGTAGCGTCAGCGGAGTGGAGGAATCCACTCAAGTTGCAGTAATACCCTGCGTAAGGGAAAACTTGCAACTTGAGTAGATCCCTCCACTCCATTTCATTTCGGTCGGGATGACATGTCGGGGGGTGGTTTTGTTTTATCCGCACAGGTTCTATTCGCAACGCCCCCGGAACGGCACACAGGCCGTTCCCTACGGTTTCGCCTGGTTGGTGTATTCTTCTACACAACATCTGTCAAAAACGGACACGTTCGTCACAAAAAATTGTCAATTGTCCATTGTCAATTGTCAATTCCCCAAAACCCCCACGCAGGTATTCCCTGCGTGGGGGTTTTGGGGAATCTCAAAGGCCCAGAATGCTCTTGGCGAACAGGAAGTAGACCAGCAGGGACAAAGCGTCTACGATGGTGGTGATGAAGGGCGAGGCCATGACGGCGGGGTCGAAGCCCAGGCGTTTGGCAAGCAGGGGCAGGGTGCAGCCCACGATTTTGGCGATGACCACCGTCACCCCCAGGGCCAGGCAGATGACCAGGTCTACAGCCAGGCTAATGCTGGTATTGCCCATAAGGAGCCGGTCCACCAGCAGCACCTTGGCAAAGCACAGCACCGCCAGGGTCAGGCCGCAGAGGACGGCGGTGCGGACTTCTTTCCACAGAACCGTGAACACATCGGAAAGCTCCAGCTCGTCCAGGCTCAGCGCGCGGATGACGGTGACGGAGGACTGGGAGCCGCAGTTGCCGCCGGTGTCCATCAGCATGGGGATAAAGGCGGTGAGGGCGGGAAGCAGAGCCAGGGCGCTTTCAAACGAGGTGATGATCATGCCCGTAAAGGTGGCGGAGACCATCAGAAGCATGAGCCAGGGGATGCGGTGCTTATACAGCTCCACAGGAGAACTTTTCAGGTAGCTTTTTTCGGAGGGAATCATGGCGGCCATGATCTCCATATCCTCCGTGGCCTCTTCTTCCATAACGTCCATGGCGTCATCGAAGGTGACGATGCCCACCATGCGGTTTTCCTTGTCTACCACCGGCAGGGCCAGGAAATTATACTTGGAGAACATCTTCGCCACTTCTTCCTGGTCGTCCTGGGTGGTGACGGAGATGACGTTGGTGGTCATGATCTCTTTGATCTGGGTATCGTCGCTTTCCGCCAGCAGCAGGTCCTTGACGGTGACGATGCCCTGCAAGGTCCGGTCCTTGGCCAGGACGTAGCAGGTGTAAATGGTCTCTTTGTCCACGCCTTGACGGCGGATGCGGAGAATGGCCTCCTCCACGGTCATATCCGGCCGGAGGGACACATACTCCATGGTCATCAGGGCCCCGGCGGAGTTTTCCTGATAGCGCAAAATCTGATTGATGGAGCTGCGCATTTCCGGGTCTGCCTGGGTGAGAATACGCTTGACCACGTTGGCGGGCATTTCCTCTACCAGGTCTGCCGCGTCGTCCACGTAGAGTTCATCCAGAACTTCCCGCAGCTCATTGTCGGAAAATCCCTGGATCAGCAGCTGCTGAGCCTCCGGCTCCATTTCAACGAAGGTCTCCGCCGCCTCCTCCTTGGGAAGCAGCCGAAACATCAGGGGGATCTGCTTTTCCTCCAGGCCGTCAAACAATGCCGCCACGTCACTGGGGTTCATGGTCACGAGAATATCCCGCAGAGAGGCGTACTTCTTGTCTTCCAGCATTTTCAGGAGGGCTTTTTCAACGATTTCAAAACGTTCTGCCATTTTGTTTCCTCCAATATTCAAAAAATATTGGCACAAAGCAGATTAGCTTGCCCGCAGGATGACGGGCAGATTTCTACTTCGGCCAGGTATATTGCCGCTTCCGCCGGCATCCATGCTTACTCCCCCTTGTTTACGCAAATTTGCTTTTATTGTATCCTTAAAAAGAAAAAAAGTCAACCTTGACAGGGAATTTCTTTGGGCCTAAAATGGTACAAAAACAGAAAGGAAGGGCCCAAAAAATGATTCGTTTCGCCAGGGAGTCCGATGTGGAGGCCATGCTTGCCATTTACGCCCCCTATGTGCTGGAGACCACTGTGACTTTTGAATATGTGCCCCCTGCCAAGGAGGAATTCTTGGAGCGGTTCCAAAGCATCACCCAAAAGCTTCCCTGGCTTGTGTGGGAGGAGGAGGGCATTGTCCTGGGCTATGCCTATGCAAGCCTTCCTTTTGAGCGGGCGGCCTATGCCTGGTGCGCCGAGCCCTCCATTTATCTGCGCCGGGATGCCCGGGGCCGGGGGGCCGGAAAAAGGCTGTATGCGGTTCTGGAAAATTTGCTGCAAGCCATGGGCTATGTTGTGAGTTTTGCCATTATCACCGGGGAAAATGCACCATCTTTGGCCTTTCACCGGGCTCTTGGGTACAATCCATGCGGGAAAATGATAAAATGCGGACAGAAGTTTGGCCGCTGGCTGGATGTCTGTTGGTTGGAAAAACGGCTGAATTCTGTCGAAATTCCCAGGAATCCACCGGTGCCCTGGAGAGAGTTTAGAGAAAATCGCCAAAAGATTTCTGATATTTTAGGCAAAATGTCACTTTCGGAAATGTCAAAAATATGATATGTTATCCGTGGAAGAAAATACGATTTTTTGACCAATGTTCTTCCGTCTTCCCTTTGTTGATCCAAATGACAATATGAGGAGCTGTGACCATGTACTTTCAGAAAAAACGCTGTATTGCCATGCTTCTGGCCGGTGGCCAGGGCAGCAGACTAAAGGTCTTGACCGAGAAGACCGCCAAGCCCGCCGTCCCCTTTGGCGGAAAATACCGCATCATTGACTTCCCTCTGTCCAACTGCGTCAATTCCGGCATCGACACCGTTGGCATCCTGACCCAGTATCAGCCTCTGGAGCTGAACGAATACATCGGCAACGGTCAGCCCTGGAACCTGAACAAGACCCATTCCTGCGCCCAGGTTCTGCCCCCTTACGAGCGCCACGATAAGAAGAGCGGCTGGTACAAGGGCACCGCCAACGCCATTTACCAGAATATCGACTTTATCGACCGCTATGATCCGGACTATGTGGTGATCCTCTCCGGCGACCACATCTACAAGATGGACTACGCCGCAATGGTTGAATACCACGAAAAGCATGAGGCCTCCTGCACCATCGCCGTGCGGAACGTGCCTCTGGCGGAGGCCTCCCGGTTCGGCATCCTGAACACCAACCCCGACATGTCCATTTATGAGTTCGAGGAGAAGCCCGCCCGGCCCAAGTCCACCAATGCCTCCATGGGCATCTACGTCTTCAACTGGCAGGTGCTGAAAAACGCCCTGATGGAAGACGAGGACGACCCCAAGTCCTCCAATGACTTCGGCAAGAACATTATCCCCAACCTGCTAAACCAGGGCCACAAGATGATGGCCTATCCCTTCGACGGCTACTGGAAGGACGTGGGAACCATCCAGTCTTTGTGGGAAGCCAACATGGATCTGCTGGGCAAGGACCCCGTCTTCAACATCCGGGGCGAGCGCTTTAAGATCTACGCCCGGAACAGCGCCATGCCCTCCTCCTTCATCGCTAGCTCCGCCACCACCGTCAACTGCTTCATCGCCGAGGGCAGTGAGGTAGAGGGCGAGGTCCGGCACAGCGTCATTTCCGTAGGCTGCAAGATCGGTGCCGGCGCTGTGGTAGAGGACAGCGTGGTCATGCCCGGTGTGGTGGTAGAGTCCGGTGCCATCGTCCGTCACGCCATTCTGGGTGAAAACAGCCGGGTGTGCAAGAATGCCGTTGTAGGCGGCGCTTACGCCCCCGGTGAGGAAATGCTCATCAGCGTGACCTCCAAGGGTGCCGTGGTGGAAGAAAACGCCGTGCTTCGGCCCGGCGACATGATGTAAGGAGGCGGACGCTATGAACGCAATGGGTATTATCTTCACCAATGACGCCAACATCGGAGAGCTGACCGCCAAGCGGTCCATCGCCTCCATTCCCTTCGGCGGCCGTTACCGCCAGGTGGACTTCGGCCTGACCAACCTGAGCTGGGCCGGTGTACACCATGTAGCCATGATCTCCCGGTTCAACTACCAGTCTCTGATGGACCACATCGGTGACGGCGAGGAGTGGGGCCTGGAGCTGGGCGAGGGCGGCCTGCAATACATCACTCCCTACTCCACCTCCGAGACCCACAGCTACCGGGGCAAGCTGGAATCCCTGAACAACGCCATGGCCTTCCTGGAATACAGCGAGGAAGACGAGTATGTATTCCTGGTAGACTCCGCCGTGATCTCCAACATCGACCTGAAGCGGGTGCTGGCCGACCACATCCAGAGCGGCAAGGACATCACCGTGGTGGTCAAGTCCGGCGTGGCCAACAGCAAGAAGGTGCTGGATCTGGCCGTGACCCTGGACGAGAACAAGGAGATCAACGACATCGTGGTGGACTACGCCGCGGGCCCCGAGTATCTGGCTTCCATGGACATTTTTGTCACCACCAAGAAGTGGCTCATCACCATGGTCCGGGAGCGCATCGCCCACAACTTCTTCCACATGGACCGGGACCTGATCCTGGGTGGCTGGAACTCCGGCAAGGTCAGCGTCAACGCCTGTGTCTTTGACGGCGTGGCCCTGTACAACGACAGCGTGGAGGAGTACTTCCAGAACTCCATGGCCCTGCTGAAGCCCGATGTCCACAAGTCCATTTTCGACCGGAAGCATCCCATCTACACCAAGGTCCGGGACCGGGTGCCCTCCTACTACGGCGAGGACAGCAGCATCGACAACTGCATGGTGGCCGACGGCTGCATGCTGGAGGGCTCCGCCAAGGATTCCATCCTTTTCCGTCAGGTGACCCTGGCCAAGAACGCCCACATTGAGGACTGCGTGGTCATGAACGACACCGTCATCGGTGAGGGCGCGGAGCTCAAGAACGTGATCCTGGATAAGAACGTTACCGTCCGTCCCGGCGCCAAGCTCATCGGCACCCGGACCAATCCCATTGTCATCAAGCGGGGGGACACTGTATGAAAATTGCCATCTGCGCGTCGGAAGCGTCGCCTTACGCCAAATCCGGCGGATTGGGAGACGTGATGGAGGCGCTGCCCCGGGCTCTGGCCAGAATGCCGGGCAACGAGGTAACGCTGTTCCTGCCCTATTACAACAAAATCAAAACCAATACCGCCTATGAAGTGGAGAAGGTGGCTCAGTTTCGGGTGCAGATGGGCTGGCGGCAGCAGTTCGCCGGTCTGATGAAGCTTGTCACCGCCCCCGGCGGTGTGACCGTCTACTTTATCGACAACGACTATTACTTCGGCGGCCGTACCGGCGCCATCTATGGCGACATGGATGACGGCGAGCGCTTCGCCTACTTCTCCAAAGCCTGTCTCGATGCCATGGTGGCCCTGGACAGCGCCCCGGATGTGATCCAGTGCAACGACTGGCAGACCGGCATGATCCCCGTCTATCTCAAGGCCTGCTACCGGGATTCCATTCTGAAAAAGACCCGGTGCATGTATACCATCCACAACATCGAGTATCAGGGCTGGGCCAACAGCAACTTCTTTGACGATACCCTGGGTCTTCCCTGGGAGTATCGGGGCTGCATGGATATGAACGGCTCCGTGAACATGATGAAGGGTGCCATTGAGACCGCGGACCTGGTGACCACCGTTTCCGAGACCTACGCCCGGGAGCTCATGTATCCCTACTATGCCCACGGCCTGGACGGCATCCTGGCCAGAAACGCCTGGAAGCTCACCGGCATTACCAACGGTATCGATACGGATATTTTCAACCCCGAAACCGACCCCGCCCTGGTGGACCACTACTCCGCCTGGGCCATGCAGCCCGGCAAATCCCGGTGCAAGGTGGCCCTGCAAAAGGAACTGGGCCTGCCCCAGGACCCGGATGTGCCCATGATGGTCATGGTCACCCGGTTCGCCGGACACAAGGGTCTGGATCTGCTGTGCTATATCGCCCGGCGGCTCATGTGGGAGGAAAATGCCCAGCTGGTGGTTTTGGGCACCGGCGAAGCACAGTACGAAAACTTCTTCCGGGATCTGCAGAAGCAGTTCCCCGAGCAGGTTTCCGCCCAGATCACCTTTAATTTGGGCCTGGCCGCCAGAATCTACGCCGGCGGTGACATCTACCTGATGCCCTCCAAGAGCGAACCCTGCGGCCTGAGCCAGATGAACGCCATGCGCTACGGCACCGTGCCCGTGGTCCACGCCACCGGCGGCCTGAAGGACACCGTGCCCCCCTGCAACGAGCAGGGCCGGGAGGGCCTGGGCTTCACCTTCCAGAGCTACAACGCCGACGACTTCTACGCGGCCCTGAAGCGCTGCCTGAACCTGTACCTCACCGACCGCCCCGGCTTCCAGGAGCTGCAAAAGCGGGATATGGAACAGGATTTCAGCTGGAACGTCCCCGCCCAGAAATACATGGAGCAGTTCAAGAATATGCTGGCCTGGTAAGCCCGCTTCCCCAAGGCGGAAACCATACGATGTGGTTTCCGCCTTTTTGAGTGCGGCCCCTTGCCTCTCCCTATGGGAGAGGTGGCCGAGCGTAAGCGAGGACGGAGAGGGCAGTACGGCGTTTCGCATTGTAGGAACAATGGACACAGAGGAAAAACCCACCAGCGAAACCGTAGGGAACGGCCTGTGTGCCGTTCCGTGCGTTTAAGGACGGAGCCGTTCACGATAAAAAAGGGACACGCCCCCCATTATGTCATTCCGACCGAGCGAAGCGAGCGGAGGAATCCACCACGTAGGATGATGAACCACCACAAGATAAAGCTTGTAACTTGAGAAGATTCCTCGGCTCACTCTGTTCGCTCGGAATGACAAATCTGGTGGGTTTTCTTTTTGCGGCCCATAGTTTGTGCAGTGGAAAACGCCGCAGGGCCCTCTCAGTCTCGGCTGCGCCGAGCCAGCTCTCCCAGAGGGAGAGCCAAGGGGGTGGTTCCGTTTTATCCGCAGGGGTTATAATTGCCACGCCCCGGAACGGCACATAGGCCGTTCCCTACGGTTTCGCTGCAACGTTCTGCCTCTGCGCCGATTGTTCCTACAATGCGGAGCGTGGTACCGCCCCTCATCCACCGCCTGCGGGCGGTCCCCCTTCCCCGAAGGGGAAGGTTTTGGCGCTTGCCTTTGGGCCGTACCGGTAAACGACGCACCTAAAAGCACGCTCCAAAAATTGTCAATTGTCCATTGTCAATTGTCAATTTTCCCCCCGCCCTTTGGGGCGGCACACACACATCCATAACACAAGGAGACAAAACCATATGAGAATCCTGTTCGACAGCAAGCTGCCGCAGCACAAGCGCCCTTTTGGGTGCGTGAAACCCGGGGAGGAATGCGCTCTGCGGGTGCATATTCCGGCGGCGGTATTGACCCGGGAGGCCCACATCGTTCTGTGTGACCAGGACGGTCAGGAAATGAATCGGGTGCCCATGGCTTATGAAAAAACCCTGGGGCCCTATGAGTATTGGCGGGGGACCTTCCGGCTGGAGAACCGGGGACTGTATTTTTATTATTTTAGCATCACCGACCCCAACGGCAGCTTCCGGCTGCTGAAGGAGGGGGACGACGCCAGCATGGAAGAGGGGACCTATTGGCAGCTCAGCTGCATCCCCCAGGACTTCTACACCCCGGAGTGGGCCAAGGGTGCCCTCATTTACCAGGTCTTCCCGGACCGGTTCGCCCGGGCGGGCTGGTGCGACTGCACCGGAAAGCTGGGGCCCTATACGGTCCACGACGACTGGAACGAGGAGGTCAACTGGCGGCCGGATGAAAACGGCATCATCCAGAATAACGACTTCTTTGGGGGCAACTTCCGGGGCATCATCGAGAAGCTGGACTATATTGCCTCCCTGGGCACCACCATTTTGTATTTAAACCCCATCAGCAAAAGCTTCTCCTCCCACCGCTACGACACCGGCGACTACAAAACCCCCGACCCCATGCTGGGCACCGAGGAGGACTTCGCCGAGCTGTGCCGGGAGGCCCACGCCCGGGACATCCGGGTGATCTTGGACGGGGTTTACTCCCATACAGGCTCCAATAGCCTGTATTTTGACAGGTACTGGGCCTTTGGCGGCAACGGGGCCTACTGCCGTCAGGATTCTCCCTACTATAGCTGGTACACTTTCTACCAGTGGCCTGACCGCTACAACGCCTGGTGGGGCTTTGACACCCTGCCGACAGTAAACAAAATGGATGACCGATTCCTGGACTATATCATCCGGGATGAGGACAGCGTGGTGGCCCACTGGCTCCGGCTGGGTGCCGACGGCTTCCGGCTGGACGTGGCGGACGAGCTGCCGGATGAATTTATCGCCCTGCTGCGCCAGCGCATCCGGGAGCTGAAGCCCGATGCATTGCTTCTGGGCGAAGTTTGGGAGGATGCCTCCAACAAGGTGGCCTATGACCGCCGCCGCCGGTATTTTACAGACGGAGAGCTGGACAGCGTCATGAACTATCCCTTCCGCACCGCCATTCTGGATTTTATGCGGGGCCGGGACAGCGGCGGCAAGCTGCGGGATACGGTGATGACCATTGTGGAAAACTATCCCCCCCAGGTGGTGGCCTGCAATATGAATCTCCTGGGCACCCACGACACCCCCCGGATTCTCACCGCCCTGGTGGACGACTTTGACGGCAGCCGGGAGGAAAAGGCCGCCCGGCGGCTCAGCCGGAATCAGATGGAGGTGGCCCTGGACCGGCTGCACATGGCGGCCTTCCTGCAATACACCCTGCCGGGCAGCCCCAGCCTGTACTACGGGGACGAGGCTCTGATGGAGGGCTACAAAGACCCCTTCAACCGCCGGACCTACCCCTGGGGCCGGGAGGATCAGGAGCTGCTGGCCTTCTTCCGCAGCCTGGGCCGGCTCCGGAAAATCCACCCGGAGCTCCGCCGGGGAGACATCCGCTTCCTGGAGGCCGGAGACAAGCACCTGGCCTATGAGCGCCAGTGGAAGACCCGAAAATGCAGGATTTATGTAAACCGCTCCGGAGACGACTGGAAAGTGACCCCCGGCAAGGTCTGCATGGGTATGTATCTGAAATTGGCCACCCGGGACCAGCTGATCCTGGGCCCCCACGGCTTCTGTATGGTGGAGGTTTGATATGGAATACTTTCTTTCCGGCTATTGCCGCTGCCAGGACCAGAGCCGCCGGGTGCTGCTGGAAATGGAAAACAAAGAGGAATTTGATGTAGACTGCAATTTTGGCACCTGCCCCTATGAGGCAGACTGCCAGATCGCTGCCGAGATCCGGGAGAAACTGGAGGCGTAACATGCTCTTTTACGATGCCGACCCCATTCTGATCGCCGCTGCGGTGATCCCCGCCATTTTCCTGCTGATCCAGGTAAACCGGGCGGACAAGCTGGATAAGGAACCCTGGGGGCTGCTGCTGGGCCTGGTGGTCCGGGGCATCATCGCCACCTCTCTGGCGGTGTTCACCGAGGAACTGGGAGAGGCCCTGCTGGAGGGCCTGTGGCCGGAGGACAGTGCTGTTTACCGGGTCATCATTATTTTATCGTGGTGGGCCTATCGGAAGAGGGCTTTAAGTACCTGGTGCTGAAGCGCCGGACCTGGCGTTCCCCGGCCTTTAACTGCCAGTTTGACGGGGTGGTCTACGCCGTCAGCGTGTCCTTGGGCTTTGCCTTGTGGGAAAACATCGGGTATGTGGCCATGTACGGCCTGGGCACCGCCATGGTCCGGGCCCTTACCGCCGTCCCCGGCCACGCCTGCTTCGGTGTCATCATGGGGGCTTACTACGGCATGGCCAAGCGGTATGAAAACTACGGCTACCCCAAAGAAAGCAAAACCTGCCGCCGCCTGGCAGTATTGATTCCCATGATCGTCCACGGCATTTACGACTATATTGCCTCCTCGGATGTTGGCGGCTCCGAGTGGCTGTTCCTGATTTTCGTGGTCCTTCTCTTTGTTATTACCTCCCGCAAGATCAAAAAGCTTTCCCGGGAGGACCAGTATATTGACTGAAAAAAGCCGGCCGGGACTCTTGCAAGGGGGTCTCGACTGGCTTTTTATCGAAAAAAAACCGCCCCAGGTATTCCCGGGACGGTGCTGCTAGAGCCGTATTTAGTGGGTGCCCATGAATTTGCCGCAGCCTTCTTTGAAGGCACGGCATTGTTCCTCTGTGCCGGAGGCGGTTACAGTGAGAGGGCCCGGGAGCTGGAGGCAGAAAATCTCCATGAAGTTCTTGCCGTCCACGCTGCGCAGGTTGTCAGACAGGGCCACGGCACACAGAGGCGCGGCCAATGCAACAAATTCATTGACATCCAATGCGGAACGGAGATGGACGATAAATTCCTGCATAATTCGCCTCCTGTGACTGTACAAGCGCCGGGTTATCGTGTATAATATACTCTAATCAAGAAATATTTAAAAAATATGCAACCATTATACCAATATTCTGCATGAAATGCAATTGTCGGTTTGGCTAATAATGACAAAGGAGCGCCTTAAAAATTGGCGAATTTTACAAAGATGCGAATTGCCTTTTACACACTGGGATGCAAGACAAATCAATACGAAACCCAGGCCATGGAGCATCTGCTCCGGGCCGCGGGCCACAGCCTGGGGCGTTTTGATGAAAAATGCGATGCCTATGTGATCAATACCTGCTCCGTCACCGCCGTGGCGGATAAGAAGAACCGGGCCATCATCCGCCGGTGCCGCCGGGAGAATCCCGCCGCCGTCATCGGGGTCTGCGGCTGCTATACCCAGCACGACCCGGAGGCCGTGAAGGCCCTGGGGGTGGACGTTCTGGGAGGCTCCGGAGGACGGCAGGAATTTTTGGACAACCTTCTGGCGGCCCTGGAGGGAAAAGCCCATGAGGATACCCTGGACAATGCCCTGCGTCGCCGGGAATTTGAGCTGCTGCCCGCCGGCGGCCTGGAGACCCGGACCCGGGCCATGCTGAAGGTCCAGGACGGCTGCGTGAATTTCTGCACCTACTGCATCATCCCCTACACCCGGGGCCCCGTCCGCTCCGCCCCCTTGGAGACGGCTCTGGAGCAGGCCCGGGAGCTGGCGGCGCAGGGCTATCGGGAGATCGTCCTCACCGGCATTGAGATCGCCAGCTGGGGCGTGGACCTGCCGGGAAAGCCGAAGCTCCAGACCCT
Source organism: uncultured Oscillospiraceae bacterium (assembly GCA_934589525.1). Classification (GTDB taxonomy): domain Bacteria; phylum Bacillota; class Clostridia; order Oscillospirales; family Oscillospiraceae; genus Faecousia. Next base: position 22,483 of record CAKTOB010000006.1, on the reverse strand, counting down.
GATCGAGGAACTGTGCCGCCAGGTGCCGGACATCCGCATCCGCCTGGGCAGCCTGGAGCCCCGGGTGGTGACGGAGGATTTTTGCCGTGCCCTGGCAGATTTCCCCAACCTGTGCCCCCAGTTCCACCTGAGTATGCAATCCGGCTGCGACACCGTTTTAGAGAGAATGCGCCGGAAATACGATACCGCCCGGTATTATGAAAGTGTGCGTCTGCTGCGGGAGTATTTTCCGGACTGTGCCGTCACCACGGACATGATCGTGGCCTTCCCCGGAGAGACCCAGGAGGAATTTGAAGAGAGCCTTTCCTTCATCCGGAAGTGCGCCTTTGCGGATATGCACATCTTCCCCTACTCCCGCCGCCCCGGCACCCCCGCCGACACCATGCCCGGCCAGCTGGGCAACGCCGTCAAAGAAGAACGCAGCCGCCGGGCCATCGCCGTGGCCCAGGAGATGAGCGATGCCTACCGGCAAAACATGATCGGCACCACCCAGGCGGTGCTCTTCGAGGAGATCCAGCAGGGCCTCTACACCGGCCACGCCCCCAACTCCATCCGGGTCTACGCCAAGGGAGAGAACCTTCACAACCAGGTCCGCCCCGTGAAGATCACCGCCCTCTTCGAAGACGGCGTTCTGGGCGAACTGACACGGTAAAAGGGAAAAATTGACAATTGACAATGGACAATTGACAATTGTTGTATCCCTTCGGGATGAATTTAATATAGCCGCCCGCCACGTTTCGAGTACAACCTGTGTGGTTGAATGGTATTACCTATCGATATGTCATCCCGACCGAAATGAAATGGAGTGGAGGGATCTTCCCAAGTAGCGAGAATAACCAACACAAGGTAAAGCTTGCCACTTGGGAAGATTCCTCGACTCGCTTCGCTCCCTCGGAATGACATATCGGTAGGTGGTTTTGTTTGGCTACACGGGTTCTATTCGTTACGTTGCATGTGGCGATGAATCATCGCCGCTACATTGGGTGTACCGTGTATTGCGTGGTATCATTCACCCACACAGGTTATATTTGCAACGTGGCGGGCGGCTGGTAGCCGCCCCTACGTCAATGTACAATGTTTTTCACATTTTTTGAACATAATATAAGCATGGGCACACCAAATTTAAATAGAAACGAAACATTTTTTAATGTAGGGGCGGCAATCTGCCGCCCGCTACGTTTCGATTACAACCTGTGCGGTTGAATGGAACCACCTACCGACATGTCATCCCGACCGAGTGAAACGAGCGGAGGAATCTACTCAAGTTGCAAGCTTCACCTTACGCAGGTTCTTTTTGCCACTTGAGTAGATTCCTCCGCTCGCTCTGCTCGGTCGGAATGACAACGTTTTTTTATGATGTTGTTACAAATTCAAATGTACCACGATGCCGGCCCCTGGGGCCGGATGGCGATGAATCATCGCCGCTACATTGCGTGGTACCGTTGGTCCCCCCAAAAATTGTCAATTGTCAATTCTCTAATTAAAGCTGCTCTGGTCGAAGGTGATGACGGGGTAATAGGTAATGGGGCTGTCGGTGTTCAGCTCCCGGGAGAGGGTTTCCTGGATTTTTTCTTCCTGGCCCCGGAGGTCCGAGGGGAGGACGATGTCGAAAATCAGGTTGGTATGTTCCTTGCCGGGGACCATGCGGAAGTCGTGGATGCCCAGGCGGAGGTCGATGGTGTGAAGGATCTGCTCGATGCGGACGTGCATCCGGTCCAGCTCCGGGTCGTCGGTGACCACCGGGTCGTAGTGGATGACCAGGTGAACGCCGTGGCTTTTCAGGCACTCCCGCTCCAGGTCGTCAATGATCTCGTGGCACTCCATAGGGTCTTCCCGGCTGTCCATTTCCACATGGAGGCTGGCAAACCGCTGGCCGGGGCCGTAGTCGTGGACCATCAGGTCGTGGAAGCCCAGGACCTTGGGGTTTTCCCGGATGTAGTCCACGATCTTCTCCCGGAGCTCCGGGTCGGCGTTTTCCCCAAGCAAGGGGGAAATGGTGTCTTTTGCCAGGCCCACGCCGCTGTAGAGGATGAAGGCGGAGACCGCCAGGCCCATGTAACCATCCACCTGCAAGGCCGTAAAATGCTCCACCAGGGCCGCCACCAGCACGGCGGCGGTGGTGATCACGTCGTTGCGGCTGTCCGCGGCGGTGGCCATCAGGGTGGCGGACTGGATCTTCTTACTTAAGGCCACGTTGAAGGCGGCCATCCAGAGCTTTACGGCGATGGAGGCCAGCAGCACCCCTACGGAGACCCAGGAAAATTCCACGGCGGCGGGGTGGATGATCTTCTCCAGAGAGGATTTCCCCAGCTCCACGCCGATGATGAGGATCAGGGCGGACACCGCAAGGCCCGACAGGTATTCATACCGGGCGTGGCCGAAGGGATGGTCCTCGTCTGCGGGACGCTCCGCCAGCTGGAAGCCCAGCATGGTCACAACGGAGCTGGTGGCATCGGACAGGTTGTTCATGGCATCGGCGGTGATGGAGACGGACTTGGTCAGAAGACCCACCAGAAGCTTTCCCACAAACAGCAGACAGTTGCACACGACGCCCACGATGCCCGCCATCCGGCCGACATTTGCCCGAACCTTCGGGTCTTCCGGGTGGTCGGTGTTTTTTACAAAGGCCCGTAACAGCCAGTTAGTCATAACAAATTCCCCCAAAAATAGAAGCAGCACCGCCGGGATACAGTCCCTACGCGGTGTTGCATTGTTTTCTTTCTCTATACTATAGTCCAAAAACGGAAAAAAGGCAAGGAAAATTTACCCATTTTCTTCCTTTTTTCTTCCGGGAAGCCCGGAACCAGGGCCTTGCAATCGGGGCTTTCCTTTGGTATAATTACATCTGTAGAGTCCACTGACAACATACAAAAATACCAAGGCCAAGCAGGTGGAACCATGAATACCAAAGAAGATTATATTGGGGTCATTGACTCGGGCGTGGGCGGCATCAGCGTGCTGCGGCATCTGCGGCGGGTCATGCCCGAGGAAAAATTTTATTATTTCGGAGACTCCGCCAATGCCCCTTACGGCATCCGCACCAAGCCGGAGGTCCAGCGGCTGACCTTTGCGGCGGTGGACCGGCTCATGGGCCATGGGCTCAAGGCCCTGGTGGTGGCCTGCAACACCGCCACCTCCGCGGCCATCGGAGAACTGCGGGAAAAATATCCGGATCTCATCATCGTGGGCATTGAACCGGCCCTGAAGCTGGCGGCGGACCGGTATCCCGGGGGCGGCATCGGGGTCATGGCCACGCCCATGACCCTGGGGGAGGAAAAATTCTCCCGGCTCCTGCGGCGCTATGAGACCCGGTGCGACATTTTTAAGATCCCCGCCCCCAGGCTGGTGGAGATCGTAGAGGCCGGACGGGTGGACACCCGGCGGACGGTGGACATGCTCCAGCGGCTGTTCGTGCCCTACCGGGGGCGGCTGGATGCCCTGGTGCTGGGCTGCACCCACTATCCCTTTGCCTCCCACACCATCGGGAGAATCCTGGGGGGCCAGGTGGACATTCTGGACGGCGGCGACGGCACCGCCCGGGAGACCCGCAGACGGCTGGCGGAAAAGGACCTGCTGCGGCAGGGCCCGGGAGAGGTCATTATCGAAAACAGTCGGAACTCCCCGGAGATCCTCCGGCTGTCCTGGCGGCTGCTGGAAGGGAATCAAAGAAACAAGGAGGCGGACCATGGAGAATGAGATCCTGGTCATCGGCATTGCCGGAGGCTCTGCCAGCGGTAAGACCACATTGATGAAAAATTTGATCGCCAATATTGAAAACGACGTGACGGTATTAAGCCACGACAACTATTATAAGCGCCACGACGAGCTGAGCTACGAGGAACGGAGCCGCCTGAACTATGACGAGCCCGGGGCCTTTGACACGAGTTTGATGGTCTACCACTTAGACCAGCTCCGCCATGGCCACGCAATCGAGTGCCCGGTGTATGACTTCACCGTCCACAACCGCAGCGAGGAGACCATTCACATTGAGCCCCGGAAGGTCATCATCGTGGAGGGCATCCTGATTTTTGAAAATCAGGAGCTGCGGGACCTGATGGACGTGCGGATCTTTGTGGACTCCGATGCGGACATCCGGCTGTGCCGCCGGATCCGCCGGGACGTGACCCAGCGGGGCAGGTCCCTGGAGAGCGTGCTGGACCAGTACCAGCAGACCGTCAAGCCCATGCATGAGCAATATGTGGAGCCCAGCAAGAAGTATGCCCATCTGGTGGTGCCGGAGGGAGGCAAAAACGTGGTGGCTCTGGACATGATCGTCAGCCGCATCCGCCGGCATTTAAAGGAGACCTAAGTGGAGAGCATTATTTTTGACATTGACGGGACGCTGTGGGATTCCCGGGCTCTGGTAGCCGAGGGCTATAACATCCAGCTGCGCAAAGAGGGCCTGGACCGGTTCTGCACCGATGCCGAGGCCCTGCGGCCCCTGTTTGGCCGGGTCATGACGGAGCTGGGGGATGCCCTGTTCGGGGAATTGCCCCCCGAAGAGCGCTACGCCCTGATGGACCGGTGCATGGAGACGGAAAACCGGTACCTGGAGGAAAACCCCTGCCACATCGGCTATCCCGGTGTCCGGGAGACTCTGGAGGAGCTTCAGAAGACCCACCGGCTTTTTATCGTCAGCAACGCCCAGAAGGGCTACCCGGAGCTGTGCATGGAAAAACTGAAAATCCGCCACTGCTTCTCCGGCCACCTGTGCTTCGGGGATACGGGCACGGACAAGGGTACCACCATCCTTCGGCTGATGGAGCAGCACCACATCCCCTCCGCCCTCTATGTAGGCGACACCCAGGGGGATCTGGAGGCCACGGAAAAGGCCGGCATTCCCTTTGCCTGGGCGGCCTACGGCTTCGGAAACCCGGAGCGGTATGATTTTCAATTGGAGACCATCGGAGACCTGATCACACTGGAGCAGGAGGGAAAGCTATGAGCATCGCCATGGACACCGGGTGCCTGGAGTGCCAGTTCCGCCGGAACCTGGAACTGGTCCGGGGCCTTTCCCAGGATGAAGCAAAAAATACGGCGTTTATGCGCCGGTGGATGGAGCTGTCCTTGAGCCTGCCGGCCAGCGCCCCCTCCCCTGCCGTGGGCCCGGGGCTCAACCAACTGCTCCATGAGATGTACGGCCTGGATTTAGACCGCTACGCCCAGGAAAAGGAGACCTCCAACGCCTTCGCCCTGTCCCAGATGGACCGGGTGCGGAAAGAGACCGGGGCGGCGGAAGACCCGGTGTATGCCGGGCTGCAATTTGCCATTCTGGGCAACTACCTGGATTTTTCCGCCCTGCAAGGGAAAGTCAGCTTTGAGACCCTGGGGCAAATGCTGGAGGGGGCCCGGGATATTCAGGTGGACGAACAGGCCTACCGGCACTTCCGGAAAGATTTAGACAGCGCCGGAACCTTGCTCTATCTGACGGACAACGCCGGGGAGATCGGCTTTGACCAGATTTTTGCCGAGACCATTCAAAAGGCCTACCCCGGTTTGCAGATCACCTTCTGCGTCCGGGGCGGCATTGCCGCCAACGATGCCACCCGGGCCGATGCCCGGGCCGTGGGGCTTACCTTCCCCGTCATCGACAACGGCAACCTGGTGGCGGGCACCGTGCCGGAGCTGCTGGGGGCGGAAGCCAAGGAAGCTTTTGAGTCTGCCGACCTGATCCTTTCCAAGGGCATGGGCAATGTGGAAACCTTGCTTGGCTGCGGGAAAAACATCTACTATGCCTTCTTAGTAAAATGCCAGCGCTTTGTGCAGATCATGGGTGCCCCCATGATGACCCCCATGCTGGTCCGGGAGCGGGGAGAGACATTTCTTTCGGACAAACCCCGGGCAGATGTATAAGAAGACTGTGAATATGTAACAAAAATCACTGGAAACCCCTTCCCTTTCCAGAATTTGCTTGACAACCGGGGAGAAAATGATTACTCTATAAACTGGACTTAGAAAGATCGGTACGGTTCTTTTATCCACGGCCGTGGGCGGGAGGTTTTTTCTGTCCCACGAATACAAAGGCGGGTGCAAGCCCCCTTGAAGATTGGAGCATGATGATGAATTACGATTGCAACAACATCCTCAAATGGACCGAAGCGCAGCTGAAATATACCTATGACGTGTCCCTGCGGGAGGCAACTCCTCAGGAGCTGCACGAGGCTCTGGGCGAGGCTGTGATGATGGCCATTTCCGACAACTGGAACAGCAGCAAGCGGGCCCGGCTGCAGCAGCGGAAGGCCTACTATATTTCCGCCGAATACCTCATCGGCCGACTGGTGTATTCCAACCTCTATAACCTGGGCATCCTGGACGAGATGAAGCAGCTCTTCGCCGCCCGGGGTGTGGACCTGGCCATTCTGGAAGAAGTGGAAGATGCCGCTCTGGGCAACGGCGGCCTGGGCCGTCTGGCAGCCTGCTTCCTGGATTCTGCCGCTTCCTGTGACCTGCCCCTGTCCGGCTACGGTCTGCGGTATAAGTTTGGCCTGTTCAAGCAGAGCTTTGACGAGCAGGGCAGCCAGAAGGAAAACGCCGACGACTGGTCCAAGTTTGGCGACCCCTGGTCTTACCGCCGGTATAACCACACCGTGAAGGTCAAGTTCCCGGATCATACCGTGCTGGCCGTTCCCTATGACGTGCCCATTATCGGCTACGGCACCAACAACATCAATACCCTCCGGCTGTGGCAGTGCGAGGCCGAGGAAGAGCTGGATTTCAGCGCTTTCAACGACCAGGATTACCTGCGGGCCCTGGACCAGAAGAACAAGGCCGAGGACATCACCCGTGTTCTCTACCCCAATGACTCCACCTGGGAAGGCAAGCGTCTGCGCATCAAGCAGCAGTACGTCCTGTCCTCCGCTTCCCTGCAGGACATGATGCGGACCTTCAAGGTGGCCCACGGCAACGATTTGAGCCGCTTTGCGGACTACTACGCCGTGCAGCTCAACGACACCCACCCCGCCATGTCCATCCCCGAGCTCATCCGTCTGCTGATGCTGGAAGGCATGGACTTTGAGCAGAGCTTCTCCATTGCCCAGCGGACTTTCTCCTACACCAACCACACCGTCATGTCCGAGGCGCTGGAAAAGTGGCCCCTGGACCTGCTGGGCTCCGTGGTGCCCGAGATCGTGGACATCATCCGCCGCATTGACGAGAAGCTCCAGAGAGAGCACCCCGGCCTGTTTGTCATCAAGGATAACACCGCCCACATGGCAAACCTCAGCGTCTACGTTGGCAGCTATGTCAACGGCGTGGCCGAGATCCACAGCCAGATTTTGAAGGACGACCTGTTCCACGACTGGTATCAGGTGTTCCCCGAGCGGTTCCAGAACAAGACCAACGGCGTGACCCCCCGCCGGTGGCTGGGCCTGTGCAACCCGGAGCTGAGCCAGCTGATCAAATACCGCATCGGCGGCGACTTCCTGAAGGATCTGGATCGTCTGGCCGACCTGAAGCCCATGATCGACGACGACCTGGTCCGCCAGTTCAACATCGTCAAGCACCAGAAGAAAGAGCAGCTGTGCAAGGTCATCGCCGAGCACGAGGGCGTGCAGCTGAACCCGGACTTCATTTTTGACATCCAGGTCAAGCGGCTCCACGAGTACAAGCGGCAGCTGATGAACGCTTTGTCCATTGTAGACATCTACTTCCGCCTGAAGAACGGCGAGCTGCCCAATTTCCACCCCACCGCCTATATCTTCGGCGCCAAGTCCGCCCCCGGCTATGCCCGGGCCAAGGCCATCATCCGCTATATTAACCGCATCGCCCGGATGATCAACAACGATCCCGATGTGGCGGACAAGATGAAGGTGGTCTTCGTTCAGAACTACAACTGCTCCTACGCCGAGCATATCATCCCCGCCGCGGACATCTCCGAGCAGATCTCCCCTGCCGGCACGGAAGCCTCCGGCACCGGCAATATGAAGCTGATGCTCAATGGCGCCGTGACCCTGGGCACCCTGGACGGTGCCAACGTGGAGATCGCCCAGGAAGCCGGTATGGACAACGAGTATATCTTCGGCCATACCGTCCAGGAGATCAACGCTGCCAAGGACAGCTACTACGCCCGGGGCATTTACGACACCGACTACCACCTGCACCGTGCCATTGACACCCTGGTAGACGGCACCGTTCCCACGGACGATGCCCAGCGGGAACTGTACCACGCCCTGCTGGACGGCGCTTCCTGGCACAAGGCCGACAACTACTTCGTGCTGCTGGACTACGCCTCCTACATGGATGCCAAGCTCCGGGCCAATCACGACTACGCCGACCGCCTGGCCTTCGGCCGCAAGTGCCTGGAAAACGTGGCCTCCGGCTCCAAGTTCTCCTCCGACCGCACCATCCGCCAGTATTCCGACGAGATCTGGCACATCAAGCCCGTGAAGTTCTAAACCCCAAACACCCCCAGCCAATCTAGGCTGGGGTGTTTTCAAAAGCTGCCCGGAAGAACGGCGAAACAATTGACAATTGACAATGGACAATTGACAATTGTTGTATCCCTTCGGGATGGATTTAATATAGTCGCCCGTCACGTTTCGAATACAACCCGTGTGGTTGAATGGTGTTACGCCTGTAGGGGCGGCTACCATGCCGCCCGCCACATCCCGAATACAACCCGTGTGGTTGAATGGTATTACGCCCGTAGGGGCGGCTAGCCTGCCCGCCACGTTCCGAATATAACCTGTGTGGATGAACGGAATCACGCAATGTAGCGGCGATGATTCATCGCCACGAAACGTAACGAATAAAACCCGTGAGGACAAACGGAACCACCCCCCTGACATGCCATTCCGGGGGAGATCTTTGACCTCCTTTTTTGGATTTTGGGGATAAAAAAGACCGCCGACTTTTCGCATAGTGCGACCAGTGGGCGGCCTGATTTTCGGTATTCGGTTTTTGTGTTCCGTTCGGCAAACTGAAATTGTCAAGCAATTATTCGTCCTTTTCCAAAGAGGTAATGATTACTGCCCCCATTACAACAATTGCAAGAATTGGACCGAGCTGAGGCCAATTCATTATTTCGGCTCCAAATACAGTGCCAAGGTATCCCAAGATAATAGCAATAATGGAAGAAATAGCTGCTTTCCTCATATATTCGTACTCCTTTGTTAAATTCCGATATGTTTGCACAATTTCGTATTCAAATTATACCATAAAACTTGTGAACAGTTCAACCGCAACTTTGGGCTATATGAGAAATGCCCGAACAGTTTTCTGCCCGGACTTTCTCGCTTGATCGTATATCCATTCTGTTTTCATAGATCTCGGCGCAATGCTCCAAGAGCTTTGGAGCCGCATTTAGGTTCTTAACGATCCTTCTTGGCAGTATTTAAGGATGCAATTAGCATTTTCTTGATTTCAATGCACTGCTCCAAAATGCCTTTGTCATCATAATATCCGCTTTCGAGCAGCAGTTCGATCCAGTATTCGCTTTCAGAACATTCTTTTAGGGCAATCTGCAATTTTGCGATAAAGTCCGCCCGCCCGTGGGCGTAGAAAGCCTCACGGATGTTGGCACCCACGCTTGTACCGGAACGAAGCAGCTGATTCGTCAGAATAGATTCATGTTTGGTATTCTTTACGGTATTGCATACCTTTATAATGGACAGCGCAAAGGCCTTTGACTTGTCTATTAGCACACTTGCCATAAAAACACCCCCGATATTTTTAGTGAAGAGTGAATAGTGAAGAGTGAAGAAGTATAAATCGGCAAGCCCCAAAAAAACTTTTTCACTCTTCACTATTACTTATTACTTACCAAAAATCGGCCCCAATATATAGTGAAGAGTGAAAAGTGAATAGTGAACAAGTAAAAATCGGCAAGCCCCAAATGGTGCTTGCCGATTTTTGGTGACCCGCCGGGGATTCGAACCCCGGACCCACTGCTTAAAAGGCAGTTGCTCTGCCAACTGAGCTAGCGGATCATGTTGGCTGGGATGGCCGGATTTGAACCGACGAATGCCAGAGTCAAAGTCTGGTGCCTTACCGCTTGGCGACATCCCAATATTTGACTGGGCACACTGGGCATTATAGCATAGGAATTTCAAAAAAGCAATCCTTTTTTTCGGAATGATCGGTATTTTCCCGGAACCGGCCCCTTCGCCTCTTGACGTGGGGGCTTTGGGGGAATATAATAGGTGTGTATGTTGGGTTTGTATGGCCTGACGCAGAATAACCACTCGGACCTCGGGGCGACCCGGAGGATATGATTAGGAGAGAATATGACGAATTACGACGTATTGATCATCGGCGCGGGCCCTGGCGGTATTTTTTCCGCCTATGAGCTGATCCTGCGGGACCCCCAACTGAAAATCGGCGTTTTTGAGGCCGGTCACCCTCTGAACAAGCGCTCCTGCCCCATCAACGGCACCACCGTCAAAAGCTGTATCGGCTGCAAAAGCTGCTCCATTATGAGCGGTTTCGGCGGCGCTGGCGCTTTTTCTGACGGAAAATACAACATTACCAATGACTTTGGCGGCACCCTCTACGAATACATCGGCAAGAAGCGGGCCCTGGAGCTGATGAAGTATGTAGATGAGATCAACATGGCCTACGGCGGGGAGGGCACCAAGCTCTACTCCACCGCCGGTACCAAATTCAAGACCATCTGCATTCAGAACGACCTGCACCTGCTGGATGCCTCCGTCCGGCATCTGGGCACGGACATCAACTATGTGGTGCTGGAAAACCTGTATAACCACCTGAAGGACAAGGTGGATTTCCACTTTGAGACCCCCGTCCGGGCCATTCATGTGGCGGAGGAGGGCTACGAGGTCCTCTGCGACAAGGAAACCTACCACTGCAAGCAGTGCGTGGTCTCCGTAGGCCGCAGCGGCAGCAAGTGGATGGAGACCATCTGCCGGGACCTGGACATCCCCACCCAGTCCAACCGGGTGGACATCGGCGTCCGGGTGGAGCTGCCCGCCGTGGTGTTCTCCCACCTGACCGACGAGCTCTACGAAAGCAAGATCGTCTACCGGACTCAGAAATATGAGGACAAGGTCCGGACCTTCTGCATGAACCCCAAGGGGGCCGTGGTCAACGAAAACACCAACGGCATCATCACCGTCAACGGCCACAGCTACGAAGACCCGGCCAAGCAGACGGAAAACACCAACTTTGCCTTGCTGGTTGCCAAGCACTTCTCCGAGCCCTTTAAGGATTCCAACGGCTACGGCGAGTCCATCGCCCGGCTGAGCAATATGCTGGGCGGCGGTGTCATCGTCCAGCGCTTCGGGGACCTGATCCGGGGCCAGCGCTCCACCCCCAAGCGGATGGAGGAGAGCTTCGTCACCCCCACCCTCAACGCCACCCCCGGCGATCTGAGCCTGGTGCTGCCCAAGCGGATCTTGGACGGCATCATCGAAATGCTCTACGCCCTGGATAAGATCGCCCCGGGCACCGCCAATGACGACACCCTGCTCTACGGCGTGGAGGTCAAGTTCTACAACATGGAAGTCACCGTGGACGAGCACCTGGAGACCAAGTACCCGGGGCTCTACATCATCGGTGACGGCAGCGGCATTACCCACTCCCTGTCCCACGCCTCCGCCAGCGGCGTCCATGTGGCCCGGCGCATCACCGGCTGCGAAGGTTAATTGCGCACCCTGCCCCCCCGGAGATCTCACGGACGCCCTTCCCCAGATCCACCGGGGGGCTTCTGCCGAGAAAATCCCGGAAATCCTGAAAGAAACCCTTTACTTTTGGGAAAACTTATGCTACAATACCACCGCTGGCTATGGCCAGAGATGAATATTTGCTGCCCTGGGCTCAGTTGCGGGAGAAAACCCAACGGGTGTTTTCACCGGCCCCATACTTAGCCCAACGGGTAAATTTTAAAAAAGGTGGAAATAACACAATGATCCAGAAGGAAAAGAAGACCCAGGTCATCCTGGAGAACGCGACTCACGAAGGCGACACCGGCTCCCCCGAGGTTCAGGTTGCCATTCTGACCGCCCGTATCAACGAGCTGACCGATCACCTGCGTGTGCACAAGCATGACAACCACTCCCGCCGTGGTCTGCTGATGATGGTTGGTAAGCGCCGCAACATGCTGGACTATCTGGCTAAGAAGGACATCAACCGTTACCGTGCTCTGATCGCCAAGCTGGGTATCCGTAAGTAATATTTTTGGGGCGACGGCTTCCGTCGCCCCATTTTCGCATTCCCAAACCCCGGGAGTCCCTTTAGCGTTTGAAAGTGATGTCTTCCAAGAGAGATCAGTTTCAAGTGCTAAACCTCCCGGAAAAAATAAAAATTTTCAGGAGGTATTCCCATGATCACCCACAAGCAATTCCCCAATCATAAGGTGTACGAAATGGAAATCGGCGGCCGCCCCTTTACCGTAGAGACCGGTAAGGTGGCAGAGCTGGCCAACGCCGAGTGCATCTGCCGTTACGGCGACACCGTGGTCCTCACCACCTGCACCGCCAACCCCATCCCCAAGGCCGGTATTGACTACTTCCCCTTGACCATCGAGTTTGAAGAGCGGATGTACTCCGTGGGCCGGATCCCCGGCTCCTTCAACCGCCGGGAGGGCAAGCCCTCTGAGCGGGGCATCCTCAACAGCCGGATCATTGACCGGCCCATGCGTCCCCTCTTTGACGAGGAGCTTCGCAACGACACCGTGGTGACCTGCACCGTGCTGGCCAACGACTACGACAACCCCGTGGAGATCGTGGCCTCCCTGGGCGCCTCCATTGCCATCGCCTCTTCCGATGTGCCCTGGAACGGACCCGTGGCCACCACCAATGTGACCCATCTGAACGGCGAGTATATCGTGAACCCCTCCGCCGAGCAGCGGGCCGCCGGTGACTGCTTCGTCTGCATTTCCTCCACCTTCGAGAAGGTGGTTATGATCGAGACCGAGGCCAACGAGGCCCCTGAGTCCGTGGTTCTGGAGGCCATTCGTCTGGCCCACGAGACCAACATGGAGATCGTGAAGTTCATCAACGGCATCGTGGCCGAGATCGGCAAGCCCAAGTTCACCTTCGAGAAGGCCGCCGTGAACCACGAGCTGCTGGACGATCTGATGAACTACGGCCTGAACCAGATCGAGTACGCTCTGGACACCGACGACAAGAACGTCCGGGAAGAGCGGCTGACCGCCGCCCGGCTGGACTTTGCCGAGAAGTTTGCCGACAAGTACGAGGACTTTGAGACCCATATTGAGGTGTGCCTGTACAAGATGCAGAAGAAGGTCGTCAAGAAGTGGCTGCTCCAGGGCAAGCGCGTGGACGGCCGTGGCATGGACGAGATCCGTCCCCTGGATGCCGAGGTTGGTGTGCTGCCCAGAGTTCACGGCAGCGGCCTGTTCACCCGTGGCCAGACCCAGGTGCTGTCCATCTGCACCCTGAACACCCTGTCCGCCGCCCAGAAGCTGGACACCATCTACCCCGAAGAGACCAAGCGTTATATCCATCACTATAACTTCCCCGCCTACTCCACCGGCGAAGCCCGTGCCGCCCGTTCCACCTCCCGCCGGGAGATCGGCCACGGCGCATTGGCCGAAAAGGCCCTGCTGCCTGTGATCCCCAGCGTGGAGGAGTTCCCCTACGCCATCCGGGTGGTTTCCGAGGTCCTGTCCTCCAACGGCTCCACCTCTCAGGGCTCCATCTGCGGCTCTACCCTGGCTCTGATGGATGCCGGCGTGCCCATCAAGCGGCCCGTTGCCGGTATTTCCTGCGGCCTGATCTCCGACCAGGAGACCGGCGAGTGGAGAACCTTCACCGACATCCAGGGCGTGGAAGACTTCCACGGCGAAATGGACTTTAAGGTGGCCGGTACCACCGAGGGCATCACCGCCATTCAGATGGACCTGAAGAACCGTGGGCTCACCATGGAGATCATTGCCGACGCTCTGGAGCGCTGCCGGAAGGCCCGCCTGGAGATCCTCAACGAGATCATGCTCCCCTGCATCCCCGAGCCCCGGGCCGAGGTCAGCGAGTACGCCCCCAAGATGCTGAGCCTGAAGATCCCCGTGGATAAGATCCGGGAGGTCATCGGCTCCGGCGGAAAGACCATCCAGAAGATCTGCGCCGACACCGGTGCCAAGGTGGACATTGATGACGACGGCTCCGTCTTCATCTCCGCCGTAGACGCTGCCGCTGCCTACGCCGCCAAGAAGATGGTGGATGACATCTGCTTCGTTCCCGAGGTGGGCAAGCTCTACTACGGCAAGGTGGTCCGCATCCTGCCCATCGGCGCCTTCGTTGAGATCGCCCCGGGCCACGACGGCATGGTGCACATCTCCAAGCTGGAAAACCGCCGTGTGGAAAAGGTCGAGGACGTTCTGAACCTGGGCGACATGACCTGGGTCAAGTTCATGGGCTTCGACGAAAAGGGCCGCGCCAACTTCAGCCGCAAGGATGCCCTGAAGGAAATGGAAGGCAAGTAAAAACAGAACATCCCCCGGAAGTGAAGCCGGGGGATGTTTTTTCGTGCGGAGGGGGAGAGAGTTGACAGTGGACAGTTATTTTGAATTGACAATTGACAATGGACAATTGACAATTATCAGGGTGACGGACGTGACCGCTTTTGAAATCCGTTGGTTCAAAAATCCCCCCACCAGCGAAACCGTAGGGAACGGCCGATGTGCCGTTCCGGGAACGTGGCGAATATAACCCGTGTAGATGAATGGTATTACGCAATGTAGCGGCGATGATTCATCGCCATGCCACGTTCCGAATACAACCCGTGCGGTTGAATGGTATCACGCAATGTAGCGGCGGCAACCTGCCGCCATCCAGCCCCGGCGAGGGGCTGGTCACGTTGCAAGCTTTACTTTGTGCTGGTTCTTTCTCCACCGTGGTGGATTCCTCCGCCCCGCTTGCATTTTGTCCTGTATTGTGCTATGCTGTCCATGGTGCTACCAGCACCCCGGCAGGCGGTTCCCCCAGATGTTATTCGGGGGTATACTTCTATTTTGCCCCCGTTCGTTACAGAAAGGGGGCGGTGCGTCGCGCAGCGAATCAAATAAAACGATTGCCGGTGGCAATCGCACCTTAATATATGCTGCACTTGGTTACATGGCCGAACCTCATTGAGTTCTGTTCATTCCTCGTGGCTTTGATCACCCTGATTATCGGGATTCTTGATCATGAAAATAAGAAGTAACCGCCACCCTTCCACAGACGCGGTTACTTCTTAACTCAACTCTGGGGGAGCCGACCTGCTGGTGGCACCCTTTGTATCTATACTATACTCCAGATTCCTGGGTTTGTCAATGGCCTGGAAAAATGCGCAGGGCTGTCTTTGCCCCGGCCTATTTTGGGGCCTTCCTTCTCCGATTCGGTGGATTTTTGAAAAATTCAAAAATAAGATGCAGACAACCGGTGACAAATGTGTTATACTAAGGCAATGACTGAAAATAGATACTTTTGTCTTGAAGGAGGGGCATCCTTTGAAATATTTACGCGGATACTTGACCGCCGGGATCTTTGGGGCTATTACGGCGGTACTTATGGCTTACGGCAGGCGGTTTTCGGAGCTGGTGGATATGATCTACCCCTATGTGACCCGGACGGCCCAGACCATGCTGGCCCAGTGGAGCGGGCAGGTGAGCTTTTGCCTGTGGCAGGTGCTGGCGGTGGCCCTGGGGGTGCTGGTGCTGACCAGTCTGGTGCTGATGCTGGTGCTCAAATGGAATCCGGTGCAGTGGTTCGGCTGGGTGCTGGCGGTGTGTTCCTGCATTTACTGCCTGCACACGGCGGCCTACGGCCTCAACTATTACGCCGGGCCCATTGCCGAGGACCTGCGGCTGGATACCTCCGCCTATACCCTGGAGGAGCTGACGGAGGCCACGGAGTATTACCGGAATCAGGCCAACGTCTTGGCTGCCCAGGTGCCCAGAGACAGCACCGGGGCCGTCAGCTTCCGGACCTTTGAGGACTTGGCTTCTCTTGCGGGAGAGGGCTTCCGGGTGCTGACCTATGAAAAGCACTATCCGGTCTTTGCCGGGTCTACCCAGCCGGTGAAAAAGTTGGGGTGGTCCAATATGTATACCTCCATGGGCATTACGGGCTTCACCTTTGCCCTGACGGGAGAGGCGGCGGTGAACCCCCAGGCCCCGGATGTGAGCCTGCCCTTTACCATGTGCCACGAAATGGCCCATCGGATGTGCATCGCCTATGAGCGGGATGCCAACTTTGCTGCCTTCCTGGCGGCCGTCAATAACCCTGACACCCAGTTCCAGTATTCTGGTTACTTTATGGCCTATCGGTACTGTCTGGCGGCCCTCGGCACCGTGCCCGGCAGCGCCGCGGTGGAGGCCCGGAACCGGGTGGAATCCGGGGTCAGCGACTATCTGAAGTTTGATATGATCCAGTACGATTCCTTCTACCGCACCCGGAAAAACGAGACCGCCACCAAGGTGGGAGACACGGTGAACAACACCTATCTCCAAACCAGCGGCGATTCGTCCGGCCTTGCCTCCTACGGGGAGGTCTGCGACCTGCTGGTGAGCTGGCACATTCAGGAAATTCTGCTGCCCAGTCTGGCGGTGGAGGAGAACCCCTTTGACCCTCTGGACAAGACCCAGGTGGATCTGACGGGCATCGTCAACGCACGGTAAAAGGAGACCCCATGGAAATCAGAGAAGAGATGAAAAACGCCCTGGAGCAGGGGCTTCCCGGGTTTTCCCCGGCACTTTCGGAAGAAACCAAGGACACCCTCTGCGCCTTTGGCGAAGCGGTGATCGAACAGAACAAGGTCATGAACCTGACGGCCATTACGCAGCCGGACCAGGTGGCGCGGCTCCACCTGCTGGACAGCCTGACGGTGATGAACTGCATGGATTTAGAGGGCAAAACCCTCATTGACGTGGGCTGCGGCGCGGGCTTTCCCGGGGTGCCCCTGGCCATTGCCTGCCCCAATACCCGTGTGACATTGCTTGACAGCCTGGGCAAACGGGTCCACTGGCTGGAAACGGTGCTGCCCCAGCTGAATGTCTCCGCCCGATGCGTCACCGCTAGAGCCGAAGAGGCGGTGGCGGAATGCCGGGAGGGCTACGACGTTGCCGTGAGCCGGGCGGTGGCCAGACTCAATATTTTGTTGGAGCTGCTGGCCCCCTATGTGAAAGTCGGCGGGGCGGTGGTGGCCCTGAAGGGGGCCGCCGCGGCGGAGGAGCTGGCGGAGTGCGCCGGGGCCATGAAAAAGCTGGGTCTCAAAAAGGAATCCGTGACCCACTTTGACGTGGAGGGCGCGGACCATGCGGTGATCGTCCTGCGGAAGATCGCCCCCACCCCCAAGGCCTATCCCCGGCGCTACGCCAAAATCAAGCAGGCGCCCCTGTAATTAGAGGGGGCTGACGGATGACCAAAAAAATATGGGCCTGCGCCGCTTTTTTGGGGCTGCTGGTTCTGCTGCTGCTGGGGGCGGGCTGGGTCCTGTGCCCCAGAAGCAATGAGGGGCTGCGGTTCCCCACGGCGAATGCCTTTGTGGCGGAGCCGGAAAACAGCTTTGATTATGTGATTTTAGGGGACAGCCTGACCCTTTACGGCCTGGCCCCCAAGGTGATTCTGGAGGAGCAGGGCATCCCGGGCTACAACTGCTCTGTTCCCTTGCAGACTCTGGCCCAGAGCAGAAGCTATCTGGAGCGGTTTTTAAGCTGCCAGTCCCCCAGGCTGGTGCTGCTGGAAGCCAATGTGCTCTACCGGGAGATGTCTCCGGCGGAGCCGGCCCTGGAGCGGGTCCAGTCCCGGTTCACGGTGTTCCGGGACCATGACCGTTGGAAGACCACCACCCTCAAGACCCTGACCCAATGCCCCCGCTGGACCTGGCGGCACGATGCCTGGGGCCATTTTGCAAGTCAAGAGGTAGAACCGGCGGTTACGGAGCACTATATGATCGATCCCCAGGTCCCGGCCCCCATTCCGGAGGCCTCTAAAAGGATGCTGGAGTCCCTGCGCTCCCTTTGCAGGAAGCAGGGGGCCCAATTGTTGCTCATCAGCGTGCCCAATGCCAAGGCCTGGGACCTGGAGCGCCACCGGCGGGTGGCGGCTCTGGCGGAGGAGCTGGGGCTTCGTTATCTGGATATGAATTTGGAACAGGTGGGCCTGGACTGGCAGACCGACTGCCTGGACGGCGGCGACCACCTGAACGAATGGGGGGCCGAAAAGGTAAGCCGGTATCTAGCCACCTACCTGGCGGACACCGGCCTGTTCCCGGACCGGGAAGCCCCCCGGGAAACGGCGGGGGCTTTGGCCTGGAAGGGAGGCACCTTATGAAAAAAGGCATTGTCCGCACCGCAGCGTTTTTACTGCTGCTGGCCCTGCTGGTGGCGGAACTGAGCCTCTATTTCCTGCCGAAGAACAACACCCCGGAGGCGGGTATGGGGGATATTCTGGCCAACGGCATCCTGGCGGAGCCGGAAAATACCCTGGATTACCTGGTTTTGGGGGACAGTCTGGCCATGACCGGCGTGAACCCCTGGACCCTTTGGCATGACCGGGGCTATACCGGCTATGTCTGCGCCGCCACTGGTCTGGACCCGGAGGGGGCTGCTGGTTTTCTGGATACGGCCCTGAAGCATCAGCAGCCCAAGGTGGTACTGTTGGAGGCCCACCAGCTGTATAAGGCCCTGACCCCTCTGGAATCCGGGGCCCGGCGGGTCTCCCGGCTGATCCCGGTGCTGGAATACCACGACAACTGGAAGTTTTTAAAGCCTGCCCAGGCCCTGCAATGTGTACACTATGACAATACCATGGTGGAGCGGGGCTATTATCTGCGCAAGGCCGTCTCCCCTGCCGACCCCGGGGACTATATGGCCCCCCAGGATGGCAACGACCCCATCCCGGCGCAGAGCCTGCGGATCTTAGGGCGCATGGCGGACCGGTGCCGGGAGCGGGGCATCACCCTGGTGGTCTTCAGCCTGCCCAGCCCCGCCAACTGGAATGACGCCGCCCACCGGGCGGTGGAGGCAGTTTCCGAAAACATGGGGCTGCATTATGTGGACCTGAACCGGGAGGACTTGGGGCTCGACTGGTCCCGGGATACTCTGGACGGCGGAGACCACCTGAATGACCGGGGGGCGGAAAAGGCCAGCGCGTTCTTGGGCCGTCTTCTGGAGGGCTACGGTCTGGAAGACCGCCGGGAAAATGAAAATTATGAGCGTTGGCACCGGGATTTTGAGCGCTTTGCAGCCCTGGCCGCCGACGCGGAAGATACATTGTGACAGGAAGGAGCAACCACTCTTTGCGAAAAAGAATACTGAAAGACGGGCTGTTTCTCCTGCTGCTGGCCCTGATGCTCATGGCCCTGGGGCCGGTGTTTCTGCCCAAGGACAACACCCCGGAGGCCGGGCGGCTGGAAACGGACCCCACGGCCCTGCTGTCCCAGCCGGAAAACGCCATCGATCTGCTGTTTTTAGGGGACAGCGAGGCCTATTCCGGCTTTGTGCCCCTGGAACTGTGGCAAAATCAGGGCATCGCCTCCTTTGTCTGCGCCAGTGTGGACCAGAAGCCCTATGAAACCGTGTGGTTTTTGGAGACCGCCCTGACGAAGCAGACCCCCAAGGCGGTGGTGCTGGAAACCAATGTGCTCTACCGGGTCTATGCCCGCCGGGATCTGCTGGAGCCCTACGCCCAGCGGCTGTTCCCGGTGCTGCGGCACCACGACCGGTGGAAAAGCTTAAGCCTCCGGGACTTGGAACCGCCCCAATACACCGGGGCTTACCCGGACCGGGGCTACCATCTGCTGACGGCCGCAGACCCCCTGGAGGACCTGACGGGCTACATGGCCCCCATGAACGAATGGGAGCCGTTGAGCCAAGCCAATATGGACTCCTTCCGGAAAATCTATGACCTCTGCGCCGAAAAGGGTATCCAATTGATCCTCTACAGCGTCCCCAGCCCCATGAACTGGACCGTCCGGCGGCACAACACCATGGAGGACCTGGCCCGGGACTTTGGCATTACCTACTTAGACGGAAACCTTCTGGACCTGGGCATCGACTGGACCACCGACACCTATGACCGGGGGGACCACCTGAACTACTGGGGCGCCCAAAAAAACACCGCCTGGCTTGGCACCTGGCTCACCCAAAACTGCCCCCTCCCGGACCACCGGGAAGACCCGGCCTACGAAGGCTGGACAGAGGACTTAGAGACCCTCCCCCAGCGCATCCGGGAAAAACAGGCCGGAGAACCGGAAGCATAAATAATAAGAGGATATGTCCGTGAAAGCGGGGACATATCCTCTTTTTTGGTACCGGGGCTGTACGCCTCCCGATTTTTATACAGGATTTTCCCAAACAGTCATTGCTTTTTTTGCCTTTCTGTACTAAAATATAGATACCAATCAAAAGGAGGTTCTTTTATGAAGAACGTACTGGTTACCGGCGGCGCCGGTTATATCGGCTCCCATACCTGTCTGGAGCTGTTGGAAAACGGTTATGGCGTGGTCGTCATTGACAATCTGTGCAATTCCAACCCCGAAAGCCTGAATCGGGTGCAGAAGCTCACCGGCAAGACCCTGAAGTTCTATGAGGGTGACGTGCGGGACGAGGCCCTGCTGCATAAGATCTTTGCGGAAAATGACATTGACTGTGTCATCCACTTCGCCGGTCTGAAGGCCGTAGGCGAAAGCGTCGCCAAGCCCTGGGAATATTATGACAACAACCTGAATACCACCCTGGTGCTGACCAAGGTCATGAAGGAAGTGGGCATGAAGAACATCATCTTCTCCTCCTCCGCCACGGTTTACACCGCCGACAACGAAATGCCCCTGCGGGAAACTTCTCGTACCGGCGGCTGCACCAACCCCTACGGCTGGACCAAGTACATGACCGAGCAGATCCTCTCCGGCATCTCCCATGCGGACGACCAGTGGAGCGTGGTGCTGCTGCGCTACTTCAACCCCATCGGTGCCCACAAGTCCGGCCTCATCGGTGAAGACCCCAGAGGCATCCCCAACAACCTGATGCCCTACATCACCCAGGTGGCCATCGGTCGTCGGGAACGGCTCAGCGTCTACGGCAACGACTACCCCACCCACGACGGCACCGGCGTCCGGGACTACATCCATGTGGTGGACCTGGCCAAGGGCCATGTGGCGGCTGTCAAGTACGTCACCGAGCACAAGGGCTGTGAGGTGTTCAACCTGGGCACGGGCACCGGCTACAGCGTGCTGGACATGGTCAATACCTTTATGGAAGTCAACAACGTGAAGGTCCCCTATGTGATCACGGACCGCCGTCCCGGCGACATCGCCACCTGCTACGCAGACCCCGCCAAGAGCGCCAAGGTCCTGGGCTGGAAGGCTCAGGAGACGCTGGCCGACATGTGCCGGGATTCCTGGAACTGGCAGAGCAAGAACCCCCAGGGCTACGGAGTATAACCAATGACAATGCCCCTGGATTTTTAGGGATCCAGGGGCTTTTTTCTTACGCTTATGAAAGGGGTTTTCGCTATGGAGAAAAAACAGATCGCGGCCATTGCCGTTGGGGCCTTGGCCGGTGTGGGCGTGGGAGCCGCGGCGGTGAGCTGCGGGGCCAGCAAGGCCATGACGGACCTGGCCATGGACCGGAAAATTCCCGCCTACGGAAAATACATCAATGTCACCGGCGGCCAAAAGGACGAGGCTTACAACGCCCGGAGGATCCGGGCCATGGAGGAGCTGGAGGCCCTGCCCCGGGAGGATGTGGCCATCCAGTCCGCCGACGGACTGAACCTGGTGGGGCATCTCATCAAAAGCCGGTACCCCCGGCGGCTGATCATCGCCTTCCACGGCTGGCGTTCCGGCTGGAGCCGGGATTTTTGCATGGTGGCCCCCTTCTGGCTGGAGCAGCACTGCAACATCCTCTTTGTAGAGCAGCGGGCCCAGGGCAACAGCCAGGGGGACTACATCGGCTTCGGTCTCTTAGAGCGCAGCGACTGCCGCCAGTGGGCTATGTGGGCGGAGGAGCAGAAGTTTGGCCTGCCCATCTATCTGGCGGGCATTTCCATGGGGGCCGCCACGGTGCTGATGGCCTCCGGCATGGAGCTGCCTGAAAGCGTCCGGGGCATCATTGCCGACTGCGGCTATACCTCCCCCCGGGACATCTGCGTCCATGTGGCCCGGGACAACCTGCATGTGACCTACACCCCCCTGCGCAGCGCCTGGGTGGACCGGTGCTTCCGGAAAAAGATCCACATGACCTCCGGGGCCTACTCCACCCTCACCGCCATGAAGACCGTGAAGGTCCCCATCCTCTTTATCCACGGCACTGCGGACAGCTTCGTGCCCATTGAAATGACCTACCGCAACTACCGGGTCTGTGCCGCCCCCAAGCGCCTGGTGGTGGTCCCCGGCGCGGGCCACGCCATGAGCTATGCCGTAGAGCCGGAAACCTGCCAGAAAGCCATGACCGCCTTCTTCCGGGATTTCGACCTTGCAGAATAAAAGTAAAATACCGCCCCCTCCGGGAAAGTGATATGCTCCCTTTATGAGAGACAGTGAAATAAAAACACTGTCAATCACGAAGGGAGCATTGTTCATGTCAAGA
>CAKTOB010000005.1 GCA_934589525.1 uncultured Oscillospiraceae bacterium | reverse complement strand
TGCGCCTTTAGCTCAGTTGGTAGAGCAACTGACTCTTAATCAGTGGGTCCCGGGTTCGAGTCCCTGAAGGCGCACCAAATGGCCCGTTGGTCAAGTGGTTAAGACAGAGGCCTCTCACGCCTTTAACATCGGTTCGAATCCGGTACGGGTCACCACTTTTATCTACAAGAGAGATTTCTCTTGACATTATAGCGTTCATGCGCTATAATACAGTGGTCACAGGCGAAAGCCTTTGACATAGAGTGGCTTCAAGGCCACCACATAAGTTGGTATTGATTGCGACGAGGGTCCACCTGTTCCCATCCCGAACACAGAAGTTAAGCTCGTTTGCGCCGACAATACTTGCAGGGTGACTTGCCGGGAAGATAGGTAATGCCAACATAAGATAGCCGCTTCGTGAAAACGAGGCGGTTTTTTCTATGGATAATTGACAATTTACAATTGACAATTATCGGAACAACGGACATGCCGCGTTAAAACACGTTGGTTCAAAAAATACACCAATCAGCGAAACCGTAGGGAACGGCCTGTGTGCCGTTCCGGGGTCGTTGCGAATATAACTCGTATGGATGAACGGTATCACCCTCTAATATGTCATTCCGACCGTAGCGAAGCGGAGTGGAGGAATCCACTACGTTAGAGAAAGGACCAACACAAGATAAAATCTGCAACTTGGGATGATTCCTCGACACGCTGCGCTTCCCTTGGAATGACATATGGGGGAACGTTGTGTCTTATGTCATTCAGGCCTTGAGCGTCAGCGGAGTGGAGGAATCTTTCCAAGTTACAGACTATACCAACGTAGGGTAAAGCCTGCTACTTGAGCAGATCCCTCCACTCCATTTCATTTCGTTCGGGATGACATAACGATAAGTCATTCCATTCAATCGCGCAGGTTCTGTCCGAAACGTGGCATGGCGATGGATCACCACTGCTACATTGCGTGGTTCTGTTCATCCACTCGGTATAAAATCATTTCCAATATTTCAAATAGGGAAGCCTCTGCTATTTGAGACACCAGGGGATGGGGAGCAAACGGAAGACATTTTGCGCTTAATCATGTGCAGCGCTCCCTGTCATTTTCATGCCTTCTTCCTTAAAAATTCCACATTCGTCGGGGGATCGTACAGGGAAGGCCATACTCTGTTTGATAAGTAACCCGATTTCCAAGGTATTGAAATGCTCCGTTCTCCAAAGGGCGAACGGTAACTTCATGGGCAAATAAACAATCCATTTTCAGATCGGAGGAAAGGGCTTCAACGGTCAATGTCAGCGTCCCATCTGCATTCTTCCTATATGCTGTTACTTGAGGTTCTATGTTGTAATACCATATAAACGCAAAGTCGTTGGTTTCCAACGGCCTCCACGGGTAGTAGTCACCGTCTGAATTGTACTGTGACAGTTCCCGGAATGTATTCAGATCAATGTTGTAATATGGCATAACAACGGCTTCAAATTCTTCTGCGGGGATTGCGTAGCCGTATTGGCCTTTCAGCATCGGATATTCATCTGCGTTGAACTGTTTCCCAAAACGGCTAAGATATAGGTATTCAAACTGGTCATTGAAACTGAGGCTTTTCCAGTCTTCCTCTGACCAATCGACTAAAAACACATTAGCTGCGACATAGCTTACGGGAAAAATATAGTGCAGTGTCATGTCGTATAATTCATGATCCGCTGGATTGAGGTGAATCAGGGAAAAGTCAGGATAATGCTTGTCATTTGCCGGAAGAATACGGTAAAAAAAGTTATCTTTTTCCGTCAATTCCCAATCTTTGATACTGTTCACTTCATAGGATCGTTCTCTATCTCCATCTAAAGGATAGGTCATGCTGTACAGAAAGCCTCCAATTCCATCATAGGTGAACAGCCTATACGCAAGAGCTCCGGATGCGGTGATCAAAATGACCTCCTGCTGGGCCTGCTGTTGGCTCTGAACGGCATTCCAAAAACTGTGAACATGATCCGGGGTGACCAGGTAGCTGGGATAAATTTCATTCGTGTCGATCACGTCCAAGCCTTCACGGATCAGCACGTCTTCCATTGCGTCAATATCGCTTTGTGAGGGCGTCATTCCATCCAACGCCTCATAAAGCGGACGGTAGACGGCGGCAATCTCCTCGCAGCGTCCCTCCATCCACTCTTGCATAGGGGCATCGGGTATTGTTTCTTCAAGTGCTTTTGTAATAGATGCAGTGGGTACTTCCGCTTGTTGAAAACTGGGCAATTCGCCTTTCCCGCAAGCAGTGAACCCCATGCTTGCTATACAGATACATGTCATCAATTTACGGTATTTCATATATCTTGACTCCTTTCTGAGTGAAGTTTGAGAGAATGTCCTCTGTAACGGGAATCACACAGAAGCGGTCCCAGTCCCCAACTGCAAAATAGGGATATACCCCGATACCATCTGCGTGAAATAGCACACATGGAACAGCTCCTGTATCATACCATTCCTCACTGGACAATACATTCCGGTTTCCCAAAGAAATAATTTCCGAACAGATGGTGGCTCGTTCTTCAGCCGTTAAATCCGGGAAGAAAATCTTCATCGTATAACAGCACATTTCTTTATACAGTTGGAAGCCGTATTCCGTAAAACTATGCTGGTCAAAATTGATTGTGATCTCCTGTATACGGTCAACATTTGCCGGAACGTATACTGCAACCGTAGGTAATGAATAGACCTTCTCGTCTAACTGAAAATAATAGAATTTCGTTTCATGGTCAGAATGAATCCCTGTTTTACGGTGATAGCATTGCCATTCAGACACAGGCGAGAAAAAGTCACGAACATTGTTTCTTCTGTAAAAGGAATTATAGCTTTCGATATAATCCTCTATGCTGATAGTAAAAACCTGCTCGCCTTCCCGATTTCCTTCTATGCCAATCTGCAAAATGTTCGGACTGCAAGCTTCTTCATTGCGAAAAACTTCTGTAGCTGTAGGTTCTTGGTATATTTGAGGGTCATAACAGGTAAAACGTGAACAGCCCGCAAACAGGAACGCACTCATTAGACAGATCGCATGTATTCTCTTTTTCATACAGCACCCCTTACATTTGTAAGACTTCAGAATATTAGGTAAAGCCGCATCAGCGGCTTTACCCCACAATAGTTTACATCTCATCCAAAATACGGCAGGCAATTTTGTAAGCAGCCGCCCCATCGGCGCCTTCCGGGCTTGTCAGATAAACTGCAATGAACAGGGTATTTTCCGGTGATTCAACAAAGCCGATGAACCACCCCGCAATGTTGGCATCTTCCAGCCGACCGGTGCCAGTCTTTCCGTAAAACCCAGCTTTATTTAGCGCAATAGCTTCTTTTACGACGGCAATGTTCTCTGGATCGGCGCCAAAACCATTTGAGCAGAGCTCTTTTAGAAGCCCTACCTGTTCCATTGCGGAAATTTTCACACCGGTGCCATACCATAGATTTTCAAGGTCGTTTTCCAACCTACAATTGCCATAGCCAATGCGTCGGAAAAATCGCTCCAGCTGTGCTGCACCGGCCCTCCGGTCCAAAGTCTGGAAATACCAGTTGACGGATTCCTGCATGGCAGAGCGCAATGTATGGTCATGATTCCAGGATCGGATGCTGCTGGCTGTCCCATCCCAGGAGAGCTCATTTTCTTCAGGCGTAATCAGGCGAAGTTCCAGGGCGTTGAGGGCACTATATGGCTTATAGGTTGAACAGGGTGGGACACGGTGAAATACTTCTTCCCGATTGTATACCGTATAACGGTCTGCCCCCTGGTCATAGAGAACCGCACACCCCTCTTTTCCACTAAAAAAATTACTCCAGTCGGCGTCTTCCATCACAAGTTCAGACGGCGGTGCGTAATAAGTCTCACCGGCGTCTGCACAAACGGACAAAAATGGGATTTGTCCAAGCACAAAAACTGTCAGCAGGACAGCGCAGCATTTCCCGAGAAACCGTTTCCTTGCGGTATCCTCCCGAAAGTCAACAATATACTCAAGACGGTATTTTAGCTGCTTCTTTCCTTTGCACAATCCATCAGCTGTGCAAAAGCGCATATTGGCTGCTACGGCAAAATTCAAAACAGTCTGTCCATACCGGATTCGTTCTTCTTCATTTGCAAGTGTGTTCAAAACAGCCCAATCGCAATAGGCTTCCCGCTCCCGGCGCATTTGCTGAAAGGCGATCCATACAAGCGGATGAAACCAGAAAATAGCCTGTATCCCGCAGAACAGGTATGCTGTCAATGGGTCGCCATGCCTGATGTGGGTCAACTCATGACGCAAAATGTTCTCTAAATCTGTATCTGATAGCTCTTTCAGCCGATCCGCGGGCAGGATCACGAAGAAATGTCCCCACCAAAAACTGATCGGAGAAGAAAGAAAATGGGACTGACACAACGTGATCTTGAAATTCACGTTCAGTTTTGAGCGCGTTTTTTCAAATTCATTTTGAATCAGGGCAGGAACGCTGAATGCTGACGTAGCGGTTCGATACAGCCGACGATTCCCCAAACAGTACAGGGTAGCCATCAGCAGGGAACCGATTGCCCAAACCAGCAGAAGTACCAAAACGGTCTGGCCGACCTCGGGGTGCTGGCGAAGCACGGTGGTATCCAGAAGCCACGCATTCCCGGATGTAGGCGTATGGTTGGCGGAATTTGAAGGGGCCGCAATGGTAAACGCCCGCCGCAGGCCTACTCCCGCCGGAAGAAAACCACGCAGAATCCTCAAAGGGAAAAAAGGCAGTAACAAGGAGACCGCTAAAAAATACCAACTTCTATATTGTGTACGGGCAGAAAGACGGTTACGCAGCAGCCATTTTGCGCCCAAAACAACGCCAATCAGCGCCGCATTCCATAGGTTTCCCAGAAAAATCTGTCTCACGAAGGCCATACGAATCATTTGATTTGACCGCGCTTCCGGTCAAGAATCTTCTGCAATTCGGACAAATCATCTGCTGTCAAATCATCCTGATCTAAAAAGCTGACCACCATCTGTTTCATAGCACCGTCAAAGAAGCGATTCGCAAGACATCTGCTTTCTTCTGTCCAGTAGTCCTCTTTATTTACACAGGGATGATAGACAAATACACGGCCTTCTTTTGTATGCGTGATGGCCCCTTTCTTTTCCAGCCGAGAAAGCATTGTGAAAATGGTTTTTGGGCTCCAATCTGTCGTTAAACCCAGTCGGTCCGTGATTTCCGTTGTGCTGATTGGCGCGAATTTCCAAATCACATCCATGACAGCAAACTCCGCATCAGAAATAGGGGGTAGTTTCTTCATATCGCTTCTCCAATTCTTACGAATGTAAGACATATTATACAGCACAAATAAAACAATGTCAATAATCGCCGGCTGATTTCTGCGGCACCAGTTCCGGCGCGGAGGCCACAATTTGCGTGCGAAGTTTCTTCTGCCAGTAATAGAAGCTCTTTTCCGAAAGCCCATGTTGAATGCAATATTCCTTGTTCGTCAGCCCGCTGGCCGTGCACTTCTGGATTACTGCCGCCCATTGAATTTGCCGGTATTCATTTCGAACAGCAAGAATATCTCCCATTTGCACACCCCATTTTCCAGTTTTACGAAAATAGAAACAGCGGCAGAAACCATGCTTGGCCTATGGTTTCTGCCGCTCTAATTTACGGCTCTCGGAACTCCGAAAGCGGATGTGTTTCCAGAGTAATGGGCTTGTAGGAATCCAGAATGGACTGCGCCTCATCCTCTGTGATCTGCGTGTCGAATTCTGCGTAACGGTCTGTGGAGGAGGTGCGCCACCAGTTCCCATTCGCATCCTTCTTCAACCGGACAATGATTCGCTCCTTCGGAGTGGAGAAAACCGGATCGTCATTGTTGGCAAAGCGGAAGATGTCGTACCAATAGTCTCCAAGGGCATTTGCTCCTGCTGGCCATTCAATGAAAACGTGATCTTCGTATGGTAGCAGATGGTAGCTTTTCCCCTCGTCTGTGACGCCTTCCTTCATGCCGATGATGCTGCAAATGTAGCCGTCGTAGAGCATCAGTAGTTCCTGGGTTCCGTTTCCGTCCGCATCAAAGAATGCGTAGGTTATCTCAGGCGGTGTGAACGCGGGGTTTTCAGCGTACCAGCTTTTATCCTGTTCACAGGCATTGAGCACATCCTGTACATACTCGCCATAGGTGGGCCGCCGGCAGATATTGGGATCGTCCAGCGTGCGGCTGATTGTGTCATTAGAGGTCTGCTCCCTGGCATCCGCCGCGGCGGGGTCCGGTGCCTGGGGGCTGATCGTGAAATCAAAGCACTCGGCAATCTGCTCCAGAGGAATGCTTCCCGTCAGTGTGATGCTTAGACTTAGAAAGCAGTCTTCCCGGTCTGCCAGGATCATGCTGCTCTGCTCCGATTCCAGAAACAGGAGGGGGACACCGTCCGATGTGGTATAGTTTCTTTCTGCAACTGTTTCTGGATTCGTGTAGCCGAACACGTCGTAGAAAACGTCCTTCTTGACGCATTGGTAGGTAAACATTTCCGCCGCATTCCCCAGGTTCAGCGTGCCGTAAATGGTAAAGGAGCCGCCCGGGAAATAGCGTCCCGCGGGGATGGAGAGCGCTGCATCGGTATCGGGCTTCAACAGGCTGTCAATGCCGAGCAGAGGGAGAAATTGATTGCAGTCAATCTGTTCATGCCAGGGCTTCCCAATGATGCTCAGACCGTACTTGGCGCAGATCTCGTCCAGTTTATCCACCATTGTCTGATCCTGAACGCTATAGGCCCAGTAGGCGGGATCGCTGTCCCAGTAGCCCCCAGCGGAGGGCGTGTAGCTCTGGGTAAAGGCCAGCCATTCACGGCTTGCCTGATAGTTGGGCGTCCCCTCTATGCCTTGGAGGGAGAATACGGTCAGCTGCGTTTCGGAAGCGCTGTCTTCGGGACTGTTTTCGGAAATGGGACTGCTTTCTGGAATAGGGACCGTTTCGGTGCCAAGGGTCAGCTGCCGTAGACTGAGCATGTAGGCCACGCCGCAGCCAGCCAGCAGCAGTGCCAACAGGCAGACAATGGCGACCAGCAGGGTGCGCCGGGATTTTGCATAGGTATTCTTTTCAAATGTGCCCCGCTTTTTTTCATGGGCCGAGGCATTGCTTCTTGCATGGGCGGAGAAATGGATAACCTCTGCTTCCTCTACCAGGTCGTCCCCAACGAATTGCAGTCCGAGAAAAATATCCTTTCCGTTCATACACGGATCCCCTCCTTTTCCAGATAGGTGCAAAGCTTTGCTTTGGTTCGACTCAGCCGCATCTGTACAGCGCTTTCACCGATGCCGTACCGGGCGGCAATTTCCCCAATACTGTCCGCATACCAGTACCGGCGCATGAATACTACACGATTTTCCGGGGTTAAGGTTCGCAGAAACAAATCCAGGATGCGTCCCAGCTCCTTTCCGGATAGAGTCCACTCCTGTCGGGCGTCCGGAATACACAACTCCATTTCCTGGGTCAGACTGACGATTTCGGCTTTGCGCTTGGCGGCATTGTTCCAGTCCAGCTTGTCCAGGGCAAAGTGTCTGCATATCTTTGCGATATAGGCGAAAAAGTACTGGGGTTTCCGGGGTGGAATCGTGTCCCATGCTTTCATGTAGGTATCGTTGACACTTTCTTCCGCGTCCTGATCGTTGCGGACAATGTTATCTGCCAAATGAAAAAGCCGTCGCCCATAGGTATCATCCGTGTGTTTGATGGCATCTTCATTTCTTGCGAGGAACAATTCGATGATTTTTTTGTCATCCATTTAGGTTCACCTCATTTGCGTATTTGTATCCTCACCCTATTAAACGGAATTTGAGATAAGCATCTCACAAATTCAGCGGAATATTTTTGATTTTTTCTTCCACCGACATTTTTGGTGCAGAAGGAAAATAATTAGCTGCCCCGGAAGGGGGGCAGCCAGAAATAACTTGCGTAGGGTAAAACTTGCAACTTGAGCAGATCCCTCCACTCCATTTCATTTCGGTCTGGATGACATATCGATAAGTCATTCCATTCAATCGCACAGGTTCTGTCCGAAACGTGGAATGGCGATGAATCATCGCCGCTACATTGCGTGGTTCCGTTCATCCAGACGGATTGTATTCGAAAGGTACCCGGAACGGCACACAGGCCGTTCCCTACGGTTTCGCTGACGGGTGGTCTCGTTTGTCCAGACGCGGGGCTGGAAGGATGTTTTGGAGAGGTTCTATCTCTGCGCGGCTTGCTTTTACGCTTCCGTTTTTCCGCAGACATTTTTGTTGTGGTTTTGGAATCCAATGGCCGCTGCTACACCCTGCGCATGCTTTTAAACCGTTACCGATAAAACGTATTCCCGCCGATAAATTCCCGGACCAGACTGGTATGTGGAATTTCATCGTCCACGTCTGCCTGCTGCACAAAGTCCAAAATCCGGACGATATAACGAACCTCGTCATACCAGCTGTCCTCGGGCTGAACGGCCTCCAGAAGCGGGTAAATGTGTTTCTTGAGGACCGCCAATTCGTATAGGGTGGAGCTGTTGAAAATCATATCCGCATTTTCCTGGAAGGGGAAGATCCATCGCTTTTCACCCTGCTGCACGGATTCCCACATGGAAAGGGTGCGCTGCACCGAGGAGCCCCGGGTTTCGTAGTCCCGGACGATCCGGCGCAGCAGCCGCAGATAGCTGGTTGGTATCCGGTTGTGGTCGTCCAGGTTCAGGGGGAGCAGGGGGCTGACGTAGAGCCTGAAAATGCGGTTCATATCTACATTGGTGGGCAGCATCACAGGATTCAGAGCGTGAAGACCCTCCGCAATGATGACGGAGTCCGGGCCAAGGCGCAGCTTTTTCCCGATCCATTCCCGCTTTCCGGTTTTGAAATTGAACATGGGCAGCTCAATTTCTTCTCCGGCAATGAGAGCGCCCATATCCTTGCGGAACAGGTCGCAGTCCAGGGTGTTGATGTGCTCCAGATCCAGCTTTCCGTCAGGGCCGGGGGCGATCAGGTCCCGGTCGATATAGTAGTCATCCAGACTCATGAGCACCGGTTTCTTTCCGTAAACCCGAAGCTGGGTGGCCAGACGGTTGGCGGAGGTGGTTTTTCCGGAGGAGCTGGGGCCTGCCAGCAGTACCGCCCGGCTGCCCCGGGAGCAGATCAGGTCTGCCGCCTGGGCAAAACGCTTTTCGTGGAGGGCCTCATTGACCCGGATCAGTTCCCGAATTTTTCCGGATCGGGTCAGCTCATTGAGGTCAGATACATTTTCGCATTCCATCAGCCGACACCAGCGTTCTCCTTCAGAAAAGACGCTGAAAAATTGGGGCATGGGGGTCAGCTTTGCCAGTTTGTCCGGGTTTAAGTCATCGGGAAAGACAAACAGAAAGCCGCCGTCAGCGGGAAGCACATCCCAAACCGTTAAATATCCGGTAGAAGGGGCCATTTCCCCGAAGAAATCGTCCCGGTAATCCCCATAGCTGTATTCGCTGCAATAGGGGTTGCTGCGCCAGGAAAGAAGCCGGGCTTTATCCGGCTGCCCTTCCGCTGCGTACCGGGCAATGGCCTCATCTCTGGGGACCTGTCTGCGAAGCAGGGGAATGTCCGACGCCACAATGGCGTTGATCTGCCGTTTCAGCCGCTCTACAGAAAAATCCTCCGCCCGGTCTACGGAAATAAACACGCTGGAACCCAGGGTGCAGCTCAGCACCGCCCGGGCCTGGGGCCAGAGCTGCCGCAGGGCCAGGAAGACCACAAACTGGGCGGTGCGGATGTAAACCTCTTTTCCGGCGGAGTTCCCATAGCGCAGCAGATGGATATTCCCGCCGGAGGCGGCCATGGCCCGGCGCATAGAGGGGCGCTCGCTGTCTGCTTCCGTTTGCCGCTGGGGAACATAGTTTAAGGTAAAGACCTCACCGGCGATCCGGGCGGCAAGGGGACGTTGAGAAAGCAGGGGGCTGTCGAGTCCCAGCTTTACCACAAGCTCCCGCAGGGATTCCCCCTGGGAAGGCGTGATGTTTTTTCCGTCAATGGTCAATTGCATAGTATCACCCTCTAAATCTTTTACAAATACTTTACCACATTTGTGGTCATTCTTCAACAAATTCACTATAATTTAACAAAATCGTCCCGGTATAATAATGCGCCAGGATCTCTTCAAAATCCGCTCCCGCTTCCGCCATGGCGTTGGCGCCGTATTGACTCATGCCGACCCGGTGCCCGTAGCCGCTGCCGGTGAAGCGGATGCCCTCCGGTTCCGGCTCCGCCGTGAAGACAGTGGAGGGAAGGCCCAGGGTGTTTCGAAGAAAAATCCCGGAAAAAGACCGGTCCCCCAAAATCATCCGGTCAACGCCGCCGCCGGAGGTATGGCTCACATCACCGACCCACAGAAGGCTGTCCGCTCCAAGAGAGATGTCCAGCAGCTTCTCCAGCGTCTCTTTCGAAAAGAAAACGCTGGTCTCATTGTAAGGGCTGTCCTCCCCGGGGCTTTCCACGGAGCGCAGATAGGGCAGATCCGTGCCCCATACCGCCAGGGCATCCTCCGTTCGGCCGCCGGAGCTGGAAAAGAAGGTGGCCTCAATGGGAGCTCCCTGATAGGTCAGTATCAGACCGTCGGTAGCTGCTACCGCCTGCTGAATTTTCTCCCGGTCCTCCTGGGTGAGACTTTCCAGCTGGGCATCGGTGGAGAAGGCCTGACAGCACCGGCTGTCGGTGCATAGTGCTCCGTCGTGTTTTTTGGCGGCCAGCCGGGCCTGGCAGGTATAGGTTCTGGCGGCAACGGCCTGGGCTTTCAGCGCTTCCGGCTCAAAGGACGGGGGCATTTCAGCCGGGAGCACCCGGCACAGATAGGCCTCCATGGTCATTTCCACCGGCTGCTCCTCTTGCAGCACGGTGACCGTATAGCTGCCGTCCATGCTTTTGGCCGAAAAGAATGGCATTTCCGTAAGGCCGATTTCCGATATTCTGCCCACTGCGGATACAATGACCAAGGGCACCACAAACCCCAGCAGCACCGATTTCTGCACGTCTCCCAAAACATGACCCATTCCAATAGCCCTCCTTGTTCGGTCTGCGCCTATGGTATCACAACGCAAAGAAGAAGGCTGTCAAAAACATATTGCAATTGCCGGATGACTCTGGTAAAATATAGAGTCGTGTGATACTTTGTGCCCTGGAGGAATGACAGTGGAGACCAAAAAGAAAAAATGGGGCGACCGGCCGGATGCGGTCTGGCTGAAGGACCTGCCCTCGATGAACCGGATCATGCCGGGAATTATGCCCAACCGGGCGGATAATGAGGCCTTTGTCAGTGTGGATATTGACTTTGCTCCTTTAAAGGCCTATGTGGACAAAAAGAATGAGAATCTTACGGAGGACAAAGTGACCTTTTTCCAGGTCATTGCGGCAGCCATTGGCAAGGCCTTTGTCCTGCGGCCGAAAATGAACCGCTTCATTTGCAATTACAAGGTTTATCAGCGGGATGACATCAGCGTGGCCTTTACCGTCAAGAAAAAGTTCTCGGACCGGGCGGAGGAAGCCCTGGCGTTTATCCGCTATGACGAGAACGACACCATGGATACCTTCCATGAAAAAATCATGAAGGTGATCCATGTGACCAAAAGCGACGTGGAAAAGGACACCTCCACCGGGGCCATGGATGTGATGGTCAAGCTTCCCCAGTGGCTGATCAATACGATCCTCAAGGTGGTTTTGTGGCTGGACAAGCACGGCTGGGCCCCCCAGGCGCTGATCGGCTCTGACCCCAACCACGCCTCCATTTTCCTGTCCAATCTGGGCTCCATCGGCCTGGAGGTGGGATACCACCATCTGGTGAATTGGGGCACCAATTCCTGCTTCATTGTCATCGGCAAGAAGCACCTTAAAATGTTCCACTATGCCGATGGAAGTCAGGAGCTCAAGGAGGTCGTCCCCCTGGGCATTACCCTGGATGAGCGCATTGCTGACGGCTATTACTATTCCGGTACGGTGGCCCTGCTCAAGAAGCTTCTGGAGCATCCGGAGCTGCTGGATCTGCCTGCCAATACCCCGGTAGAATATGCCATTCAGCGGTAAAATAATAAGGAGTGTAAGTATATGTTTGTACCTGTTCTTCTGTTTGCTCTGGGACTGGTTTTGCTGATCAAAGGCGGCGACTGGTTTGTAGACGGGGCCACCGGCATTGCCGAGCGGTTCCATGTGCCGGAGATCATCATCGGCGCCACGGTGGTTTCCATCGGCACCACGCTGCCGGAGGTCATGGTTTCCGCCACCTCCGCCCTGACCGGTCACGGAGAGATCGCTTACGGCAACGCCGTGGGCTCGATCATCTGCAATACGGCCCTGATTGCCGCCATTACCGTGGCCCTCCGCCCCGGCCCTGTGGACACCAAGGCGCTGAAAACCCCGGTGTGCTTCTTCTTTGGCTCCGCCGCCATCTACTGCCTGAACGTTTATCTGACGGGCTATTTTGGCCGCCCCTTGGGCTTGCTGCTGTTGGCGATTTTCGTTGCCTATATGGTCGTCACCATCCGCCAGGGCTTCCGGAATCCTGTGGTTGCCGCAGAGGAAACACAGGAGGCCCAGGAAGCGGAAGAGAAGGCCCAGTCCAATTCCATGGGTAAGGACATCCTGCTGCTCATCATCGGCGCTGCACTGGTAGCCGTAGGAGCGGACCTGCTGGTGGATAACGGCACCCTGATCGCCAAGGCCCTGGGTGTTCCGGAATCCGTCATCGCCCTGACCTTTGTAGCCCTGGGCACCAGCCTGCCGGAGCTGGTCACCGCCATTACCTCCCTGGTCAAGGGTCACGGTGCCCTGTCCTTGGGCAATGTGATCGGTGCCAACATCTTTAATCTGGTCCTGGTCTGCGGTGCCTCCATGACCCTGGCCCCCTTCCGCATCCCCCAGTCCAGCACCCTCTTTGGCTGCAACGCCTCCCTGGTCCTGGACATCCCCTTGATGCTCTTCGTCATGGCCTTCCTGACCCTGCCCGCGCTGAAAGCAAAGAAGCTCTCCCGCTATCAGGGCATTGTGCTGCTGCTGCTTTACGCCGGTTTCTGCGCCATTCAGTTTACCATGTAAGCCATCTCTCCCATCAAAATCACCCCAAGCAGAAAGCAGGAAAAATAACTGCTTTCTGCTTGACTTTTTTGGAAAAGAGAGTTATAATACCCAAGCAATTGAACACATGGGCTTGTAGCGCAGTTGGGAGCGCACCACATTCGCATTGTGGGGGTCGAGGGTTCGAATCCCTTCAAGTCCACCAGAATTTGACCCGGTAAACGTGATGTTTACCGGGTTTTTCTTGCGCTTTTTGAACTTTTTAACGAGACTGATTTTTACCCTTAATTCCCGCAGAATTAACCCATCCCACTGAAATAGTTCAAAGTCAAGCACAAATTTTGGAAAAAACCGAAGAAAGTGCTTGACTTTTTTGTTGGTGTATGTTATAATTAGGCTATACATTTCTTGAAAGTAGGTACTGTTATGGCACTGGATAAAAGTGTACAGGTGGAGCTGCCGAAGCATGGGATCGCTCTCAAAAAGATCTCGGGGAAGACCTATGTGTACTATGTAACGGCAACGTATCGGAATGAAAAGGGCCAGCCTACCTGTG
This sequence comes from uncultured Oscillospiraceae bacterium, assembly GCA_934589525.1. Lineage (GTDB taxonomy): Bacteria > Bacillota > Clostridia > Oscillospirales > Oscillospiraceae > Faecousia. Next base: position 93,757 of record CAKTOB010000005.1, on the reverse strand, counting down.
ACCGGTCTTCCATCGGCCGGTTGGATGAGGAAACCGGCAAGCTCATTCCGAACCGGAACTACTACGAGATCTATTTGAAACAGCCCATGCCAGTCACGAAGGCCGTCAAAGAGCATGGCGTTGCGGATGTGTTTGAGAAGGTTACAAAGAAGCTTGGCGTGACCAAATCCGTGGAGCAATATTTCCCTGAAAACAGCAAGGAAATGCTGACCGCTGCCCAGTACATGCTCAGCGAAGGCAATGTGATGTACTATCTGGATGATTACACAGAAACACACAAAACCGCTGAAAATGGCCGGATGAACAATGAAAAGTGCAGTGAAATGTTCAATTCTCTCCGGGAGGAGGATATTCAGCTGTTCTTCCGGGATTGGATGAAGCACAAGAAACAGAAGGAATATCTGGCATATGACGTGACGAGCATTTCTTCCTACAGTGAGAACATCCGGGAACTGGAATGGGGCTATAACCGGGACAAAGAGAAGCTTCCTCAGATCAATATGGGGATGTACTATGGGGAGGAGAGCGGTCTGCCGCTGTACTACCGTGTCTATCCAGGCAGCATTTCTGACAAAACACATCTCAAGTATATGGTGGCCGACAATGAATTCATCAACGGCAAGCGCACCCGCTTTGTCATGGACCGTGGCTTTTACAGCAAGGAGAATCTGCAATACCTGACCCAGGGCGGCTACCGTTTCGTGATTGCTCTGCCGGGCAGCTTGAAATACTGTCAGGAGCTGGTAGAGACCCACGGTGCGGAACTGATCAACCACTCCGAGTTTCGCCTTGGGGCCGGTCTGCCCTACGGGAAAAGCTATGAGTCTACGGTGCTGGGGTTTCGGATGAACATTCACCTGTACTATGACCCCGAAAAAGCACTGCGGGAGACGACCGCACTGTACGAGCTACTTGAAGCCCAGGAAAATGACTTGAAACTCATGGAGGAGCCTCCGGAGAAAAAGCTGCATTATGAGAGATTCTTCCATATCAACAGGTCAAAAGACGGAAAACTTGGGTTTGTACGCAACTTTCAGGCAATAGACGCGGCACTGAAAGCCTGCGGCTTTTTCCTGATCGCAGAAACAGATTTCAAGAAAACGACGGCAGAGATCCTGGACATCTACCGCCGTCGGGATACGATTGAAAAGAGTTTTGATGACCTGAAAAACGAGCTGGACATGAAACGTCTGCGCATCCATACCTCCGAGACGGCCCAGGGAAAAGTGTTTGTCTCCTTCCTGTCCCTGATCGTCCGGTCTTATCTTCTGAAGCGGCTGAAAGACTACATGCGGAGAAATGGGCTGACCCTAAGAAAAATCCTCCTGGAATTGGACAAAATCAAAACCATCCGGTACCCAGGCAGCGAGGACGAACGACTCCTAAACCCGCTGACAAAGCAGCAACGGGAAATCTATGAACTCTTGGAGTTACCGATGCCGTAGTGTAGGGGTTAATTTGGGCGGGAATTAAGGTTTTACTGTTTTTGCCTTGGGTAACTATTTGGTAACTTTTCAAGCTTGTTTTTCCAACCTTAATTCCCGCAGAATTAACCCATCCATCAGAAATAGTTCAAAGTCAAGCACAAATTTTGTACCCCCCCAAAAAATATATCCCTACTGATTATTGGGCAGAGCGGAATCTTTTTGAATGTTCAAAATACCGTTGCTCATTTCAAGAACCTGATCAAACGCTTTTTTTGCATTATCTGATGCATTGTGTGACACAAGTAAAACAGTTACATCTCTAAGACTTAAAACAAGACTTTCAATTTCAGATGTTGTGTGTGGATCTAAGTGGGATGTGCTTTCGTCTAAAAGGAGTATGGGAGTCTTGCGTACCAAGGCCCTAGCTATTACTACGCGCTGTTTTTCGCCACCAGACATATTTACTGCGCCTTCTCCCAATGATGTGTGGACTCCTTGGGGGAGGTTAGAAATGAATGAACCCAGACCGACTCTTTGCAACACATTTATAACAGAGTTCTCATCAATTGGTTCATACAGACACACGTTGTTATACAGTGTATCATCGAATAAAAAAGGCTCTTGATTTATTATACATAAAAATCGGGTTAGACTTTGTCTACTGAGATTCCTTATTTCGGTATCATCGAGCATGATGGAGCCTGTATAGTCATCTCGAAGTCCAGAAATCAAGCTGAGTAAAGTGGATTTTCCACAACCGCTTGGTCCGGTTATAAGATATTTTTTCCCGGATTCAAAAGTGAAGCAAATGCCAGAGAGTACCGGCCTATCACGATAACTAAAATGAAGATCCCTCACGACAATTTTTCCACTTGCATGATGCAAGTGCTCTGAACCACCTAGATCCTCTGGTTCTTCTAATATCGCCGTGAGTTTCTGTATAGGGACTTTTGAAGTCCGTAATTCTGAAATTTCGCCGTTTAGCCATAAAATTGGATAACTAATATAGACAATCAGCTCGGAGGCTGCAACAACTTCGGCAATGTCGATGAGCCCTTTGATACTGAGTATAGCTCCTAGTAGAAAGACCCCCAAGTGGGCGATTTGATTGAAAACAAAAGACAATGAACTTGTCCACTCTTTGAGGAAACGCATTTTTCGGAGTTTTTCTTCCGTATTGGATAGGGTAGCGATATAATTGTGCTCCAACTTATCTTCAACATGAAATGTCTTTGCGGGGAGGAACGCAGAGAGGTTTTCCTTAAGTACTTTCATATGGAGTTCTTGCGCATTGGAATGCTGAGCACCTGACTGTTCCAATTTCTTTGAGTAAATTATTGGAATCAGAGTCTGAAGCAGTGAAGTAACTAGTACGAATATACCAAGCATTGGACTTAGATAGATCAGCAATGCAATAGCGGTGATGCAGCGCAGAAAATCTGAGTACATTGCAAGTAATGTAGAGAAAAAGCTCTTTCGTAGGATTTCAACATCCGTGGTTAAATTAGAGAGATAATCTGCGCTGTTGTGCTGAAAAAAATGCAGGTAACACATTCTTGACAACTTATGGTAGACATCTGTTCGTAGTTGCACCATCGTTTGTTCAGTTACACGCAAACGTATAGCTTGATCTGCAACATCTATTAACATATCCAGTAGAATGTAGGCACCAAAAAATACTGCGTACTTCCATGCGTTGTTTAGTTCCCCATTGTTGGCATAATCCACGGCTACAGCTAATGCCCCAGCGCACGCGACATTACTTACAGCACGAAGGGGTGAAATAAGAATGTAAAGTAAAATACTTGGATTTTTACGAATTAGATATCGGTACATATGTCGTCTCCGTTCTGTGTGTCTAGATATAGTTGAATCCGTTTTTTGATAGATTCTTTATGTGGATAACTACCACTACACTGGAAGCAAGGGCGAATGCCTCCGCAACAGGGAAAGTCGTAGCATTTAATACACATCTCAGGCAAAGGATTTAGGTAAGAAGTGGGAATAATACTATTGGGATAATTAGTTGATAACATTCCCTCCGCTTTAGGGATAAATGAACATAGTACCTGTGTACCATTTGAAAAAAACTTTCGGGTTAGAGTGTTGATACCATTATGATACTATCTCATAAAAAATAAAAACACCATGCCGTAATTGGAAAATTTTATTTTCCGTTTACGGCATGGTATTTTTTATAAGTCGATTATAGAATGTTTTAATCACATGACGGAAGGAGGTGCTTGTATGAAGTCGAAGATCTTGAGGTGCGTTTGCAGTTTTATGATTGCGCTGGCTCTGGTTTTTGGAACAACCAGCAAAATTAATGTAAACTACGACGACATGGTAGAAACCCAGCAGTGTATCGATGAAGATGGTGTCCTCTTACAGTGACATTTCTTCACCAAAGGTATCTATAAAGAACCTAAGATACAAGTCTGCTGACTTGGATTGCTTCAAAATAACGGCTAAGTAGTATGCTTTCTTTGTAGACTGCTTAGCCGTTCCAAAATCGTCCGTGTACCCGCGTTTTATGAGTGCCCAAGCATGATTGAAGAATAATTTTGGAAGCATCGTACAACGACCTGTTTCCACACAAACTCGAATTCCTTGATTGCTAACTTCAATGGACTCATCAAACCGCTCGACCAATCCTAAATATTTAGATAAGTTATATAGAACGAGAGGCTGTGTCCGTAATGCCTCCTCTGGGTTAATGATATGGTTCTCGTAGTAGCGTTTTAGGCCAAATAATAAGTTAATTGCTTTCTCTTTTGCTTCGGCATAAAAATGGGCAACGGCTATGTTATTTATCAAAATGATTTCCTCATAGGATAATAACGCAGGAAAGTAATTGTCTTCATATTTTGGACAAGTAAGTCGCAACGCTTCTTTAAACGGAGCAAGTCGCTGATCAAGCGTATATTTTGAGGGATGTGTGAGTACCTCATAAAGAATTAATGATTGTCTATCAATTGGGGTTGGGTTGCTTACACTTTCTTGGTATTTCTCAAAGAGTTCCGCAGCTTTATCCATTTGCTTTAGAATGACGGCTTGGCGCAACTGAAATTTAAGTTCATGTTTGGTGAATGCCTTCTCGTCAACAAAGGAATTAAGCTCAGCATTGGAATAACCTAGTCGTTGTAGAAGCGCTTCGAAATTCTCTTTGCTTGGCATCCGCTCTCCATTTTCAATGCGAGACAGTGTTGGGACAGAGCAAATTCCATCAGCAAGTTCCTCCTGGGTATATCCCATTTCTTCACGCCTGCTCTTGATTATATATCCAAACTTAAAAATTGGCATTATCTCATCTCCCCAATCGCAGTTGTGCGGAATATGCTATTTGAATGTTTAGTATAGCATGGATCGGTGGGTGATGCAATCTATTTAAAACGATATTCAGCAACTACCCGATTTGATCGTTGTCTTTTCGTATCTATTCAGCCGCCCCATCAAAGAGAAGAAGATTTGGCTAAAATGTAGATTTTTCGAGGGCCGGCGAAATACCTTGTTTTAGAGCTGTGGATACCTTTTTTCATCATGCAAAAAGAGAAAGGACTTCATCCCCACTGAGCAACAAATGTCAGCGCATTGCCAGCCAGTGCAGCCCGTACTGCTTCAAAATGGGACATTCCGTGTTTCTTGGCTGTGCTGACAAAGCTCATGATCTGCATATAGTCCTCTGCCCCTTTGTGGATAATTTTTCCAAGGCAACTGAATCGTTACAAAGAAAGAAATGAGGGGAAGATAAAAAACCGGGCCTGATCGGAGCATTTCCGTTCAGGCCCGATATTCTTTTTTACGCAATGGGCGGGCAGGGGTACTTGAGGATCAGGGAGATGAGCAAGCACAGGAAGATGCTTGCAAAGCCCGTTACCATCCAGAAGCTTCTTCTGCGGATGAGCTCGCCGGTGATGAACAGCCAGCCCAGGGACAAAACAGAAGTAAGGATCGAGACGGTGGCGGCAATGACCCGCACAACACTCCAGCCCTTGGCGGAGAACACCAAAAACAGCACGAAAACAAGAGCGTCTCCCAAAAGAAGCTCGGTCATTAGCTTCTCCAGCGCGCGATACCGATTTTTCTTACCCAATTCTATCCCTCCAGCGGTCTCTTTCTAGGGGTATCTTATCACACCTTGTCGGAAATTGCAATCGTTTTGATACAGATTGTATATTTTTTTATTCTACAGCTTGCGAAGTAGGGGAAAGGGTGGTATAATACCACAAACGTCTATCATTTGAACCAGGCGGTGGGAAAATTCTGGAGAAACACAGAATTTTCCCGGGGAAAGCCGCCGCAAAGGGAGAGGAACGGGACCTATGTCGGAACCCCAATACCACCTGGAGGGCATTGTCCACACCCGGACGGAAGAACGGGCGGATTTCGAAGGCCCTCTGGATGTGATTTTTTTGCTGCTGAGCAAAAACAAAATTGAAATTCAGGACGTGTCCATTACGGCGATTCTGGAGCAGTATCTGGCGTATCTGGACGAAATGAAGCGGCTGGATATGGAAATTGCCAGTGAGTTTATCACCATGGCATCCCACCTGATGCTGATCAAAACCAAGATGCTGCTGTCCGCCGCGGAGCAGCAGGAGGCGGAGGACGAGCTGGACCAGCTGCGGCAGGGGCTGATCGAGCGCCGCCGGAGAGAGGCCATGGAGCAGATCCGTGTGGCCGTGGCGGAGCTGGAACCCCGAAACGAAATCGGCCGGTGCCTGTTTACCAAGGAGCCGGAGCCCCTGAAAAAGGCGGGGTCTTACCGGTATCAGCATGACGTCCGGGACCTGCTGCGGGCCCTGGAAATGATCACGGAGCGGAGCCAGCGGCAGCTTCCGCCGCCGACCCAGAATTTTAAGGGCATCGTCGGCAAGGAGCCCTACCCGGTGGCCCGGAAATCCGGAGAGGTGCTGCGGCAGCTGCTTCTTCGGGGCGTTGAAAAGCTCAAGTCGCTGTTCCGGGGCAACAAGACCCGGTCAGAGGTGGTGGCCACCTTCCTGGCCATTCTGGAGCTGTGCAAGACCAACGCCATCACCTTAGAGGACGATACCAGCGGAGAAAATCCAAATGTCCGGCTGCTGGACCGGAACGTTGCGGAAGGAGTACAAGGCTAATGGAACTAGAACAGCTGCAAAGGATCATTGAAGCCATTCTCTTTGCCGCCGGGGAGCGGGTGGAGGTCTCCCGACTGGCCCAGACCCTGGAGACAGACCCCCAGGACATTGTAAAGGCCGCGGATGCCCTGGCAGACCAGCTGGCCTATGACCGCCGGGGCATTCGCATCCTCCGGCTGGAGCAGGGCTACCAGATGGTGTCCTCCGGCGAAATGGCGGACTATATTACGAAGGCCCTGGAAACCAGAAAGCCCCCCAAGCTTTCTTCCTCCCAGCTGGAGACGCTGACCATTATCGCCTATTACCAGCCTGCGACCAAGGCCATGGTGGAGCAGATCCGGGGAGCGGACAGCTCCTATTCTGTGGCGGCCCTGCTGAACAAAAAACTCATCGAAGAGGCCGGGCGGCTCAACGTACCCGGGCGGCCCATTCAATACAAAACCACGCCGGATTTTTTGCGGACCTTTGGTCTTCAATCCTTGGAGGAGCTGCCGCCCATTGAAAAAATCGCCTTCGGTGAGCCCATCGAGCTGCCGGAGGAAGGGCAGGAAGCGGCGGCCGCCCCGGAGGGGACCTAAATGGGCTGGCTGTTTTTCCTGGCCATTCTGGTGCTGCTGGGGTGCATGCCTCTGGGCCTGCGGCTGCGCTATGATGCCGGAGGGGCGGAGGCGGTGCTGCTGCTGGGGATGTTCCGGCTGAGGCTTTACCCCATGTCAGAGCGGCTTCACCGGCTGCTGCACCGGCCCAAAAAGCAAAAAGCCCAGCCGGTGCCCCAAGCGCCTGCGGCGCAAACACCCCAGACGCCCGCAAAGAAGCCCGGGGGCGACTGGAAACGCTTCCTGCCGCTGCTTCAGACCGGCCTGGATTTCCTGGGGGATCTGCGGCGAAAACTGCGGGTAAACAACCTGACCTTCCGTTTTCTCATGGCAGGGGATGACCCGGCAGATCTGGCGGTGTACTATGGCAGAGCCTGGGCGGCGGTGGGAAGCCTGATGCCCCAGCTGGACCGTGCCTTTGTCATCAAAAAGCGAGACGTGCAGGTGGAGTGTGACTTTGTGGGCTGTGAGCCCCGGGTGGTCTTTGCCATGGATCTGACCGTCACTCTGGGGCGGCTCCTGGGGCTGGCGATCCGTTACGGTATTCGAATTATAAAACATTTTTTTTGGAAACTCTGAATAAATCGTCTGCGGCTGGACAGCGGATCTTTTGCTCCCATGCTGCGGTTCTAAAAGTGGGAAATACACAAAGTATTCCTCCACTTTTAGAACCTTGCCTGGAAGCAAAATCTCTCGCTGCCAGCTCTTGCCGATTTACTCAGAGCTTCCTTAGACAAGAAGAAAAAGGCGGTGCAAGTCAATGAGTGAAAAACTTCCCAACATGCTGGAGAGCACCATTGCGAAAGTTCGTGAAATGGTGGATTCCAATACGGTGGTAGGCCAGCCCATCCAGACCGCGGACGGCATTACCATCATTCCCGTGTCCAAAATCAGCGTCGGCCTGGGGGGCGGCGGTTCGGACTTTGTATCCAGCAAGGCCCCCACCCAGAATCCCTTTGGCGGCGGCGTGGGTGCCGGTGTCAAGGTCACGCCGGTGTGCTTCCTGGTGGTAAAAGAGGGCAATGTGCGGATACTGACCATTGCGGAGCCTGCCAATACCACCGCTGACCGGATCGTAGAAATGGTCCCGGAGACCCTTGACCGGATTTCGGCGCTTTTTGAGAAGAAACCGGAATAAAGCTTCCTGTTCCGGGCATTCTAGCCACGGGTGAGGAATATGAGATCATTTTTGGCCAAAACGGCAGCTATCATCCTGGCTGCCGTTTTGTTATTGCCCCAGCGGGCCCAGGCGGTGTCTGCCAAAAGGGCGGTGCTGCTGGAGCCCGTCAGCGGGCGGCTGCTCTACGAAAAAAGCCCCGGGGACCGGGCCCCTATGGCAAGCACCACCAAAATCATGACGGCGCTGCTGATCTGCGAACAGTGCAATGTCTTAGACCGGATGCGCATCCCCCGGGAGGCGGTGGGTATTGAGGGCTCCTCCATGTATTTACGGGAGGGAGAGGTGCTGACGCTGCAGGAGCTTCTGTACGGCCTGATGCTCTCCTCCGGCAACGATGCGGCGGTGGCCCTGGCCATTTACTGCGGGGGAACCGTAGAGGGCTTTGTAGAGCGGATGAACGACAAGGCCCGGGCACTGGGCCTTTCAGATACCCATTTTGCAAACCCCAACGGCCTGGATGCCCCGGACCATTACTCTACGGCCCGGGACCTGGCAAAGCTGGGGGCCTATGCCATGGAAAATCCGATTTTTGCCAAAACCGTTTCCACGAAGACCGTTAAGGTAGGGGAGCGGTATCTGAAAAACCACAATAAGCTATTGTGGCTGGCGGATGGGGCAGAGGGCATTAAAACGGGCTATACCCGTGCCGCCGGACGCATCCTGGTGTCCAGCGCCCAGCGGCAGGGCCGCAGACTGGTGGCGGCCACCATGGATGCCCCCCAGGACTGGCAGGACCACCGGGCCCTCCTGGACCGGGGCTTTGAGGACTTTGCGCCCAGGCTTCTGATCAGCGCCGGGGAAGAACTGGGAAAACGCCGGTTGATGGGCGGCGAAGGCACTGTCCGGCTGCTATCTTCCCGGGATTTTACCTATGCCCTGGGCCGGGAGGAACAGCCCCAAATCGTGCTGGGGGGACAGGAGTTTGCCTATGCTCCGGTGGTCCGGGGCGGTGATGCGGGTTGGGCCTATGTGCTGCTTTCCGGGAAGGTCATCGGAAAAGTAGAACTCATTTACGGAGAAACGGTTGAAAAGGAGCTTCCTTCCAAGAAGCCCTTTTGGAAATTTTGGAGAGAATCATGAAAGAACGACTGCAAAAAATCCTTTCCGGCAGGGGCCTTTGCTCCCGCCGGGAGGCTGAAAAATGGATCGAGGCGGGCCGTGTCACGGTCAACGGCCTTCCGGCGGAGCTGGGGGCCGCGGCAGACCCGGAGCAAGACCAAATTATGGTGGATGGCCGTCCCCTGCCCGGGGAAGGAAAGCCCGTGTACCTGATGCTCTACAAGCCCCGGGGCTACGTCACCACATTGCGGGACGAGAAGGGTCGGCTGGATGCTGCCTCCCTGGTGGCGGATTGCGGGGTACGGGTGTATCCCATCGGTCGGCTGGATATGGACTCCGAGGGCCTGCTGCTCTTTACAAACGACGGGGACTTTGCCAACTGCCTGATGCACCCCAGCCATGAGATCGAGAAATGCTACCGTGTGCTGGTTTCGGGCTTTGAGCCGGGAAAAGAGGACCTGCTGGCCCGACCCATTGTGCTGGACGGCTACAGGATCCGCCCCCCCAAGGTCCGGCTGCTGGAGGTAAGAGACGGCAAGGCCCGGCTGGAAGTGGTGATCCACGAGGGCCGCAACCGCCAGGTCCGCCGGATGTGTCAGGCGGCGGGAATGCAGGTGCTGCGGCTGAAACGGGTTGCAGAGGGCTCTGTGCGACTGGGCAGCCTGCCGGAGGGGGCGTGGCGCTACCTTACCGAGGCCGAGGTCCGGGAACTTCATAAATAGTTAGAAATTGTTATCCGGGAACCGCTTGCAAAATACCCCGGGATTTGTTAAAATGACAAAAGAATGCGGTTTTGCCACCGCCAGAACAATGTACATAGAAAGAGGGGCTATCACGTGAGCAGTGATATTCTTTCCAATTTAAAACAAGACATGCCCGGATTCTCCAAGGGTCAGAAGCGCATTGCCCAGTATATCCTGGAATCCTATGATAAAGCGGCCTTTATGACCGCCAACAAGCTGGCCCAGAACGTGGGCGTTTCCGAGTCCACGGTGGTTCGGTTCGCCGTGGACCTGGGCTTTGACGGCTACCCCAGCATGCAGAAGTCCATGCAGGAAATGGTGCTGAACCGCCTGACCTCTGTGCAGCGCATTGAGGTGGCCAATGACCGGATGAAGGACCAGGATGTGATTTCCACAGTCTTCCATGCCGATATTGAAAAGCTCCGCCAGACCGAGGAAAACGTCAGCCGGGAGGAGTTTCAAAACGCCGTCAATGCGATTTTGAAGGCCAAAAGGGTGTTTATCCTGGGCGTCCGTTCCGTTGCGCCGCTGGCAGAGTTCTTAGGCTATTACCTGAACTATATGTTCAACAATGTCCATGTGATCACCGGTGTGAGCCAGGGCGAAATGTTTGAAAAAATGGTCAGCGTGGGGCCGGAGGACGTGGTCATCGCCTTCAGCTTCCCCCGGTATTCCGCATCCACCACCAAGGGTGCCCGGTATTGCTGCTCCGCCGGGGCCACGGTCATCGGCATCACCGACAGCAAGCTCTCCCCCCTGGGTCAGTGCTGTGACCATGTTTTGGTAGCCAAAAGCGACATGGTCTCCCTGGTTGACAGCCTGGTAGCCCCTCTGAGCATGATCAACGCCCTGATTGTTGCCATTGCGGCCAAAAAGGAAACGGAGATCGCCCATACCTTTGAGACCCTGGAGCGGATCTGGGACGAGTATGAGGTATACGAAAAGCAGGTAACCGATCATGACGAGTGATGTTCTGGTGATCGGCGGCGGCCCGGCGGGAATGTTCGCAGCCATTACCGCGGCGAAACTTGGCTGTAAGGTGACGGTTTTGGAGCGAAATGACCGGCTGGGCAAGAAGCTTTTGATCACCGGCAAGGGCCGCTGCAATGTGACGAACAACTGCTCCGCGGAAGAGGTGCTGCAAAATACCCCCCGGAACGGCCGCTTTCTCTACAGCGCCATGACGGCCTTTCCCCCGGAAAAGACCATGGCGTTCTTTGAAGGGGCGGGCTGCCCCCTGAAAACCGAGCGGGGGAACCGGGTCTTCCCCCAGTCCGACAGCGCCGCTTCTATTCTGGACTGCCTGAAAAGAAAAATGCGGGAAACCGGTGTCACCGTAAGGACCGGCCGTGTTCTGGAAATCACCACCCGGGAGGGCCATGTAACGGGGGTGCGGACGGAAACGGAAGTGCTGAATGCGAAAACCGTGATTTTGGCAACAGGCGGCTGCTCCTATCCCACCACCGGCTCCACCGGTGACGGATACCGGATGGCAGCGGCCCTGGGCCATACGGTGGTGCCCCCACAGGGAAGCCTGGTGCCCTTAGAGGAAGCCGGGGAGGACTGCCCCAAAATGCAGGGCCTGTCCCTGCGCAACGTGGGGGTCAAGCTGGTGAACGCCAAGGGGAAGGTGCTGTATAAGGACTTTGGTGAGCTGCTCTTTACCCATTTTGGAGTCTCCGGCCCCACGGTGCTCAGCGCCAGCTGCCACTTAAAAGGGGAGGGCTGCCGGCTTTTGATCGACTTGAAGCCCGCCCTGGAAGAGGGCAAGCTGGATGCCCGGCTTCTGCGGGACCTGGACATGTACCAGAACCGCACCATGGAAAACGCCCTGACGGATCTGCTGCCCCGGTCCATGATCCCGGTGGTGCTGGACCGTCTGAACATCCCCCGGGACCTTCAGGCCAACAGCCTGACAAAGCAGTCCCGCCACGCCCTGGTAATGCTTTTGAAAGCCTTCCCCGTGGAAATCAAAGGCAAACGCCCGGTGGCGGAGGCCATTGTCACCTCCGGCGGCATCAAAACCGGGGAGGTTGACCCCAAGACCATGGGCTCCAAAAAAATCGAAGGGTTGTATTTTGCGGGAGAGATTCTGGATTGTGATGCATATACCGGCGGATTCAACCTGCAAATCGCCTGGGCCACGGCCTATGGGGCGGCTTTGGGCGTTCAGGCTGAATTGGCCATTGACAAATCCAAACCTTTGTAATAGAATAGCGTGGAAACCTTTGATAGAGACTATTTGACGAAGGGAGTATTTTCATGTACGAGAAGCTTGTAAACTACGCTGCCAAGCAGCTGGAGCTGGACGCTTCCGAGATCCACCCCGACTCCACCTTTGAGAGCCTGGGCATCGATTCTTTGGACATTGTCGAGATGATCATGGACCTGGAAAGCGAGCTGGGTGTGGAGCTGGATATGGAAGATCAGAAGATTACCACGTTCAAAGAGCTGGCCGACTTTATCGAATCCAAGCTGAACTGAATACATTTCACTTTGTTAAAGCTGAATCGGCTTATAACAAGGTCGCACTAGTCGGGGAGTTAGCGGTGCCCTGTACCTGCAATCCGCTACAGCAGGGATGAATGCCTATACCCGGGTGAATAGATTTTCTCTTGGACCGTTACCGCGGTGTTGAGAGAGCGGTCTTGCGCAACGAGACCCCGTGAACCATGTCAGGTGGGGAACCAAGCAGCATTAAGCGGAATGTTTCGTGTGCCGCGAGGTTGCCGTTTTTGAGCTGGCTGCACGGTCTCAAGGAGTGTCTATTCATTCAAATATAGGCGTGCGATCTTGTTATAGGCCGATTCTTTTTGAGAATTTCAATAAAAAAGCGGGGAGGAGGCTGCGGCCATGTCTGCCTATCAGGCCCTTTATCGTAAATATCGCCCCCAGACCTTTGACGATGTATCCGGCCAGCTGGCGGTGACCCAGACGCTGAAAACCCAGATCGTCACCGGAAAGCTGAGCCACGCCTACCTCTTTACCGGTTCCCGGGGCACCGGCAAGACCAGCTGCGCCAAAATTTTGGCCAAGGCGGTGAACTGCCTGAACCCGGATAACGGGAATCCCTGCAATGCGTGTTCCGCTTGCCGCTCTATTGATGCCGGAACCTGTATGGACGTGCTGGAGATCGACGCCGCCTCCAATAACGGCGTAGACAATGTCCGGGATTTGCGGGATGACGCGGTGTATACCCCGTCCCAGGTCCGCAAGCGGGTGTATATCGTGGACGAGGTACACATGCTGTCCCTCTCCGCCTTTAACGCCCTGCTTAAAATCATCGAGGAGCCTCCGGAGCATCTGTTGTTCATTCTGGCCACCACGGAGCTGCACAAGGTTCCGGCCACCATTCTCTCCCGGTGCCAGCGCTTTTCCTTCCGGCGCATCAGCCAGGAGGACATTGCAGCAAGACTGCAATATGTGGCCTATCAGGAGAGCATCGATTTAGACGACAGCGCCGCCCGGGTGCTGGCAAGACTGGCAGACGGGGCCATGCGTGACGGCTTGAGTCTGCTGGACCAGTGCGCCAGTGCCACCACCGGGGAAGTGACCGCGGAAAAGGTCTATGAGTGTCTGGGCATTGCGGGGGAGCAGAAGTGCGGCACCCTGCTGTCTTACTGCGCTGCCCACGATACGCCCAAGGCCCTGACTCTCTTTAATCAGCTCTACAGCCAGGGCAAGGACATTGGGGCTCTGCTTGATGAATTGGAGAGCCTGCTGCGAGACCTTCTGGTGATGAAAACCGCCCCCGGCTCCGGCATTGCCATGCTCTCCGGGGTGGCCCCGGATTCCGAGGTGGTGGAGCTTACAAAACGGCTTTCCACCGGAGAGATCGTCCGTATGATGGAGCTGGTACAGTCCACGGCGGCGGGCTTTAACCGCAGTGCGGGCCGGCGGATGGATGCGGAGCTGTGCATCGTCTCCTTGTGCCGCCCGGAGCTGAGCCTGGACGCAGGGGCCTTGAATGCAAGACTCACCCGATTGGAAGACCAGCTGAAAAGCGGTCAGTTCGTCGTAAAGCAGCCCAGGGAAATTCCTGTTGCGGAAGAACAGGAGGAGGCCCCGCCGCCTCCCGGCGATGAAGATGCCCCTCCGGAGGAGGAAGCGCCCCCGCCCATGCCCCAGAATGACCAGTTCTGGCTGGAGCTGATGGAGGAGATCCGACCGGAGCTCCACCGGCCCGCCTCCGGCTTCTTTGTGGCCAATCCCGCCTCTCCCCTCCGGGGAAATCTGGCGGGAAATGTGCTGGAGCTGCGCTGCGGCAGCCGGTTTGTGGCAGAGACCGTGAGCCGGGAGGACATTCTGGCCACCGTTACCAGAAAGGCCTCCGCCAAGCTGGGCAGGCCCATCAAGGTCACGGTGGTGGATCAGTCCGCCTCCGGCAAAACAGGAAAAATGGAACAGCTGATGAATTTCGGCCGTGCCCATCAGGATATTGTGAAGATTCGAGAATAATCAATTGATAAGGAGATTTTTGTTATGGCTAAAGGTGGTTTCCGGGGAATGCCCGGTGGAATGGGCGGCATGAATCAGTCCGCCATGCTCAGACAGGCCCAGAAGATGCAGCAGGAAATGCTGCGCATGCAGGAGGAGCAGGAGAACAAGACCTTCTCCGCCCAGTCCGGCGGCGGTATGGTTTCCGCCACCGTCAACGGCAGGCATGAGGTAGTGGAGCTGAAGGTGAACCCCGAGGCGGTAGACCCCGATGATGTGGAAATGCTCCAGGATATGATCATTGCCGCGGTCAACCAGGCCATGCGGACCGCTGACAGCGAGGCTGCCAACAATATGTCCAAGCTCACCGGCGGCCTGAACCTGGGCGGCCTGTTCTAAGGAGGGGCCATGCAGTTTTTCCCCGCGTCGCTGCAAAATCTGGCAGACCACTTTGCCCGGCTGCCCGGTATCGGCGGGAAAACCGCCCAGCGCCTGGCCTTTCATGTGCTGGAAATGCCCTTGGAGGATGCCCAGGCCTTTGCCGATGCCATTCTGGAAGCAAAGCGAACGGTGCATACCTGTCCCTGCTGCCAGAATCTCACCGACCAGCCCCTGTGCCCCATCTGTGCCGACGACACCCGGGACAAAAGCACCATTTGCGTGGTGGCAGAGCCCAAGGATGTGATCGCCCTGGAGCGTTCCCGGGAGTACAGGGGGGTATACCATGTGCTCCACGGTGTGATTTCCCCTCTGAACCGGGTGACCCAGGACGATATTAAAATCCGGGAACTGATGCTGCGGATCGGTGCGGGCGATGTCAAAGAGGTCATTATGGCCACCAACCCGGATACGGAAGGGGAGGCCACGGCCATGTACATTTCCCGTCTGCTCCGTCCCATGGGTGTCCGGGTCACCAGACTTGCTTACGGTGTCCCCGTGGGCAGTCAGCTGGAATATGCGGACGAAGTTACCCTGTCCCGGGCGCTGGAAGGCCGCCAGGAGATGTAAGCGCTTCAAAAAACAATGCCCCCTCTGCCGTCAAACGGCAGAGGGGGTTCGTGCATTCTAATACGAAAAATCAGCACTTCTGTTCCAAAGGCAGGGCGGCGGCATTATGCTTTCGCTCCGGCATCTGGGAGAGGATCACCGCAGAGAACATGAGCCCGCAGCCCAGAAGCTCTGTACCGGTCATGGTTTCGTGGAGCAGCAGCCAGCCAAAGAGGGCGGCAAAAACCGACTCCAGGCTCATGAGCAGCGCTGCGGCGGCAGGGGCCACCCGCTGCTGTCCGACGATTTGCAGGGAATAAGCAACGCCCATAGAAAGAATACCGGCGTATCCCAAGGGCAGCCAGCAGGAGACAATGTGCTGCGGCTCGATGGTCTCCGTAAACAGGGCGCAGGGAATGGAGAGTACCACCACCATCAAAGCCTGAATGCAGTTGAGCTTCAAAGCATCCAGCCCCCCGCAATGCAGGTCAATCAGGAGAATTTGAACGGAGAAGGCCCCGGCCCCCGCCAGCAGCAGCACATCCCCTTTGTTGATGCCATCTAAACCGGTGCAGCTGAGCAGATACAGCCCGACCACGGCAGGGACCAGGCTCAGGACGGCGTTTCTTCCCGGCTTGTGGCCAATGGCCAGGCCTAAGAAGGGGACGATGACAATATACATGGCGGTGAGAAAACCGGCCTTTCCCGCATCGGTGTACATGAGGCCGATCTGCTGCAAGCTGCTGGCCACAAAAAGGGCCGTGCCGCAGATAAGCCCCGATTTCCACAGGGCCGGATTTTTCCAGCCGCTCCAAAAGTCCTCTTTCCCCGGCACCAACGCGGACATCAGGAATAAAAAAAGTACCGCCAGGGCGCAGCGGACGGCCTGAAAGGTAAAGGGCCCCAGCTTGTCCATGCCCACGCTCTGGGCAATAAAGGCGGAGCCCCAGATCACGGTGGCTCCCAAAAGGGCAAAAATGCCCGAAAGTTGCTTTTTCATACTATTCACCCCGGGATAATATAGCATAAGTCGTATAAAAATACAACATAGAGAATAATCCGGAAACCCTCTGGAAATTTGTGCAATCTGTGCTATAATAAAGAAAAATTGTTTGGAGGTACATTCTATGCCGAATACCGAAACCATTCGTGCCCGTGAGGAGATCCCCCAGGAGGACAAGTGGGCTCTGGAGGACCTGTATGTCTCCGATGAAGCCTGGGAAGCCGGGCTTACCGCCGTGCTGTCCAGACTGCCGGAGGTCTCCGCCTTTGCGGGAACCCTTTCCGAAAGCGGAAAGACCCTGTTTGAGTTCCTCTCCCTTTTGGAGGAGCTGGACTGCCAGCTGGAGCTGCTGGGGAACTATGCCATGCGCAAGGCCGATGAGGATACCCGCAACGCCACCTATCAGGCCATGAGCGGCAAATTCATCGGTGCGGCAACCAATATTGGTGCTGCGTTCAGTTTCTCTACTCCGGAGATCATGGACATCCCCCAGGAGACCCTGGAAGGCTTCTACGCCGCCTGCCCCCAGCTGGAGCGCTACCGCCGGCACCTGACGGACCTTCGTCGCAGAAAGGCCCATACCCTCTCTGCTCAGGAGGAGCGGCTGCTGGCCGCCGCCGGAGAGATGGCCAACGCCCCGGACAGCATTTACGGTGCCTTGACCGATGCGGATCTGCAGTTCCCCAACGCCCTGGACGCCCAGGGCCAGCCCCACGCCCTGAGCCAGAGCACCTTCGTGCCCCTGGAAGAAAGCGGCGACCGGGTGCTGCGCAAGAGCGCCTATGAAAACATGTATCACACCCTGGGCGGCATGCGCAATACGGCCGCCAGCCTGCTGGATGCCCAGAATAAGCAGCAGAAGTTCTTTGCCAATGCCCGGAAGTACACTACCGCCCGGGAAGCGGCCATGGACGGCACCAACGTTCCGGAATCCGTTTATGACAATCTGATCGAGGCGGTTCACCAGAATATGGACAAAATGCACCGCTATGTGCGCCTGCGCAAAAAGCTGCTGGGCGTGGACGAGCTGCATTTTTACGATGTGTATACCCCGCTTCTGAAAGACGTTCCTGCCAAAATCCCCTTTGCCCAGGCAAAGCAGACGGTGTATGATGCCCTGTATCCTCTGGGAGAGGACTACCGGAAAATCCTGAAAGAGGGCTTTGAAAACCGCTGGATCGACGTTTACGAGAACCAGGGCAAGCGGGGCGGCGCTTACTCCGCCGGAACCAAGGTCCATCCCTTTGTGCTGCTGAACTACTCCGGCTCCCTGGACAGCCAGTTCACCCTGGCCCACGAAATGGGCCACGCCCTCCATTCCTACCTCTCCAACCGCACCCAGAACCCCATTGACTCGGATTATGTGATTTTCGTGGCCGAGGTGGCCTCCACCTGCAACGAAGCCCTGCTCATGGAGTATCTTCTGAAAAACACTACGGATAAAAAGGAACGGGCCTTCCTCATTAACCACTTCCTGGACCAGTTCAAGGGCACCATTTACCGCCAGACCATGTTTGCCGAGTTTGAGCTGTTTATGGGCAAACTGGTAGACCAGGGCCAGACCCTGACCGCCGATGTGCTCTGCGCGGAGTACGCAAGACTGTGCAAGCTCTACTACGGTGACGATATGGTGGTGGATGAGGAGATCGCCATGGAATGGGCCCGGATTCCCCACTTCTACTACAATTACTATGTGTTCCAGTACGCCACCGGCTATTCTGCCGCCATTGCCCTGTCCCGCCGGATCTTGCGGGAAGGGGAGAGCGCCGTGAAGGATTACCTGAACTTCCTGTCCGGCGGCTGCTCCAGAAGCCCCATTGACCTTCTCAAGGGGGCCGGTGTGGACATGACCAGCCCTGAGCCCGTCAACGATGCCCTGAAGCTCTTCGGGGAGCTTTTGGACGAAATGGAAAGCCTGATGGCGGAATAACATGGAAGAGGAACACCTGATTTTTTTGCCCACCCTGCACACCTTTGCCATGAACAACATCTTTACGGGCTCCAAGGGCCTGTTCCGGTTCCGGGTGGTGCCGGAGGTGGTCATGGCCACCCCCAAAGAGGTGGATTACGAGGGTTCTACCCTCCACGCTGCCTATTGGCACGGCCCATTCTGCTATGAAAAAAGCACCATGGAGGGGGAAAAGGACTTCCCCCTGACGGAGAAAGGCCAGGAGGAAATGCTGCATTGGCTGGAAGAGCATATCTAAATCTTTAAAATGTCTTAAATTGACGGGCCATGGCCTGCATGGTATAATGATGGTGGATTTTTAAGAAAAGAGGGAGAAATATGGGATTCTACATGGGATTTGGCATTTATCGCATTCTGTTTTTCATTGCGTTTACGTTGATTTTTTGCACGATTCTGGCAACCATTTTTCAAAGCATCCGCCAGTGGAACAAGAATAACCATGCGCCCAGAGTGACAGTCCCTGTAACGGTGGTGGCAAAGCGAGCCGATGTGCGCCGCCGTAAGAACATGGATGACGACTTTTCCCATACCTACACCACCTATTATGCAACCTTTCAGCTGGAAAGCGGAGATCGGATGGAACTTTCCGTTGAGGCAAACGCCTACGGTCTGATGGTAGAGGGTGACAAGGGAAAACTCACCTTTCAGGGGACGAGATATTTGAACTTTGAACGGCTGTAATAAGAAATTCAAAGTAAAATTGAATTTTTCTATGATTACCCATTGACATTTTTTCTCTTTGTGATAGAATACCAGAAGATATGCAAAGACAATGCGGAAACCAAGCAGCGTTTGACACCTTTAGCGAGAAGGGGACGGTGAAAGCCCTTCGGCAGTCGGCTGCACGCCACTTCCTGCGTCACCCGGGATGACCGGGGCGGGAGCTCCCGTTACAGAGCGGCTAAGATGCCCGGGTTTCCGGGTAAATTAGGGTGGTACCGCGGGTAAATTTTACTCCGCCCCTAAATTTAGGGGCGGGGTTTTGTTTTGCAGAAGATAAATGGAGGTAAATAAAAAATGAGCCAGAAGCCTTACGGCGTAAATGAACTGCGGGAAATGTTCCTCTCCTTCTTCGAGAGCAAGGGCCATCTGCGTCTGCCCAGCTTTTCCCTGATCCCTCAGAATGATGCGTCCCTGCTGCTGATCAACTCCGGCATGGCGCCCATGAAGCCCTACTTCACCGGGGAAGTGGAGCCCCCCCGCCATCGGGTCTGTACCTGCCAGAAGTGCATTCGTACCGGCGACATTGAAAACATCGGCAAGACCGCCCGTCACGGCACCTATTTTGAAATGCTGGGCAACTTCTCCTTTGGTGATTACTTCAAGCGGGAAGCCATCCATTGGAGCTGGGAATTTTTGACCGAGGTCGTAGGCCTGGACAAGAACCGTCTGTACCCCTCCATTTATGTGGATGACGATGAGGCCTTCAAGATCTGGAATGAAGAAGTGGGCGTGCCCGCGGACCGGATTTTCCGTTTTGGCAAGGAAGACAACTTCTGGGAGCACGGCTCCGGCCCCTGCGGCCCCTGCAGCGAGATTTATTACGACCGGGGCGAAAAGTACGGCTGCGGCAAGCCCGACTGCACCGTGGGCTGCGATTGCGACCGCTACATGGAGGTCTGGAACAACGTATTCTCCCAGTTCAATAACGACGGCAACGGCAACTATACGGAGCTGGCCCACAAGAACATCGACACCGGCATGGGCCTGGAGCGGCTGGCCGTGGTGTGCCAGGACGTGAACAGCCTGTTCGATGTGGATACCGTTATGAACATCACCAATAAGGTCACGGAGATCACCGGCGCTTCCTACGGCCAGAGTGTCAAGATGGATGTGTCCCTCCGGGTCATCACCGATCATATCCGGGCCTCTACTTTCATGATTGCCGACGGCGTTCTGCCCAGCAACGAGGGCCGGGGCTATGTGCTGCGCCGTCTGCTGCGGCGGGCTGCCCGTCACGGCAAGCTCTTGGGCGTGGACCGTCCCTTCCTGTACCAGGTGGTGGAGACGGTCATCCATGAGAACGAAAGCCACTACACCTACCTGCGGGAGCGGGCCGGTTATATCACCAAGGTGGTCAAGGTGGAGGAAGAGAACTTTGCCCGGACCATTGACGGCGGCATGAAGATTTTTGCCGACATGCTGGCAGAGCACAAGGCCAAGGGTGAAAACGAGTTCTCCGGCGCCGATGCCTTCAAGCTGTACGATACCTACGGCTTCCCCATTGACCTGACTCTGGAAATGGTGGCCGACGAGGATATGACCCTGGACCAGGAGGGCTTCGCCAAGCTCATGCAGGAGCAGAAGGAGCGGGCCAGAGAGGCCCGGAAGGCTCTGGGCGATTTGGCCTGGGCCGGCATTGACTTAGGCCTGGACAACACCCCCACCCAGTTCGTGGGCTACGACTGCTTCAACTGCGAGAGCAAGGTTCTGGCCATCTGCGTAGGGGACGAGGTTTCCGGTGCTATTTCCGGCGGCGAAAGCGGCATCCTGGTGCTGGATAAGACCCCCTTCTATGCGGAAATGGGCGGCCAGGTGGCGGACACCGGCGTCATCATGCTGGGCGAAAGCCGCTTTGAGGTCACCAATGTCCAGAAGGACAAGGGCGGCAAGTTCCTGCACTACGGCAAGCTGAACCGGGGCACCATCCATGTGGAGGACATTGTCTGCGCCTCCATCGATGTGGACCGTCGGAAGGCCATTATGCGTGCCCACTCCGCCACCCATCTGCTGCAGAAGGCCCTGAGCAGCGTCCTGGGCGACCATGTCCACCAGGCCGGTTCTCTGGTGGAGCCGGATTACCTGCGCTTTGACTTCACCCACTACGCTCCCATGACCCGGGAGGAGCTGAACAAGGTCAATTCCATTGTTCAGAACGCCATCCTGGAGGGCTACCCCATTGTGACCCGGGAGATGCCCATTGAAGAGGCCAAGAAGCTGGGAGCCACCGCCCTGTTCAGCGAAAAGTACGGCGATGTGGTGCGGGTGGTCAATATGAGCGGCTACTCCGTGGAGTTCTGCGGCGGTACCCATCTGGACAACACCGCCAAGGTGGGCCCCTTCGAAATCGAGTCCGAGGGCTCCGTGGCCTCCGGTGTTCGCCGGATCGAGGCCTATACCGGCAAGCTGTGCCTGAAGAAGCTGGAAACCAACCGGAGCCTGCTGACCGAGGCTGCCGGACGGCTGAAGGTCAAGCCCATGGAGCTGGCCGGAAAGCTTCAGGGCCACTTAGACGAGATCAAGGAGCTGCGGAAGGTCATTGAGCAGTATAAGACCAAGGAGGCCTCCGGCGAGGCGGAACGGTTCCTGTTCGGTGCCCACGAGATCGGCGGCCTGAAGGTCATGACCGCGGTGCTGCCCAAGGCAGATGCCGCCAGAATGCGCCAGATGGGCGATATGCTCCGGGACCGTGAGCCCGGCGTGGTCGCGGTGCTGGCTTCCGTCAACGGTGACAAGCCCACCTTCCTGGCGGTCTGCGGCAAGGATGCGGTGAAGCGTGGCATCAAGGCCGGCGAGCTGGTGAAGCTGGTCTGCACCGAGTGCGGCGGCTGCGGCGGCGGCAAGCCCGACAGCGCCATGGGCGGCGGCAAAGACCCCATCAAGGTGGACAATGCCCTGGCTCTGGTTGACGACTTCGTTTCCGGAAAAGTGTAAGACAAACTCCGAACAATAGATTCCAAAAGGCGCAGCTCCACGGCTGCGCCTTTTATAAAAGAAAGAGGTGGCGGGGGAATGGAGAAGGGCATACGGCGGCTGTGCTGGTTTACCCTGGGCTTCGGGGCGGCCCTGGCCTGCATCATCTTACTGTGCTGGGACCAAGCGGGGCTGCTGACCGCCGCCGGGTGGACTTTGGCCATTCCTGCGCTGGTGCTGTCCCGCCGCCATTCCCGTGTCCGACGGCTGGGTGCGCTGCTGCTGGGCTTTGGAGTGGGGGCGGGAATGCTGCTGTGCCTGCAAAAAATCTCCTATGACCCGCTGCTTTCCCTGGATGGAACGTTGCAGGAAGCGGAGATCCTCTGCCGGAAGGACAGCACTCCTGGGCGCTACAGCCACAGTGCGGAGGGCACCGTCACCATTGACGGGAAAGCCCGGGGTGTTCGTGTCTATCTTCCCGAGGGAGTGTCTGCCCGGGCGGGGGACCGGGTCACGGGAACCTTCCGCTGGAGCGTCACCCTGCCCGGCGGCAGCAAGGCTGGCGGCGCAAGTTCCGGCAGAGGCATGTTCCTGACCGCAAGCCCCAAGGGCGAAACCAGGATCATCCCGGGAACAAAAAGTCTTTGGACGCTGCCCCAGGCCCTGGCCCGGGCCGCCCGGCAGGCCATTTCCCGGTGCTTCCCGGAGGATGCGGCGCCCTTTGCCCAGTCCTTGCTGCTGGGCGATACCCAGGACCTTTCCTATACCGACGAAACCGCCCTGCGGGTCAGCGGCATCCGGCATATTGTGGCGGTGTCCGGCCTGCATGTGGCCATGCTCTTCGGCCTTCTTTGGCTGCTGTCCGGGAAAACCCCATGGCCCGCCTTTGTGGTGGGGCTTCCGGTGCTGTGGCTCTTTGCGGCAGCGGCGGGGTTTACCTCCTCAGTGTGCCGGGCCTGCATCATGTCGGGGCTCCTGGTTCTGGCAAAGCTCACACGCCGGGCCTATGATCCAAAAACCGCCCTGGCCGCGGCGGCCCTGGCACTCATGGTCGCAAATCCCTTTGTCATTGCCGCCCCAGGCTTTCAGCTGTCGGTGCTCAGCGTGTTGGGCATCCTCCTGTTCCAGCAGCCCCTGGCCGGGTATTTCCGGCAGCACCTGCCCCAAAAAGGCGGACGCTTTTCCAAAGGGGCGGCGGATTCTCTTTCCGTGAGTCTCAGCGCCATGGCCCTGTCTACGCCGATTTCCGCTTGGTATTTTGGGGTGATCTCCCTGGTGGGCGTTCTGACCAATCTGCTGACGCTGTGGCTGCTGCCGGTGATTTTCGGTGGGATCCTGGGCGTTTGTATCTTGGGCCCCATTTTCCCGGTGTTGGGTTCCTTTTTGGGCAGCTGCATTGCCTGGCCCATCCGGCTGGTGCTCTATACTGCAAGGGCCCTTTCCCGCCTGCCCATGGCGGCGGTGTATACCTGCAGCAAATGGAGCGTTTGCTGGCTGGTGTTTGCCTATGCTCTGGTGGGGCTGTGGTGCCTGTGCCGGAAAAAGCAGGGGAAAATATTCTTCGCCGCGGCTCTGGCAGGGTTGGCGGTTTCCGCCGTCCTGACAGGCTACGGCCCCAGGACCGATGACTGCCGCCTGACGGTGCTGGACGTGGGGGAGGGCCAATGTCTGCTGCTGCAAAGCGCTGGGGAGAATGCCCTCATCGATTGCGGCGGGGATTCCGATACCAAGTCCGCGGATTTGGCCTGGCAGATGCTCCGCAGTCAGAATTTCTATCATCTGGACGTGCTGGCCCAGACCCATTTTGACTGGGACCATGTAGGCGGCACAGCGCATTTTCTAACCCAAATCCCGGCCGAGACGGTGCTGCTTCCCGGGGAAGACCCGGACTTATCGGGAGCACTTCTGACCGAGGATACGGAAATCCCCTTTGGAACCGGTGTTTTGCGGTTTTATCCCTATACCGGCGGCAATTCCCGGCAGGAAAACAGCATGGTCATCTTGTTTGAATCCGAAAACTGTGTTATACTGATTACCGGTGATTTGGATATGGCCGGGGAACGGCGGCTCCTGCGGCAGGGTGTGCTGCCCAAAACGGACATTCTGGTGGTGGGCCACCACGGCTCCAAATATTCAACCTGCCCGGAACTGCTGGAAACCACAAAGCCGGAGCTGGCGGTCATCAGCGTGGGGGCAAACAATCATTACGGCCATCCTGCCCAGGAGCTGCTGGACCGGCTGGAGGACACCGGCTGCCACATCCGAAGAACAGACCGGGAAGGGACGATTCTCATCAGGAGGGAAGACTGTGGCAAAAAAACAAGCATCGGGGGCTGAGCTGCAGCTGCTGAAACAACATATTCGGGAGAAGGCCCCCGGCAGACTCTATGTATTCTTCGGGGAAGAGACCTTCCTCCTGAACCATTATCTGGGCCAGCTTAAAAAGCTGCTGCTGGACCCGCTGACGGAATCCTTTAATTATCATCGGTTCAACACGGAAAACTTCACCCTGACGGCCTTTGCCGAGGCGGTGGAAAATCTGCCCATGATGGCGGAATACACCCTGGTGCAGGTGGAAGATGTGGATCTGTTTAAAATGAACGAATCCGACCGGGAGCGGATGGCCCAGGTGCTCTCCGACATTCCGGAATACTGTACCGTGCTGTTTCTCTACACCGCGGCCCCCTGGAAGCCGGACAAACGAATGAAAAAACTCTGGGATGCCCTGGACAAGGCGGGGCTTCAGGTGGAGTTTGCCAAGCAGGATCAGCGGGACCTGATCGCCTGGCTCACCAGGCATTTTGCCTCCCGGCAGAAAAAAATCTCTACGGAACTCTGCGCCTACCTCATTGACATCACCGACGGCACCATGACGGCCCTTTTGGGGGAAATCGATAAGATTTGCGCCTATTCCGGGTCAGATACCATCTGCAAAGCGGATATTGACGCAGTTACGGAGCCGGTATTGGATGCGGTGGTCTTCCAGATGACGGACCTTCTCAGCGCCGGACAATATGACGAGGCACTGGTGAAGCTGCAGCAGCTTCTGAAAATGCAGCAGGAGCCTCTGGCGATTTTAGGCGCGGTGGGGGGACATTTCCGCCGTCTGGCCACCGCCCGGACCCTGCTTGACAACCGGAAAACCTCTTCCGACCTGCAAAAGCTCTGCGGCCTGCCGGACTATCCCGCCAGAAAGACCATGGAGGCTGCCCGGCGGTTCAGCCCGGATTTCTGCCGCAAGGCGGCGGAGCTGGTGCTGGAAACGGACTACCGCATCAAAACCTCTTATGACGACCCGGAGCGGCTGCTGGAGCTGCTGCTGCTGAGTCTGGCACGGGAGGCACGGCATGGTTAAAATCCAAGAGGCCATTGTGGTAGAGGGACGGTACGATAAAAACACCTTGAGCCAGATCGTGGAAGCGCCGATTTTTGAAACCTCCGGCTTTGGCATTTTCAAGGACAAAGAGCAAATGGCTCTTTTGCGCCGGGTGGCGGAAAAACGGGGACTCATCGTGTTTACAGACTCCGACGGCGCCGGTTTTGTCATCCGCAATCATATTAAAAGCGCCATCCCCGGGAAATACCTGAAGCACGCCTACATTCCCGATATTCCCGGAAAGGAGCGTCGGAAGGCCGCCCCGGGAAAAGAGGGGAAGCTGGGAGTGGAGGGCATGACCCCGGAGGTGATTTTGTCCTCCCTGAAAGCCGCCGGGGCCACCATGGATTGCGGCAGCCCGGCGGCGGAGCCCCGGGACCCCATTACCAAGCAGGATTTCTTTGAATGGGGCCTGTCCGGCGGGCCGGACAGCGCAGAGAAGCGCAAAAAGCTTTTGAAGCGGCTGGACCTGCCGGAGCGGATGACGGCCAACGCCCTGCTACAGGCCGTGAACCTGTTCTGCATCAGAGAAGAACTGGAGGACATCCTCCGGGAATTGGAATAAAATCCTTTCCATTTTGGAGAAAAGCAAATGGTAGATATATCAGTCAAGAATTTAAGTAAGTTTTTTGTCATCGGGGAAAACCTGTTGCAGGACCTTTCCTTTGACATTCAGGAAGGGGAGTGCGTGGCCATTCTGGGCCGGAACGGCTGCGGAAAGACCACCCTTTTCAAGATCCTCACCGGGGAAATGGACTATGACCAGGGAGAGGTCTATGTAAACCCCAATAAAAAGCTGGGCCTCATCTCCCAGATCCCCAAATTCCCCCAGGGCTATACCGTGGAAGATGTGCTGCGGTCCGCTTTTGCGGTGCTGACCGCCACCAAGCGGAAAATGGAGGCACTGGAAGCCGCCATGGCCCAGGGAGCCACCCAGGAGCAGCTGCGGGAATATGACACCCTGGTCAACCGCTTCCAGTCCGGCGGCGGCTACGAAATGGACGTGGACGTGGACAAGATCTGCAACGGCCTGGGCATCACGCAGCAGCAGCGGCCCCAGGAGTTTGACAGCCTTTCCGGCGGTGAAAAGACCCGCATCAATCTGGCCCGTCTGCTTCTGGAGAAAACGGACATCCTGCTCCTGGACGAGCCTACCAACCACTTGGACCTGAACAGCGTGGAGTGGCTGGAAGGGTACATCACCGGCTTCAAGGGTACGGTCTTGACCATTTCCCACGACCGCTACTTCATTGACCGGGTGGCAGACCGGGTCATTGAGATCGTGGACGGCCACGGAGAATTCTATTCCGGCAACTATTCCTACTATATGGAGGAAAAGCAGGCCCGGTTTGACTTGCAGCTCAAGCAATATGAGCAGGAACAGGCCAAGCTCAAGCAGCTGGGCTACACCGTAGAGCGGATGAAGGGCTGGGGCATCAACAACCGCACCCTTTATCGCCGGGCCATGTCCATTCAGCACCGCATGGAGCGCATCCAGAAGACCGAACGGCCCAAGGCGGAGCGGACCATGAAGGCCTCCTTCGGAGAAAAGGATTTTTCCGGAGATGTGGCCTTCAAGATGAAAAATGTGTCCAAGGCCTTTGGAGACCGGGTGCTGTTTTCTGATGTGAACCTGGTGGTGGAGGGCGGCGAGCGCATTGCCCTGCTGGGAGACAACGGAACGGGCAAGTCTACCTTCATCAAGTGCCTTCTGGGCGAGGAGGACTGCGGCGGAAAAATCCAGTTCGGCCCTACAGTCAAATGGGGGTATCTGCCCCAGATCATTCACTTCGACCACCCGGAGCGGAGCCTCTACGACACCATGCTCTACGAAAAGAATCTGTCCCCACAGATGGCCCGAGACCGCTTAGGTGCCTTCCTGTTCCAGGGGGAGGACGTGTTTAAGACCGTGGGCACCTTGTCCGGCGGCGAGCAGTCCCGGCTGCGGCTGTGTATGCTCATGGACGAAAAAATCAATCTGCTGATATTGGACGAGCCCACCAATCACTTGGACATTGCCTCCCGGGAATGGGTGGAAGCCGCCATTGAGGAATTCGAGGGCGTGCTGCTGTTTGTATCCCACGACCGGTACTTTATTGAAAAATTCGCGGAGCGCATCTGGCTCCTGGAAAACGGCACCATCCGGGATTTCCGCTGCGGTTACGAAAAATACCGCTCCATTTTGGAGCATGAGGCCCAGGCCAAGGTGCTGCCGGTCCAATCCTTAGAACCCAAGGTCAAAAAGGAACGGCCCCGGTCCGGCCCCAAGGATGGGGAAAAGCTGGTCAGGCGGCTGGAACGGGAGATCGAAAAGCAGGAGCAGAAGGTGGCGGAGCTGGAAGAAAAAATCCAGCAGGCCTCTGCGGACTACCAGGAGCTGACCCGATTGCTGGAAGAAAAGGAAGGGGAAGAAGAAACCCTGATGGAACTGATGGAGCAGTGGGACCAGGCCCAGCAGTAGACAGCGTTCCCCTAGAGCTTCCGCAAGGAAAACGGCATTGACAGAATACTTGTTGGGGTTTATAATAGAACCTGCGGCGAAAAGCCGAATTTTTGTGAAATTCCCCAAAAGGATATTGATATTTTAAGGAGAGTTGATTATGAGTTCCTGTAACGGAAATTGTTCCAGCTGCGGCTCTGATTGCGCAGATCGCAAGCAAGAGAGTCTGCTGGCGCAGTTGAACCCCAAGTCCACGGTGAAAAAGGTCATCGCCGTGGTGTCCGGTAAGGGCGGCGTGGGCAAGTCCACCGTCACTTCCATGCTGGCCGTTGCTATGGCCCGGCAGGGCAAGCGCGTGGGCGTGCTGGATGCGGATATTACCGGCCCCTCTGCCCCCACGGCTTTTGGCGTTACCGAGTGCCAGGGTGCCAACGAGGAAGGGCTGTATCCTGCCCTGACGGCCTCCGGCATTCAGGTCATGTCCATTAACCTGCTGCTGGACAACCCCGGTGACCCGGTGGTGTGGCGCGGCCCGGTGATCGCCGGTGCGGTCAAGCAGTTCTGGACCGACGTGATCTGGGAAGACGTGGACTATCTGTTCGTAGATATGCCTCCCGGAACCGGTGACGTGCCTCTGACGGTGTTCCAGAGCCTGCCGGTGGACGGCATTGTCATTGTCACCAGCCCCCAGGACCTGGTTTCCATGATCGTGACAAAGGCGGTCCGCATGGCGGAAATGATGCACATTCCCGTTCTGGGCTTCGTGGAGAACTACTCCTATCTGGAGTGCCCGGACTGCGGCAAGCGCATCAAGGTCTTCGGCGAAGGCCACTTGGACGAGGTGGCCCAGAACTTGGGCCTGCCTGTTCTGGCCCGGCTGCCCATTGACCCCAAGGTGGCGGAAGCCTACGACAACGGCCGGATGGAGACGGTGAACACCGATGCTCTGGCGGACGTGGTTGCGGCCATCGAAAAAGCGGAATAAACATTGCCCCTGATGTTTTTCGGCATCAGGGGCGTTTTTGAAAAGAGGTGGAAGGCTTGGAAGAGAAAAAGAGGGAAACGGCGGCGCAAAGCCCGGGAAAATCCGCTGCTTACCTTTTTGGAATGACGATTTTGCTGCTGCTTGAAACGGTGGTGCTGGCAGCGGCGCTGCTGCTGGGGGCCATTTTCGTGGTGACCCACGGCCCATCGGAGGCGGCAAAAAGGCTTTTTGTCATGTCCGTGAAGGAGACCAGCGCCATGGGCTTTCTGGCGGACTGGTTTTTAAGTCCGGAGGAAGTGGAGCGAATTACCCGGGTGGAGCTGGAGGAGGACATTCAGACGGATACCTCCCTGATTCAGCTTCCCCAGGAGACAAGACCTGCCGACCAGGCAGACCCCTGGGGCTTTACGGATGAGGACGGCGACGGTATCATCTTGCAGCGTGTTACCGGCTCCGGCTATTCCGGGTTTATGATGATCGTTTTAGACCCCACCCGGGTCATTATGGGCTCCGTGCCGGAGCACTTCGGGGTCAGAGGCTACACCGTGGCGGAGATGGTGGAAAAATTTGATGCCGTGGCCGGAATCAACGCCGGAGGCTTTTATGACCCCAACGGCAACGGAAACGGCAGCATTCCGGATTCCATGGTGGTATTCCGGGGAAAGTCCTATTATTCCGGCACCCGCCAGGGCTTTGCGGGGCTGGACAGCGCCGGCATCCTCCATGTAGGAACCCCCGGCAAAGAGGAGCTTGCGGAAATGGACATTCAATACGGGGTCTCCTTTGGCCCGGTGCTGGTTGCCAACGGGGAATCGGTGCTGCCGGAGAACACGGCCAGCGGCCTGAATCCCCGAACCGCCATCGGTCAGCGCTCCGACGGGGCCATGCTCCTGCTGGTCATTGACGGCCGCCAGGTGGTGAGCCTGGGGGCCACCTTGCAGGACCTGGCGGAGATCATGCTGAAATTCGGGGCGGTGAACGCCTGCAACTTAGACGGCGGTTCTTCCTCTCTCATGTGGTTCCAGGGGGATTACATCAACAACTGCGCCTCCGTCATTGGCATCCGGCCGGTGCCCACAACGTTCCTGGTGTTAAAGGAGGGGGCCCATGAAGAATAAATTCCTGAAGGTCATGCTTTTATACGCTCTTGCGGTGCTGCTGCTGGGAGGCCTGGGCCTGGGATTGCTCTGGAATTACTTAGGAGCCTATGAGGCGTCCCGCAGCCAATATGCGGTGGAGGCAGTTATGGCAGACCTGACACCCGAAACGGTTCTGGAAGGCGCGCAAGAGCTTCTGGACCGGGTAGATGCCAATCTGCAAAGCCGGGACCGGGCGGAACAACAAATCCTGGATGCCTGCCGGGAACCCTTCCGGGCGGTAAAAGACCCGGGGGCCTCCGGGGAACGGGAACTGCACTATGAAATCCGTACCGGCAAGCAAAAGATCGGAAGCTTCACTCTGACCGCCCAGCCCCAAGGACTGTATGGGCTGCCCGAATGGACTGTGCAAGACCGGAATTTTGATCTGTCCTTCCTCTGGGGGGAACCCGTCACTTTGACGGTGGACAGCCGGGCAAAGGTGGTGCTGGAAGGAAAGGAATTGCCGGAAAGCTACCGGACCCAGCAGGGCATTCCCTATGCCCTGTTTGCGGAACTGGGGGAAGGGGCGGCCTTTCCCACCAAAGTGACCTATACGCTGGAAGGGTATCTGGGGACCCTCAGCCCCCGGGTATTGGACGGGAACGGCCGGGATGTGACGGGGCAGGACTACGAAACCGTCTTCCTGGAGGACAACTGCGGCGAGGAAGAAAACCAGGCCCTGCGCCAGACCCTGGAGACCTTTGTAAAACGCTATATTGCCTTCTCCGGCTCCACCAAGGCCAGCGCCCGGGGAAATCTTGCCAGCCTGCGCCGGTCCATTGCCTCCGGAAGCCCTCTTTATACCCGGTTGGCCTCG
The DNA here is from genome assembly GCA_934589525.1 of uncultured Oscillospiraceae bacterium. Classification (GTDB taxonomy): domain Bacteria; phylum Bacillota; class Clostridia; order Oscillospirales; family Oscillospiraceae; genus Faecousia. The sequence continues at coordinate 62,849 of CAKTOB010000005.1, read as the reverse complement.
GCTCTGGACGGCTTGAGCTTCGGCCAAAGCACATGGGATCAATTACAGGAGATCCAGTATCACCATCTGCTCAGGTTGGAAGAGGACCTATATTTCTGCGATATTACCTATCTGGTCAACACCTCCGGACGAAAAGGAGTGGTGCAGACCACCAACAATATGAAACTCCTTGTGACCCGGGAGGGCCAGAGCCTGAAAATCACGGAGCTTTCCAGCTATTGAGTTTTCTTCATTTCATACCGACCGCAAACGCTGCCAGACGAATGCCTGGCGGCGTTTCTTATAATAGGCGTTTTTCGAATAAAAGAAAGTATTTATCGAAAAACAATAAGTACTTATTGACAAACAGATTCTTCTGTGCTATCTTGATTGCATCAGAACACAGGAGGTTTTGTTATGGAAGCAAAAAAAGATTCCGGTATTCTCTTTAGCCGGGTGCTGGTATGGGTGTTTGGACTGCTGATTCTAATACTGGACTGGGCGGTGTGGCCTATTTCCCGTTGGCTGATGCTGTTCATTGTGGATATGCAGTATCATGACACGGTGCTTCTGATTATTTGCCTGTATGTGTGCAATGTACCCGGGTTTGTGCTGCTGTGGTGCATGGATAAACTTCTGCGGAACCTGCGGCAGGGGAAGGTATTTGAGGACGATAATGTGGGGCTTTTGAAAAATATCAGCATTTGCTGCTTTGTGGTCAGTGTGATCAGCCTGAGCCTTTGCTCCAGAATCTACTCTTTAGGGATCATGGCACTGATGACCGCCTTTATGGGACTGATCGTGCGGATCGTTAAAAATGTGTTTTCCTCTGCCATTGCCATGCGCAGTGAACTGGATTTGACGGTGTGAGGGCGAGCGATGTCAATTGTTGTAAATTTGGATGTGATGATGGCCAAGCGGAAAATCTCCGCCGGAGAATTGGCAGAGCGGATCGGCATCACCCCGGCCAATCTGTCCATTCTCAAAAACCAAAAAGCCAAGGCGGTGCGGTTCTCCACGCTCAATGAACTCTGCCGGGTGCTGGACTGCCAGCCCGGGGACATTCTGGAATATCAGGAGGATCAGTGATGAAAAAACGATTTATTCTACCCTTTATTGCCTATTTTATAGGCTGGTTTTATTGGAAAACACTGTTGGAGCCATGGCCCATGCTGCTCTTTGTGGGGGCATTTCTTGGCTGGGGCGCTGCCATTGGCCGGGAAAAACAGCCCAAAGGGCAAATGCACCGGTTTTGGGCAGCGGTGACGGTGTTGATGGCCCTGGCAATCAGTCTAAAGCGGTGCAATGCCACCCAGGATTGGGGCATTTTGGCGCTCCATGGTTCCGCTGTCCTCTGGGCCCTTTCCTATCTGGGTGCGGATCGGGGCGGGGAAGATGCCTTGGGCTTTGCCTGGGACTGCCTGGACGGTTTTCTGCTGCTGCCCTTCGGAAATTTTTTCGGCCGTGTAACGGATACGCTCTGCGCCCTGGGGGCTTTGTTCAAGCCTTTCAAAGGGGAAGAGAATCAGAAAAAACGGCGGGATTTCTGGCTGGCTGCCCTGTGCCTGGTGTTGGCTCTGCCGCTATTGGTCTTTGTAACGGATTTGCTTGGTCAGGCGGACAGTGGATTTGAAAGCCTGGTTCAGGGCTTCCAAAATATTTTCCGGTTGGATTTATCAGAGAGTTTCTGGGATGAATGCCTTTGGTTTGCTCTGGGCCTGCCGGTTGGAGCCTATCTCTATGGTCTAGTACGGGGGGCGGCCCGGCGGGAAAGAGTACCTGCGCTGTCGGCAGCGCAGCTGGAAAAGCTGCGAGTGCTTCCGGGAAGCGGTGCCAACCTGGTTCTGGGGCTATTCTGCGGCGTGTATTTCCTGTTTTTCGGCGTGCAGGCAGGGAATCTCTTTGCGGTGTTTTCGGGCCACATTCCCGGAACGCTTACGGCCTCGGATTATGCCAGAAGCGGTTTTTTCCAGCTATGTACCGTAATGGCCATTAATTTCTTCCTGATTTGGCTGCTGTCCCTGCTGACAAGGCAAAGCCGTCTGGGGAAAGGATTACAGGCGGTGATGATGGTGCAGAGCATCTTTCTGGCCGTTACCGCCGGGGCGAAGCTGTGGCTCTATATCGCCCGCTTCGGATTCACGCCTCTGCGGCTGCTGTCTGCCTGGGCGGTGCTGATCCTTGCCACCGGCTGCATGCTGATGCTCTACACCTTGGGCAGCGGAAAGAAAACCTTCCGCCTCTGGCTATACCTTGCCGCCGGAACCTTTACGGCACTGTGCTTCTATTAGGGTCTATCTGGAAACCGGAAATATGACCAACAGCGAGGGATTTTTCGCCTGATGAAGCCATTTTTTCGCAGGAATACTTTGTGTATTGCAAGGAAAAATGACGCACAGCAGGCGGAAAAGACCCGCTGTTTGGGCGTGTTGACGGTTTTCAGATAGACCCTAATACAAACAAAACCCATTCCTGCCAGCTGATTGGACAGGAATGGGTTTTGTGCAGTGTGCGTTTCTTATCAGGCATAGCCCCAGGTCATCAGTTTCCAGGGGCCGCCCTCGGTTCGGGCCAGACACCATTGCCAGCCGGTGTATTCCTCATCAGGATTCCAAGCCCCGGCATCCTTCTCTTTTTTAGGGGAATGAAAACTGCTTTCAAAAAAGATGCACTGGGTAAAGGTTTGATCTATGCCGCGAGCCTCTGCCAATTCGTTCATCCAGGCAAGATTCTCTTCATTGCAGCTTTCGTCTGAAACATAGTGGATGCTGTGCAGCTCGCAGCCCGTCCAGGTATCAAATTCCTGACGGATCAGTCGGATGGCCTCATCCATATCCGCTTTTGTATAGATCGTGGATGTTCCATAGTCGATGGTGACCTGGTTCCCGCAGCCCATGAGACCTAAAAGCAGGGCAGGGAGGAGAAGAAAGCAAAGGAAACGTTTCATAAATACACCTCACTATAAACAATGGCAGCCCCGGAGGTTTCTTCCGGGGCTGCCAAAAATATGTTGCGATCAGGAAGGGTTAGCCCACTTCCACATAATCCATGGAGACCCAGCCCTTGCTGGTGCAGCCCCACTTCATGTTGCCGACAGTGAACTGGGCGTAAACCTGAACGGTGTCGCCGCTGTTGTAGGAGCCGACACGGTCATAGTTGGTGCCCGGGCCGCTGCGGATGTTGACATTGCTGCCGGAAATGGTGCCGGTGGCAGCGCCGTCGCCGGTGGTGCCGTCAATGTAAACATAGCTCAGGCTGATCCAGCCGTCCTTGGTGCAGCCCCAGGTGGTGCCGCCGACCTTGACCTGCTCCAGAATGTTGACCCGGGTCATGGAGTTGTAGGTGGCTACGGAGTTGTAGTTGGTGCCCGGGCCGCTGCGGACGTTTAGGCCGTTGCCGGTGACCAGACCTTTGGCGGTGTTCTTGCCGGTGGTGCCGTCTACGTAAACATAGTCCATGGAGACCCAGCCCTTATCGGTGCGGCCCCAACCGTTGTTGGTTTCCAGAATGGTGATCCGGTCGCCGTAGCTGTAGGAGCCCGCTCTGTTGGCGGTGGTGGCAGCGCTTTCCCGGATGTTCAGCTGGGTGGCGGTAACAACACCCTTCTTCCCACCGGTGGTGGTCGTGGTGCCGGTGTTGGTATTTGTATTGGTGGTGGTATTGGTGTTGGTAGTAGTGTTCGTATTGGTGGTCGTGGTGTTTCCGCCGTCATTCATACGGACATAACCCATGTTGATCCAGCCCTTGTCGGTACGGCCCCAGCCGTTGCTGCTTTCCAGAATGGTGACCTGGGTACCCTTGGTGTACTTGCCAACGGAGGTGGCGGCAGTGCTGGGAGACTGACGGATCATCAGTTCACTGGCGGTGATGGTGCCGACTTTTCCGGAGCCGGTGGTGCCGGTGGTGCTGGCGGGCGCGGTGGTAGTGGTAGGTGCGCCGGAGTCATTGCTGCCGGCGGGGGTGCTGGAAGCGCCGGAAATGGTCACATTGGTCATGTCCAGGCTTTCCGTATTGACCCAGCCCTTCAGAGGAATGTAGGCCCACTGAATGGTGCCAATGGTTTCCACACGGTTCACCGATACCTCGTCACCGGCATTTAGGGTGGTCAGCACATTGCTGTCAACGGTGGGGGAGGACAGGGCGTTTACCTGCTCCTTTACCACGGCCACATTGACCTTGGAGGCCTCTGTGGTGGGGGGCGTGGTTTCCGTGGCCTCGATGGAGGGCTCGGAAGCGACGCTTTCCGCGGGGGTGGTGTCTACCAGGTTGGGGCCGGAGGAGGGCTGGGTGGCATCATCGCCGCCCTTTTTAAAGCAGCCGGTAAACATGGTCGCACACAGAAATACAGCGGCAGTGCCACTGATAATGCGCTTCATTTGTGGAGAATTGGTCTTAGCGAAGGGGTAAATCATTCTATTACCTCCCTTTCTTGTTTTTCTCACCTGTATTATACCTTGTTACTGCCGTCATTGTCAATAGGATAAGATTTATTTAATATTGGAAAGCCTGTATTTTTTGGGCAATCTTTCCATAGATTTCCAAAAAATCCGGCAAGAACCCGGCTGTTCCTACAAAGCGCCCCAAAGGGTGCTCCTCTTTCAAAACCGTGTAATTTTCCGGAAAAGCTTGACATAGACCCTGCTTTGATGGTAAAATATCTCAAGAAAATCCGCAAGGAACGGGAAGAGTACACCGCACTTCCTTTCAGAGAGCCCCGGACGATGGCTGTGAGCCGGGACAGGAAAAACGGTGGAAGGTGCGCCCGGGAGCGGCAGGTTCATAAAAAGCGACAAATGAGAGTGGAACCGCGGCATGACCGCCTCTTGTACTTAGGATCTCCTCACTTCCTTTCCCCCGGCCTTTGATCGAAGGTTTGGGGCGGAAAGAAGCGGTGTGGCCCTGAGGATAAGAGGTTTTTTTATTGCCCCGGTGCCGATCAGTTTTAAGGAGGAAAACCACCATGTATCTTTACAATTCTCTTTCCCATAAAAAAGAGCTCTTTACCCCCCGGGATCCCCAGCTGGTGAAAATGTACACCTGCGGCCCCACGGTCTACCACTATGCCCACATCGGCAACCTGCGGACCTACATCATGGAGGATGTGCTGGAGAAAAGCCTTCGGTACCTGGGCTACCCCGTAAAACGGGTCATGAACATCACGGATGTGGGTCACCTGTCCTCCGATGCGGACACCGGTGAAGACAAAATGCTCAAGGGTGCCGCCCGGGAGCATAAGACCGTGATGGAAGTGGCAAAATACTATACCGACGCCTTCTTCTCCGACTGCGACAAGCTGAACATCAAGCGGCCTGACGCGGTGGAGCCCGCTACCAACTGCATTCCGGAGTATATTCAGATGATCACCACTCTTCTGGACAAGGGCTACGCTTATCTCGCAGGGGGCAACGTGTACTTTGATACCTCCAAGTTGGAAAAGTACTATGTTTTTAATGACCACGACGAGGAAGACCTGGCCGTGGGCGTCCGGGAGGGCGTGGAAGAGGATACCAACAAGCGTAATAAAAATGACTTTGTGCTGTGGTTTACCAAGTCCAAATTTGAGGACCAGGCCCTCAAGTGGGATTCTCCCTGGGGCGTGGGCTATCCCGGCTGGCATATCGAGTGCTCCTGCATTTCCATGAAGCATCTGGGGGAGTACCTGGACATTCACGCCGGCGGCATCGACAATGCCTTCCCCCACCACACCAATGAGATCGCCCAGTCCGAAAGCTATCTGGGCCACCCCTGGTGCAATTACTGGTTCCATGTCCACCACCTCAATACAGACAACGGCAAAATGAGCAAATCCAAGGGCGAATTCCTGACGGTTTCTTTGTTACAGGACAAGGGCTATGACCCCATGGCCTACCGGTATTTCTGCCTGCAAAGCCATTACCGCCGGAATCTGGTCTTCTCCTGGGAGAACCTGGACAATGCCGCCGGTGCCTATGAAAAGCTGATCGCCAAGATCGCAACTCTGAATCCCGAAGGGGATGTGGACCAGGGGGCCTTTGAGCAGCTGAAAGAGAAGTTCACCGGTGCCCTCAACGGCGACCTGAACACCTCTCTGGCCATTACCGCCCTTTATGATGTTCTGAAGGCCAAGACCAACGATGCAACCAAGCTCTATACCCTGGGGGATTTTGACAAGGTGCTGTCCCTGAACCTGCTGGAGGCGGCCAAGACGCTGCGGGAAAAGCAGGCCCAGGAGGAACGGGCGAGCGCTGACCCGGAAATTGACGGCCTGGTCCAGGCCCGGACGGAGGCCAAGAAGGCCAAGAACTTTGCCGAGGCCGACCGCATCCGTGACCAGTTGAAAGCCATGGGCGTGGAGATCATTGATACCCCCCAGGGGACCAAGTGGAGAAAAGTATGAAGCTGATGATTCTCGATGGCAACAGTGTGATCAACCGGGCCTACTTTGGGGTAAAACCCCTGACCACCCGGGAGGGCATCTACACCCATGCCATCTATGGATTCTTAAATATCCTGGAACGCATGGAGAAAGAGGAAAAGCCGGACGCAGTCTGCGTGGCCTTCGACCTCCATGGCCCCACCTTCCGTCATAACCGCTACGAGGGCTATAAAGCCAACCGCCACGGTATGCCGGAGGAGCTGGCCCAGCAGATGCCGCTGATGAAGCAGGTGCTGACGGCCATGAACATTCCTATTTACGCCGCTCAGGGCTGGGAGGCCGACGATGTGATCGGCACCGTAGGCAAGCGCTGCGGGGAGGAGAACTGGGACTGCGTCATCGTCACCGGCGACCGGGATTCCCTACAGCTCATCGACCCCCATGTGAAGGTCAAGCTGGTAATCTCCAAGCCCGGCCAGACCTCCGCCACGCTGTATGACGAGGCGGTTTTCCGTGGGGAATACGGCTTTGAGCCCAAGCGCATGGTGGACCTGAAGGCCCTGATGGGGGACAGCTCCGATAATATCCCCGGTGTTGCCGGGGTGGGCCCTAAAACCGCCACAGACCTGCTGCTGAAATTCGGCACCCTGGATGGGGTCTATGCCCATCTGGAAGACAGCTCCATTCGCCCCAAGCTCCGGGAAAAGCTGGAAGCGGGCCGGGAGAACGCCTACCTTTCTTATGAACTGGCCACCATCATCCCGGAGGCCCCCATTGAATTTGACCCCCGGGATGCCATTCTCCGGGACTACAATCGGCCGGAGCTGTACGCGCTGTTCCAAAAGCTGGAATTTGTGCGGCTCATTGACCGCTACGGTCTCCGGGGCGCTGCCGCGGAGGCGGCGGTTACGGAAAAACGGGAGGTGGCATCTCTGCCCCGGGTAGAAAAAATCCCGGAAAAGCTTCCTCTGTGTGGCCTGTATTTTGCCCCGGACGGCAGCCTGGGCCTTGCCTGGGAAGCCGGTGTCTGCGGTCTGACCCCTATGGAGCTGCAAATGCAGACCCTCCCCAAATTTGAACAGGTGATTTTGCACGATGCCCGGGCCTCCATGCACCTTTTGGAGGAGGCAGGAATGCAGTGGGATAGGGTGGAATTTGATACGGCCCTGGCGGCCTACGACCTCAATCCCTCTCAGTCAGATTATCCCGTTTCCAAGCTTGCCACCACGTTCCTTGGTAAGACCGTGGAAGACGGTGACGCTGCCGCCTGTGCCGAAAGCATCTGGCAGCTGCGGAAGCCCCTGGAGGAAGAACTGGAAAAGCAGGGGGAAGAGGAGTTGTACCGCCAAATCGAACTGCCGCTGTGTACGGTACTGTACCGTATGGAATGCCGGGGCATTGCCATTGACCGGCACCAGCTTAGTCAGTTTGGCAAAATGCTGGAAACCAGAATTGCCGACTGCGAGAGCCTGATCTATGGCTTTGCGGACGGCCCCTTTAACATTCAGTCGCCCAAGCAGCTGGGGGCCTTGCTTTTTGAAAAGCTGGGCCTTCCGGCCTCCAAGAAGACCAAAACCGGCTACTCCACCAATGCGGACGTTTTGGAAAAACTCAAGGACAAGCACCCCATTATTCCCGCCATTATGGACTACCGGATGCTGACCAAGCTCAAGGGCACCTATGCCGACGGCCTCATGAAGGTCATTGCCGCCGACGGCCGCATTCACACCACCTTCCAGAACCTGGTCACCGCCACCGGGCGGCTGTCCTCTACGGAGCCTAACTTGCAGAACATTCCCGTCCGTACCGATTTGGGGGCGGAGATCCGCAAAATGTTCGTGCCCCGGTCCGGCTGTGTGCTGGTGGATGCGGACTACAGCCAAATCGAGCTGCGGGTTCTTGCACACATTGCAGACGACAAAACCATGCAGCAGGCCTTCTGCGAGGGCCAGGACATCCACACCGTCACCGCCAGCCAGGTCTTCGGGGTTCCGGCGGACCAGGTGACGTCCTTGCAGCGGCGGCATGCCAAGGCCGTAAACTTCGGCATCGTCTACGGCATTTCGGAATTCTCCCTGGCCGAGGACATCGGTGTCAGCCGGTATGAGGCCCGGGATTATATTGACAGTTATCTGGCCCATTACCATGGGGTCCGGGACTATATGAAGCAGGTGGTGGCGGATGCCCGGGAAAAGGGCTACACCCAGACCCTCTACGGCCGCCGCCGGTATATCCCGGAGCTGAAAAGCACCAATTTCAACGTGCGCCAGAGTGCGGAGCGCATCGCCCTTAATACGCCCATTCAGGGTACTGCCGCGGACCTCATCAAGCTTGCCATGATCCGGGTGGAGAATGCCCTGAACCAGAATTTCCCGGAGGCAAAGCTCTTATTGCAGGTCCACGACGAACTGATCGTTGAGTGTCCAGAGGACCAGGCGGCCCAGGTTGCCGCCCTGGTCAGCCGGGAAATGGAGGCGGTAGCCCAGCTGAAGGTACCCCTGACCGCGGAGGCCAAGTTCGGAAAGAGCTGGTTTGATGCCAAATGATCAGGATTCTTCAAATGACCGCCGCCCAGGTGCCCCAGGTCGCCGCCTTGGAAAAGCGCTGCTTTCATGACCCCTGGAGTGAAAACAGCGTAGCCTCGGAGCTTCAAAACCCGCTGTCCCTATGGCTGGTTGCCATGGACGGAGACCGGTTGGCGGGCTATGTTGGCTCCCAAACCGTGCTGGGGGAGTCGGATATGATGAACGTGGCGGTGGATGAGGACTACCGCCGCCAGGGTGTCGGGAAAATGCTGATCGAGGCTTTGATGGAGTACTTAAAAGCCCGGGAAAGCCATTGCCTGACCCTGGAGGTCCGGGATTCCAACACCCCGGCCAGAAACCTTTACGGGTCCTTGGGCTTTTCCGAAATCGGGCGGCGGAAGAATTATTACCGCAACCCCAAGGAAGATGCCCTGATCCTTCGAAAGGAGTGGAGCTTATGAATATTTTATCGGTGGAATCCTCCTGTGACGAAACCGCCGTGGCCATTGTCCGGGACGGCCGGGAGGTGCTGACGGACTGTATCGCCTCCCAGGTGGACCTGCATCGGCTCTATGGTGGCGTGGTGCCGGAGATCGCCTCCAGAAAGCATATTGAGGCCATTTACGGCCTGGCAGACCAGGCACTACGCAACACCGGCCTGACCCGGGAGGAAATCGACGCGGTGGCGGTGACCTATGCCCCGGGGCTCATCGGCGCAGTGTTGGTGGGGGTGAATTTTGCCAAGGCGGCGGCCTTTGCCATGGGAAAGCCCCTGATTCCGGTACACCACATCCGGGGCCATATTGCGGCCAACTATATTGCCTACCCGGAGTTGAAGCCGTCGTTTTTGTGCCTGGTGGTATCCGGCGGCCATACCATGCTGGTCCATGTAACGGATTATACCAAAATGGAGATTTTGGGGACCTCTCTGGATGACGCGGCAGGGGAGTGCTTTGACAAGGTGGCCCGGGTGCTGGGGATGCCCTATCCCGGCGGTGCGGCCCTGGACCGCATGGCCCAGGGGGGCAACGAGGAAACCTATGCCCTGCCCCGGAGCAAACCCGGGGAGAACCCCTACAATATGAGCTTCTCCGGTCTTAAAACCGCTGCGCTGAACCTCATCCACCATGCCGAGCAGGTGGGGGAGGAGATCAATATTCCGGACCTCTGCGCCAGCTTCTCCGCAGCGGTGTCCGATACCCTGGTTCCCCGGGTAGAGCTGGCCATCCGGCAGACCGGCTGCAAAAAAATCGCCATCGCAGGCGGTGTGGCGGCCAATTCACGCATTCGCCGGGATGTGCTGGCAGCGGCTGAAAAGCTGGGGGCCCAGGTCTATATGCCCCCGCTGAAGCTCTGCGGCGACAACGGCGCCATGATCGGTGCCCAGGCCTACTATGAATATCTGGCGGGGAATGTGGCGGACATGTCTCTCAACGCCTACGCCACCAAGTCCATTCTGGGGGAGGCCCTGTAGTGCTGATCGTTGCCCGATCCATGAAGGAACTGTCTTTTCCGAAGCTCATGGAGGTCTATATGGAAGGAAACCGGGAAAATGGAGCCCTGCGCTATCCGGAGGAAACTCCGGAGCGGCAGCAGGCCCTGGCGGAAGAGGACTTTCGGGACTATTTAAGTCAGGTCTTCTTCCACGGGGAGAACCCGGTCTACTTGATCCTGACAACGGAGGGCCGCTACGTCAGCGCCCTCCGATTGGAGGACTATGAGGACGGCGTTTTGCTGGAGGCCCTGGAAACGGCCCCGGGGCAGCGGCAAAAGGGCTACGCTTCGGAGCTTCTCCGGGAGGCGGCCAATTACCTCCAAGGAAGAGCCCCCGTTCGGTTGTACGCCCATGTGGCAAAAAAGAACACCGCCTCCATGAAAACCCACCTTTCCCAGGGCTTCCGGCAATGCCTGGACTACGCCCGCTACATTGACGGCACCGTCAGCCGGAACGCGGTAACATTGGTTTTGGATATTTTTTGAAATTATCAAAGAAAAAGCTTGACAAATGTCACCTCCTGTAGTATCATATTGAAGCTGTCCACGGGCGGCATGAAGCGAGCATTGCGCATGGAGAAGTCGCGTAGCTGGCCGAGCGCGCACGATTGGAAATCGTGTATACCCCAAAAGGGTATCGAGGGTTCAAATCCCTCCTTCTCCGCCATAAGAATGAACCTCACCCTATGGGTGGGGTTCATTTTTATAGCGGCTAGGAGGGATTTGAACAATCCAACACCATCGTGTACCAAATCCCTTCTTCTCCGCCCGTAATTTATAAACCTTCAATGAAAACCGCAGGGAAACGTCCCTCTTTCCACCCCGCTTCGGCCCAACGCAGACCCATTTCAGCGAAACCGTAGGAAACGGCACACAGGCCGTTCCCTACGGTTTCGGTGATTGGTTTCTTGTTTCAAACAGGGTGTTCTGAAAACATCCCTTTTTCTTGTAAAGGAATCCCTTCAATGTTATAATAACCATACCAATTCTGAAACCCGGGAGGGCCGAAAAATGAAAAAGCTGTACGATTTCCTAAAATACCTGATTTACGGCAGTTTCTATTTGATCGTCATCAAAACCGCCATGGACTACTACTCCTACAAGCGGTTTCCCCATTTGAATCAGGCCTATTCCGCCCCTTGGTATACGGAGGCGCTGCTATATGGGGCGGCCTCCCTGGGGGTCATTGTTCTTTCGGCGATCCTGCGATGGGTCCTTCGCAGAAAAATGAGGAAAAACGAAGAAAAGAACGACTTTATTTAGTGTGGAATTTGCGGATAGGCTTCCAAAAGCGCCTGGACCTGTTCCCGAGTCTTTTCGACCAGGGTGCCGGTAGGCGTGGCTTCGGTGACCTGATAGTCCCCGGAGGCAAAGCAGCGCAGCATCCAGTCGTTGACGCTGGGGGCATAGTGGGTGTAGTCCTTGTATTGCTCCAAATCGGTGATGAAATCCGCATTCTGAAAATCAAAGATTTTTACATTGGGCATTCCCCAAAGACGCTCCTCGGCGTAGGTCTTAAAAGCCAGGTAGAGATCCCCATATCCTGCTTCCCCGGCGTAATTCCAGAACAGGGCCGAGTAGGGGGGAAAGAAAAAGGTGTATGCGCCCGTTTCAAAATCCAGATGGGTCAGGTATTCGTCAAACCGGCCCTCCATCCGGCCAAGAAGCCGGTCTAAGTCGTAGTCCTTGTCCTTAGGAGGCGGGGCGTAAAGGGACAGCACCGCTTCCGAACCAAAGGTCCAGTTGTCCCGCCAGTCCTCCATGCCGTCAATGGACATGGCCCGTGTGAACCGTTCCGGCAGGGAAATGCCCAGGGCCCGGGTGGCGGAGAGTACCAGGTCAATGGGCAAAAACCTGGTCCAGGTTTCGTAGCCCAGAAGATAGCGGTAATCATTCAGAAGATCATCATCCATCAGGTAGTCCGGAAAACGGTCCATGTCGTCCCATTTTTCCGGGGCGAACAGGTATTGGTCCAGGCAGATGTAGTAGTTTTGGGCCCTGCCCACCTGATTGATCTTATCCGTCAGCTTTTGAATTTCCTTTAAGCTGATGGCTCCCGTAGTGATTTTCAGAGGCTTGCCCCCCAGGGTCTCCCGGAACAGGGCCATGTCGGTATTCTGGATCATGGAAGAGCCGATAAGCACCGTGTCATAGTCGTAATTCTTAATAAGCCCCGGGGTCACCAGCCGGGAATTCAGAAGATACCGGTTGTCCCGCACCCGATACTGCATATAGGGGTCTACCCACCAGACGGCAGCGCACATAAGGGCCACCAGCGTCAGAGTCAGGGCCAGCAGCCGAATCAGCCATTTTTTTGCCATTGCTTGCTCCTTAGAAGTTAAAGTAGATGAAAACACTTTCCCGGGACAAATGGACCAGGGCGATGCAGAACAGCACCGCGGTCAGCCACAAAAGGCTTCTCCGGCAGGTGAAGTCCTCCAGCATCCGGCAGCTGTTTTTTACCCGGAAGCACACCAGTGCCAGTGCGGCAAGAACCAGCAGTACATAGGCGGTGTTGAGGGCCAGGGGAACGCCTACGAAGCCGTCAATGGCCAGCGTGCCCACTTGCAGCAGACCTATGTTGGAAAAATCCACCATGCCCCGGTAGACCGTGGCGGCATTCCGGAAGCTCTCTGCCCGGAACAGCACCCACAGGGCATTGACGATGAGAAACGTCCCCAGCACCCGAAGAGTGTGGGGAACCTTCGACAGGGGCTTGGAAAATCCCCGCTCCAAGGCGTTAAACAGGCCGTGGAGCAGTCCCCACAGCACAAAGGTCCAGGCCGCCCCATGCCAGAGGCCGCTGACCAGGAAGGTGATGAGCAGATTCCGGTAGGTTTTCCAGGTCCCCTCCCGGCTGCCGCCCAATGGAAAATAGATGTAGCTTTGCAGAGCCCGGCCCAGGGTGATGTGCCACCGCCGCCAGAAAACACCGATGCTTTCCGACTGGTAAGGAGAGCGGAAATTAAAGGGAATGTCGATATTGAAGAGTTTTCCAAGACCTACGGCCATGTCGGAATAGCCGCTGAAATCAAAATAAACCTGGAAGGTATAGGAAAGAGCCGTGGCCCAGGCGGCGCAGAAGCCCAGGCTGGAAGAGCCAAAGCCGGTGTCCGCAAACAGGGCCAGAGTATCGGCGATCACTGCCTTTTTAAAAAGTCCAATGGTAAAGATGTAGGCACCCTTGGCACAGTTGTCCCACTGAAAATACCGCCGCCGGGGGTCTTTGAACTGGGGGATCATCTCACTGTAGAGCACAATGGGCCCTGCCACCAGCTGGGGGAAGAACAGCACAAAAATGCAGTAGTCATCAAACCGTTCCAAAACCTCCTCGCCCTTGCGAATGGAGACCAGGAAGGAAAGCTGCTGAAAGGTAAAAAAGCTGATGCCCAAAGGCAGGGCGATGCGCTTTAGAAGTAGGGACGTGTGGAAAAGCACATTGATGTTCTCCACAAAAAAATCCCGATATTTAAAGTAGCCCAGAAGGCCCACATTAAATACCACGCCCAGCCAGAAAAACACCGTCCCGGCGGCCCCATTGCTCCGGCTCATGCCGTAGGCCAGAATGTAGTTGGAGAGTATCGAGACCACAATGATCGTCAGATAGCTGGGGTTAAAGTAGCCGTAAAAATAAAGGGAGGCCCCAATTAAAAATAACCGCTGCCAAATGGGGTTTTTCACATGGGATAATAGATAATATCCTCCCAATACCAGGGGCAGAAAAGCAAACAAAAAAATATAGGACGAAAAAACCATCAGATCACCTGTGAATATAGATTAGCCGCTGGGCATCGGCTTGGTCGGCTCGGGGGATTTCCTCCCGGCAGAATAGGCCGTAAAGGGCATTGCAGCGCCCTTCCAGCCTTGAATAAGGGGAATCGTCCTTCCAGCCTAAATTCTTGCAGAAGTCATTCCCCCGGAGAAGGGCCCTTCCCACATCATTAAAGCCCAGAATCCTTGCGTAGGGGGCAGGGGAAGCCAGGTCCGCTGCTGTGATGCCCAGAAAGGCGCACAGGGCTATGCGGTTCAGCCGGGAGCGGGTATAGCGCTTGGTTTTGACCCGGGTGAGAATGTCCTCCAGGCTTCCTTCCTGACGGCAGGCCTTCATAAACCGCCGCCACAGCCCCTCGGAGCCATAGGGCAGAGCTTCAAACTCCCAATCCTCCATGGTCCGCAGCCGGTAAAGAATGGCCCGCTCCCCAGCGTGCAGCGTATGCACCGGGGCGGAGCGAAAACGATCCACCGCCGGGGCCGGAATGTAGGGCGAATAGTCTTCACCGGCCTCCGCCAGACTCCGCAGAGAGGTGGCGGAAGGGTTGTCCAGGTCCGGGCGGCAGTCGTGATAGCTTCCCTGCCGGAAAATGGGATAGGGCTTCAGGGCGCTTCCCAGCTCCAGAATGGCCTTGCAGTATTCAACTCCCAGAATATCGTTGGGCTGCTCCAAAGGCGCACCGGGAAGGCCTATGGTTTCCAGCGCCTTTACCCGGGCGGCGGGGAAGCTGATGCCCCCGGTGAGAGCTGATCGAAGCTGCTCCGGAAACCCCGGCTCCAGCAGGGCCTGGGCACATTGAAGCAGGGCCTCTGGGTCCGCCGTTTCGCTGCCAAAGCAAAGCCGGTCACACAGGCCTGAGAGAATCGATACCCCCGCCCGGGCAAAGCCCTCCGCCGAGGACAGGCTCCCGGTAACGGGCAGCTCCAGCACCAGGTCGGCGCCGCAATTCAAAGCGGCCTGGGCTCTTATTTGCCGGTCAAAGAGGGCAGGGGCCCCCCGCTGAACGTAATTCCCGCTCATGAGGCACACGATGGCCGTCTCTTCGCCAAATTCCTGCCGGATAAGTTCAAATTGCTTCCGGTGACCCTGGTGAAAAGGGTTGTATTCGCAGATAATCCCGACTTTTTCCAAAGATTTTCCTCCAGGGATAAAAATTTTTCAGATAGGGGTTGAGAAAACGGGAAAGATGAACTATAATAATGGCGATATTGTATCACACAATGAAAAAGAAAACAATATTTTTAGGAGGATATTCCAATGAACGTTTTGATCATCAACGCCGGTAGTTCTTCCCTGAAGTACCAGCTGATGAACCCCGAGACCGGTGATGTTTCCGCCAAGGGCCTGTGCGAGCGTATTTACATTGACGGCCGCCTGACCCACAAGGTTGGTGACAAGAAAGTCGTAAAGGACATCCCCATGCCCACCCACTCCGAGGCCATCCAGGCTGTTCTGGAGATCCTGGTGGACCCCGTTGACGGTGTCATCAAGTCTGTTGACGAAATCGATGCCGTTGGCCATCGGGTGCTCCATGGCGGCATGGAGTTCTCTGACTCCTGCATCATTAATGACGAGGTCATCAAGGCCATCGAGAAGTGCATCCCCCTGGGCCCCCTGCATAACCCCGCCAACCTGATGGGCATCCGTGCCTGCCAGGCGGTCATGCCCAAGACCCCCCAGGTCGCCGTGTTCGATACCGCTTTCCATATGACCATGCCTCCCAAGGCTTACCGCTATGCCATTCCCAAGGAGTACTACGAGAATGACGACATCCGCCGCTACGGCTTCCACGGCACCTCCCACAAGTATGTGGCCCGCCGTACCGCCGAGCTGGTAGGCAAGAAGGAATTCAAGATGGTCAACTGCCATCTGGGCAATGGTTCTTCCCTGTCCGCCATTAAGGACGGCAAGTGCATGGATACCTCCATGGGCCTGTCCCCCCTGGCCGGTGTGCCTATGGGCACCCGCTCTGGCGATATTGACCCCTGCGTGGTGCAGTTCATCTGCAACAAGTACAACATGAGCGTGGACGACTGCCTGACCATGCTGAACAAGAAGTCCGGCATGCTGGCCCTGTCCGGCGTGTCCTCCGACTTCCGTGACCTGGGTGACGGTGCTGACAAGGGCAACGAGGATTGCAAGCTGGCTCTTGAGAAGTTCGCTTATGAAGTGGCCAAGTACGTTGGTGCTTACGCCGCCGCTCTGAACGGCATTGATGTTCTGACCTTCACCGCCGGTGTAGGCGAGAACGACGGCCTGGTCCGTGGCATGGTCTGTGAGTACCTGGGCTTCATGGGCGTGAAGCTGGACCCCGAGCTGAACAAGTCCCGCGGCAAGGAAATGGTCATTTCCGCCCCCGACTCCAAGGTTCAGGTTTGGGTGGTTCCCACCAACGAAGAGCTGATGATCGCTCAGGATACCGCCGAGCTGGTCAATGCTGCCAAGAACTAAACATACGCCAAGGGCCGCCGCTTTCCGCGGCGGCCTTTTTGAATCCGGGCAGGTAAAAAGGATCGCTTTTGCCCTGCCAAGGAAAGGAGAACACGATGGAAACAGTTGTTGAACGCTTTCTGCGCTATGTAAGCTATGAAACCACTTCCGATGAATTTTCAGAAACCTGCCCCTCCACTCCCGGCCAGAAGGTTCTGGGGGCCGCACTGGCAGAGGAAATGAAGGCCATGGGCATTAAAGACGCCCACATGGACGAAAACGGTTACGTTTACGGCACGGTGCCCGGAGACCCCAGCCTTCCCACTATTGGCCTCATTGCCCATATGGATACGGCCCCGGATGCCTCCGGTAAAAACATCCGGGCAAGAGTCGTTGAATACAACGGGGGAGACGTGCTGTTAAATCAGGAGAAGGGTATTTACCTTCGGGAAAAAGACTACGAGTCCCTCCAAAAGAACCGGGGCAAGCACCTGATCGTCACCGATGGCACCACCCTTTTGGGTGCCGATGACAAGGCCGGCGTGGCGGAGATCCTGACCGCCGCCCAGCGGCTTCTCACGGAGGGCGGCAAACACGCCACCTTAAAAATCGGTTTCACCCCGGACGAGGAGATCGGCAGCGGTGCGGACCGTTTTGATGTTGCGGGTTTCGCCGCGGATTATGCCTACACCGCCGACGGCGGTACGGTCGGGGAGATCGAATACGAAAACTTCAATGCCGCCGGGGCCACCGTCACCTTCCACGGCCTGAACATCCACCCCGGTTCTGCCAAGGACAAGATGGTAAACTCCCAGTATATCGCCATGGAGTTCCAGAGTCTGCTGCCCACGGCCCAGAAGCCGGAGTACACCCAGGGCTACGAGGGCTTTATCCACCTGACGGATATGGAAGGGGAAGTGGAAAAGAGCGTCCTGCGCTATATCATCCGGGACCATGACATGACAAAATTCCAGGAAAAGAAGGAAGTTATGGCCACGGTCGCCGCCTTCCTGAATCAAAAATACGGTGAGGGCACCGTGGAACTGATCCTCCGGGACAGCTATTTCAACATGCGGGAGAAAATCGAGCCCTGCATGGAGATCGTGGACCGGGCCAAGCGGGCCATGACCCTGGCGGGAATGACGCCCCGGGAAGTCCCCGTCCGCGGCGGCACGGACGGCGCAAGACTCTCCTACGAGGGCCTGCCCTGTCCCAACCTCTGCACCGGCGGCGAAAATTACCACGGCCGCTTTGAGTATATCCCCACAGAGGATATGGAGCAATGCGTGGAAATGCTGGTAAACATCCTGCGGATGGCGTGATTTCAAAATAAAAGCGCAAAAATCAAGGACATGGCACGTTATTTGGTGCCATGTCCTTACTTTTTTGATTTGCTGTGCAAAGTATGTCCTATACAGCGCATTTGTTCTCTATTACCGTATATTGAATGCTTCTATCATCGTTCCATATCCTAAAAATGCGAAAAACGCAGTACATTGCCGTAGGGGCGGCAACCTGCCGCCCGCCACGTTTCGAATATAACCTGTTTGGATGAATGGAACCACCCTCCAACATGTCATCCCGACCGAAATGAAATGGAGTGGAGGGATCGTCCCAAGTTGCAAGCTTTACCTTGCGTAGGTTATTATTGCTACTTGAGTAGATTCCTCCACTCCGCTGACGCTCCGGTCGGAATGACAGGCGTTTCTGGGTTTGGTCGCTACAGATTCATATGTAGAACGGGTGGTCTTACGGCCAATGGTGGTAGATCAGACATACCCATACATTCCCCGGACACTGACCTCTCCGGAGCTGACGGCCTCTACATGGCCGTCGGAGAACCGAACGATCAAATCTCCGTTGTCACCGATGTCCAGGACCAGACCGTGGGAAATCTGTTCTCCCCGAACCAGGGAGATTTCCTTGCCCAGGGTCACGCAGTCCTGCCTGTACCGCCGGAGCATGGCGTCCTTTTGGGTCAGGAGCTCTCTATCCATGCGGTACAGGGCCTCCATCATGGCGGCGGCCACGGAGGCCCGGTCAATGGGAGTCCCGGTTTCCATGGCAAGAGAGGTGGCCCGGTCCCGCAGCTCCTGGGGGAAGTCCTGGGGTCCTTGGCAGCAGTTGACACCGATGCCCACCACCGCATAAAGCCCTTCCGGGCTTGTGCCCAGCTCTGTAAGGATGCCGGCGGCCTTTTTGTGGCCGAAAACCAAATCGTTGGTCCATTTGATGCCGGGCCGGAGGCCGCAGGCCTGTTCCAGGGCATCGCACATGGCAGCCCCTACGGCGCAGGTCAGGTGCATCAGCTCCTCCGGGGGGCACTGGGGGCGCAGCAGCATGCTTAAGTACACGCCGACACCCCTGGGGGACTGGAAGCTGCGGCCCAGCCGCCCCTTGCCGCCGGTCTGGCAGTCCGCCACGGCCACGGTGCCGTGGGCCGCGCCCTGCCGGGCGGCGGTTTTTAGATAGGTATTGGTGGAATCGACGGAATCAAACCAATAAAAGGAATCCTTCCAGGGGTAATCCGGGGAAAGGACACTTAAAATCGCGTCTTTCATTATTCCACGTCCTTTACGACCTCTGCGGGTGCCTCGTCCAGAACTTCCGGGTGCTGGATCAGGCGGCGGAGGTATTTGAGGAAGGCGGCATAATAGAAGCCGTCAACAATGCGCTCGTCCATGGTAAAGCGGAAGTCTACGTACTTTTTCTGGACCACAGAACCGTCCTCCTGGACCTCCAATTCCTTGCGTTTGCAGCCGAAGGCACCGAATACGGGAAGATTGCCGAAATCATACAGATGGTGATAAACCGGGGGAATGCCCAGAGAGCCCATGGAGGTAAAGTAGACGCTTCCGTGGAAGGGACTGAGCTCCAGAAGAGCCTGTGGCAGCAGCCCAAAATAATCCAGGGTTTTCAGCAGCCACACCGTGAATTTCAGGAATACGCCGGGAACCAGGGTCAGGGCGTAGGCGGCGTTGTCTACTCCGGCATCCAAAGAGGCGCTTTTGGCCTTGGCGATTTCATCATTCATTTTCCTGTAGACATCGTAAACCGTATCCCGGGGGCTGAGATGCAGCTTGATCTCCGTTTCCGCTCCATCGGTGCTCATTTCCTTTTTGATGGTCATGGAGAATTGGATGTCCTCGCCCCGGGAGTAGATTTTCTGACCGGCAATGAACCGGTTGATGCCGGGATACTTGGCAATGGCCCGGCAGTAGGCCGTCAGGAATACATGGGTCAGGCCGAAATTCGTCAGACCCTCCCGGCGCTTTTGCCGGATATAGCGGTCCACATTGGTGATTTCAAAGGCCTGCTCAAAAAGATTGGAGGAGCCGTTGCGGTTGACCATGATGTAGGGGATGATGTAGTTGACCGGGGGTAGGGAACGGATCCTCCGGCCGTCTACCCGGTCGCCCCAGGTGGGGTGGTACTCCCCGGCGGGATGGACCCGAATGGCGAAAATCAGGGTCGTACACCCTAAAAACAGCAGCGTGTTGGGAAGCAGCAGCACAACGGCGTTCCAGTCCCGGAGAAAAATGGCCTGCCGGTTGTAAAAGACCACCGTGGCCATAGGGGCTAGCATCAAAGGGAACAGCAGCCAGGCCCGGTGGAGCCGGATGCCGGAGGTCAGGTCGGTATAGATGAAGCCGAAGAAAAACAGGGCCATCCAGCTTAGGGCGATCAGCATCCGCCCATTCAGGTTATGCCGGACCCAGACGGCGGAAAACAGCGCAAAGAACCACACGGGAATGGCGGTCTTGTAAAACCGCTCCCGGCCGTCCAGCAGTACCGTCAGCATATAGAGCACCGTGGCCGCCACAGGCAGCACCAGCTGTAACCACACGCTGGTGTAAACGGGAACCGGCGTAAAGCAGTAGAGGTAGATCCTCCCCAGGGCGGAAAGGGTCAGGCACAGGGTCATCAGCACCACAATGGCGCTTTTGGGCTGAACATAGAAATGCACATTTTTATTCATGGTTGTCCTCCAGAAGACGTTTCAGGGTCCCGATATGTCCGGGGGTGGTGCCGCAGCAGCCGCCTAAGAGGGCAGCGCCGTTGTGATAGGCCTCCAGCTGAATGTTTGCAAAGGGTTCCGGCTCCAGCTTGTATTCCGCCAGCCCCTCTTCATTAATAATGGGATTTCCGGCATTGGGCTTGGAGATCAGGGGAAGCTTGGTATACCGCCGCAGCTTGCTGACAAGATGGGCCGTCATGTCATCGGCGGACACGCAGTTAAAGCCCACGGCGCAGGCACCCCACTGCTCCAGCTGCTCCATCAGCGGGCCCGCGTCATGGCCGCTGTAGAGGAAGCCTCCGGATTGCATGGAGTAGGTGATCATGGTGGCACCGGCCCCTTCCAGCTCCGCGGCGGTGAGAATGGCCTCTGCCTCCTGGGGATAGAGCAGGGTTTCCCCCACCAGCAGGTCCGCGCCGCCGTCGATCAGGCCCCGGATCTGGCGGCGATAGTTTTCTACCAGCAGGTCAAAATTGTCCGGGTCCCAGCTGTCGCAGAAGGCGGCCAGGGTGGCCATATCTCCGGCAATCAGACAGCCCGGGGCGGCGGAACGGCTCAGAGCCAGAAGCTGGGCGTTGATGGCTTCGGTGTGCTTTTCCAGGCCGATGCTCTCAAGGGCCAGGGGCTGGGCCTGAAAGGTGGGGGCATAGATGATTTTACTCCCGGCATCCCGGTATCCCCGTTGCAGCTCCACCAGCACCTCCGGATTGCGCAGCACCCATTCCTCTGTGGCGCAATTCCGGGGCATGCCCTTGGCCCGGAGATAGGAGCCGGTGGCACCGTCCAGCAGCACCGGGCCTTGAGAGACCAGCGCGTTTAATTCTTCTTTTGTCAGCATAGGAGGACCTCGATTCACAAAGATGCGTATATTATAAAGGGAAATGACAGAAAATGCAATATCCGTTGACCTTTTTACAAAAATCTGCTATAATAGCTCAATCTTTCCGAAAAAAGGAGAATGACCCCTATGAAAAAAACCGTTCTGCGGGAGTATGCCCGCTTGATCGTTCGCACCGGCGTCAATGTACGCAAGGGCCAGGAAGTTCTGGTCTATGCGGACCTGGACCAGCCGGAATTTGTACAGATGGTGGTGGAGGAGGCCTATAAGGCCAAGGCCAAAAAGGTCACCGTGGAGTGGAATTACCAGCCCCTGACCAAGATCCACACCCGCTATCGCTCCGTGACCACCATGGGCACCGTGGAGGAGTGGCAGAAGGCCAAGTATCAGCACGAGGTGGATGTGCTGCCCTGCCGGATCCATCTGATCTCCGAGGACCCTGACGGCCTCAAGGGCATCAACATGGAAAAGGTGGTCAAGGCCCGCCGGATGTCCTATCCCATCGTCAAGCCCTATCAGGACCAGCTGGAAAACCGCCAGCAGTGGTGCATTGCCGCGGTGCCCGGAAATGCCTGGGCCAAAAAGGTCTTCCCCGGTGAGCGCACCAGCACCGCCGTAGAAAAGCTGTGGCAGGCCATTTTGTCTGCCTCCCGGGTGACGGAAGACCCCATTAAGGCCTGGGAGGACCACGACCGGGACCTGCAGAGCCGCTGCGAGTATCTGAACGGCCTGAATATCCGCAGCCTGCACTATACCGCCGATAACGGCACGGACCTGACCGTTGGCATGATCCCCCAGGGCCGGTTCTGCGGCGGCGGAGAGACCAGCCGGGACGGCATCTTCTTTAACCCCAACATCCCCACGGAGGAGTGCTTCGTTTCTCCCAAGCGGGGGCAGGCCGATGGCATCGTCTACGCCACCAAGCCCTTGAGCTACCGGGGCCAGCTGATCGAAAACTTCTCCATCCGTTTTGCGGAGGGCAAGGCCGTGGAAGTTCACGCCGAAAACGGCGAGGAACTGCTGAAGTCCATGATTTCCATGGACGAGGGCGCTGCCTATCTGGGCGAGTGCGCCCTGGTTCCCCAGGCCAGCCCCATTGCCGAAAGCGGCCTGCTGTTCTATAACACCCTGTTTGACGAAAACGCCGCCTGCCACCTGGCCCTGGGCATGGGCTTCCCGGATACCATTGAGGACTTCCAGAAGAAATCTCTGGAGGAGTGCCGGGAGCTGGGTATCAACGACTCCATGATCCACGAGGACTTTATGATCGGCTGCGACACCATGAACATCGATGCCATCTGCGCCGACGGCTCCGTGAAGCCCATTTTCCGCAACGGCAACTGGGCCTTTTAAGGGATAAAAATATTTTTCGATAAATTCAAAAAAACACTTGCATTTTTCTCATGCCTGTGATATTATACTCAGGCGATTTGAGGATTGCTAGGGCATTTATGCCCTTTAACTGATATGAAAGAGGTGAAAGAAATGAAGGAAGGTATCCATCCTAACTACGAACAGACCACCATTCGCTGTGCCTGTGGTAACGTCATCACGACCGGTTCTACCAAGAAGGACATTCGTGTTGAAATCTGCTCCAAGTGCCACCCTTTCTATACCGGCAAGCAGAAGCTGGTTGACACCGGTGGACGTGTTGATCGCTTCAACAAGCGTTTCGGCCTGAAGTAAGAAACCCAATTACCCGCACTACGTTGGTAGTGCGGGTTTTTTGTATTTTTTGGTTGCCCCGGACCCGGCGGCTGTGGTATAATTTTATAAAAGAGTCAGCGGAGGAACGATATGGAACAATTGCAGGAAACCAAACAGGAGCGGGCGGTACTGGTGGGGCTGAACGCGGCCTGTTTTACAAAGGAGCAAACCGCCACAGAGGAGTCCCTGGAGGAGCTGGAGGCACTTTTGGAAACCGCCGGAGGCTTCTGCACTGGGAAAATGCTCCAAAACCGGCCCAATCCAGACCCCCACAGCTTTATCGGCGAGGGCAAGGCCCAGGAGGTCCGGATGCTGGCGGAGGCCACGGAAGCCACCATGGTGATTTTTGACAACGAGCTTTCCCCGGGAAATATCCGGGCCCTGGAAGAAATCATCGGCTTGCCGGTACTGGATAGAAGTGCCCTTATTATGGATATTTTCGCCCAGCGGGCCAAGACCAAGGAGGGCCGCCTTCAGGTGGAGCTGGCCCAGTATAAGTATCTGCTGCCGAGGCTGTCCGGTATGGGCAGAAGCCTTTCCCGGCAGGGCGGCGGCATCGGCACCCGGGGCCCCGGCGAGACCAAGCTGGAAAGCGACCGCCGGCACATCCGGGAGCGGATCAACCGGCTGGAAGGGGAATTGAGCCAGGTCCGCCAGGTCCGGGGCGTCCAGCGGGAGCGGCGCATGAAAAACGCCGTGCCGGTAGTTGCCATTGTGGGCTATACCAACGCCGGAAAATCCACTCTGCTCAATCAGTTGACCGGCGCGGGCATTCCTGCTAACAACCGGCTCTTTGACACTCTGGATACCACCTCCCGGCAGCTGAAAGTTTCAGACAATCTGGATGTGATTTTGTCCGACACCGTGGGCTTTATCGCAAAGCTTCCCCACCACTTGGTAGATGCCTTCCGGGCCACCTTGGAAGAGCTTCAATACGCAGACCTGCTGCTGCATGTGATCGATGCCTCTGACCCCAACCGGCAGGCACATATGGAGGTGGTGGAAAAGCTCACTGCCACCCTGGCAAAGCCCGGCACGCCGGTGATCTATTGCTACAACAAGGCAGACCTGGTGAGCCGGGAGGAGCTGCCCACGGGGGAAAACGTCATTGCCGTCTCCGCCGCCAAGGGCCAGGGAATGGACGCTCTTTTGGCCCTTATTGAAAAGAATCTGGGAAAGACCCTTCACCATGTGGTTCTGTGCCTGCCCTATTCCATGGGCGGCCAGGTGGAGGCCCTTCACAGCGGGGCCAAGGTCCATGGTGTCGAGTATACCGCCCAGGGCATCGAGGTAGAGGCGGTGCTGGATGAGATTTTTTATGGGCGGCTTCAACAGTACGTCACAAAGGAGATTTGAGCCGTGGAAGAATATATGGTCCCCACCGGCTTTGGAGAAGACGAATTTACGGAAAAGAAATCCCGGTTCATTGGCAGGCTTTGGCCGGTGGAAACCGAGGAGGAGGCCCTGGAAAAAATCCAGGAGATGAAAAAGAAACATTACGACGCCACCCACAATTGCTGGGCCTACATCCTTCGGGACGGGGCTGTCCGGTTTTCCGATGACGGAGAGCCGGGAGGCACCGCCGGAATGCCCATGCTGCAAGTGCTCCAGCGGGAAGGCTTATATAACGTGGTCTGCGTGGTGACTCGGTACTTTGGCGGCATCCTTCTGGGAGCCGGCGGCCTGGTCCGGGCCTATACCAAGGGCGCCAAAATCGCCGTGGATGCGGCGGGCAAGTCCATGAAGCGGGTGTGGACGGTGCTGTATTTGCCCTGCCCTTATCCCTTCTACGAGCGGGTCAAGCTGGCGGTGGAAGATTATGAAGGCATTATCCGCAAAACGGAGTTTGGCGCGGAAATTGATTTAGAGCTGCTGTTTCCCCAGGCCAAAACCCAGGATTTTTTGGTCCATTTGCAGGATCTGACCTGCGGCGGGGTGGAGGCCATGGAGCTGGGCACGGAATACAGAGCCTTTCCCATAGAGTAAACTGAAAAGGAGTGATTACCATGACGGTACGGGAAGAACTGGAACGGTTGGAGCACAAAAGGCTGAATCCATTGGCGGCCTTTTCCGATTGCTCCGCGGGAAGACCCAGGGTGGAGCCGGAGCGGGAAGAGGATGTGCGGACCTGCTATCAGCGGGATACGGACCGCATTGTCCACAGCAAGTCCTTCCGGCGGCTGATGCACAAGACCCAGGTCTTTTTAAACCCCGAGGGAGATCACTACCGCACCCGCATGACCCATACCCTGGAGGTCACCCGCATTGCCAAGACCATCACCCGGGCTCTGGGGCTCAACGAAGATTTGGCGGAGTCCATCGCCATGGGCCACGACCTGGGCCACACCCCCTTCGGCCACGCCGGAGAGGCGGCGCTGAGCGAATGCTGGGGCAGACCCTTCCACCACAATGAGCAGAGCCTGCGGGTGGTGGATGTGCTGGAAAAGGACGGCATGGGCCTGAATTTGTGCCACGAGGTCCGCCTGGGCATTCTGGGGCATACAGGTCCCCAGGTCCCCAAAACCCTGGAAGGACAGATCGTCCGGCGGTCCGACCAGATCGCCTATGTGAACCATGATATTGACGATGCCATCCGGGCGGGAATTTTAACGACCGAGGACATCCCCCGGGACATTGTGACCATTTTGGGGGACAACCAGCGGGACCGGATCAATACCCTGGTTTGCGATACCATCCGGGTCTCCCGGGAGGCCGGGGCCATCTGCATGACTCCCAGGGTGCAGCAGGCTCTGGCGGATTTGCGCAGCTTTATGTTTGAACGGGTCTACCGCAATCCCGTGGCCAAGGGGGAGGAGACCAAGGCAAAGGATCTGCTTAAAATGCTCTACGGCTATTATGTGGAGCACCCGGAGTGTCTGCCGGAGGATTTCCAGCCCCAGCTGAGTTTCGAGGGCCTGGGCCGCACGGTCTGCGACTATATCGCCGGAATGACCGACAATTACGCCGTGGGAAAATTCACAGAACTTTTTGTCCCCAGCGGCTGGAATGTCCGGGGATAATGTGTTATAATGAAGAGAAATAGGATCGGGGAGAAGGCCGACGGACGGCCGGGACCCTGAAAAAGAGAACAACGAAAGGAGGGGACACCGATGCCTTTTCCACCGGCATTTTTGGATGAACTGGCGGCCAGAAATCCCATTGAGGAAGTGGTGGGCCAGTATGTCAATTTGAAACGCTCCGGCTCTAATCTCTTTGGCCTGTGTCCCTTCCATGGAGAGAAAACGGCCTCCTTTTCCGTAGCACCGGACAAGGGTATTTTCTATTGCTTCGGCTGCCACAAGGGCGGCAGCGTGATCAATTTTGAAATGGAGATCGAGGGGCTCAGCTACCCCGATGCCGTCCGGGCTCTGGCCAGACGGGCGGGGATGGAGGTGCCGGAGGATGCCCAGTATGAAAGCCGCTACCACAAGCAGGAGCGGCTCTGGGCCCTTTCCAAAGAGGCGGCCCGGTTCTTTGTCTCCCAGCTCTATGCCCCTGCCGGAGCGGAAGGCCTGGCCTACGCCCAGAAACGTGGCATGACCAAGGGCACCCTCACAAGATTCGGCATCGGCTTCGCCCCCAACAGCTGGGGAAGCCTGTGCGACGCCATGCGGGCCAAGGGGTATACGGATGAGGAATTAAAGGAAGCGGGGCTGGCCTCCGTTTCCCAGAAAAACGGCAATATCTATGACCGGTTCCGGAATCGGCTCATGTTTCCCATCATCGATGTCCGGGGCAACGTCATCGGCTTTGGCGGTCGGGTCATGGACGACTCTACCCCCAAATACTTAAACTCCCCCGAAACCCTGATTTTCAACAAGCGGAAAAACCTCTTTGCCCTGAATATCGCCAAGAAAACAAAGATGGAGGGGCTGATCCTGGTGGAGGGATATATGGATGCCATTGCCCTGCACCAATATGGGTTTGACTGCGCCGTGGCGTCCCTCGGCACCTCTTTGACGGAGGAGCACGCAGTGCTTCTCTCCCGGTATACAGACCAGGTGACCCTGATTTACGACGGAGACAACGCCGGTCAGAACGCCACCCGCCGGGCCATTCCAATGCTTGAAAAGGCGGGGCTCCAGGTAAAGGTCCTGCAAATGCGGGATGCCAAGGACCCGGATGAATTTTTGAAAAAGTTCGGGGCGGACCGGTTTAAGCTCCTGATGGAGGAATCCTCCAACCGGGTGGAATACCAGCTTCGGTCCATCCAAAGAAAGTATGATCTGACCCAGGACGAGGACCGGGTGCAGTTTATCGGGGAAGCGGCGGAGTTTTTAAGCAGCCTGGGAAGCGCTGTTCAGCGGGAAGTCTACGGCACCCGGGTGGCGGAGGCTGCCGGTATTTCCGTAGAGGCCATGAAGCTGGAACTGAACAAGGCCTTTAAACGCCGGGTCGCCCGGGAAAAGCGGAAGCAGGAACGGGTGGACCTGGCCCCGGCGGTTTCCGCCCAGCCCAAAACCAAGGCCTTTCATTATGACAACGTCAAATCCGCCATGGCGGAGGAAACGGTCATTGCCCTGTGTCTGCGGGACCCGTCCATGATGGACCAGGCCCGGGAGCTGCTGCCGGAAACCTTTTCGGCACCACTGCTTGGAAAGGTGTTTTCCCAGCTTCAGGAACAGGCAAAGCAGGGGATGACTCCCAATCTGGCGGGGCTTACGGATTTTACGGCGGAGGAAATGGCCCATGTGGCGGGCATTCTCCAGAGACATCAGGGCCCGGTGTCGGACCAGGCCCTGCGGGACAGCATTTCCGTGATCCGGCAGACCCATCAGTTCAAAACCGCCCAGTCGGATGACGATCTTCTGGCCCTGCGGCGGCGACTTCAGGAAAGTAAAGGAATCAAAGTATGACAGAACTGGAAGAAAAGCAGCCCCAGGCCCTTCCTGTGCCGGGGGATGAAGACGATATTCGCCAGTACCTTCAGGAAATCCGCAGCTATCCCCGGCTGACCCCGGAGGAAGAAAAGGAGCTGGCCCGCCGCTGCGCCCAGGGAGACGAGGAGGCCATTCGGAAAATGGTCAATTCCAATCTGAGGCTGGTGGTGTCCATTGCCAAGGAGTATACAGGCCGCGGGGTCCCCCTTCTGGACCTGATCCAGGAGGGCAGCATCGGCCTTCTGGTGGCTGCCAAAAAATTTGACTATACCCGGGATTATCGGTTTTCTACATATGCCACCAAGTGGATCCGTCAGGGCGTTACCAGGTGCCTTTTAAACCATGCGGGAACCATCCGGGTGCCGGTGCATACGGCAGAGCGGATGCGGAAAATCCAGGCCGCCAGCTCCTATCTGCGCCAGCAGAACGGTACGGAGCCTACGGCGGAGGAGATCGCCGCCCGGGTGGATCTGCCGAAAGAAAAGGTAGAAGAACTCTTGCAGCTCTCCCCGGACATCTGCTCTTTGGATGTTCCCACCGGCGACGGGGATAAGGGAACCCTGGGAAACCTCTTGGAGGATATGGAAGCCCCCCAGCCCCAGGAGGAGCTGGTGCGCAAGGAAATGACCGACCTGATGGACAAGCTCCTGTCAGACCTGACACCCCGGCAGCAGACCATTCTGCGGCTGCATTTCGGCATGGAGGATGGGGTGTGCCATTCTCTGGAGGAGATCGGCCAGCAGTTGGGCATTTCCAAGGAACGGGTGCGCCAGGTGGAAAAGCAGGCCATGGAAAAATTGCAGGCCATGGGCACCAGCATGGGATTGGAGGACTTTTTGGAATGATCGATTTGGATGTATCCTTTGAGGAACGTCCCTGGGAGCTGTCTCTTCGGGGCAAGCGACCGGGAGACCGGGTAAACGCCGCCCATTTTCTGACGCTTCTGGAGGAGGAAACCGAGGAGGCGGTGGAGGATGCCTTTGCCGCCTTGGAAGAGCAGGGCCTTGTGCTGGACCTGACGGGGCTTCCTCACAGACAGTTTTCAGGTCAGGCCGCCCTGCGGCTGAAGCAGGAGGCGGAATTGGCAGAAAAGGGCCTGGACGTTTCGGAGCTGGGCCCCAATGACCCGCTGCGGCTGTATTTGGAAGAAATCAAAAGCCTGACCCCCAATGTAGCGGAGGATGTGCTCCTGGAAAAGGCCGCCCGGGGAGACGGGGAAGCCGCGGAACAGCTGATGCACCTGGGGATGCTCCGGGCCACCCAGATCGCCCCGGAGTTTACGGGCTACGGGGTGCTGCTGCTGGACCTGATTCAGGAAGGGGGCCTGGCACTGTGGCAAGCCATTTCCCGGGACCCGGCCCATTATGCCGAGAACCGGGACCGGGAGATCCGGGGGGCCATGGCCCGGGCGGTGAGTTTACAGGCCCGGGAACGGGGCGTCGGCCAGAAAATGCGCCAGGCCCTGGAAGACTACCGGGCGGTGGATGAGCGGCTGCTCTCCGAACTGGGCAGAAACCCCACTTTGGAGGAGATCGCCTGGGAGCTGCACATGACCCCGGAGGATGCGGATACGGTCCGCCGTGTTCTGGAGGATGCCAGAATGCTGGAACGGGCCACGGCCCAGCCCCTGGAGGAGACCCCGGAGGAAGAAAACCAGGCGGTGGAGGACACCGCTTACTTCCAGATGCGCAGCCGCATTATGGAGCTGCTGAGCGTTCTGCCGGAGGAGGATGCCAAGCTTCTGACCCTGCGTTTCGGCCTGGAACAGGGGCTTCCCCTGAGTCCGGAGGAGACCGGCAAGAAGCTGGGGCTCACCGTCAGTGAGGTCAACCGCCGGGAGGCGGCGGCACTGGCGCAGCTTCGGAATGAAAAATAAGCGGCTGAAAATGCCGGGAAATGAGGAAACCAATGGAGAAAAAGATTTCTGTGGCCATTGACGGCCCTGCCGGTGCGGGAAAGAGCACCATCGCCCGCCGCCTGGCGGCGGAGCTGGGATACCGCTATGTGGACACCGGTGCCATTTACCGCACCGTGGCCTACTTTATGGATCTGTGGGGCGTGAGCCCCAAGGATGTGGACGGGGTGAACCGCTACATCGACGAGCTGACCATCGGCATCGAGTATGACGAGGAGGGCTTGCAGCACATGATCATGAACGGCATGGACGTGACCCAGGACATCCGCACCCAGGACATTTCCCAGAAGGCCAGCCTGATCTCCGCCCATGCGGTGGTCCGGGAGGTGCTGCTGGATATGCAGCGGGATATGGCCAAGAACTATGACGTGGTGATGGACGGCCGGGACATCGGCACCGTGGTGCTGCCCAAGGCCACCGTGAAAATCTTCCTCACTGCCTCCCCCGAGGTCCGGGCAGAGCGCCGGTGCAAGGAATTGCAGGAAAAGGGCCAGAAAGCCCAGTATGCCCAGATCCTCAAGGAAATTCAGCAGCGGGATTACCAGGATACCCACCGGGAGATCGCGCCTCTTAAAATGTGCCGGGATTCCGTCAAGGTGGATACTTCCGAGCTGAACTTGGAAGAATCGGTGGCGGCCATTCGGAAGATCATTGAGGAGAAGCTTAACAAATGAGTGTACAGGTTGCCAAAAGCGCCGGTTTCTGCTTCGGGGTCAATCGGGCGGTGGAACTGGTGCAGTCCTCTGCCGCCGCCGGGAAACGCACCGTGACCCTGGGGCCCATCATCCACAACCGCCATGTGGTCCAGGCCTTCCATGAGGCCGGGGTGGGCGTTATTGATGACCCCAGCCAGGCAGGTCCCGGAGATACGGTCATCATCCGCTCCCACGGTGTGGGCCGGGAGGTTTATAACCGCCTGGAGCAGCAGGGGGCCCAGATCGTGGATGCCACCTGTCCCTTTGTAAAACGCATCCACGGCCTAGTGTGTCAGGCGGAGCAGGAGGGCCGACTTCCCATTATTATCGGCACGCCCACCCACCCGGAGGTGGAGGGAATTGCGGGCTGGTGCGGCAAATGTCAGGTCTTTGATAGTGCAGAATCTCTAAAAAAATGGGTTCAGGAAGAACAAATTGATGCGGACTTGCCAATTTGCATGGTTTGCCAGACCACATCCACTGAAAATTTGTGGAAATCGTGCAGAAATTTTGCAAAAAAACAGTTTACTAACTTGAAAATTTTTGATACAATATGTAAGGCGACTGAAGATAGGCAAACCGAAGCGGCGGAATTGAGCCGCCGGTGCCAGGCCATGGTAGTGGTTGGAGATGCCAAAAGCTCCAATACCCTGCGTCTGGCTATGATTTGCCGGGAATACTGCGACCGTGTAGCTCTTGTTGACGATGCCAGCGAACTGGAGCCCGCGTTTTTCGCCGGTATCACTGATGTTGGAATCACGGCTGGTGCCTCCACACCGGCGTGGATTATAAAGGAGGTCAACAAGACTATGAGCGAAATTACCAATGTTGAGGCTGTACAGGAGGAGAACTTCGCTGAACTTCTCGAGCAGTCCATCAAGACTTTAAATACAGGAGACAAGGTTATCGGCACCGTTACCGGAATCGGCAATACCGAAGTCCAGGTAGACCTGGGCACCAAGCATGCCGGTTACATTCCTTATGACGAAGTCAGCAACGATCCTTCCGTAAAGCCCGAGGACATCCTGAAGGTCGGCGACCAGATCGAGGTGTTCGTGGTGCGTGTCAACGACCAGGAGGGCACCGTGCAGCTGTCCAAGAAGAAGCTGGACGGCCTGAAGGTTTGGGACGAAATGGCGGAGTACGTGGAGAACAAGACCACCATCGATGCCGTTATCACCGAAGAGAACAAGGGCGGCCTGGTTGCCAATGTGAAGGGCATCCGTGTGTTCATTCCCGCTTCCCAGTCCGGCGTTGCCAAGGGCGGCGACATGGCTGCCATGGTTGGCAAGCCCGTGCAGCTGAAGATCACCGAGGTCAACCGTGCCCGCCGTCGTGCCATCGGCTCCATCCGTGCCGTGAACGCCGAGTCCCGGAAGGCCGCTCAGGAGAAGATCTGGAGCGAGATCGAGGTCGGCAAGAAGTACCATGGCGTTGTGAAGTCCCTGACTTCCTACGGCGCTTTCGTAGACATCGGCGGCGTGGACGGCATGGTTCACGTTTCCGAGCTGAGCTGGAACCGCATCAAGACTCCCGCTGACGTTGTGAAGGTCGGCGACGAGATCGATGTTTACGTCATTTCCTTCGACACCGAGAAGCACAAGATCTCCCTGGGCTACAAGACCGCCGAGATGAACCCCTGGAACCAGTTCATGACCAACTACGCTGTTGGTGATGTTGTGGATGCCAAGGTGGTCAAGCTCATGACCTTCGGCGCTTTTGCCGAGATCCTGCCCGGTGTTGACGGCCTGATCCACATTTCCCAGATCGCTGACCGCCGCATCGGCAAGCCCGAGGATGTTCTGTCCGAGGGTCAGGACGTGAAGGTCAAGATCACCGACGTGGATGCCGAGAACAAGCGCATCTCCCTGTCCATCCGTGCCCTGCTGGAGGATGGCGAGGACGCCGAGTAATTTTTTCCACAACCAATACCGGGGTAGCCTGTCTGCCCCGGTATTCTTGGTATATGGAAACTCTGAATAAATCGTCTGCGGCTGAACAGCGAATCTTTTGCCCCCCAGACTGCGGTTTGAAAAATGGGAAATACATACAGTATTCCCTCATTTTCCAAACCTTGCCTGGAGCCAAAATCTTTCGCTGTCAGCTCTTGCCGATTTAATCAGAGCTTCCCTAGAAAGGAGTTTCCCATGGTCAAACACATTATTTTCTTTACCCTGAAGGAAGAGGCCGATAAGGATGCGGTGATTTCTGCTGCCCAAAAGGCCCTGCTGCCCCTGGTGGGTATCATTCCCGGGCTTACCAAAATGGAAGTGACCAAGTGCTTTGTGGGTCCGGATTTTGTGCTGTATTCGGAGCTTGAAAGCAAGGAAGCGCTGACCCTTTATGCGGACCACCCCGCCCATGTGGAGGCCAAAAGCCATTTCTTCCCCTGGGTGGCAGAACGTGTGGCCGCGGACTACGAAGTATAAGGAGAAAGAATATGAAAGCAATTGTTACGGTGGTCGGTCAGGACCGGGTGGGCATTATTGCCGCCGTCTGCGCCAAGCTGGCAGAGTTTAACGTCAACGTCCTGGACATCAGCCAGACGGTCATGCAGGGCTGCTTTACCATGATGATGGTCACGGAGGTTTCCGGCTGCACCCTCTCCCTGGGGGAGCTTGCCAAGGAAATGGAGGCCTTGGGAGCCAAAATGGACCTGTCCATCCGTGTGCAGCGGGAAGAAATTTTCCAGGCCATGCACAGAATTTAAGGGGGCTGCCATGCTGGACCAAAAGGATATTTTGTCCACTCTGGACATGATCGATCATCAGCATCTGGACATCCGGACCATCACCATGGGCATTAGCCTTCTGGACTGCGCGGACCGGGATATTCATGTTTGCTGTCAGAAAATCTACGATAAAATCACCCGCTGCGCCAAAAATCTGGTGCAGGTCGGCCAGGATATTGAGGCGGAGTTCGGCATTCCCATTGTGAACAAGCGCATCTCCGTCACCCCCATTTCCCTGGTGGCTGCCGCCTGTGAGGCGGAGAGCTATGTGGAGATCGCCAAGACCCTGGATGCCGCCGCCAAGGCCTGCGGTGTTAACTTTATCGGCGGTTTCTCCGCCCTGGTGCAGAAGGGCGCGACGAAAAGCGACTGGAAGCTGATCCGCTCCATCCCCGAGGCCATGGCCAGCACCGATATGGTCTGTGCCAGCGTCAATGTGGGCTCCACCAAGGCCGGCATCAATATGGATGCCGTGGCGGAAATGGGTCGTGTGGTCAAGAAAACCGCGGAGCTGACCCGGGACAATGACTGCCTGGGCTGCGCCAAGCTGGTGGTCTTTGCCAACGCCGTAGAGGACAATCCCTTTATGGCCGGTGCCTTCCACGGTGTGGGCGAACCGGAGTGCGTCATCAATGTGGGCGTTTCCGGCCCCGGTGTTGTGTATCACGCCCTCCAGAGCGTCAAGGGAGAGCCCTTTGACGTGGTGGCGGAGACCATTAAGAAGACCGCCTTCCGTATCACCCGGATGGGTCAGCTGGTGGGTGTGGAGGCTTCCCGCCGCCTGGGTGTTCCCTTTGGCATTGTGGACCTGAGCCTGGCTCCTACCCCTGCCATTGGCGACAGCGTGGCCCGGATCCTGGAGGAAATGGGTCTGGAGACCTGTGGCACCCACGGCACCACGGCGGCTCTTGCGCTGCTCAATGACGCGGTGAAAAAGGGCGGCGTTATGGCCTCCAACCACGTGGGCGGCCTGTCCGGTGCTTTTATTCCCGTTTCCGAGGACGAGGGCATGATCGCCGCCGCGGAGCAGGGAACTCTGGTGCTGGACAAGCTGGAAGCCATGACCTGTGTGTGCTCGGTGGGTCTGGATATGATCGCCGTGCCTGGGGATACCAGCGCCGCGACCATTTCCGCCATCATTGCCGACGAGGCCGCCATTGGCATGGTCAACACCAAAACCACCGCCGTGCGCATCATTCCTGCCCTGGGCAAGGGGGTAGGCGACCGGGTGGAGATGGGCGGCCTGCTGGGCAGCGCCCCGGTGATGCCGGTCCATCAGGAAAAGAGCGAGAACTTTATCGCCCGGGGTGGCCGGATCCCGGCACCGCTGCAAAGCCTGAAAAACTAAAAACGGCGGGGCCGTATATTGCGTCCTGGCCAACAGACCGGGAACGACTGAACAGCGCCGTTCCCGGTCATTGACATTTTCCGGAAAATGCCCGGTGGTATTTATTTTTATTCTGGGAAATTACTTGAAATATGCCGAAATAAAATGTATAATATACGATATGATTTCGGGTGCGGATCCGAAAACTATTTTGTGTACAGATTCAAGCGGGATGATTTTATTCCCGAGCCCTTTCGGGATGAACAATGGAGGAAGGACCGTGACGCTAAACGAGTGCTACCAGCGGATGCATGGGAACTACGAAGAGGCCAAAAGCAGACTGAGTACGGACCCCATGATCGAGCATTTTCTCAATCGTTTCTTAGAGGACACCACCATGGCTTCTCTGCGGGAGGCTGTGGCAGCCGGAAATATTCCGGACTCCTTCCGGGCGGCCCATACGCTTAAAGGCGTTGCGGCGAATCTGGCCTTTACAGAGCTTCAGGCGGCGGCCTCCCAGCTCACCGAGCAGCTGCGGTCCCAGACGGCCCCCGGGGCTCCGGACCTGGTTCAGAAGGTAGAGGAAGCTTACGCTTTGGTGGTGGATTCCATAAAAGCCTACAGCGCGGAAAAATAACCTGCCCCTGGGGCAATGCCTCCGGCTTTCGGAGGCACCGGTGCAAGAGTACCGGATTTATGGAAAAGGATAGATAGATATGCAGAAACCCAATATTTTAATTGTAGACGACGTTTCCATCAACCGGGAGCTGCTTTCCTATATTTTGCGGGACCAATATCAGATTTACGAGGCTGAAAACGGAGCGCAGGCCATTGAGATGATCGAATCCCAGGAACGCCTGTACCATCTGGTGCTGCTGGACATCCAAATGCCGGGAATCGACGGCTTTGGCGTTCTGGAGAAGATGAAGGAAATGAAGCTGCTGCGGCACCTGCCCGTGATCATCATTTCCGGAGAGTCTTCCGATGCCGCCATTCTCCACGCCTACAAGCTGGGTGCGGTGGACTTTTTTACAAAGCCCTTCAGCCCGGAAGTCGTACTCAACAGAGTCCATAACATCCTGTCGCTGTATGAGCATGAATATAAAGACGGTCTCACCGGCGGCTATAACCGTTCCGGGTTTATCCGCATGGCAAAGAACATTCTGCACAATACCCCTAAAAAGTCGGACTATGCCCTGATGTTCTTTGATATTAAGAACTTCAAGGCCACCAATGAGCTCTTCGGCATCCGAGGCGGGGACAATGTCCTGCGGAATTTCTACGACCGCATGGAAGCTGTCTGGAATCCCACCATCGCGGCCCGGCTGGAGGCGGACCATTTTGTCTGTTTGCTTCCCAAGGACCACATCCGTATGGATTCTATGCTCCGGGACCTGACCATGAATATCCAGCTGGAAGACAGAAGCATGAAGCTTTACGGCTGCTGCGGCGTGTATTATCTGGAGGATGACGAGGTTTCCGTGGTCAGCATGATCGACCGGGCCAAGCTGGCGGAGGAAAGCGTGCTGCCGGACCATTTGCAGCCCTATGCCGTATTTGATGACTCCATGCGGCGGATGTATGTGGACCAGATGGAGCTTATGGGCGAGTATGAGGCGGCCATTGCAAACGGGGAATTTCAGGTCTACTATCAGCCTGTAGTAGAGGCGGTCAGTGGGAATTTGATTTCCGCGGAGGCCCTGGTTCGCTGGATCCATCCCAAAAGAGGCATGGTTTCGCCTGCGGCCTTTATTCCCGCTTTGGAAAACGGCGGCCATATCTCCAAGCTGGATTGGTTTGTTGCGGGTCAGGTGGCGGAGTTTGACCGGAAGCGCTACGCCTCCGGAGAGCCGGTGCTGCCGGTGTCCGTCAACCTGTCCTGGACGGACTTTTACGATGAAAACGTCATTCGGGGCCTACTTGACCTGCTGGGAAGCGGCAAGGTCCAAAAGGGCGACATCCGCTTGGAAATCACCGAGACCTCCTACACCGCCCTGGAAAATGACCGGGAGGGCATCCTGGAGCAGTTCCGAAGCCTGGGTTCCCTGATCCTTCTGGATGACTTTGGCAGCGGCTTTTCTTCCTTCGGCATGCTCAAACGCTACAGCTTTGACATTCTGAAGCTGGATATGAGCTTTACCCGCCAGATCGAAACCAGCGCCAAGGTCCGCACCATCATCAAGGGTATTATCAAGATGGTCCATGAGCTGGGCATCAAGGTCATTGCCGAAGGCGCGGAAACCGAGGAACAGGTTCGCTTTCTTCGGGAAAACGACTGCGACTATATCCAGGGCTATTATTTTTCCAAACCCCTGCCGGAGCAGGAGTTCGTTGCCTATATAGAAAACTGCAAACAGGAAGGCCGCCTGGGCCCTGCGCAATTGTAACAATTTTTATCTGAACCGCTGCCGTTTTTATGGCAGCGGTCTTTTTCTCGTTCAGAAATCCGAAAAGAACAGTTTAGATTGGGTTCACAAATGAAAAATAAAATATCTACATACAGATATTGGCAAAAAACGGAGAGAAAGTTACTATGAATACCTATCGCGCAGGAATCGATATTGGCTCCACAACGGTGAAGCTTGCGGTGCTGGACCAGGAAGATCGGTTGATTTACGGCAATTATACCCGCCACCAGGCCAATACCCAGGGGGCTTTGGCGGAGCTTTTGAAGGATGCCCGGCAGAAGCTGGGGCCTTGTACGGTGGAGGCCAGGATCACCGGCTCCGGTGCCATTACCCTGGCCAAGGCCATGGGCATCGGCTTTGTGCAGGAAGTGGTGGCCGTGGCGGGTGCCCTTAAAAAGTATTACCCCCAGACCGATGTGGCCATTGAGCTGGGGGGCGAGGATGCAAAAATCATTTATTTTACCGGTGGCCTGGAAGAGCGGATGAACGGCGTCTGCGCCGGAGGCACCGGCTCCTTTATTGACCAGATGGCGGCCCTGCTGCAGCTCGACGCGGGGGAGCTGAACCGGGAGGCGGAGCACTATCAGCAAGTTTACCCCATTGCCGCCCGCTGCGGTGTTTTCGCAAAAACAGACATTCAGCCTTTAATCAATGAAGGGGCCACCAAGGCCGACCTGGCCGCCTCTATTTTCCAGGCGGTGGTGAACCAGACCATTTCCGGTCTGGCCTGCGGAAAACCCATCCGGGGCTGTGTGGCCTTTTTGGGCGGGCCTCTGCATTTCCTGCCGGAGCTGAAAAAGGCCTTTATCCGCACGCTGAAGCTCACACCTGAAAAGGTGGTGGACCCGGAAAATTCCCATCTCTTTGCCGCCATGGGTGCGGCGCTGGAAGAGGGGAACGGGGAGACCGTGACCTTGGAGGATTTGATTGAGAAGCTTCAGAAGGGCGTGAAGGTCTCTTTCGAAATGCCCCGGCTTCCTGCCCTTTTTGAAAGCAAAGAGGACTACGAGGCTTTTTGCCGGCGCCACGGCAAGGCGGTGGTTCAAAAAGCC
Organism: uncultured Oscillospiraceae bacterium; assembly: GCA_934589525.1. Classification (GTDB taxonomy): domain Bacteria; phylum Bacillota; class Clostridia; order Oscillospirales; family Oscillospiraceae; genus Faecousia. Next base: position 24,723 of record CAKTOB010000005.1, on the reverse strand, counting down.
CCCCTGGAAACCTACTGCGGCGACTGCTACCTGGGCATTGATGCCGGTTCTACCACCACCAAAATGGTCCTCATCGGTCAGGAAGGGCAGCTGCTGTACTCCTTCTACGCAGGCAACCAGGGAAATCCCATTGAAACGGCCAAGAAAGCCATCTGGGATTTGAAAACCAAACTGCCGGGCTCTGCCCGCATTGCCCGGACCTGCTCCACAGGCTACGGCGAGACCCTGCTGCAATCCGCCTTTAACCTGGACGAGGGCGAGGTGGAGACCATTGCCCACTGCACTGCGGCCTCCTTCTTTGACCCGGAAGTAGACTGCGTTCTGGACATCGGCGGCCAGGATATGAAGTGCATCCGCCTGAAAAATGGGGCCGTGGATACTATTATGCTCAACGAGGCCTGTTCCTCCGGCTGCGGCTCCTTTATTGAGAATTTTGCAAATTCCCTGGGCTTTACCGCCCAGCAGTTTGCCCAAGAGGCCCTTTTTGCGGAGCACCCGGTGGACCTGGGCACCCGCTGCACGGTGTTCATGAACTCCAACGTGAAGCAGGCCCAGAAGGAGGGGGCGAAGGTTTCGGACATTTCTGCGGGCCTTGCCTATTCCGTCATTAAAAATGCCCTCTTTAAGGTCATCAAGCTCAGCTCCGCCAAGGAGCTTGGCAGCCACATCGTGGTTCAGGGCGGCACCTTCCACAATCAGGCGGTGCTGCGGGCTTTTGAGCAGATCGCGGGAACTCAGGTGGTCTGCCCGGATATTGCGGGGCTCATGGGTGCCTTTGGCGCGGCTCTGATCGCCAGAAGCCACGACCGTGGAGAGGGAAGCACCATGCTTCCTCTGGAAGAAATCGTGGATTTGACCTATACCACCAAAACCAGACGCTGCGGCGGCTGCGGCAACAACTGCATGCTTACCGTCAATGTGTTCCCCGGAGGACGGCGGCACATTACCGGCAACCGCTGCGAAAAGGGTGCCGGGAAATCCGGCACCGGGGAGAAGGCCCCCAACATGGTCGCCTACAAGCGGCAGCGGATGTTTGACTATACCCCTCTTACTGAGGAAGAGGCGACCCGGGGTACCCTGGGCCTTCCCAGAGTGCTTAATATGTATGAAAACTACCCCTTCTGGGCCACCTTCTTCCGCAAGCTTGGCATTCGGGCGGTGCTGTCCCCCTTCTCGGACCGAAAAATTTACGAGCTGGGCATGGACTCCATCCCCTCGGAATCCGAGTGCTATCCCGCCAAGCTGGCCCACGGCCATGTTCAGTGGCTCATTGACCAGGGTATCACCACCATTTTCCACCCCTGTGTCTTCTATGAATACCAGGAGCACAAGGATGCCCAGAATCACTACAGCTGCCCCATGGTGGCCTCCTATGCGGAGAACCTTAAAAACAATGTGGAAGCCGTTACCGAAGGGAAAATCCGTTACATCCGGCCCTTTGTGGCCTTTACCAATGAAAAGGTCGCCGCCGAGCGGCTGGTAAAGGTCTGCAAGGAGGAATGGAACATCCCCGCCGGGGAGGTGAAAGAGGCGGTGCGCCTGGCCTGGGCGGAGCAGCGAAAGGCCAAGGCCGACATTGTAGCGGAGGGCCGGAAAGTTCTCAAGGAGATGGAAGAAAAGGGCGGCAGCGGCATTGTCCTGGCCGGGCGGCCCTATCACATCGACCCGGAGATCAACCACGGCATCCCGGAACTCATCGCCTCCTATGGCCTCACAGTACTGACAGAGGACAGCCTGCCGGACCCGGAGGAGGACCAGCACCTGCGCATTGTGGACCAGTGGGTCTACCATTCCAGGCTTTATTCCGCCGCCCGGTTTGTCCGGAATCGGGATGATTTGGAGCTGTTGCAGCTCAATTCCTTCGGCTGCGGCCTGGATGCGGTGACCACGGACCAGGTGAACGAAATCCTGGAGGGCAGCAACAAGCTCTACACTCTTTTGAAAATCGATGAGGTCAACAACTTGGGGGCCGTTCGCATCCGCATTCGCAGTTTGATTGCCGCCATGAACATGCGAAAGGCCGAGCGTATCACCGCAGACCCCCATCCCGTGAATTTCCAGCGGGTGGAGTACACGGAAAAAATGCAGCAGGAGGGCTATACGATTCTGGCCCCCCAGATGAGCCCCATCCACTTTGAGCTGTTGCAGCCGGTGTTCCGGAAGCACGGCTACAATGTGGTGGTGCTGCCCAACGATGACCGGACGGCCATTGATACGGGGCTGAAATACGTCAATAACGATGCCTGCTTCCCCTCCATCACCGTGGTTGGCCAGATTATGGAGGCGGTGCTTTCCGGCCAATATGATACGGATCACCTGGCCATTATGATGAGCCAGACCGGCGGCTGCTGCCGGGCCAGCAACTATGTGGCCTTTATCCGCCGGGCCCTGCAAAAGGCGGGCTATCCCAATATCCCGGTGATTTCCGTCAATGCCAACGGCATGGAGAAGAACAGCGGCTTCCGCATTACCCCCTCTTTGGCGGTGGACGCGGTGTATGCTCTGGTGTATGGGGACCTGTTTATGCGCTGCCTCTACCGGGTCCGGCCCTACGAAAAGGTCCCCGGCTCTGCAGAGGCCCTGCACCAGACCTGGAAGGAGATTTGCATCGACTCCCTGGTGAATAAGGACAGCACCTATTCCTTCGGCTGGGTCTGCCGGGGCATCGTCAACGCCTTTGACAACCTGCCTATTGACGAAACCCTTCGCAAGCCCAGAGTGGGCGTGGTGGGGGAGATTCTGGTCAAGTATATGCCTCTGGCCAACAATCATCTGGTGGAGCTTTTGGAGGCGGAGGGTGCCGAGGTGGTGGTGCCGGATATGCTGGATTTCTTTAACTACTGCCTGCTGGGGGGCAAATACCGCCATGAATACCTGGGTGCCGGATTCGGCTCGGAGTTTACCGCCAAGGCGGGCATCCAGATACTCAAGTCCCTGCGTCGGCCTGCCGTGGATGCCCTGCGGAAGAGCCGCCGGTTCAGTGCCCCGGTGCCCATTGAGCGCATTGCGGAAATGACCAAACCCTATCTGTCCCTGGGCAACCAGTACGGCGAGGGCTGGTTCCTGGCGGGAGAAATGATCGAACTCATCACCTCCGGTGTGCCCAATGTGATCTGCATCCAGCCCTTTGCCTGTCTTCCCAACCATGTGGTGGGCAAGGGCGTCATCAAGGTACTGAAAAAGAACTACCCCCAGGCCAATATTGCCGCCGTGGACTATGACCCCGGCGCCAGCGAGGTCAATCAGCTCAACCGCATCAAGCTGATGCTCTCGGTTGCCAGAGAGAACATGAAAAAGCAGTCGGAGAACAAAGATCAATAAATGAACGTCAAAACCGGCGGTTCCCAGTGGACCGCCGGTTTTGACGTTCAGGGCAGCTTTAGAAAGACTTGACAAATACCCTGTAGGGGTATATAATCAAAATACCCCCAAGGGGTATCAAATCGGAAAGGAGTTTTCAAAATGGAAGGAGCCAATTGCTGCTGCGGCGGCACGGATAAAACCACCCTGCGGAGCCAGGAGGAAAAGCGAAAGCTCCAAAACCGGCTCAAACGCATAGAGGGTCAGGTTCGGGGCCTACAGGCCATGATCGAGCGGGATGCCTACTGCTATGACATCCTGACCCAGTCCGCCGCCGTCAACGCCGCCATGAATGCGTTTAATAAGGAAATTTTGGCCCATCATATTGAGGGGTGTGTTGCCCGGGATATTCGGGCCGGGAAGGACGAGGTCATTGAGGAATTGGTGACCATTCTGCAAAAGCTGATGAAATAATCATTCCCATGCAAAACAGACAGGAGGAAGCATATGAAACAATTTGACGTAACGGGCATGAGCTGTGCCGCATGTGTTGCCCGGGTGGAAAAGGCGGTGAACCAGGTGCCCGGGGTCAGCAGCTGCGCCGTGAGCCTGCTGACAAACTCCATGGGCGTGGAGGGTACGGCGGAGGAAAGCGCCATTATCCGGGCGGTGGAACAGGCGGGCTACGGCGCCGCCGTAAAGGGCGCCAAAACGCCCCAGCCCCAGGAAAATGCGCTGGAAGACCGGGAGACCCCCAAACTCAAAAGGCGGCTGATGGCCTCCGTGGGCTTTCTGGCGCTGCTGATGTATCTATCCATGGGCCATATGATGTGGGGCTGGCCCCTGCCGGGCTTCCTGGAGGGGAACCATGTGGCCATGGGCCTGGCCCAGCTGCTGCTGGCAGCCATTGTCATGGTCATCAACCAGAAATTCTTTATTTCCGGCTTCAAGGCTTTGTGGAATCGGTCCCCCAATATGGATTCCCTGGTGGCCCTGGGCTCCTCGGCATCGTTCCTGTGGAGCGTCTATGCCCTGTTTGCCATGACCGATGCCCAAATGCAGGGGGATGTGGCCGGAGTCATGACCTATATGAACGAATTCTATTTTGAATCCGCCGCCATGATCCTGACCCTCATCACCGTGGGCAAAATGCTGGAAGCCCGGTCCAAGGGCAAGACCACCGATGCTCTGAAAGCTTTGATGAAGCTGGCCCCCCAGACCGCTACCCTCCTCCGCCAGGGAATGGAAGTGACGGTACCCATTGGGGAGGTTCGCAAGGGCGATGTGTTTGTGGTCCGGCCGGGGCAGAGCATTCCCGTAGACGGGGTGGTGCTGGAAGGCACCGGTGCGGTGGATGAAGCGGCCCTGACGGGGGAGAGCATCCCTGTGGACAAGGCCCCGGGAAGCACCGTCTCCGCCGCCACCATCAACCAGTCCGGTTTTCTGCGCTGTGAAGCCAGCCGGGTAGGGGAGGACACCACCCTGTCCCAGATCATCAAAATGGTCTCCGATGCAGCGGCCACCAAGGCCCCCATTGCAAAAATTGCGGACCGGGTTTCTGGGGTATTTGTCCCCGGGGTGATCAGTATTGCCATTGTGACCACCCTGGTGTGGCTGCTTTTGGGCCGAGACTTTGCCTTTGCCCTGGCCCGGGGCATTTCCGTGCTGGTCATCAGCTGCCCCTGCGCCTTGGGCCTTGCCACGCCGGTGGCCATTATGGTGGGCAACGGGGTAGGGGCCAAGAACGGCATCCTCTTTAAGAATGCCGTATCCCTGGAAGAGACCGGAAAGACCCAAATCGTGGTGCTGGACAAAACCGGAACCATCACCACGGGAACCCCCAAGGTCACGGACCTGATTCCCCAGGGAGAATTCTCTGAAAAAGGCCTGCTGGAGCTGGCCCTGTCCCTGGAAAGCAAAAGCGAGCATCCCTTGGCAAAGGCCATTCTGGAGGCGGGCAGCAGCCGGAGGCTTGAGCCTAAAGCTGTTACGGATTTTTCGGCCCTGCCCGGAAACGGCCTGAAAGCACTTTTAGACGGAAAGCAATTGGTGGGCGGCAGCCTTGCCTTTGTAAAAACCCAGGCGGCAATTCTGGGGGAAACGGAGGCCCGGGCGGCAGAGCTTGCCCAGCAGGGAAAGACCCCCTTGCTCTTTGCCTTGGACGGCCGGTTTGCCGGTATGATCTGTGTGGCGGATACCATTAAAGAAGACAGCGCCCAGGCCATCACCCAGCTGCGGAATATGGGCATCCGGGTGGTCATGCTTACCGGTGACAACCAACGCACCGCCCAGGCCATCGGTACCCAGGCCGGTGTGGATGAGGTCATTGCCGGGGTCCTGCCGGAGGGCAAGGAGGCGGTGATCCGTTCCCTGAGAGCCCAAGGCAAGGTAGCCATGGTGGGTGACGGCATCAACGATGCCCCGGCCCTGACCCGGGCGGATACGGGCATTGCCATCGGTGCCGGTACGGACGTGGCCATCGATGCGGCGGACGTGGTGCTGATGAAAAGCAGCCTCCTGGATGTGCCCGCAGCCATTCGCCTGAGCCGGGCCACCCTGCGCAATATCCACGAGAACCTATTTTGGGCCTTTTTCTACAATACCATCGGCATTCCTCTGGCGGCAGGCTGCTTTGTGGGCCTGGGCCTGACCCTAAATCCCATGTTCGGTGCCGCCGCCATGAGCCTTTCCAGCTTCTGCGTGGTGAGCAACGCCCTGCGGCTGAATCTGTGCAAGCTCTACGATACGGCCCATGACCATAAGCGCCGGGAAAAGCAGCAAAAACGCATGGAGAAACGGCTGCATATTGAGGGCATGATGTGCCACCACTGCGAGAACGCGGTGCAAAAAGCCCTGGAATCCATTGACGGGGTGGTTTCCGCCACCGCCGACTACCAGGCAGGCACCGCCCTGGTGATTCTTGACAAAGAGGTGCCGGACGCAGATCTAAAGCAGGCGGTAGAGGCGGAGGATTATACCGTGACCTCCGTGGAATAAAGGAAGTCCTTGATTTTTTTACAAATTTGGCGTATGATAGCGTTGCGTGTAAAATACGGCAAAGGACCAAAGAGAATTGGAGGAGAAGGCCATGGCGAAGAAGACACTACTGGCCATTGAGGGCCTGGACGGCAGCGGAAAGGCCACCCAGGCAAAGCTTTTGGCAAAGACATTGGCACAGGAGGGCGTCGCCGTTCGGGAGGTATCCTTTCCGGACTACGGCTCGGACTCTTCGGCACTGGTGAAAATGTATCTGTCCGGCCAGTTCGGCTCTGACCCCCAGGATGTAAACGCCTACGCTGCCAGCTCCTTTTTCGCCGTGGACCGGTTCGCCTCCTTTAAGCGGGATTGGTGCCGGGATTACGAACGGGGCATCATTATTGCGGACCGCTACACCACCTCCAATGCCATCCACCAGTGCAGCAAGCTTCCCAGGCAGCAGTGGGAGCCCTTTTTAAAATGGCTGTTTGACTTTGAATATGAAAAGCTGGGCATTCCGTCTCCTGATCTCGTGATCTACCTCAGCGTGGACCCTCAGGTCAGCCAGCAGCTGATGACCCGGCGCTACAGCGGGGATGAAAGCAAAAAAGACATCCACGAGCGAGACCGGGGGTATCTCAGTAGAAGTCAGGCCGCCGCCCGATTCTGCGCCGACCATCTGGGCTGGAAAACCGTGGAGTGCTGCCGGGACGGAGCCATGCGCTCCATTGAAGACATCCACCGGGAAATTCAGGGGTTGCTGCAAGAAGCCATCCTAAAGAATGAAGAAGAATAAACAGGAGGAAGCAATATGAACAAGAAACTGTATAAATCCCATACCAACAAAATGATCTGCGGTGTCTGCGGCGGCTTGGGCGAATTCTTTGGCATCGACCCCACCATTATCCGTCTTGTCTGGGCTGTTCTGGGTCTCATGGGCGGCACCGGCATCGTGGCCTATCTGATCGCCGCCGTGATCATTCCCAATTCCGTCATCGACGTGTAAGCAGCGGGAAAATTATACAACGGCTATGGCTGGAGTGTTGACTTTCCATGGGGAATATGGTATAGTGCTAGGAGAGCGATTGGATACTTCTGACAGAAGAAACCGATTGCTCCACTGTTTGGCGAAAATGGAAGTCGAGAGTATTCGCTTGACAGTACATATAGGTAGATTTACCGAAAACCGGTATTTCTATAATCTTTAGAAAGGTGAGGTAAACAACATGAAGAATCTTGTACGCGTAGTATCCTGCGTGCTGCTGGTTGCCATGCTGTCTGTGGCTGTGTTCGCTGATAGCTTTACTGCCAGTGTCACGCAGAAGGATGCCCCCGTCGTGACCAAGTCCGCTGAGGTCGTGGCCGCTGACGGCACCAAGGTCGAGGTCAAGGCTTCCGACATCAAGGTTGAGTCTGTTGCGGCAAAGGACATGACCCCCGAGGTCAAGGCTGAGCTGGACAAGGCTTACGATGTCATCGCCAAGGCGGAGTCCCTGGAGAAGGCTGTTCCCGAGCTGAAGACCGTGTTGGAGGAAGCCAAGATCGATGTCCCCGTGGCGAACCTGGTGGTTCGTGACCTGGTCAACGTTTCTGTTTCCGAAGATGTGGCCAAGCTGCTGGAAACCGAGGGCACCACTATTACCGTGAGCTTCAAGCTGGATGTCAAGGAAGGCACCACCGTTGTTGTCATGCGTTTTGTTGACGGCAAGTGGGTTCCCCTGGCTCTGGAAAACGTGACGGTCAACAAGGACGGCACCGTTGACGTAAAGCTGGACGGCGTTGGTCCCATTGCGTTCCTGGTTGAGAACAAGTAATCGTTCCTACCTGGCACTCAGGGCGGGCTTGCTCGCCTTGAGTGCTGTTTTTCTTTTCTGCGGCTGCCAACAAAAGCAGGCCCCTACGGAGGTCACGTCCGCAGCCGTAACGGAAGCACCCACTGTCCCGTCCACAGAGGAAGTCCGTAAACGAAAAGAGAACCTGGAAACCATTCTGGTTCTGGGATTGGATAAAAATGAGTACCCCGATGACAGCCGGGCCTATATCAACGATATGCAGTCCGACTTTAATCTGGTGCTGGTGCTGGATAAGGATACGAATGTCTGCACGCCCCTGCTTCTGAACCGGGATACCATGACCGAGATTATCCGTCTCGGCGTCTTCGGAGACGAGGCGGGCACCTTTACCGGTCAGCTGGCTCTGGCCCATACCTATGGCAGCGGCGGCTCTGACAGCTGCATCAATGCCAAAAAGGTGGTGTCCAAATTCCTGGGCGTGCCCATTGACCATTATATGAGCTTTACCATGGATGCTGTTCCCACGGTCAATGATGCGGTAGGCGGCGTCACCGTCACCGTACTGGATGATTTTCAGGACAGTCAGACCTTGATCAAGGGTGAAACGGTAACGCTCATGGGGCAGGAATCCCTGAACTACGTCCGGGGACGCCACGGTGCCGGAGACCAGACCAACATCAGTCGCATGAAGCGGCAGGAGCAGTATATGTCCGCTCTGATCGAGCGTTTGATCGCTGCGGCCAAGGAAGACCCGGACCTGCTTACCAAGCTGACATTGAGCCTGGGGGATGCCTTCCAGACCGACTATACCGTGAGTCAGCTCCAGAAGCTGGCGGATCGGCTGATGGAGGCGAAGATCGAAGACTTTGTGACCATTGAGGGCGAAGCCAAGGTAGGGAATGAATTTATGGAATTCTACCCGGACCAGGCCGCTCTGGAAAAGACCATTGACGAAGTGTTCTATCAATAATTGGGCATATTACAACACGTCTGCGGGATGTAATTCTCTGCGGACGTGTTTTTTGTGAAAATACGGAAAATATATTGAAAAATTCACGTTTATCCCCTATAATCGGTAGGACGGTCCCTGGGCGGCCATGCCTTGGGATCAAAGATACGTTTTCATAAACGGGCTTGATGCCCGGCAGTACGGATGGGGGCTTACCATGCAGTTATCAGCAAATACAGTTCGGGAACAGCTGGCCCATATGAAGCCAATGCTGGAAAATTGCTCCCTGGAAACAACAAGGAAAGGGCAGAACGCCATCGGAGAACTGATGCGGGCCACCCGCCATGCCCAGGTGCGGGTGAAAAGTCACGACTTTGAGGCATTCCGGGGGGCCTGGGTCCTGCCCAAGGACCTGCGGCGGGACGGGGTGGTGCTCTATCTTCACGGCGGCGGCTATACCTGCGGAGGCCTTGATTACGCCCTGGGTTTTGGATCGGTGCTGGCAGACGAATGCGGGGCCCAGGTCTTTTGCGCAGCCTACCGTCTGGCGCCGGAGCACCCCTTTCCGGCGGCTCTGGAGGATGCGGCCACCGCCTATGAGTACCTTCTAAGCAAGGGCTATGCCCCTTCTAAAATCAGTCTTTGCGGCGAAAGCGCCGGGGGCGGACTGTGCTTTGCCCTGTGCCTGCATCTCAAGGAGCAGGGGAAACCCCTTCCCGGCAGCATCACGGCCATTTCCCCCTGGACGGACCTGACCGGCTCCGGGGAGAGCTACGGATACAATGAAACAAAGGATGTGTCCCTTTCCAAAGAACAGCTGGCCTTCTATGCCCGGTGCTATTCGGATGCGCCGGAGAATCCCTTGGTGTCGCCGCTGTTTGGAAATCTTCGAGGGCTGCCCCCGACGCTCATCCTTGCGGGGGGAGACGAGATTCTCCGAAGCGATTCCGAGAATATGGCGGCGGCTTTAAAGCTGGCGGGGGTCCCTTGCCAACTCTTTATCCGTCCCGGCCGCTGGCATGCCTATGTGCTCTACGGACTCAGCGAGGACCGGGAGGACTGGGAGAAGATCAACGGCTTTCTGACCCGGTATCTTTCCCGGGAGCGGAAGCTTCGCTGGATGCGGCTGGACAACGCGGCCAAAATCTACCCCGCAGCCCTGCGGCAGAGCTGGAGCAATGTATTTCGCCTGTCCGCGTCTTTGAAAGAGAATGTGGATGTGGGGGTATTGCAGTCGGCCCTGGATGTGACGGTCCGCCGTTTCCCCTCCATGTGTGTCTGCCTTCGGAAGGGGCTGTTCTGGTACTACCTTCAGCAGCTGGAGGCAGCTCCGACGGTTCGGCAGGAAAGCAGCTATCCGGTGACCAGAATGAGCAAACACGAGGCCCGCCGCTGTGCCTTCCGGGTCATTGTCTACGAAAGCCGCATTGCGGTGGAGTTTTTCCATGCCGTTACCGATGGAAACGGAGGCTTGGTGTTCCTCAAATCCCTGGTGGCGGAATATTTGCAGCAGAAGTACGGGGCGGTGATCCCGGCGGAAAAGGGGGTCCTTGGAAGGTTGGAGGCCCCCCGGGAGGCGGAGCTGGAGGACAGCTTCCTCAAATATGCCGGAAATGTCAACGCCAGCCGCCGGGAGGACAACGCCTGGCGGCCCCAGGGTACTCCGGAAACAGAAGAATTTTTGAACATCACCTGTTTCCGCGTGGATGCCAAGGCGGCCCTGGAAAAGGCCCACAGCTATGGCGTGACCCTGACAGGCTTCCTCTGCGCCGTTCTCATGATGGCGCTGCAAAACATGCAGGAAGAGGAGGTGCCCAATATCCGCAAGCGCATCCCCATCCGGGTGCAGATCCCGGTGAACCTGCGAAAGCTTTTTCCCAGCACCACCCTGCGCAACTTCGCCCTCTATACCACCCCGGAGATCGACCCCAGACTGGGGCGGTACAACTTTGCGGAGATCTGCCAGGCCATCAACCATCGGATGGGCCTGGATGTGACCCCCAAGGTCATGAGCAGCCGCATTGCCGCCAACGTCAGCAGTGAAAAAATGCTGCTGCTGCGGGTCATGCCCTTGTTTGTCAAGAACATGGTCATGAAGGCGGTGTTTGATGCCATTGGGGAGAGAAAGGCCTGTCTTTGCATGTCCAATCTTGGTAAGGTGGAGCTTCCGAAGGAAATGCTTCCCTATGTAGAGCGCATGGACTTTATTCTCAGCGCCCAGGCAACGGCCCCCCAGAACTGTGGGATACTGTCCTTTGGGACGGATTTGTATGTGAATTTTACCCGGAAGATCCGGGAGCCTCAGCTGGAGGCCCATTTCTTCCGGGTGCTGCGGGAATTGGGTCTGGGTGCGGAAGTCCAGACCAATTCACGAGTGTGAGGTGAACAAAAATGTATTGTATCAATTGCGGTGTCAAGCTGGCTGACAGCGAAAAAAAGTGCCCCCTGTGCGGCACGGTGCCCTATCATCCGGAGCTGGTGCGGCAGGAGGGGAAGCTTTTATATCCCATGGACCGGTATCCCCAGGCCAAGGCCGGTGGAAAGGCCTTATTGGGCACCCTGACCATTATGCTGCTGGTGCCCATTCTGGTGACGCTGATTTGCGATGCCCAGTTTAACCATGCCATTACCTGGTCCGGTTATGCGGTAGGCGGGATTTTGCTATTCTATATTGCAGCCATCCTGCCGCTGTGGTTCCGGAATCCCAATCCGGTGATTTTTGTGCCCTGCACCTTTGGGGCCGTTGGGGTCTATGTGCTCTATATCGACCTTTCTATACAGGGCGGCTGGTTTTTGAGCTTTGCCTTCCCGGTGGTGGGATTTTTGGGGCTGCTGGTAACCACCGTGGTGGCGTTGCTGCGCTATCTCCACCGGGGGGCGGCCTACATCTTTGGAGGGGCCCTCATTGCCCTGGGGGCATTTTTGCCTCTGATGGAGTTTTTAATGCTCCTGACCTTCCACTTTTCCAAATTCATCGGCTGGTCCTGGTATCCCATGGTGGCCCTGATTTTAATGGGCGGTGCCCTGATTTTCCTGGGCATCTGCCGCCCCGCCCGGGAAACCGTAGAGCGGAAATTCTTCTTCTGAACGATATAAATACCCCCGGGATTTTTGATCCCGGGGGTTTGTGATCACAGTGCGTCCTTCATCAGGTCCTGATACATTTCGTCTGTCAGCTCGCAGCCGTAGAACATCTTATAGTATTCCGTAACTTCGGTTTGCAGATCGTAATCAATGTACTCCGGGTACAGCACCGCACCCAGCCACAGCATGCCCAAGTAACGCTGGACGGCGGGGGGAGAGGATAGCCAACCATAGGGGCCGTAGGGGGTCTTATAATACTGCTTGTTGGCAACCGCCTGCATCTGGCTCCACTGGGGGTCTGTGGCCACGGTGTCATAGCAGCTTTCCGGGGCAAAGACCAGCACCTCCGGATTCCAGAGAAGCAGCTGCTCCATATCCACCTCATTGCCGTTGCCGCTGGAGCTGACTTCATCCAGGCTGGCTATGTTCTTGGCCATCATATCGACGGTTTCCCCATGGAAAGAGCCTTCGGCCATGACGTTGGTGCCCTTGTCACCCAGACAGTAGAGAATGGTCTTCCGGGCGTTGTCTGCATCCACCTTTTCCATAATGGCTTCCATCCGGCTGTAGGTGTTCTCGCACCACTGGGCAATTTCTTCTGCCCGGTCAACCCGTCCCAAGAGCTTGCCGAGGGTCCGGTAGGCCTGGGCTGCGGTGGCGACGGTGGCATCCACATGGACAAAGGGAATGCCGGTCTGGGCAGTCAGCCCATCCAGGTCCTCCTTCATGCTCTTCTTGGGCTGGCCGATGTCAATGACCACGTCCGGATCAGCCGCCAGCAGCCCTTCCAGATTCAGTGTGGCCTTGCCGCCGTAGAGCTGGCCGATTTCGGTTTTCTGGGTCAGATAGTCCGGCAAAAACTTTTCCTGCTCTTTGGCGTAGACATTGCTGACACCTACCAGCATATCCCCCGCCAAAGGCAGAATGTATACCTGGCTCAAAGGTCCGGAAATGGCAATGGCGGTGATTTCCGCCGGCAGGGTCACGGTGCGGCCCACGTCATCGGTAAATTCCTGGGTCTGGGATTCCGTGGGGGCTTGGGTGGTTTCCTGGGGCGGGGCCTGTGTGGTAGGAGCCGCCGGGGCAGTTTCGGTGGGGGCAGGCTGTGCCGTGGTTCCGCAGCCGGAGAGCAGTCCCAGCAGCAGGGTCAGAACCATAATCCATACGGTCGTTTTTTTCATTTTCAACACTCCTTTTTGAGTTTTGGAATACAAATTCTTGCCTCATCGTCCATGAGACTGACCACTTCCACATCCACATGGTAGAGTTTTTCCATATTTTCCCTGGTCAGCACCTGCCGGGGGGAGCCGTCCTGTAAGATCTGACCTGCCTGAATGGCCAGGATCCTGGTGGAAAACTGGAAGCTCTGCTCCGGATGGTGGGTGGTCTGGATGACGGTATAGCCCTCTTTGGCCAGGGACTGGATCTGCTGCAATACCCGCAGCTGATTACCAAAGTCCAGATTGGCGGTGGGCTCGTCCAGCATCAAAATGGGGGCGTCCTGGGCAAGCGCCCGGGCAATCATTACAAGCCTTTGTTCGCCTCCTGAGAGTCTGTGGTAGCAGCGCTCGGTGAGATGGGAAATGCCCACCTTCTCCATGGCCCAGTCCCGGCGCTCCAGGGCTTTTTTGCCGGGGGTCTGGAAAGCGGAAAGGCCGCTGGTGGTGCCCATTAAGACCACGTCGCCCACGCTAAAATGGAAGGTGGGGTCGCTGCTCTGGGGGATGTAGGCAATGCGTTTGGCCCGCTCCTGGACGGAAATATGGCGGATGTCCTCACCGTCTACAAGTACGGTTCCAGAATATCCGGAGAGCAGGCCCAGCATACAGCGGAACAGGGTGCTTTTTCCCACGCCGTTGGGGCCGAGAATGGACAGAAACTCGCCTTCGTCCACCCGGAAGCTGATGTTTTGCAGAACCTGCCGTTTCCCGTAGGAGAAGCTCAGATCCTTTACTTCAATCGGCATAGCGCTCCCCCCTTCCTGTAATGAGCCAAAGGAAAAAGGGCGCGCCCACAAAGGCGGTCAGAATGCCGATGGGGATGCCCGATGCCGTGGCGGCCCGGGAAATATTGTCTACCAATAGCAGGAAGATGCCGCCGCCCAGCATGGAGGCGGGCATGAGATACCGATAGTCCGAGCCCACCAGCCGCCGCATCATATGGGGGATGACCAGGCCCACCCAGCCGATGGTGCCGCTGACGGATACCGCCGAGGCGGTGACCAGGGTGGAGCATACCACCATGATGAGCCGCAGCTTTCCCGCATCCACGCCCATGGCCAAGGCTTCGTCATCGCCCATGGTCACCACATTCAGCCGCCAGCGCAGCAGCAGCAGGGGCAGAAGCCCAGCGAGCATGGGCAGAATGACAAAACGAATTTCTCCCCACTTGGCCCCGGAGAGGCTGCCCATGAGCCAATAGGTGATCTGGGGCAGCTGGTTATTGGGGTCTGCCACCAGCTTCAAAAAAGAGGTGCCCGCCTGGAATAGGGAGGAGATCATAATGCCCGACAGCACCAGCCCCAAGATCCGCTCTCCTTTGGCGTGGCGGCTTACCGCAAACACCAGGGCTACGGTCAGCAGGCTGCACCCAAAGGCCCCCAGGGTGATGAACACATTGGACATGCCAAGCAAAATCATCAACGCTGCCCCAAAGCCCGCTCCTGCGGAGGCCCCCAGAATGTCCGGGGAGGCCATGGGGTTCTGAAAGACCCCCTGATAGCAGGCCCCCGCCGCCGCAAGGCAGGCGCCCACCAACACGCTGAGGACCACCCGGGGAAGCCGGATGTTGATGAGGGCCACCTCCGTCTGAACAGTCCAGGTCTTGGCGATGGGTAGGCCGAAACGGCTGCCCAGAATTTTCAGCAGGTCCCCCAGGGCAATGGGGTAGCGCCCCAGAGTCACAGAGGCGGCCATGGCTGCGATCAGCCCCAGGCCCAGGAGCCAGACCGTGCGCCGGTATTTTTTTGTCATGGGCCTATTCCTCCTTGTACGTTTCTATATCAACGCCATAGATATTCCCGTGCCCACAGCTCTGTCAGCGCCCGGGCCTGGGGGTCAAACGTTCCGCAGGTGTAAATCTCTGTCCGGTCATTCTGCTCCAACAGGCGGCGCAGACGGTCAGCGGCGGCAAGGTATTGCTCTGTAAGTCCCAAACACCGGGCCAGGGTCAGACTGGACTCCGGAGCTTTGATGACCCCAATGGCCGGGATCTCGCCGGTCAGGGCATCCTCCAGCGCCTCTAAAAATTCAGGGCACAGCAGCTCAATACCGCCGATCTCATCTAAAAGAAGGGGGCCTGTTTGAAGGCTCCGGACCCCCAGACCGGAAAAGGCCGACAGGTCTACGCAGGGCTTTTCTCCTGTCAAATCCAAAAATACCGTCCGCTCCCGGGCCTGCGCGGTTTCCAGAAAAAACCGCTGGGGCCGGTGGGCGGGGCCCTCCCGGAGGGTGACGAATCCTCCCAATGCCCCCCGGCGGTCACCCAGCCCCTGGGCAATGGCGGTGCTTTTCCCGCAGCCAATGGGCCCGGTCAAAAACAAACGGCGTTTCATTCAAACAGCCCTTCAAAGTAGTCTTCAAAAATGGAGTCGGCATAGGTTTTTACCGCCTGCTCATAGGCGCTGTACCGTTCCAAAAACCGTTTTCCCTCCTGGGTCAGCCAGCTTTGGCTTCCCTTGGCTCCGCCTTGGGCTCGCTGCAGCAGGGGATAGTTCAGCTGGCTTTCCAGAGCCTTGATCATGTTCCAGCAGCTGGTATAGCTGAACTGCATCCGCTGTCCGGCAGCTCTTACGGAGTGGGTCTCGTCCACCAGCATCAGAAGCATGGCCAGCCTGCGGTCAAAGAAGGTGAACTCCCGGTCCAGGGAGACATTGACAACGGGACGCACCAGTTGGGAATTGTGATAGGCCAGCAGGGCGGAAAAATCCTCGGGGGTATCCGCATCCTTGAGGGTTCCCGGGTCGTCAACGTCTACCAGACACAGCACCTCTCCACACCGCTCCATAGCCCCTTGCAGTCCCCGGTCCCCGGAGTCTGCCAAAATGGTGGGGATCAGGGCGCTTCCAATGAGGATGGGGTGGCCTGTGGCCCCCTGGCACCGGGGACAGGCCAGGGCTCCGCCGGAGGACAGGAGCTTTTCCACGGTCTGGGCGGTAAAGAGGGGTACGTCCACAGGGGTCAGCAGCACCCGGTCGCATTTGTCTTGCAGATAGCTCAGGCCGATTTTTACGGAATCGAACATCTGGGTCTGGCGGTAATCCTCGTTTCTTAAAAAGATAATGCCGTTGTCGGACAGGTGCCGTTCCAGCATGGGGGCATTGAAGCCTGTGACCATGACGATTTTGTCTACCCCTGCCCGATGGAAGGTCGCCACCACCCGCTGGGCAACGGAAATGGAGCCGATGCTCATCATGGGCTTAAAATCCCCCATTCGGGAGGACATTCCCGCCGCCAAAATCAGGGCTGCGTTTTGCAAATTTCCCACCTCCTGTACCGTTTTGGAGAGCGAATTACAATCAAAATGAATTTGCTTAGATTTACTATACGACAATTTGTGCTTTTTGTAAATACACTTTTGAATTTTTTCTTGAATAATTGTGCAAATCCGATATAATGGATGTATGACGAAAGGGGGCCACAACCATGGGCATCTATCTATGGGGTACCGGCTGCGGTGCGGCGGAGCTGCTGGACAGCGTCCTGCCGGTTTCCGACATCGACGGTTTTGTGGAAACCGTTCCCCGCAGTACCATGTTTATGGGAAAACCAGTCTGCCGCCCCGGGGAACTGGACATTACCCGGTGCAGCCTGATGATCGTGACCACCCGCCATGCCCAGGCTGTGGCCCAGACCTGCCGGGAAATTGGTCTGCCGGAAAGCAGGATTTTGTATCTGAAGGACAGCTGTGTTCTGGAGGACCGAAACCGGAACTGCACCGTGGCGGAGGATATTCTTGGAAAAGAAGTGCTGGAAAAGCTCCTTCCGCAATACCGGGTGATCCCGGTCCCCGGAAAACTGCGTGCGCCTCAACTCCCACCGGAGGCGCTGGCAGGGGACTATGTGCGGCTGTCTACGCTGGAATTGCTCTGCTGCCAGGTGTCACAGGTTCCCGGTGCCGCCGCGGAGCTGGGCGTCTACCGGGGCTTCTTTGCCGGGTGCATCAACCGCCTGTTGCCGGAGCGAGAGCTCTATCTGTTTGACAGCTTTCAGGGCTTTGACGAATTGGCCGGGGCGGGCCCAGCCTTTCAGCAAGCCCACGGGAATACGGACCCGGAAACGGTTCTGAAGGCCCTGCCTTACCCAGAGCAGGCAAGAATCTACCCCGGCTTTTTCCCCGGGTCTCTCCGGGGTCTCGAGGAGCGGTTTTGCCTTGTATCCCTGGACGGGGATTTTTACACAGTCACCCTGGAGGGCCTCCGGTATTTCTGGCCCCGGCTGAACCCCGGAGGATTCCTGCTACTTCACGACTGGGGAAATCCCAACCTTCCCGGTGTCCGTCAGGCCCTTGAAAATTATGGGGTGGAGCTGGGGCACCCTTTGGCCGGAGTCCCGCTATGTGACAGCTGCGTGAGCCTGGTCTTGCCCAAACCCTGGACAAAAATAGAAGAGAGTTTCTAAAAATCCATTCAAAATTTGTCAATATTTTTTAGGAGCCTTGCACAATATTTCCCTCCTTTTTTCTACGACTTATAAAATATTGCATGTTGTACATCTTACGCTTTATAAGTTATAATGAAATTGTAAAAGTTGTACATATCGCGTTCTCAAATGGGGGTGAAAAACCATGAACGAGGATGTCTTTCAAATCTCCGCCCGGGAGGTCACTTTAGAGGTCACAGACAGTGTAAGCGGGAAGACCTACCGCAGGACCCTGCCTATTGACTATCTGGAAACCGCCAACACCCTGGTTTTGCGGGGGGAAAACCTGGACGGAAGCCTGTCCCAGCTGGTTTTTTACACCGCCCGCGGTATGCAGCGGTTGCAGGATCTGACCGGAAACGGACCTGACAAAGATCCCTGCGGTACACACAAATAGTTTGGCTTTGCAGCAAAAAAAGGGGAGGTCTCAGCATTATGATCAAAAGAACATTTGTAATCAACGGCATTACCCGTTCCGTCCTGGTTGAGGAAAACGAAACGCTGGCTTCGTTCCTGCGGGAGCGTCTGCTGTTGACCGGTTGTAAGATTGGCTGCGGCGAAGGTCACTGCGGCGCCTGTAACGTCATTGTGGACGGCAAGGTCACCCGTTCCTGTCTCACCAAACTCAGCCGTCTGAAGGACGGCGCACAGATCACCACCATTGAAGGCATCGGCACCATTTCCGATATGCACCCGCTGCAGGTGGCCTGGATGGCCCACGGCTGCGCCCAGTGCGGCTTCTGCTCTCCCGGCTTTATTATGACTGCCAAGGTGCTGCTGGACAACAACCCCGCTCCCACCCGGGAGGAGGTAAGAGATTGGTTCCAGAAGAACCGGAATCTCTGCCGCTGCACCGGCTATAAGCCCCTCATTGACGCGGTCATGGATGCCGCCCGGGTCATTCGTGGGGAAATCACCAAGGAGGATCTGGTCTTTAAACCTACGGAAGATTCCATTGTCGGCACCAAGTACATCCGTCCCTCTGCCGCCCAGAAGGTCACCGGCACCTGGGACTTTGGCGCAGACGACGCTCTGAAGATGCCAGCCGATACCCTCCGTCTGGCCCTGGTCCAGGCCAAGGTCAGCCACGCCAATATTAAGGGCATTGACACCTCCGAAGCCGAAAAAATGCCCGGTGTATTCCAAATCATTACCGCCAAGGATATTGTGGCTGCCGGTGGCAAGAACCGCATCAACGGTCTGGTCATGCTGCCGCTCAACAACAAAACCGACGGTTGGGAGCGTCCCGTTCTGTGTGACGAAAAGATCTTCCAGTTCGGTGACGCCATTGCCATTGTGGCCGCCGACACCGAGGCCCACGCCAGAGCCGCCGCCGATGCGGTGAAGGTGGACATTGAAGAGCTGCCCGCCTACATGAACGCCATGGATGCCATTGCGGAGGACGCCATTGAGATCCATCCCGGCATTCCCAATGCCTATTATGAAACCAACTGCATCAAGGGCCCGGACTTTGACTTTGATTCCGCCCCCAACGTGGTGGAAATTGAGTCCTACTGCTCCCGCCAGCCCCATCTGCACCTGGAGCCCGACTGCGGCTATGCCTATATCGATGAGGACGGTATGCTCACCGTACATTCCAAGTCCATCGGCATTCACCTGCATATGCCCATGATCGCTGACGGCATCGGTGTTCCTATGGAGAAGCTGCGTCTGGTCCAGAACCACACCGGCGGTACCTTCGGCTATAAGTTCTCTCCCACCAACGAGGCCATTCTGGGCGTTGCCGCCAAGATCACCGGCCATCCCGTGTCCCTGGTATTCAATCAGTTCCAGAACATTACCTACACCGGCAAGCGCAGCCCCGCTTTCATGCACATCAAGCTGGCCGCCGATGAAAAGGGCAAGCTTCTGGGCCTGTGGGGCGACAACTACGTAGACCACGGTCCCTACTCCGAGTTTGGCGACCTGCTGACCCACCGGCTGAGCCAGTTTGTGGGTGCGGGCTACCATATTCCCACCATCCGCAATAAGAGCACCACCGTCTTTACAAACCACGCCTGGGGTTCCGCTTTCCGTGCCTACGGCTCTCCCCAGTCCTTTATGGGTTCTGAAATCGCCATTGACGTTCTGGCGGCCAAGATGGGCATGGACCCCTTTGACATCCGGGAGCTGAACTGCTACAAGGAATCCGAGGGTTCTACCATTCCCACAGGCTACAAACCCGATGTCTATTGCCTGGAAGAGATGTACAAGCAGGCCCGTCCGCTTTATGAAGCCGCCAAGAAGCGTGTTGCCGAAAAGAACGCCGCCTCCGACGGCCGCTTCAAGTACGGTATCGGCGTATCCTCCGGTGTTTACGGCTGCGGTTTGGACGGCGTGGACTCCTCGCAGGCTTATGCGGAGCTGAACCCCGACGGCAGCGTCACCATGTACGCCTCCTGGGAGGATCACGGCCAGGGCGCGGATATGGGCATGCTGGTTTCCGCCCATGAGACCCTGCGTCAGGCGGGCATCCGTCCGGAGCAGATCCGCCTTGTCATGAACGACACCAAGATCACCCCCAACTCCGGCCCCGCCGGTGGCTCCCGCAGCCAGGTCATGTCCGGAAACGCCTGCCGTCTGGCAGCGGAGAACCTGCTCACCGCCATGCGCAAGGACGACGGCACCTACCGCACCTATGACGAAATGGTCGCTGACGGCATTGACACCAAGGTGCAGGGCCAGTGGGTCGCCACCTACTGCGCCGACCATCCTGTGGACCAGGCCACCGCCCAGGGCGATCCCTTCTCCGTATACATGTACACCCTGTTCCTGCCGGAGGTCTGCGTGGATACGAAGACCGGCAAGGTCACCGTGGAGAAGTTCACCTGCGTGGCAGACGTAGGCACCATTATGAACCGGCTGCTGGTAGACGGCAACTTCTACGGCGGTTTGGCCCAGGGCATCGGCCTGGCGCTTACCGAGGACTTTGATGACCTGACCAAGCATACAAGCCTGAAGGGCTGCGGTATTCCTTATCCCAAGGATGTTCCTGATGACATCGAGCTGCATTATGTGGAAACCTACCGTCCCGAAGGCCCCTATGGTGCCGCCGGCTGCGGCGAGGCACCTCTGGATGCACCGCATCCTGCCATCCTGAACGCCATTTACAATGCCACCGGCGCCCGGATCACCCGTGTTCCCGCTCTGCCGGAAGTGGTTCTGGCCGCTCTGAAAGAGCTTCAAAACTAAGTAGAATATACGTTTTAACACTTGATTTTCTGTGCTGCAATGGAGAGGCGGGGGACCGCCTCTCTATTGGCCATTTCTGAGGAGGCGACGCAATGATCCTGAAAGAACGGGCTTCGACCCATGTTTACCGGCAAAAGCGGATGTTTACCAAAGAGGAACTGGAGGCCAGGGAGCATCTGTGCGTCCACGAACAGCCCGCTTACTGTAGTGCCGCCTGCCCGCTGAAGCTGGATGCCAAGGCCATGACCCAGGCCATCGCCCAAGGGAATTTTGACAAGGCCCTGGGGCTTTACGAAAAAATCACTCCCTTGCCCCATATCCTATCGGCCCTGTGTGAAGCGCCCTGTGAAGGAACATGCAAACTCTGTTCCTTGGGTGAGGGCATTGCCCTGGGGGAGCTGGAAGCCGCCGCCGTTTCCTATGGCAGCCGGGGAAAGGGCAGGGGACTGCTGCGGAAAAAGACCAAGACCGTTGCCATTTTCGGAGCGGACCTGTTTACCCTGTTTTTGGCCGGGGAATTGAGCAAGAAAATGTACCCTGTGACCTTCTATCTCTCCCAGAGCGATGCCGGAGCCTTGCTGACCCAGGTCCTGCCCAAGGTCCCCCAGGGGGCGGAGGCGGATGTGTCCGGATTGGATGTCCGCTTCCTCTGGAACGCCGAGCCGGAGGATGGTTTCCGGCAGGAGGCGGGAAAATACGATTTGGTCTGCGCTTCCTTTGATGTTTTCAGAGCCCTTTTTCCGGAAGATCATGCGGAAGAAGCGCTGATGGTCTGCCGGGAGAGAAATCTTATTACCGGCCCCTGGCAGGGGACCCTTGGCGCGGCCTTCGCTGCTAAAAAAGCGGCCCTTTCCGTAGACCGCATGGCCCAAAAGCTGGACCCCGCCAATACCCGGGGCCAGGAGGGCAGCGTGGAAACCAAGCTCTATACCTCCCTGGAGGGAGTCGCCCCCAGCAAGCGCATTGCCTGCACAGACCGGGAAGGAGCCATCGCGGAAGCGGCCCGGTGCATCCAGTGCCGGTGTGAGGAATGTATCAAGGGCTGTGCTTATCTGCGCCATTATAAAAAATTCCCCCGGGTCCTGACCCGGGAAATCTACAACAATGTTTCCATCATCATGGGGGACCATATGATGAACAAGCCCATTAACGCCTGTTCCCTCTGTGGCCAGTGCAGCGTCCTGTGTCCCAACGGGTATGACATGGCAGAGGTTTGTCTGATCGCCCGGAGAAACATGGTCACCACCGGGAAAATGCCCTTGGCCCCCCATGAGTTTGCACTGATGGACATGCTCTTTTCCAACACAGAGGCCTTTTTGGCTCTGCCTCAGCCGGGCTTTACGACCTGTAAGTATGTCTTTTTCCCCGGCTGCCAGGCTTCCGCCATTGCCCCCCAGGCAGTGCAGGCGGCCTACCTGGACTTGTGCGGCCGCCTCCAAGGGGGCGTTGCTCTGATGCTGGGCTGCTGCGGTGCCATCTGCGACTGGGCGGGCCGATATGAGCTTTACGATGACACCGTGGCTTTTCTCCGGGAGCAGCTTCAAAGCCTTGGAAATCCGGTGGTCATTGCGGGCTGCCCCACCTGTAAAAAGCAGCTTACCGGTCAGGGCCAACAGGTTCGGGGAATTTGGGAAGTTCTGGAAGAAATCGGTCTGCCGCCCCATGGGCAGTTTTGCGGGCCTGTGGCGGTCCATGACGGCTGCGGTGCCCGGGGAGACCGGCAGACCCAGGATTCCATTCGCCGCATTGCGGAAGAACTGGGCTGTCAGGTGACCCAAACACCCTATGAGGGAGATCGGGCTCCTTGCTGCGGCTATGGTGGCCTGACCCAATACGCCAACCGAGAGGTGGCAAATGAAATGACTGTCCAGTGCCTGGAGCGGTCGGATTTGCCCTATTTAAGCTACTGCATGGCCTGTCGGGACCGCTTCGCCCGCCAGGGCCGCCGGTCCATGCACCTGCTGGAGCTGGTTTATAACACCCCGGCGGACAACTGCCCGGACATCAGTGCCAAGCGGAAAAACCGTTTGGAGTTAAAATACGGCCTGATGAAGCAGATTTGGAACCAGGAGGTGCCGGAAATGGAGCCGGAATTTGTGATCGAATACACCCCGGAGGCGGAAACCATGATGGATGACCGGATGATTTTAAAATCCGATGTGGTTCAGGTTTTTCAGCATTTGCAGGAAACCGGTCAGGCCATTTTGGACGAAGAAACCGGCCTGCGCCTGACCAGTCTTCGCCTGGGCAATGTGACCTTCTGGGTCCGCTACCAGCCCATTGAAGGGGGCTACCGGGTGCATAGGGCTTACAGCCACCGGATGAACATTGTAAACCGGGAGTAAGGAGAACGCCATGGCAGATAAAAACTACTATACCATCGACCCGGAGGGAAAACTCCTGTGCCTCAAATGTCAATGTAAGCTGGAAAAGGGAAAGGCAAAGTTCATGTATTTGGACAACGGCTTTCCCGTGGAGCTTCCGGTGTGTCCCAAGTGCGGCTTTATTTACGTCCCTGAGGAATTGGCCCTGGGCAAGGTGCTTTCTGTGGAGAAAGCCCTGGAGGATAAATAATGCAGGGCCATCCCGGCGGCCTGGAACACAGCCGCTATATGATCGAACTCTCCTTTCTGCCCCGGGGCAGCCGTTGGCTGGATATGGGCGCCGGTGACGGGGCAGGGGTCAGGCTTCTGCGGGAGCTTGGATATGAAGCCCGGGGTATGGACCTGTGCCCCCGGGGAGGGGACGTAGAACCCGGCGATTTTCTCCATACCCCCTGGGAAGCAGCTTCCTTTGACGGTATTCTCAGCCAGTGCAGCTTCTATGTCAGCGGCAATGTGCCGGGAGCTCTTGAAGAGGCGGCAAGGCTCCTGGGCCCCGGCGGCAAGCTGGTATTTTCGGATGTGACCGAGGACGTGGTCGAGCTGCTGAACCGGTGCCGCCAGGCAGGCTTTGCGGTGCGGCACCTGGAAGATTTGACGGATATTTGGAGGGAATACTACCTGGAAGCCCTATGGACCCAGGAACATGTATGCGCGCCCAAGGGAAAGCACATCAGCTATGTGCTGTTCGTATGCGAAAGGATGTGAGCCAATGGACCTGGAAGAACGGATTTTGGAGTTGAGCCGCAGCGGCTACGCCTGCGGACAGATTTTGGCCATTTTGCTGATGGAAACCTTTTCTGAGGAAAATCCCGGCTTTGTCCGCAGTATGCAGGGACTCAACGGCGGCATTGGCGGCAGCGGCTATCTTTGCGGCTGTATGCCGGCGGGCTGCTGCATGATCTCCTACTTTACAGGAAAGCCGGAGGATGCCGCCTATGAGCATCCGGCCCACAAGGCGGCCCTGGCAGAGTTTACCCAGTGGTTTGTTGAGTGGGCAGAGGAGGAATTTCAGGCAACAGACTGCCGGGACATTGTGGGCATCAGCCCCGCAAAAAAAGTGCAGTATTGTCCGGGTATTATTGCCGCAACCTATGAAAAATGTATGGAAATATTAGATAGAGCGGGGGTTCTCACATGAAAAAGTTTGCGGTATTCAGCGGCTTCTTAGGCTCCGGAAAAACCACCACCATGATGGCCCTGACCAGATTCTTTTCTGCCCACCACGGCAAAGCCGCCATGATCAGCAATGACTTGGGGCAGCAAAGTCTGGCAGATCACAAACTGGCCGCTCTTTCCGGCTGCAATGCCTCGGAACTGACAGGCAGCTGTATCTGCTACATCACCAAGACTCTGGTTGAACGTCTGGACAGCCTCTTTGACAAGGAGGGCTGTGAACTGGTGATTTC